>NZ_JACSRA010000010.1 GCF_014836335.1 Clostridium cibarium
ATTCCAAATCTACCATCAAACAATACAAAAAAAGAATGTAGTAGATTTGTTTTACACAAATCTATCTACATTCCCTAACTACATCCTAATTTTATTTAAGTATATTATTAAGTTTCATCAAATTAGAGATTTCATAAGTAGGTTTAAACCTTGTTCTATTTATATTTTTATTAGGATTATACCAGCAAGTGTCTATGTTAAAGTTTATGCCACCTTGAATATCAGAATTCAAGCTATCTCCTACCATTAGAACTTTGTTTTTATCAGTATAATTTATATTATCTAGAGTAATTTCAAATATTTTAGAATCAGGTTTTGATACCTTAACTTCTTCAGAGACTGTTATACACTGAAAGTATTTTGATATAGGAGATTTCTTTATTCTATTATCTTGCACAGATTTAAGCCCATTTGTAACTATTGCAAGTTTATATTTTTTGTAGAGACCTTCAATAAGTTTCATACTTTCAGCGAATAAAAAGGATGCATTTGATAAGTGTTTCATATAGGTTTCTGCAAACTTTACTTCATCAAATTTTATATTTAATTTATCAGATAGTCTTTTAAATCTTTCAACTTTCAATTTATCTTGAGTAATACGACCATCTTCGAACTCTTTCCATATAGCTGTATTTATTTCGTGATATATTTTTAAATGGTGACTTTCATTATATTCTAAACCAAATTCAAGCATAGTATTTTTAAAAGCTTCTTTTTCAGATCTTCTAAAATCAAATAAAGTTTCATCTGCGTCAAATAGTATAACTTGATATTTCATAATTACCCTCCTATTAGTTAATTCTTGTAATTATAACATATTAATCAATATTTTAAAAAATATTTTCTTGCCTATTTGTAAGACTAATTCAGAAGTTAAATTTAGTTCTTCAATATTTACTAACTTTTTGCCATTAATCTTAACACCACCTTGAGATATCAATCTTTTAAATTCACTTTTACTCTTAACAAGATTATTTTGTACAACTATATCAGCTAAATTAAAGTTTTTAAATGTAGTTTCAAATACTTCCATATCATTAGGAATTTCCCCTTTTTGAAAAACTTTTTGAAATCTTTCTTTAGCCATCTCAGAAGCTTCTTTTCCATGGTATAGTTTTACTATTTCTTTAGAGAGTTTTATTTTTACATCCCTTGGATTGATTGTATTATCTTCAAGGGATATTTTTATTTTTTTTATTTCATCTGGATGAATATCAGTTACTAATTCAAAGTATTTTATAATAAGTGAATCTGGTATCGTCATAGCTTTTTGAAACATGATAGCAGGGGATTCATCAATTCCAATATAATTATCTAAACTTTTACTCATTTTATTTTTACCATCAAGGCCTTCAAGTAGTGGCATAAATAATGTAGCTTGAGGTTCTTTAAAAAATTCTTTTTGAAGTATTCTTCCCATAAGAACGTTAAACCTTTGATCAGTTCCTCCAATTTCAATATCTGCATTTATTTCAACAGAGTCATAACCTTGCATTAACGGGTAGAAGAATTCATGGACTGATATAGGAATTTGATTTTCATATCTCTTTTTAAAGTCATCTCTTTCAAGCATCCTTGCTACAGTTATTTTTGAGCCTAAATTAACTACATCCTCAAAGTTCATTTTAGATAACCATTCACTGTTGAATCTAACTTCTGTCTTTGTTTTATCTAGAATTTTAAAAATTTGAGATTTGTAAGTTTTAGCATTTTCAAGAACTTGTTCTGTGGTTAAGGCTTTTCTAGCTTTAGATTTGCCAGTTGGATCACCTATTTTACCAGTAAAATCACCAATAATTAAGATAACCTTATGACCTAAATCTTGAATTTGCTTTAATTTTCTTAGGACAACAGTGTGTCCTAAATGAATATCAGGGGCACTTGGGTCAAGACCAAGCTTTACAATTAATTCTTTCTTTTTGCCTAGTCTTTTCTTTAAGTCATCAAATCCTATTATTTCATCTACACCCTTCATTATTATTTTTAATTGTTCATCTATATCTTTCATTAATGATTCCTCCTTAAAATTATTTAATATATTAAAAATAGCGCCATTTTGTTTTCAAAATAAAAAAACTCTCATCCTATAAAAGGACGAGAGTATAACTCACGTGTTACCACCTAATTTCATTGTTATTTCACAATAACAACCTCATAAAGTACGACAATTTAAGTAAATTGTTTATACCCATGCATTTATAACGGATGCAAATCCGGCATCAGCCTACTGGTTGTAATCTTTCGGAGTGCAGCTCAGGGATGTATTCAAATTAACTTGTTTTGTTCCTTTCACCAGCCGGAACCTCTCTGAAAAACTCTATTAATTTTACTAATTCTCTTCAAAGCTTTAATAATTTATGTATTATTATATACCATAAATGACAAATGTCAATATTATTTTTTTTGTAAATAAATTTATTTAATTAGTAAGTTGTAACTATGCAAGAAATTATACGTAATAGGAAATATTGTAAAAAATCAGGAAATGATGTATAATAAATTTACAGTCGTGTAATATTTAGGAAAATAGCACGACAAAAATTTAAATACATTGGAATTATTTTTGAAAAATAGTCAATGAGAAAGGAGGTTATTTATGAAGGTAAAGAAAATGCTTACTATAGGTTTTGTATTTATATCTTTCATCATATTATTAGTTCCTCATAATGCTTATGCAAAACAAGTTACAATGAAGGATATCCCTGAATTAAAGGTGCTTATAGGCAAAGGGCATAATAATGGAACATTAGGACCTATTCAAATTGTGCCTGTAAATCTGATGAAAGATGGGACAAGCAGTATACCAGCTTATCTTATAACATTGTCAGGAACAGAATTTGCGCCAAATCAAGCAACGGATATTTGGGCAGATTTAAGGTCAGGGTTTGAGTTAGATAGTCCATACATACATGCCGTAGTGAATGCTATAATGAATGATATTCCTAAAAATTCGAACTTAATAATTTGTGGACATAGTCTTGGGGGAATGATAGCAGAACAAGTATCTGGCAAATCAACTATAAAAGATAATTACAATATTCTTAATGTAGTGACCCTAGGTTCGCCTCTCGTAAATCCTTTTGGACGTGAAGGAACAATACGAAGACTTGGAGATACAGCGGATATAGTTCCTTACTTAAGTATGTCAGGTACATTCCTGTTACCATGGCAAGTGATTGGATTAAACAGAGAGAATGGCGGTTATACTAATCCTATGGAGGCTCATAATAAAAGTTATTTAAGAGAAGATGTTTGGGGAAGATATGATGTACTTGGATTTAAGGATGGTAAATCATATTTCTTATATGATGATTCTAATATAAAATTTTATAAAGCACCAAATGAATAATGATTAATTTAATCAAAAAAGACAATGATAGCAAGTAGGTACTTGAATCATTGTCTTTTATCATATTATTAAAGTTATAAATTGCTATTCAGCTGTTACATAATCTAAATATATTGAACTAGACCATGATGCATTATCTCCAGCGATATATTGTACTCCAATTTCTTTAACATCATTAAGGTCTGAAACCTTAGATAAATCAAAAGTAAGTTCAGTTCCTTTTGAACTTGAATTTATTTTAGTATATTCTCCATCAAACCACTTATAAGAATCACCTGTTTTAACGTATAGTTTAGCACCCATACCAGTTCCTTGATTTCCCCATTCTGCGTGACGGACTATAGCTTTTAATTTTGATTTCCCACTTAAATCTTGCTTTCCTGATAAAGTTAAATAATATTGAGCTCTACTTGAAAGATTAATATCAGCTCTTAGAGAATTGTTACCACTATGTTTCCATTCCCATGATACAGTTGGAGCATTTAAGGTATTAACTGCATTCCATCCACCTGTGCTTCCTTCAAAATCATAAAGAACTGAGCTACTTTTACCGTTTACATTAGCACCTCTCATAAGTGCAGAAACTATCTCTGGGCAGTCAAAATTTAATGTGTTTCTATTTAATATACCAAATGTGTCTTCTTTTCCAGCAGTAGATGTTCCATTATCCCACCAAACAGGTGTAATATGTCTTGATCTTGCTGCTTTAGCAAAATACTCTGCATGAGCTGTTCTTGATGATTTATTATTTTTATTGATTGTACCGAATTCACCTATAACTACAGGATGTCCATTCTTTACAAATTTATTAGCTATTGCATCAAAACTCGAATCCATTTCACTCTTATCAGCATCACTTCCCCAATTAGTGGTTCCATCTAGTGGCATAGCGAAAAGATAAGGTGAATACGTATGTAGTGATACTATAACTTTTTTATCGTTATTTGGAATAACTAAATCATCTACTGCAGCTGAGATTGAAGATGCAGCAAGTGTTGGCACCATAATACATCTAGATGCGTTATTGTTACCAGTACTTCTTATTGTATTTACAGCAGCTAAGTTATAATTATTGATTACATCACGATTCTCATGGGAACCTCCTGACCATTCATTAGCAGCTCCAACTGGTCTTGGTTCATTCATTGTTTCAAAAATTAAATAATCACCATATTTATTGAATCTATTTGCAATTTGAGTCCATGCTTTGGTAAGTTGAGCCTTTACTTCTTTCTCTTTTGAATAAGTTGGTATTAGCCATGAATCTTCATGATGTATATTTAAAATAACATACATATCATTGTCAAAAGCATAATTCATTACTTCCTCTACTCTATCAAACCATGCTGGATCTATAGTATAGTTAGGGGCAGAGCCCATATGATTATACCAAGTAGTTGGAATTCTTATGGTATTAAATCCTGCTGCTTTTATTCTATCGATCATTGCATGAGTAGTTTTAGGATTTCCCCAACTCATTTCAGTTGAAAGTGGACCAGATGTAGGAGTACCAGTGGCATCAAGTGTATTCCCTAAATTCCATCCAATTTTCATATCGTCTACAATACCTTGTGCTGGTATATCACGCATTCCTGTGAAAGCTGTAGATGCTGATGCAGTACCCCCCTTAGATAAAGTTATAGCAGAGAAAGCAAGTGCGAAGATTAATAATTTCTTTCTTTTAATCATTGTTTTATCCCCCTTATATTTTTAGATATTTAGTAAAATTTTATATATTTATGAAATTTTATGTTCGATAAATATATAAAAATTTTAACCAATAATTAACTTTAGGTAAATAATATTTCGTAAAATGCATTTTATAGTCATTAAATTACCTATTTGGGTTATTTTAAGACAAAGTTACATATTAATGATGATATTTTTATAGGAACTCTAAGAGTTCTTTTATATTTTATATAAATACTTGTGGAAAATTTTTTAAAATAATTAAGTTATAACTTAATTTTAAAAATAACAAGTTAAGGATAATGAAGAAAAAAGCAGCATAACGAAAATATATTAGTTTTACAGTTGCTTTTAAGGGAATTTGAGGGATTTAATATATTGCTATTATAGGTAAAAGCCATTAAAATAAACATATTGATTGAAACAAAGGCGTTTAAAGAATTATGTATTCTTTAAACGCCTTTTTTAATTAAATTCGAATTTAAAGACAATGATGTCAAGATATTACTTGGCTCATTGTCTTTTTTATTACAGAAGAAAAGAGGTGAAATACTATTTCAAAAAATGAAATTTATAGTATAGGAGTTGATATTGGTACATCAACAACTGAAATAATAATAAGCAAACTAAAAGTTAAAAACACATTAAGTTCTTCATTAATAAAGGAAACAACAATTGAAGATAAGGAGATAATTTATAAAAGTCCCATTGTTTTTACTCCTTTCATAGATGAATTCACTATAGATTTCCAAAAGGTTAAAGAATTTGTTATAGAAGCTCTTCTTAAAAGTAAGATTGAAAAAAGTCATATTTCAACTGGTGCAGTGATTATAACTGGAGAAACAGCAAGAAAAGAAAATGCCAAAGAGGTAACTGATAATCTTTCAGAGTATTTAGGTGATTTTGTTGTTGCAACAGCTGGTCCAAAACTTGAATCTTTACTTGCAGGATATGGCTCAGGAGCTTATGAGATGTCAAAGAAATTAAATAGAAGAATAGTAAATCTAGACATAGGTGGAGGTACAACAAATATATCGATTTTCAACTGTGGTGAATGTGAGCAAACTTTTGCCTTAGATATTGGGGGAAGGCTTATAAAGTTTGATTATGAGGGAAGGGTAATTTATCTTTCAAAAAGAATTGAATTCCTTTTAAAAGATTTGGGTATAGACTTTAGAAAAAAAGTGAATTTAAATGTTTTAGAGATTTTATGTAAGAGGTTGTCTGAGAGTTTATTAGAAGTATGTTCATTAAAAGAATTATCTAAAGATACAGAAAAACTATTTATAAGTGAAGGATTTACTCCATTTAAGGCTGATTATATAAGCTTTTCAGGGGGAGTAGGAGAATACATGGGAGAAAAAAATGTAGATTTATTTAAGCATAATAATATAGGAGTGCTTTTAGGAAAATGCATTTTTGAAGAATTTGAACCATATAGAAATAGAATAATATTTCCAAAGGAAAAAATAAGAGCTACGGTAATTGGTGCAGGAAATCATTCCTTGACAGTTAGTGGAAGTACCATAGTTTTTGATAAATCTATATTACCTCTTAAAAATATACCTATAATTAAACCATTTAATAATAAAGAAAATTTAAAAGATATATATTTGCTTGGCAAGAAAAAGCTAGATATGTATGAAAGTACCTTAGTTGCAATTTCATTAGTTGGACCTAAGAGTCCAAGCTATGAAGAAATAAAATTAATGGGAAATGAAATAATAAAACTATTTGAAAATGTTGAAGGACCAATAATAGTTGTTTTAGAAAATGATTTTGCAAAAGCTTTAGGACAAGTAATTTCTTTAAATTTAAATAAAAAAAGAGAAGTTATATGTTTAGACAAAATATCTACAAGAAATGGAGACTATCTAGATATAGGATTGCCTCTAGCTAACGCCATACCAGTAGTAATAAAAACACTAATATATAACTAAAAATTGTGAATTGAATTAAGGAGTTGAATTTATGAATAATGAATTGAAAAAGACATTAAAACCAATACAACTTTGGGCAATTATCGTCGGAATGGTTATATCAGGAATGTACTGTGGATGGAATTATGCTTTAGAATTTACAAGTCCTATGGGTTTTATTATAGCAATTTTAATAGTTACAACATTTTATACAACATTTATGTTTAGTTATGCAGAACTTGCAACTGCAATTCCGCATGCAGGAGGACCTTCAGAATATGCTTCGAAAGCCCTTGGAAAGTTTGGAGGTTTTATAGCTGGTTTTTCTTGTCTTGTAGAATTCCTATTAGCAACTCCAGCAATAGCACTATCAATAGGAGCATATATTAACTTTCTATTTCCATCAATACCAGCTGTAGCGGCAGCTTTAATTGCTTATATGTTATTTGTAGTTATAAATTGTCTAGGTATAGAAACAGCTGCTAAAGTTGAACTAATTGTAACAGTTGTGGCAATAGGCGGGTTATTTTTATTTATTGGAGTAGGAGCTCCTAAGATTGAACTTAGTAATATTTTTGCTGGAGAAACATTTAAAGGTGGATTTGGTGGGGTATTTAGCGCAATACCTTTTGCTATTTGGTTTTATTTAGCTGTAGAAGGTGGAGCTATGTCAGCAGAAGAATGTGAAAATCCTAAAAAGGATATACCCAAAGGTTTTATATTAGGAATAGTTACTCTAGTTATATTAGCACTTGGAACATTTTTTATAGCAGCTAGTACTTCAGAATCAAGTATTTTAAGTGCCACAGATTCACCTTTACCTACTGCACTTGAAGGAATATATGGGGTAGGAATGCTTTCTAAGGTAATGAGCTTTATTGGGTTATTTGGATTATTTGCAAGTTTACATGGAATAATAATTGGATATTCAAGACAAGGATTTGCCATGGCTAGATCAGGGTATTTTCCTAGATTTTTAGCTAAAGTTAATTCTAAAGGAGCTCCAGTTAATTCAATAATTTTAATGAGTTTAATTGGCATGATATTTGTTGTAACAGGACAAACTGCCGTGATTATAGTGATTTCTTCCTTTGGAGCTGTTGCACTTTATATAATAAGCATGATTTCGCTATTTATTTTAAGAAGTAAGGATCCAAAGCTTAATAGACCTTTTAAGGTAGCATATCCAATAGTGCCATTAGTAGCATTATTAATAGCTTTAGTGTTTTTAGTAGCAGTAGCTATATCAAATCTTTCAACTATATTTTGGGTAATAGGAGCATATGCAGTAGCTGTGATTTATTATTTTATATATTCAAAATTAAATGAGATAGGAATAAATGAAGTAAATAGTGAAATTGTCTAGAAGGAGTGACAAAAATGATTTTAAGAACAACACTTTTTGGTAATGTATATAATTTTTCTAGTGTAAAAGAAGTTTTAGCTAAGGCAAATGAAGAAAAGTCTGGAGATAGACTTGCTGGTATTGGTGCAGCATCAACTAAGGAAAGAGTGGCTGCAAAGATAGTACTTTCAGAACTTACTATAGAAGATTTAAGGAATAATCCAGTTGTAGATTATGATAAAGATGAAGTTACTAGAGTAATTCAAGATGGATTAAATGAAGAAGTTTATATAAGGATAAAATCTATGACTATAGGAGAATTAAGGGAGTTTATTTTATCTTCTAGTGGAGAAGAAATAGCAGAGATAAGAGATGGCTTGACTTCAGAAGTTATAGCTGGTGTTACTAAACTTATGAGTAATTTAGATCTTATAATAGCTTCTAAAAAGTTAACTAATATGGCAACTTGTAATACTACTATTGGAAAGGTTGGAACTCTTTCTTCGAGGCTTCAACCTAACCATCCAACAGATAGTATTCATGGAGTAATGGCATCAGTTATGGAAGGGATAAGCTATGGGGTTGGTGATGCAGTAATTGGACTAAATCCAGCTGTAGATACTGTGGATAGTGTTTCGAATATTTTAAAAGCTTTTAAGGATTTTATGAATGAATTCAAAATACCTACTCAAAACTGCGTTTTAGCTCATGTAACAACACAAATGGAAGCTATTAAAAAGGGAGCGCCTATGGATTTGATGTTTCAAAGTATTGCAGGTTCTGAAATTTCTAATAGAGGCTTTGGAATAAATGTAAAATTATTAGATGAAGCTTATTTTACTATGAAAGAATTAAAATCTTCAAAGGGTAATAACTTTATGTATTTTGAAACAGGACAAGGATCTGAATTATCCTCTGAAGGGCATAGTGGTGCAGATCAGCTTACTATGGAAGCAAGATGCTACGGCTTAGCAAAAAGATACAATCCTTTTTTAGTAAATACGGTGGTAGGATTTATAGGCCCTGAATATCTTTATGATGGAGCCCAGGTTATTAGAGCAGGTCTTGAAGATCATTTTATGGGTAAGTTAACTGGATTATCTATGGGGGTTGATGTTTGTTATACAAATCATATGAAAGCAGATCAAAATGATTTAGAGAATTTAGCAGTATTACTAGCTGGGTGTAACTGTAATTACTTTATGGGAGTTCCAGGTGGTGATGATGTAATGTTAATGTATCAATCTACAAGTTATCATGATATTGCAGCCTTAAGGGAAGTAACTAATAAAAGGCCAATTAAAGAATTCGAGAATAGATTAGAGGAACTTGGCATAATGAAAAATGGTATGTTAACAGATAGAGCAGGGGATCCATCAGCATTCTTAAAAGGAGGAGTGTAAATCGTGAAGATAGACATTTTAGAGGATATATCTACAGTTCATTTAAATAATAAAGTTACAGTAGATAATCCTATAGATTATAAGGGGTGCATGATTTTAAAGGAAACCACTCCAGCAAGAATTTGCATAGGGAAAGCAGGGACAAGACTTAAGACTTTAGATTACTTAAAGTTTAGAGCAGATCATTCTGTAGCTATGGATGCTGTTTGGTCCTATGTAGATGAAAATATAGTAGATCAATTAGGATTTTTTAAAGTCCAAACAGAGGTAAGTGATAAAGAGGAATATATAACTAGACCAGACCTCGGACGAAAATTTTCAAAAGATGTTTTAAAAGATATAAAAGAAAATTGTTTAAAGGATATAGATGTTCAAATTATTGGAGGAGATGGATTAAGTTCACCAGCAATAACTTCAAATTTGAAAGAAATCTATCCAATGATAGTGGATGGAGTTAAAGCTAAAGGATATAAAATAGGCACTCCAATCTTTGTTAAATATGCAAGGGTTGCGACTATGGATAAAATAAGTGAAGCTTTAAATGCAAAGGTTACTATTATTTTAATCGGAGAAAGACCAGGCCTTGCAACAGGAGAAAGCATGAGTTGTTATATGGCTTATAAGGCTAATAGTAGTAAACCAGAATCTCAAAGAACTGTAATTTCGAATATACATAGAAATGGTATGCCGCCAGTTGAAGTTGGAGCGCAAATTGTACAGCTAATTGAGATACTAATGAAAGCGGAAAGAAGTGGAATAGATCTTAAACTTTAAAGGCCTAAAATATATATGGTGATACTTAGAAAAATAGGTTGCAAGGTTTTTAGGATAAGATTTTTAGCAATTGGGGAATTATAAAATATCAATGATAAGTTGGTAGTTTTTTGAAATTAGAATCATATAATGTATAAATATTATAATTTTATTCAGTTAAATATTATTGAATTAGAAAGGATGGAAAAGGTGAAAGTAAGAAAAATTATTTCGCTAGTTTGTTTAGTAACATTGTCAGTAACTTTAACACTTGCATTCCCACAAAGCGTATTTGCTGAACAAAAAACAGCCAATGGAACAGCTACTCAAACTGGTAATCCAGACGCTTATGTTGAAGTAAATGTTCCCACAGCTGAAAGTCAAATTTCTTATGGAACTCTAAATATTTCAGCACAAGCAGTAGCAAATGGGAGAATTGATCCGACCACTCAAGTAAAATATGTTATATTTGAGTCTGAAAAAGATTTAGGAGCAGCTCAGCATATTGGCTTTAATGAGGGTGCTACTAATTCAAATGCTTATTACTCTGTTGCTTCATCAGGAGAAACTTACCCAACAGGAAGTGGACTTAGCAGTAATGAATGGATTTATTTACGTGATACAGGGGCAACTGCCTATGTACCAGCGCGAATAACTGGGACACTTACTAATGGTGGTGGTGGAGTAACTATGCCTGGTGGTGGTACAATTACTGAAGTCGGAAGTTTTGCTGTTACTCAAAATTATTATACTTCAGCTGACGCAGGTGTTACTTGGAATAGAAACAGTCAAACCATTTATGTTGCTTTAGGAAGTAATAATAGATTGTATGTTGGAAACTCTGCTACTTTATCAGATACTCAGTATTTTACAACAAAAGGTGAAGCAAGGAGCGATAGCTTTAATAATGGAAATAGTATGGTTTTGACAACTACTCCAGCAGCAGGAGCAGCAGTAAATTTGGATTTTGGTTATAATATACCTTGGGATGCAACCCAATCAAATGCTAATAAGGCATTATATACCCTTGTTGATATGCCTCAACATGCAGCAACAGGCCATGATTGGCATTGGGATTTAAATATTACTGGTGAATATTTGTCAAATCCATAAAGCTCAAATTTTAATTAAATTAAAGACTTGTATTCTTAAATAAAACATTATTGTTTTTAGTGAATACAAGTTTTTTTTAGTTCATAAGCTATTAGTATGTTTAGGATATAGGAACAATTTTGAAAGGTGAAATAATGTTTAGATTAAGAAAGCTTAGTTTTTGTATTACTTTAATATTTTTATCATCTTTATTTTTAACTAATTTTTTTGTTATTTCTACTAAAGCAAGTATTGATAAAACTAACAATATTTTAGTAAAACCTGCTTTTATGGATCTTGGAAGAGTAGGTAATAATTCCTTAAGTGTTACTGCTAGCGTTACTAATGAAGGTGATGAAAATACATTTACAGCTAATGTTGATGGAAATGGAAAAGAGTTTGTTAGTTTTGATCCACAAAGTTTTGAACTTAAAAAAGGTGAAACTAAAGAAGTTAAAGTAAATATTAATAATAGTGATAAATTACCTATAGGACCTTATGATTACTCAGTAACATTTTTAAAAAAAAGTAACAACGATAATTTTTTATCTACTACTACATCTAATTCATTGAGAATTAAATTTATTAAGGAAGGAATTGATGTAGCAAGTATTAGGGTTACAGATGTAAATAAACCTGCACCAGCTAATTTTTATATAATTTTTGCAAATTTCAAGAGCACGGAGGAAACTATAAATTCTACAGTATCTATCGTATCAAAAGAAGATGGTAAGGAAATGGCTAATTTTAATGAAAATATAAATATGAAACCTTATCCAGATAATGGTTTTTATGGAATTATGAAATTTGATTGGGAGACTAAAGAGGTAGAAATGGGAGATTATATAGTAAAATATAAAGCTATAAAAGCTGATGGTACAGTTTTAGAAGGTGAGAAACCTTTTTCAGTAGGGGAACTTAAAGGTAATTTAACAAGTATAGATATAAAGGATACTTATAAGGGAGAGAATCTTAAAATATCAGCTAAAGTAAGTAATGTTGGTAATCTTAAGCTTCCAACAACTTTTAATGTGGTTATAAAAAATACTGATGGAGAAGAGGTTTTTAAAGATGAAAAATCAGTTACTATAGATCCAGGTAATGAGGAGAATTTAGTAAGTGAATGGTCAACTAATGATGCTAAGGTAGGAGAATATGTAGCAGAATATAAAGTTAAAATGGGAGATGAAGTTATATCTAACAGTGTGACTTTTAAAGTGTTAAATTCTTATACATTGCATATTATTATAGGTATTATACTTATAATTTTATTAATAATTTTTATAATAATAGCTCAGAAAAAGCATAAGAAAGAAGAATAATAAAGAGCTATTCAAAATCAGAAAGTCTATGGGAAATCTATTATATTCAAGTTAATAAGAAAAGTTAGGAGCCTATTTAGGGCTCCTTCTTCATATACTCAGATTCATTAAATTTCAAAATATATTATTCTATTGAATATATTCTTATATTCTAGTATTCTTATATTCTTAAGAATATGCTGGAAAAATGCGGGCTGAAGAGTTTTGTTACGTCAAAGATATAAAGGGAAGTGTTAGTGTCATAGAAGTACCTTTCCCAACGACGCTAAAAATTTCAAGACCGTATTCTTCACCATAATTTAATTTGAGTCTTTTATTTATATTTCTAAGAGCAATTCCTTTAAATTTATTATTTTTATCATTTATATAATCATTTAAATCCTTAAGAGTATCATCCTCAATTCCTATACCATTGTCAGAGATGGTTAATAATAAATTATTATTAATATGCTGGCCTTGAATTATTATTTTCCCATTTCCATTACATTCACTTAAGCCATGATATATAGAGTTTTCAATAAGTGGTTGAATTATCATTTTTATTATTTCACAGTCTAAAACTTCGGGATCAATTAGGTTCTCTATAGTAAATAATTGGTCAAATCTCATTTTTTGAAGATAAATATAGTTTTCTATAATAGAGATTTCTTCTTTTAGAAGAACTGTGTTTATTTTTCTATTCATGCTGTATCTAATAATAGAGCCAAAATATTCAGCCATGGTGGAAGTTTCGAGATCATCATTTATTTCTGCCATCATATGGATAGACTCTAATGTATTATAAATAAAATGAGGATTGATTTGATTTTGTAATTGTCTTAGGTCAAGTTCTTTTTGTTCTAATTTATTTTTATAGTTTATAGTAATTAAACTATTTATTCTGTTTTTCATTTCGTTATAAGACTTAACTAGAATTCCAATTTCATCATTTCGTTTATAATTAAATTTATAATTAAGGTTATTTTCAACATTGCCCTTCATATTTTCAATTAATGATTTTATTGGATTAAATATTCTTTTTATGAAAAGAACAAATAATACAATAAATAGAATCAAGCAAAATATTATATTAATCATAAATGATATAATGTATAAATTATCAATATGGAAGGCATCTGATTTTGGTATGGAGGTAACTAAACTCCAATTTGTAGTAGGAATTATGTTATAAGAAACAATATAGTCTTTATCAGTATGAATATATTTTAACTTAGGTATTTGTGAGTAATTAATCTCAGAATTAAGTAAATTATTATTAATGTTATCTGTATTTAAAATTGGGGTTCCAGTTGAATCGAAAATTGTTGTCACTTGATTATTAAATGGTAGGTCTTTCTTTAGTAAGTTTTCTATTTCTTCTATGGGAAGGGTAACTAGCAATAAACCATTAAACTTTTTTGTATTAATATCTATTATTTTTCTTACTATGGCTATTGAGTGTTCATCATTTGAAGAAGTAATTTGAAAAAGATTATTTGTATTTATGTTTGAGATTAGAGTTGTTGTTTCACTGGAAGTTAAGGCGTCTAGAAACCACTTTTCTGTAGTTGGATTTTTTAGTTTATCATTAGAACTATTCTTTGAAGAAAATACTCCTCTTCCTTTTAAGTCATAGAGATAAGCTCCATTTATTGAATCATTTTGAATCAATATCATTTCGCATAAATATGTTAGATAGTTATACTCATCTATGTTGTAAGGTTTATTTGCAGAAAGGATAGAATGTAATCTATCTATTTCAGGTACTAGTAATGGATATTTTGAAACATTAGAGATATTATTTATTTTCTCAGTAATTTGTTGGCTCAAGCTTGTATTATAATTTTTAATGAGTTTTTCAGTTTTGTTAAATTCATACTTTGAATAGGAATATAAATTCAAAGTAGTAATTAAGAAAAAGAATGAATACATAATACTAAAAATTATTAAAGTCAATTTTTTGATAGATAAATTTTTTTTGAATTTCATAAGAACTCCACCCATTTAGCAATATTTTTGTTGATTAAGGAATATACTATACCGATAAAAGACATATCTATATTTTAAAAAAGTATGTTTTAATGTATAATTCTAATATATACCAATTTACATAAATATTCTATGGTGTTGTGGGGGGAGAATATGAAAATATTAATTGTTGATGATGACAAGATAATTAGAATGGGGTTAACAAAAAAGATTAAGCGATTATTTAGTGAACATGAGGTTATGAGTAATTTTCAAAATGGTTCATTAGCGCTGGAATACTTGAGAGAAAAGGAAAAAGATGTAGATTTAGTTATAACGGACATAAAAATGCCTATAATGACAGGTGTTGAGTTAATTAAAAAATCTGAAGAAGAGTTACATAAACCTCCAGCTTTTATAGTATTAAGTGGATATGACGATTTTAGTTATGTTAGAGATAGTATGAAAGCAGGAGCAACAAATTATTTATTAAAGCCAATTGGAGAAGAAGAATTAAAAAAAGCATTAAGAGATGTAGAGTTAAAGATTAATTATAAGAAGAAGGAAAAAGAGATGATTAATAAGTCTATTAATGTCTTAAGAAAAGATTTTTTTAAGCATATTCTATTTTCAAATAAAGATACTGATTGCAGCATAAGTAGCTCATTACTGCAGAATATGCAATTAGATGAAGACTATGTATACAATATGATTGTTATTGAAAGGGGAAAGAAAGATGATAATATTCCTTTAAGGTGTTTTATAAGGAATATTTTAAAAAAGTGTAGAGATGTAGAATATTTATTTTTTTATTATGAAAATACTATTTATGTAATTCTATATTACAACATTAATATTGGAGAAAATGTAAAGTATTTAAGAGGGGAAATAATAAAAGAAGCTGATGTTTTTATAGATAATTATAGAAATGTATATATTTTAGAATCTACAGAAAAGGTTTGGAAGCTAAGAGAACAGTTTAGATTAGTAATAAAGGTTAAAGAAACTGTTTCTAGCAATTGCAAACCTAAGAAGTATATTTTAAATCAAGCAGACAAGCTTTCAGAGTTTTGCAATAAAGATAAAAAAAATTCTAATTCTATAGCAATAGAATTAGCTAAAAAGTATATAATTAATAACTTTAATAAGGACATTACTTTAAAAGATGTAGCTGAGGAAGTTTATCTAAGTCACAATTATTTATCAGAGCTGTTTAAAAAAGAAGAGGGGGAAGGTTTTTATGATTTCTTATCAAACTATAGAATAAAAAAAGCAAAGGAAATACTTATGACAACAAATTTAAAAGTATATGAAATAGCAGAATATGTAGGATATAGTGATTCTATTACCTTTGGACGTGCTTTTAAAAAGATTACAGGAACTACTCCAAATTGTTTTAGAAATTCTATGCTGATAAAGAAGTAAGTTATTAATAAATTTGAAAGAGGGATGCTTATGAAGAAAAGTAGTAAGTCCATTAAATTTATATGTTTAATTTTACTAATTATTGCGGTATTAATTTCTGTGGTAATAGCATTAAATAAGAAGAGAAGTTCAAGTGAAGCTAAAAGTTATCTAGAGGGAAGCATTACATTTTTAAGTAATAGAACTGATAAAAGAGAAGAACTAAAAGCTTTAACTGAAGAATTTGAATTAGAATATCCTAAGGTAAAGGTTAATTTAGAACTTAAAGGAGATGCAGAAGAAATACTGCAAAGAAAAGCTTCTGTTTCAGAACTTCCAGATGTTACGCTTGTTCCATCTGTTATAAGTTCAAAGGAGTTTAAAGATTATTTTCTACCACTAGATGATTTAGGATTTAAAGGAGATGATATTTATGATTATAATGTTGGAATGGGGGATGATGGATATTTATATAATTTAACAACTTGTGTAAATTGGCAAGGAGTTATTTATAATAAATCTATTTTTAATGATGCCGGTATAAGTGAGTTACCTAAGACTAAAGAAGATTTTTTGAAATGTTGCACAAAACTAAAGTCCATAGGAGTAACGCCAATTGCAATTAATTATAAGCAATCTTGGGCAATGAATATATGGATGGATATAATTCCATATTTGTTTGATACAAATCTTGAAAATAATATAATAACTAAATCAAATGATATATTGGGTGATAACAGCGGAGTGTACAAGTCTTTAGAGTTTATAAGAAGTATTGTAAAAGATGGTTATTGTGAAGATGAGTTACTGAATTATGACTGGGAACAATGTAAAAAGGATATTAAGAATGGAAAAATAGCTATGATTATTTGGAGTTCGGATTTCAAAAATCAATTGGAGGATATAGGTATGGATAAAAAAATAATAGACATGTTTCCAATACCAGAAAGTAAGGTAATTAAGGTGGTGGGAGACTACAGATTTGGAGTAAGTAGAAATTCTCAACACCCAAATGTAGCAAAAGAATTTTTAAAATTCATTTTTCAAGAAGATAGGTATGCTAAGGCGGTGAACATAACGTCAACTATAAAAAGAAGCAAGGAAACTATAAGCATGATTAAATCTTTAGAAAAGTTTAATATGCCAATAGAGATACAAGGAGATGTAATTAGAAAGCAGACAGTAGAAGAAGCAGAAATCCATGATAAATACTTTAATAATAGAAAAACTACGGGATTAGATGCAAAGTTTGTACAAAAATATGTTATAGATTCAGATTCTAATATTACTAGAAATGAAATAAATAAAGAGTGGAAAAGTTTCAAGTAAAAATAAACTCAAAGTAAGAATTATTAACAATAATATTGATTTGGAAGTGATAATGTAGACAAGATACGGAGGAGTTTTTATACTGAAGAAAGAAGAGTTTTCCACATCAGGTTAGTATACGTTTTCAAAGGAGAGGGAGATGGTGTTAATGGGTATAAAATTTAATGAGAATACAAGAGAATTTCATCTTTATAATAAGCATATAAGTTATATTATAAGAATTATAGATGAGATAGAACAAGTTGAAAATGTTTATTATGGTAAGAAGATAAGGCATAGAAACTCTTTTAAACATATAACAGAAAGAGAACTTAGACCTTCTTGCAATATGTTTAAAGGAAGTTATACTTCTTCACTTGAACATATTAAACAAGATTATCCTAGCTATGGAACTACAGATTATAGATATCCAGCTTGCTCTATCACAAGTAAGAATGGAAGCAGCATTACGGATTTTCAATATAAAAGTTACGAAATCATTAGAGGAAAAAAGGCATTAAAAGATTTGCCAGCAACATATGTAGAGGACAATGAGGAAGCAGAGACCCTTGAGATAACATTAGTTGATGATGTAATAGAAAGTAAACTTATACTTAGTTATACAATCTATAAGGAATTAGATGTAATTTGTAGAAATGCAAAAATAATTAATGAAGGCGATGAAATTTTATTTGTAGATAGAGCAATGAGTTTAAGCATAGATCTTCCAGATTCTGAGTTTGAAATGATTCATACGACAGGTGCATGGGCTAGGGAATGTCATCTTAGAAAAAGGAAATTAGTAGAAGGTGTTCAGTCCATTCATAGTTTAAGAGGAGCAAGCAGTCACATGCATAATCCATTTATGATATTAAAAAGACCTGATGCTACTGAACATACAGGGGAAGTTTATGGTTTTAGCTTAGTATATAGCGGAAACTTCTTAGGTCAAGTTGAAGTGGATCCTTATGGAATTTCAAGGGTTATGATGGGAATAAATCCTTACAATTTTAGATGGAAGCTAAATAAAGGGGAGAAATTTCAAACACCAGAATGTGTGATGGTTTATTCTTCAGAAGGATTAAATAAAATGAGTCAGACTTACCATAAGCTGTATAGGACAAGACTAGCTAGAGGAAAGTGGAGAGATAAAGAAAGACCAATTTTAATTAATAACTGGGAAGCTACTTATTTTGATTTTAATGAAGAAAAGATTTTATCTATTGCAAGGAGTGCAAAAGAGCTAGGAATAGAATTATTTGTATTAGATGATGGTTGGTTTGGAAAAAGAAATGATGATAAAAGTTCTCTTGGGGATTGGGTTCCTAATTTAGTAAAATTACCTGAAGGAATAAAAGGCCTTTCAAAAAAAGTAGAAGATATAGGTTTGAAATTTGGCTTATGGTTTGAACCTGAAATGGTATGTAGTGATACAAAGATTTATAAGGAACATCCAGAATGGGTTATACATACCCCTAGTAGAAATATGTCTCATGGAAGGAATCAATTTGTTTTAGATTTTTCACAAGAAGAAGTAGTGAATTATGTATTTGATTCAATGGATAAAGTAATAGGTTCTTCAGAAATTTCTTATATTAAATGGGATATGAATAGATACATTACTGAAGCTTATTCTCGAGCACTTGAAGAAGATAGACAAGGGGAACTATTTCATAGATATATTCTTGGGGTATATAAATTGCTTCAAAAAGTAATAGATAAGTATCCAAATATCTTAATAGAATCTTGTGCAGGAGGTGGAGCAAGATTTGATCCAGGAATGTTATATTATGCCCCACAAACTTGGGCAAGTGACGATACAGATGGGTTTGAAAGGTTAAAAATACAATATGGTACATCAATGATCTATCCAATAAGTGCAATAGGAAGCCATGTATCAGCAGTACCAAATCACCAGGTTGGAAGGGTCATTCCTCTTGATACTAGAGGAAATGTAGCATACTTTGGAACATTTGGATATGAGCTTAATTTAAGCACCATTACAGATAAAGAAAAAGAAGTTATTAAAGAGCAAGTTAGGTTCTTTAAAGAAAATAAATTGCTTTTACACCATGGAGATTTTTATAGATTGATGAGTCCTTTTGAAAAAAGTGAAACTTCATGGATGGTAGTTTCAGAAGATAAGTCAAAGGCGATTGTAGGATATTATAAAGGTTTAAGTAAACCAAATGAAAAGTATAACAGAATAAAACTAAAAGGATTAGATCCAAATAAATTATATTCCATAGAAGGAAGAGAAGAAACATGCTGTGGAGATGAGCTTATGAATTTAGGAATTGTTTTATCTAAGGATTATACGGGGAAATTTAGTGAATACTATGAAAGAGTGCATGAAGATTTCATGTCTCAATTATTTGTATTAAACGAGGTAAAGGATATTTAAGATGAAGTCTAAAACTAAGGATAAAAATATAAAAAAGGCGATCAATGTTTTTAAAGCTAGTTCTTTATTAAATAGCATAGGAAATACTATAATAGGCAACACATATGTACTTTTTTTGTCTTTTACTAAAGGTTTTTCAGAGAGACAGATTAGTCTAATAGTTGGAGTTTTACCACTATTATCAGTAGTCACCTTTTTTATATGGGGAGCTTTAATAGATAAATATAAAAGGTTATTACTTATAAATAAATTTGTAAATATAATTAACATTTCAACTTTAGCAGGGCTCATATGGATAAGTAATTTTTATATATTTTTAGTTTTTAATCTAATTAGAAATGTTTTAATCCAACCTGGTGGGGTAGTTAATGAAGAGTATCTTTTAAATTTATCTAATAAATATGGAGCTACATTTGGAAAAATTAGAGTGTTTTCTACAATTGGATATGGGCTGGCAGGAGTTATATCTGGATTAGCTTTAGGATTTGTAAGTCCTAAAGTAACCATAATTTTATCAAGTATTTTTATTATGTTAAATATAATAGTACTATTTTTCTTGCCAGAAATAACAAAACCAGAAAAAGAAAAGGAGAAAAGTGAAAAGACTAAGATTATAGAGCTTTTTAAAAATAGAGATTTTAAGGTGTTTATTTTAACCTATGGCATATTAACGGCTGCTATATGTTCTGCAATGGGGTATGGGATTCAGATGATGCTTATAAAATTAAATGCACCAAACTTTTATATAGGAATGTTACCAGTACTTATGATTAGTTTTGAAGTGGTTCTTTTACCATATGTAGAAAAATTAAAATTTTATAAGAATGTGAATTTAGTACTAAAAATAGCAGGTGTATTGCTTATTATTAGATGGATATTAATAGGTACAGTAAAATCTTATATTATCATAGTTTGGTTAACTTTAATGCATGGAATAATTAATGGATTTTTAATTCCATTGCCTAATAAGGTTATTTGGAATGTAGTTCCTAAAGAAGATCATTCTACTGCAATTATAGTAACTAACCTATGTTCTTATACAATTTTCCCATCAATAATAAATCTTATTACAGGAAATATAGCAGGAATATTTGGAATACATAGTTATGGATTTACATATCTTACACTTACAATAGCAGCTTTAGGAATTTTAATTAAATATAAAATTAGTAATAAAACTATAAATGAAAAAGAGAAGGGATGAGGGGAATGGATTTAACTGACGGAATGATAAAGAATTCAATAGTTAACAAAGGGGATGTTTCAAGAATACTTAAGCTTTTTAATAAAGGAAAAAGAGGGGAAGATATAAATATAGGTTTCTTTGGTGGATCTATAACACAAGGGTGTCATGCAGATATACATGAAAATTCTTATGCATATAAAACTTATTTATGGTTTAAGGAAAAGTTTAAAGAAAGCAATGTAAGGTATATTAACGCTGGTGTAGGAGCTACAGGATCTATAATAGGTGTTCATAGGGTCAAAGAACAAATGTTAGATTTAAATCCAGATATAGTATTTATAGATTTTGCAGTAAATGATAAAGAAAATATCTATAACAAAATTGCTTATGAAAGCTTAATTAGAAGGCTATTAAAAGTGAAAAATAAACCAGCTATAGTGGAAGTGTTTATGAGTACAGATGATGGACACAATGTACAGGATCAGCAGATTAAAATTGGAGAAAAGTATAATATACCAATGATAAGTTATAGAAATGTTATCTATAGTGAAATGATTAAAGGAAAAACTATATGGAAGGAAGTAGCTACGGATGAGGTGCATCCAAATAATTTAGGGCATAAGATAATTTCAGAGCTTTTAATTAAATTTTTACAAGATATTTATAGTAACTTAGATGACAAAGAAGATAATGAAATAGCTCTAGATAAACCTATCTTTGGAGATAAATATATAAATGGTGTAATTTTTAATAATAACAATATAGAGGTTAAAGAGAAAATAGGTTTTGTAGAGGACAAAGAAGGATTTCAGGTCTTTAATAATGGATGGAAATTTAGTCATGAAAAATTTAATAAAGGAAAGTTAACGTTTGAAGTAGAAGGGAAAAATATATTCATCTTATATAAGAAAAGTGTACTTGAAACAGCAGGAAGAATTCAAATAAGAGTTGATGATAGAGACAAGGGAATTTTAGATACTTATTTTGAAGATGGCTGGGGTGATTATTCAGAAACACATCTTATAGTAGAAGAAAATGAAGTATCTAAACATAAAATTGAGATAACTGTGTTAGATGATGATAAATTAAGAGAAATTTCTATTATGGGATTTTTAGTATCTTAATGAGGAGGATGTAGATATGTATTTAAAAGATATAGATATGGACAAGTTTACACTAATTGAAGCAGATAATAATAACTATGAATTTAATGGAAGAGTAGATTTTAGTAATCCAAAATCACCTACTATAATTTATGCTGGAAGTCTTATAAAGACTAAGTTTCAAGGAACCTCATTAAAGATAGCAATAAATAATAAACATGCTTGTTTTGAAAATTCTATTGGTTTTATAGTTGATGGAAAGATTCATGGAAAAGCAATAATTGAAGAGCATTATAAAGACATAGTACTGAATATAGCTAGTGATTTGGAAGATGAAGTTCATGATTTAATTTTATATAAAAGATCTGATTCATGCCATTATTTTGATTTTTATGGGGTTATTCTAGATAAAGGATGCACAATATTATCTTCAGGACCTAGAGCTAAAAGGAGAGTTGAATGTTTTGGAGACTCAATTTCAGCAGGAGAAGTATCAGAAGCTGTGGATTATGTAGGAAAGGTAGATCCAGAAAATCATGAAGGTATATATTCTAATGCATGGTATTCATATTCTATGATGACTTCAAGAAAGTTAAAAGCGGAAATTAATAATAATGCACAAGGTGGACTTGCTGTATTAAATGATACAGGATATTTTAATGGTGAAGAATTCTTGGGACTTGAATTTACTTATGATAAATTAAGATACAATCCTCAGCTTGGAAGCTGCAATAGTTGGGATTTCTCAAAATTTACTCCTCATGTAGTAATTATGGCACTAGGGCAAAATGATGCTCATCCAGATAATTATATTAATACAAATAAAGAAAAAAGGCATATATGGAAAGAAAAATATAAAGGGATAATTAGAGATTTAAGAAGTAAATATCCAAAGGCATTATTTGTTGTAATTACAACTATCCTAGTCCATGACAAGGGTTGGGATGATGCTCTTGATGAAATGGTAGAAGAACTTGAAGATCTAAAGATAGTAAGATACTTGTTTAGGAGAAACGGGAGAGGGACTCCAGGCCATGTAAGGATTCCAGAAGCTGAAGAAATGGCAAGTGAACTTACAGAATTTATTGAATCCTTTGGAGAAGAAATTTGGGAATAACTAAATTTATGGGAGGAAATTATGATGGATAAGGTAAAAATATTAGGTGAAGAGCTAAGTAATATACCATGGCAAGAAAAGCCTGAGGGGTTTGAAGGCGTGGTTTGGAGGCATAATGGAAATCCAATTATAAATTGGAATCCAACTAAAGAGACAGCAAGAATTTTTAATAGTGCTGTAGTTCCATATGAAGATGGATTTATTGGAGTGTTTAGGGCAGATCATAAACATGGAAAACCTCAGTTACATGTAGGAAAGAGTAAAGATGGACTTTCTTGGGATATTGAAGATGAAGAAATTCACTGGAAAGATGAGGAGGGAAAAGACTATCAGCCTAATTATTCCTATGATCCAAGGCTTGTGAAGATAGATGATGCCTTTTATATAGTATGGTGTGTCGACTTTGGAGGAGCAGCTTTGGGAATGGGAATGACAAAAGACTTTAAAGAATTTACAAGACTTGAAAACCCATTTATCCCATTTAACAGAAATGGAGTACTATTTCCAAGAAAGGTTCATGATAAATATTTACTTCTAAGCAGGCCTAGTGATAGTGGACATACTCCTTTTGGAGATATATTTATAAGTGAAAGTCCAGATTTAGTCTATTGGGGGAAGCATAGAAGAGTTATGTCAAGAGGTGGTTCAGGCTGGTGGCAAGGAACTAAGATAGGTGGGGGAGCTATTCCTATAGAAACTTCAGAAGGATGGCTATTATTTTATCATGGTGTATCTGGAACTTGTAATGGTTTTGTTTATAGTATAGGAGCTGCTATTTTAGATATAGATAATCCTTCAAAAGTACTTTATAGAACTAGAGATTATTTATTAACACCTGAGAAAGAATATGAAACTACAGGCTTTGTGCCCAATGTAGCATTTCCATGTGCAACGCTTCAAGATTCAGCTACAGGAAAGATAACAATTTATTATGGAGCAGCAGATACTTATGTTGCAGTGGCTTATGCTAAGGTTCAAGAATTAATTAGATATATTAAGGATAATTCAGATCTTGTTTATGGAGATGATATAGAATATAGATAACCTTTCATATGAAATTTTTGCCTAATTAGTTATTGTTAATATTTATTTCATAGAGTACAATTAACTTGAGAATTATGTTATAAAGGTTTAGTTAGGAGATAGATGTTTTAATGTTTACGCAAGTTAAAAGTACAAAGGTATATGAGCAGATAATAGATCAATTTAAAGCTATGATTGCAGATGGAACATTAAAAAAGGGAGATAAATTGCCTTCTGAAAGAGAGCTTGTGAGTCAACTTGGAGTAAGTAGATCAGCCATAAGAGAAGCTTTAAGTGCACTTCAGATGATAGGTTTTGTTGAATCAAGGCATGGGGAAGGTAATTTTATAAAAGAGAATTTTGAGGAGAGTTTAATAGATCCATTTTTGCTTATCTTTATGCTAAATGGAAGCGATAAAGAGCAGATCTTTGAATTAAGAAGAGTTATAGAAGTGGAAACAGCTGCATTAGCTGCAAAAAAAATAACAGATAAAGAAATAGAAGAACTTAAAGAGTGTTTAAATAAATTAAATGAAGTAGAAGATGAAGAGGAAAAGGTTAAATATGATAAGAGGTTTCACTATAACATAGCAAAAGCTTCTAAAAATATTTTAATACTTAACATGTTAAATGCAGTTTCTTCCTTGATGGATTCTTTTATCAGTGAAGCTAGAGGTAAAATTTTAATGGTAGAAGAAAATAGAAGTATACTTATGAGACAACATGAGGAGATACTTGAAGGGCTGGTTAAAAAAGATAGTGAAGTTGCATCAAAGGCAATGAGTGAGCATTTAGATTTAATTTATGAATATAATATAAAGAAATAGTTTAAAGAAAGTATGTTAATTAATTTGGCATACTTTCTTTTTTATATAGGTATCAAATGACAAAGCTATTTTAAATAATTAGAAAAATGTGGAGAAAAATTATCAAATTAATATTTAAAGAAAGGAGAAATCTAATTTTTTACAAAAAAGTATGTATAATCAAATATAGTTGTAGAAATATTTAGAAAAGTATGCTATTTTAAATATAGTGGTCTGACCACTAGACCAATAAATAAATATGGGAGGTACTATTAAATGGAAATATTAGTTTGTATTAAGCAAGTTCCAGGAACAAGCAAAGTTGAAGTAGATGAAAAAACAGGAGTGCTAAAAAGAGATGGTGTGGATTCAAAGATGAATCCTTATGATTTATACGCATTAGAAACTGCTTTAAGGATAAAAGAAGAAAAAGGGGGAAAGGTTACAGTTATTAGTATGGGACCACCTCAAGCGGAAGCAGTTATCAAGGAAGCTTATATGATGGGTGCTGATGAAGGAGTATTACTATCAGATAGAAAGTTTGCAGGTGCTGATGTTTTAGCAACTTCTTATACTATATCTCAGGGAATTAAAAAGGCTGGGGTATTTGATTTAATCTTATGTGGTAAACAAACTACAGATGGAGATACAGCACAAGTTGGACCAGAGATGGCTGAGTATTTAAAAATACCGCATATAGCTAATGTTAGAAAAATAGTTGAAGTGAAAGAAAAATCATTAGTTGTAGAAATGGATATGCCAAATACTTTAGAAGTTGCAGATGTAAAATATCCTTGTTTGTTAACAGTAGAAAAAGATATTTTTGAACCTAGACTTCCTTCTTATAAAAAGAAAATAGAAACAAAAGACAGAGAAATAAAAGTATATGGGTTAAGTGATTTTGAAGATAAAAATGAAAATATGTATGGATTAAATGGTTCACCAACTCAAGTTGAAAGAATATTTCCGCCATCTATAAATTCGGATAAAGAAATATGGAATGGAAGTGGCAATGAGCTTTCAGTCAAATTATTTAATAAGCTAAAAGAGATGAAGTTTGTTTAAGAGTAAAAAGAATTAGTGTTAGGAGGAACTACAATGGGAAAGTTAGTTATTAATGAAAATAAGTTGAATGATAAAGTTATAGAAGAATTAGTTAAAATATGTCCATTTGGTGCAATGGAAAGAAAAGAAAATAAGCTTGAAATTTCAGCTGGATGTAAAATGTGTAGATTATGCGTTAAGAAAGGACCAGCTGGGGTTGTTGAATTTGTTGAAGATAAGAAAGTGTTAATAGATAAAAGCCTTTGGAGAGGAATAGCAGTATATGTAGACCATGTAGATGGAGATATACATCCAGTTACATATGAGTTAATTGGAAAAGCAAAAGAGCTTGGGGGCAAAATAAATCATCCAGTTTATGCAGTATTTATAGGTGAAAATATTAAAGAAAAAGCAGAAGAGTTACTTCATTATGGAGTAGATGAAGTATTTGTGTATGATGATAAAGAGTTTAAATATTTTAGAATAGAACCTTACACAAAGGTTTTTGAAGATTTCATAATTAATAATAAGCCTTCGACTATATTAGTTGGTGCAACTACAATTGGAAGGTCATTAGCTCCTAGAATTGCAGCTAGATTTAGAACAGGATTAACAGCAGATTGTACGATTCTTGATATTAAAGAAAATACAGATTTAGTTCAAATAAGACCAGCTTTTGGTGGAAATATAATGGCTCAAATAATTAACCCTAATAACAGGCCACAACTTGCAACAGTAAGATATAAAGTTATGAATTCACCTAGTAGAAATGAAGAAAAAAGCGGGAAAATAAATTTGTGTAGTATAGATCAGATAACTTCTAATATTAATGTTTTGAAGGTCGTGAAAAAGGAAGTGGAAGAAAGCATAGCTGATGCTGAAATAATAGTATCTGTTGGTAGGGGAATAAAATCAGAAAAGGACATGGAGCTTATTAAAGAATTAGCTAATTCAATAGGAGGACAAGTAGCTGGTACTAGACCTTTAGTTGAAAATGGACTTATAGATGCAAAACATCAGATTGGATTAAGTGGAAGAACAGTAAAGCCTAAATTGATTTTTGCTATAGGAATTTCAGGTGCAGTTCAATATACAGCTGGTATGAACAATTCAGATTGTATAATAGCTATTAATAAAGATCCTAATGCTGCAATATTTAATGTTGCTCACTATGGTATAGTTGGAGATTTATATGAAATAATACCTAAACTAGTTGAAAAAATAAGAGCTTAAAGATTGTATAAGGAGGATATAGCCATGAATTTAGATAGATATAAAAAAATAGATGAAAAAGATATTGAATATTTAAAATCAGTACTAGGACAAGATAGAGTTTTATCAGGAGATGAAATTAGCGAAGATTTTAGCCATGATGAATTAGGTGGAATAAGCAAAATGCCTGAAGTTTTGGTTGAAGTATTAACAACAGAAGAAGTATCAAAAGTAGTTAAATATGCATATGAAAATAATATTCCAGTTATACCAAGAGGGTCTGGAACAGGCCTTGTTGGAGCTTCAGTTCCTATACATGGTGGAATTATGATAAATATGTGCAAGATGAATAAAATATTAGAGGTAGATGAAGAAAACCTAACTTTAACAGTAGAACCAGGAGTGCTTTTGATGGAAATAGGAGATTATGTTAAAGAATATGACTTATTTTATCCACCAGACCCAGGAGAAAAGTCAGCAACAATAGCAGGTAATATAAACACAAATGCAGGTGGAATGAGAGCTGTAAAATATGGGGTAACAAGAGATTACGTAAGAGGATTAGAACTAGTGCTTCCAACAGGGGAAATCATAAAGGTTGGAGGAAAGGTTGTAAAAAACAGTTCGGGATATAGTATTAAAGATATGGTTTGTGGCTCAGAAGGGACTTTAGCTATAGTGACAAAAGCTATATTAAAGTTAATTCCAGCACCTAAAAAATCAATAAGTCTATTGATTCCATTTCCTAATTTATCTTTAGCAATAGAAACAGTTCCAAAGATAATAAAATCAAAAGTAATACCTACATCAATAGAATTTATGGAAAGAGACGTAATACTTGCAGCTGAAGAGTTCTTAGGAAGAAAGTTTCCAGATAATACAGCAGATGCCTATCTATTACTAACATTTGATGGCAATAGCACAGAAGAAATAGAAAAAGATTATGAGGGAGTAGCAAATATAGTTTTAAATGAAGGAGCATTAGACATATTCATAGCTGATACAGATGAAAGAAAAGAGGCCATTTGGTCTGCTAGAGGAGCATTTTTAGAAGCAATCAAGGCATCTACAACCGAAATGGATGAATGCGATGTTTGTGTTCCAAGAAATAGAGTAGCTGATTTTATAAATTACACATATGAACTTCAAAAGGAATTCAATGTTAGAATAAAGAATTTTGGTCATGCTGGAGATGGAAATCTTCATGTATATATATTAAAGGATAAAATGACAGAAGAAGAATGGAATAAAAAATTATCACAAGTGTTTAACTGCATGTATGAAAAAGCTAGAGAATTAAGAGGGCAAGTTTCAGGAGAACATGGTATAGGTTTTGCAAAGAAAGTTTACTTAAAAGATCAGATAGGAGATGTTACTTCTATACTGATGAAAAATATAAAACAAGCATTTGACCCTAAAAATATCTTAAATCCAGGAAAAGTATGTTAACACTATATAAATAGTTAAAGAAAGCTATCTATAATGAAGTTTAACTCGTTGATAGATAGCTTCTTTGCCTGTTAAAATAATATTCATATAAATTATATTAATAACAAGTACATGTTTAAATTTCTAAGGATTTAAAGAAATATCAAGTTTACTTAGTATAATCAGTGTAATCAGATTTAAACCACTTAATTGATATACTTGATTTTCCAGTTTCATCTTTAGGATTAATCTGAATTTCATTGGAATCCACAACATTTTTATTTATGAGTAATACAGTATTATCAGGATTATCACAATAAAATGTAATACCTTTTAAGTTTTCAATAGAAGGTACGCTTTTACCAAAAATAGGATCGTTTATACAATCTATATTTATATATTCCTTTCCATTAACCTTGCCCTTAGTGTATAATAAATGCTTTTGAGCATTAGCATAATCTAAGAGTCTAGAGGTTTTTGCAACAAGTATTTTTCCAGTACTTTGATAATCAGTTAACATTCTGAGAGCTTTTATATTTTCATCTGAGAATAGATTTTCTGAATTAATGCCAAAATGTTGTGCTATTATTGAATACTGTTTCTTTTTCACTATAGAGTCTAGATTATTTCGAGTTAGTTGAAGATGCAAATTTTGGGTATTCCATGTCCAATCATCTTTGCCATTAACCAACCCTCTATTATATCTATGAAACCCCCATATCTTCTGTTTATCAACTAGTGTAATTTGATAAAGTGGATAGTCATGTCCAAAATTATTATCTTGTGTAGAATTCCATATATATTTAATACCATTTTTTACAGTCAAGTCTGCATGGTAATAAGGTGATGATGGGTCGTCCCCTTTTTGGTAACTCATAAATTTAGAAGACCCATGTGCTCCAAGGTTTTGGGTATTAGATCTATTACCATGATTTATCCAGACTTTGAAGTTAGAATTTATAGAGGTTAATTCATTCCAAGCATCAATAGCTAAATTTCTGTTGAAGTTCGTATTCTTTTCGCTATCAGTTGAAAAATCTCCAAATGTGTGAATAGAATCTATCCAACCGGCATGAGTATAATTAATTATCTCATCTGAATTGTGTTTTGTTGAACTATCTGTGCCTTTATAATAAGTCATTATACTTTCAGAGCCATTTCCATGCTCATCCACTTTCCCTTTTGTATCATTGCCCATATACATCCACATAGAATCCCCAACATCAAGACCTACACCTTCACCATAAGGAGTCTGTTCTTTAGTATTTAAAAATTTATGATATCTTTCAAATTCTTCTAGGGTTGTATCGTCTATATCACTGCATATAGCTAGCATTGAGCTGTACGGATATGGAAATTTTCTTAAATCTTTTTCATTATAATATGGATTCTTAGTATTAGAATTCAATGAATTTAGAATTGCTTGTATATTTTGGTGTGAAACATTATTCGTATCATCTTCAGCAGATATATTGTTATTCGTTGTGGCAACTGGAATACTTTTTTTTATCAATTTACAAGCACCAATACTTGAAAATAAAATCAATAAAACGGTAATTGGTAAAACTAGTTTTTTTTTCATTACAAATTTTTTCATATTTATGCACCTTCAAACCTAAACATATGTTTTCAAATTATAATTTTAGTATAATACAAAAACATAAGTTAGTAAATTTAGAATACGAGAAATATGTAAAGTCATAATTGATAGGAATTGTAGTTTATATGTTATAAGAATATATTTATTGTTTAAAATTCTTTTAATTGTAACCATATATATGGTAATATTCTTAAGAATATGCTGACAAAATGAGAGGTTACAGGGTTTTAAGTTATTTAAAATAGAATTTATTAGATAAAAATATAAGCTGCACAAAAAAGATGTATCAGCAGTCTGATACATCTATAAATTTATTATAATTCTTAAATTAAGTTTTCTATTTCTACCTTTTGTTCAACTTCAGTATCATAATTAATATCTGAAATAGCAAATCCAAAGAGTTTGAAAAATTCATTTTCAAAGGCATCAATATCAGTTAAATTATTTATATTATCACTATTAATTTGGTTCCAGATATCTAAGACTTCTTTTTGAACGTCATCTCTCATTTCTAAATCATCAAGACGTATTCTTCTTTTAGAATCTAATAGTATATCTTCTTTATAAAGGAAATCTGAAAACAGTCTATACATTTGTTCTATACAACCTTCATTTATAGATTTTGCATTCATAACTTTATTAAGTATTGATATGTATAGTGGAAGTACAGGTATAGCTAAACTTGATTGAGTAACAAGAGCTTTATTAACCGCTACATATGCACTACCATTTGATTTTGAAAGAAATTTATTTAATTCATGTGCTGTTTTTTCCAAATCTTCTTTTGCTTTTCCTATTGTACCAAATCTATATATTGCATGAGTTATATCTGGACCAATGTAAGAGTAGGCAATTGTTTTTGCGCCATCAGCTAGAACATCTGCTTTACTAAGCTTTTCTATCCAAAGCTTCCAGTCTTCTCCGCCCATAACCTTGATTGTTTCTTCTATTTCTTCAGATGTTGCTGGTTCGATTTTTGTATTAGATATAACTTTAGTATGAAAATCAACAGTTTTATTTTCATAGATATCACCTATTGGTTTTAACTTTGAGTTATAAACTTTATCTGAATTAGGATCTCTTCTTCTAGGAGAAGCTATACTATATATAACAAGGTCTACTTTCCCAAAAGTGTTTCTGATAACTTCAATAATTTTTTCTTTTGTTTCATTTGAAAAAGCATCTCCATTAATTGTTTTAGATTGAAAACCATATTTTTTTGCTTCTTCTTCAAAGGTAGCTGTATTATACCATCCAGCAGTAGCAGGCTTGTTGTTCGTAGCTGGTTTTTCAAATACAACTCCAATAGTATCAGCATCCATACCAAAGGTCGATACTATTCTTGAAGCTAAACCATATCCAGTTGAAGCTCCAAGTACAAGAACTTTCTTAGCTCCACTGATTTTACCTTTCTTCAAGGTATAGCCAACTTGATCTAATACGTTCTTTTTACATCCTTCTGGATGTGCTGTTATACATATAAAGTCTTTAAATCTAGGTTTTATTATCATAAAATTCCTCCTAATGTAAATAGATAGCATGTTAATCTTTGATATAAATATTAACATAAAGTTTATTAATTAAAAAGTTAATTGTAAATAAAAAAGCACAGCTTCAGAAGTTGTGCTTTTAGTCTATTCCCACAGACATTCAGATACATTTATTTCAGAGAAAACCGCATCAAATGAAGAGTTAGCAGGACTACAAGCATAAATGCCAAAATTGATTTCATCATTGACTTTGAAGAGATGAAAAATTCTCATTTGCATATATGTTTTACCATCTAGAGAGTTTTCAATGCAAAAATCACTATCTCTACGACTTAATCTATAATACATTGATTTAATACAACCATCTATATCAGTAGTAGCCCAATCAGAAAAACCATTATTAGTAACAACACTTCCTAATCTTTGATATTTTTCATTTTCAAATTCAATAGATGATTTAAACCAGTTGTCACTATCTTGATAGATAACAACTCCACATTGATCAAATTGCTTTTTGCTGTTGAAGGCAGTTTTAACAGTAAATGAAAAATATTTTTCATCTGTTTTTATTAGTAATGCAGGTGCATTATCATTTCTAAATCCATAATAAGTTCTTTGCCAAAGGTCTGTATTTTGTTCTGTCGTGATAGTGATTCTATTTTTATTAATTTCGAATTTTCTAGGTTTATTAATCCAAAAGGTTTCTTTAAAATTAAAATTTAGCATATATTACATCCCTCCATTTATAATAGTAAAATTCGTAAATCACAATATAAAAAAGCAAATTGTGAGAAGAAAGAACAATTCTCATTTACCATATTGTACCACAGGTTGTTGGACTAATTCTATATAATAGAAGATTATCTTGGTAAAATGATAGGTTGTAATTATGCTATTGAATAAATAAAGCTTTAAAAGAAAATATTGACAAAAGTGATTATATTAAATACAATATGTATTGTGTATATACTGTGTATTAATAACATAAACAGTTAAGAAAGAGGAATTCAAATGAAGATTATTGTAACTAATGTTTCAGAGCAACCACTATATCAGCAAATAAAAGAACAAATAAAGTCTGCAATAATTTCTGGGGAGTTAAAAGAAGGGGAAGCGCTACCTTCCATAAGAGCCCTGGCAAATGATTTGCGAGTTAGCGTTCTTACCACGAGAAGAGTATATAGTGAACTTGAAGAAGAAGGATTTATTATAACTAAGGCAGGAAAGGGGTCATTTGTGGCTCCAGGAAATCTTGAGCTTTTAAGAGAATCAAAAAGACGTATGGTAGAAGATAAGTTATCAGAAGCTTGGGAAACAGCGCGTTTACTTGGAATTTCTAGAGAGGAATTATATTCTATGATGGATATTATTTTTGAGGAGGATGAGAGATGAGTAATGTTTTAGAGGTAAATGGATTAAAAAAGGATTATGGAGCATTTAAATTAAATGATGTAAGTTTTTCATTACAAGAAGGCTGTATAACTGGTTTTATAGGCGTAAATGGAGCTGGAAAAACAACAACTATAAAATCAATTCTTGGACTTGTTTTAAAAGATGCTGGTAGCGTTAAACTATTCGGAAAAGAAATTGAAAAAAATGAACAAGAATTGAAGAATTATATAGGTGTAGTTTTGGATGAAGGATGTTTTTATGAAGAGATGACATTAAAAGAAATGAAGAATGTTATAGCTCCAGCTTATACAAATTGGGATGAAAAGATATTTAGAAATTATATAAATCGTTTTGATTTGAACCTTAAACAAAAAATTTCAACATTATCAAAAGGAATGAAGATGAAATATAGCATAGCATTAGCTCTATCTCATCATGCAGATTTACTTATAATGGATGAACCAACAAGTGGACTAGATCCTTTAATTAGAAGTGAAATTCTTGATATAGTTTTAGAATTTATAAGAGAAGAAGGAAAAAGTGTATTTTTTTCAACACATATAACATCTGATTTAGATAAAATAGCTGATATGCTTATTTTAATAGATAAGGGTGAAATACTGTTAAATGAAGAAAAGGATTTAATATTAGATACTTATGGAGTAGTGAAAGGTGATAGTAATTTATTAAATGATGAAAACAGAAAGTTATTTTTAAACATAAAAGAAAGTAGATATAATTTTGAAGCCATTACAAATAGAAAAAATGATGTGCGCAAACACATGGATGGGGTAATAATTGAAAGACCAACCATTGAAGACGTTATGCTTGCTCATATAGGAGGGGATAGAGATGCTATTTAATTTATTAAAAAAAGATTTTATTTTAACTAAAAAATATTTAATATTTTTACTTATTTATGCCGTTGGAATGCCAATTGTATTTACTCTTGAAGAAACACAATTTAGAGGAACTTCTACATTTATTTTTATTGTTATGATTATTGAATATATGATGTTAAGTACAGTTTGGAGTAATGAAGAGAAGAATAAAGGTTCTATTCTTTTGTGTACAACGCCGTATACAAGAAGCGAATTAGTAAAAGAAAAGTATCTTTTTCTAGTAGTAGTATTTATATTAAATTTTATACTATATACTGCTACTGCTTTATTTATTCCTATAGGCATGAAGAAGCTTAGTATATTAGAAGTTGGCATAGCATTATTAATTAGTGCAATAGTATTTGGAATTTATATACCGATTTTGTATAAGTATGGACTTCAAAAGACAAGATATATAGGTATGATAATACTATTTGCCACAATTTTTGGCTCGCCTAAATTATTAAGTTGGATGAGCTTAAATCATATAAGCATAAATTTTAACATTTCTAATATGAGTATGATTTTAAATAGTGTAATTTACTTAATTGCATTATTCATTGGGTTGATTTCTATGTATATATCTATGGGGATTTACGCTAAGAAAGATTTGTAATTTAAATGATCATCCCATATCAAAGAAGTCTTATTGATATGGGATGAGTATTTTTAGTTATATAAAATAAATTTCATTAGTTAGATTTTTTTATAGGAATCCATACTTCGCTTAGATAATTATCACTATCCATATCTTCATTAGAATACCATTCTAATTCAGGACCATCTGCATGTTCATAACCAGAACTAGGGAACCATTCTGTGAAAACTCTCTTCCATATACTTTGTTGTGCTTCAGGAAGTTTTCCTCGACATTCAAATTTTACCCATGTAAGTTCAGGAATAACTAATTCAACTAATCCTTTAGGTAATTTGCTATCAGATTCTACAGCTATCATATAATCAAAGTCATCTTTTCTGCAGTTGTAGCAGACTCCATAAAATTCTGGATTTTCATGTTTACCTAATTTCATAATTTTTTCATCAGTTTTGTTTTCACATATCTCAGCCCACATTTTAGGGATAAGTTTAAAGTTTTCTCCATCAACTGTTGTTATTGGTTTGCTTACACCAACAAGTCTAAATCCTTTTAGTTGTTCAATACGATACTTCATTTCTTCTACTCCTTTAATAGTTAATTTGAAAGAGATTTTTGGAAAGGTCTTTAATAATGAACCTTTCTTTTTTGCCTCACTAGGGTTTAATCCATGCAAATTTTGAAATGCTCTTGCAAAAGAAACTGGAGAATCATAGCCATATTTAAGAGCTATATCAAGTATTGTACTATCTGTCTTTTGTAAATCAAAAGCTGCTTGAGTTAATCGTCTTCGTCTAATGTATTCAGCTAGAGTTACATCTGCAATAAAAGAAAACATTCGTTGAAAATTATAATTAGAACAACAAGCTTTTTGAGCAATGATTTCATTGTCGATTTTGCCATCAAGGTTTTCTTCAATATAATCAAGTGCAGCATTCATTTTATCAAGCCATTCCATTCATTTCATCCCCTTCATAAATTAATCATAGCAAATAGAAATATCTTCTTCGCAACTATTCTTGCACAAATTTATTATAACAATAGACTTCCATTAAATAAACAAGTAGGAATATTTAGGATGAATGGAAAACTATTTAAAATGATTACGATAAATCACCCATTGAATTAAAATTAATCGTATATTTTATTTTTATTTCAGAAATAAACATATTTTAATAAATATAAACTAAAATTACTGCATATTTTAGTTAACGTTTACAATGATTGTTGGCATAAATATAATTTAAGTGTACAAGGGAATAAATAACAAATTAAATATATTTATGGGGGGAAAAAAATGAAAAGGACAAAATTAACTAAACTTATAGCGGTAGCTATTATAGCATCAATCAGTGTAACATCCTTTACTGCTTGCGGAAATAGCAAAAAGACACAGGAGAATAAACCAAGTGTTGAGGATAGTGTTTCAAAGGTTGAAACTACTTTGACAAATGCAAAATTAGATGGAGAAGAAGCTCCATCAGATGGAACTACACTTACTACAATGATGACTTTTACTCCAGCACCAGCAGGGCATGGGAACCCAGCAGTAAATGGTGGCCCAGATTGGTCTATGGAACCTATTATGTATGATTATTTATGTGGATATAGTTCTAAGCCAGAAAAAACTTTCAAACCTTCATTGCTTGAGAGTTATGAATTCAAAGATAAGGTGTTAACTTTAAAATTAAGACAAGGATTAAAGTGGAGTGATGGAAGTCCTTTAAATGCAGATGATTTATTATGTAATTTATATATGGATATGACAGTGAATAAGATTGCATACTATGCGGAAAGTGTGACAAAGGTAAATGATGTAACTGTACAAGTTAAATATAATACTGATGCATCTCTTATTTTAGATTATATGTTAAAATCTCCAATTAGATATGCAAAAAAAGTATATGGAAAATGGTCGGATGTTTTTCAAGATGCATTTACAAAGAATAGAGAAGCTAAACCAGATGGAAATTACAAATTCACAAAGGAAGGTGATGACAAAGTAGCTGCAGCTACAGTTGAATTTGATAACTACTTACCTGATATAAAACAAGCTTTATGTTCAGGGCCATATATGCCAACTACAGTAACATCTTCAGAAATGATATTTGAAAGAAATCCTAACTATAGAACTAAGATGAAGATAGAAAAGATTAAAGGTATTAGGCCAACTAGCACTGAATCTTCAGCAGTTGCTGTTATGAATAAAGAATATGATGCAGAAGGTATGGGATTGTCTCTAGATATGGCACAGAAGGTTGCTGAAAATAATAAAGAGACCATTAGACAAATGTTAATTCCTGAATATAGTGAACTTGGATTCTGTTTTAATGTAAATAAAGCCCCTACAGATGATGTAAAGGTAAGAAAAGCAATAGCTTATATCATAGATAAAGCACAAATTGCTCCAGTATCAGAACCAGGTATGAGAGTTGGAGACCAATATGCAGTTGGCTTACCACCTTCAATTAGAGATAAATATTTTGATAAGGATTTCTTAAGTACATTGGATGATTATACTGTAAATCTTGATAAAGCTAAGGAGTTATTGAAAGAAGCTGGATGGAAAGAAAGTGGAGGAAAATGGGTTGATTCAAGCGGACAATCACCTGAAATAAAGATAGCAGGTGTTGGAGAATTCCCAGCTTATGTAGTTATGGGAGAAGCAGCAACTAATATGCTAAAAGATTTTGGACTTAATGCATCATTTACTCCAAAGGAATCAGCTGCATATAATGATTATGCTACATCTGGTGATGCAGCCATGGTAATCGATGGATTTGGAAGTACTACAGGAACACAACATCCATTTGAAGCTTATGACTCTTTATCATGGTATGGAAAGAGAATGAATATCAAAAATCCTGATAAAGGAGATCAGGTATATAAAGATCCTGTTACAGGAGAAGATTTTAAATATACAGAAAAGTTACTTGAATTATTTAGAACAAAAAATGATAGCGAAGTAACAGAAAAGGCAAAGGATTTTGCAAAGTTCTTTAATGATTCTATGTACTTTATACCAATAACGGAAAAATTCTATATCTATAGAATTCATAATAATAAACTTTCTATGTCACCAGCTAAAACTGGAGAACAGCTTAGTGATTTCTACTGGTCTGGAACTACTAGTGCATTACTTGGAAAGATGCTTAGGGATAATCAAGTATATTACATTAAGTAGTTAATTTGGTATATCTCAAGGAGAAATTTCCTTGAGATATATTAATAATTAAAAAAGGAGGAAGAAAAAATGAAAAAGTTAATAACATGTATATTGACTATGTTAACTTCGTTACTTTTAGTGTTTTTTGTAATACAAGCTATGCCAGGAAATCCAGTAGAAACATTAACACAGGAATATATGAGAACAAGTGGCATGCAATATGATCAAGCATATCCAAAGGCCAAAATAGCTCTAAATTATGACCCGGATACTCCTTTAATGGATAGGTTTAGTCAATATGTTAAAGGAATAGTAACAGGAAATTTAGGTCAATCTATGTCTTATAAAGAACCTGTCATATCAATAGTTTTAGGAGCTTTACCTTGGACACTTTTAGTATGTTCCATATCTCTGTTTTTGTCTTTTATAGTAGGAGTGATAATTGGAATATACGTAGCTTGGAAGAGAAGTAATGCCTTAGATGGAGTAGTTACAGGATATCAAGCATTATTTGGATCAATTCCAGATTATATTGTCGCTTATCTTTTAGTATTACTATTCTCAGTATTTTTAGGAGTTTTGCCATCAAAAGGAGCTTATGATTCAAATATTACTCCAGGGTTTAATGGAGCATTTATAATAAGCGTTTTACAGCATGCATTGTTACCAGTACTTGCATACTTTTTAACAACTTTGGCTGGTTGGATAATGGGGATGAAGGCAAGCTGTATGAGTGTACTTGGTGAAGATTATATAAATTACTCTAAAGCTAGAGGTCTTTCAAATAGGCGTATTGTCTTTAGTTATTTGGGGAAAAATGCAATATTGCCAATGGTAACAAGTGTAGCCATATCATTTGGAATGATGTTTGGAGGTTCGCCTCTTATAGAAAATTTATTTGTGTATCCAGGAGTTGGATATTATTTAGCAACAGCTATATCTAGGAGAGATTATACTTTGATGGAAGGGATGTTCTTAATGATAATAGTTATGGTGTTATTGTCAGGTCTTATAGCAGAATTCCTTTATACTAGATTAAATCCAAGGTTAAGGGAGAAGTAATTATGAATAATATTATGGGTACAAATCATAAATCAAAACTTAGCGCATATGCAAGAGAAGGTACTTTTTTAAATTGGCTTAAGGAATTTTTTCAAGTCATATGGAAAAATAAAATGTCAAGAGTAGGTTTTATAATATTAGTTTTTTTCTTAGCATTATCAATAATAGGACCAATGGTTGTAAAAAACCCCACATCTAACTATTTAGATAGATTACAAGGACCATGTGCAATACATTTGTTGGGAACTGATTATGCAGGAAGAGATATACTATCTCAATTTGTTGTAGGATCTAGATCAGTTTTGTTAGTTGCCTTCTATGCAGCATTATTTTCAATAATAATTGCATGTGGAATGGGAATTACATCGGGACTTATAGGGGGAAAAACTGATGAAATTTTAATGATGATTACAAATATAGTATTAACCATGCCAAGTTTCCCTGTAACTATGGTTCTTTCCATGATTATTGATGTAAATAATAATATTTTATTTGGATTAGTGCTAAGTTTATGGTCTTGGGCAGGACTTGCTAAAGCAATTAGATCTCAGGTTTTAGTTTTAAGAAATAAAGACTTTATAGAATCAAGCAGAATAATGGGTATAAGTAATTTTAATATAATAGTAAAAGATATTATTCCTAACATAACCTCATTTATAGCAATAAACTTTATAGCTATTATGAAGGGAGCAATTATAACATCAGTAGGGTTAATGGTATTAGGACTTGTACCATTTGAAGGAAATCATTGGGGGATGATGATTCAAATGGCAATGTCTCAATCAGCAGTAGCCTATGGTGGAGTTGGCCCTATAGTCTATTTTTTAACACCTATAGTTGGAATAGTTTTATTTCAAGTAGGTTGCTATTTATTTGCTAATGGACTAGATGAAGCTATGAATCCAAGGTTGCGTAAATAAGGAGGTAGAATAATGAATCCATTAATAGAAATAAAGAACTTAACTATCGATTTTGTACTTAATAACGGAATACTAAGAGCCTGCGATAATGTTTCATTTACTATAAATAAGGGCGAAATAATTGGAGTAATTGGAGAAAGTGGGAGTGGTAAATCTACTTTAGCTTCAGGTATTTTGAATCTAGTACAAGCACCGGGTAAGATTTCTTCAGGAGAAGTATATTACTATACAGAAAATAATGAAAAGGTTAATTTATTAAAGTTAAATAAAAATGATTTGAATAATTATAGGTGGAGTGAGATTTCCACAGTTTTTCAAGCTGCTCAGAACGCTTTAAATCCAGTTTTAAGAATTGAAGAACACTTTTTAGAGACAGTATATGCTCATACAGATAAAATGAGTAATGAAGAAATATTAAAAAAAGCAGAGAAAGTTTTGTCATATGTAAGATTAGATAAAAGTGTATTAGAATATTATCCACATCAGTTAAGTGGAGGGATGAAGCAAAGGGTATTAATTGCATTGAGTCTTATTTTAGATCCAAAAGTAATTCTTTTAGATGAACCTACTACAGCATTAGATGTAATAACTCAGTGGTATATATTAGATCTGTTAAAACAAATTCATAATGATCTTGGTATAACATTGATTTTTCTAACACATGATATTTCGGTAATTTCGGGTGTAATTGATAGGATAGCAGTAATGTATGCAGGAGAAATAGTGGAATACGGTAAAGTTGAGGATGTATTTAATGAAACATCTCATCCATATACAAAAGGACTTCTTGATGCAATACCAACATTGCATGATGATATAACTAAACGTAAAGCTATTCCAGGATCACCACCAAATCTTATTCAAGATTTCAAAGAATGTAAGTTTTCTCCACGTTGCTATATGTATTTAAACGAAGAATGTGATGGAGATAAGAAAAAGACAGAAGCCTTATATAAAGTTAATGGCAATCAATGTACTAGATGTTATAAGTATGGTGAACTTACAAGTAAGGAAATAGTAAAGGAAGGTGCATAAAATGAGTTTGTTAGAAGTGGATAGTGCAACTATTGAGTTTGAGAATAGAGTTAATAAAAAGCAAAAAGTTTGTGTATTATCTAATATTAATCTTAGTATAGAAGAAGGAGAAATAGTGGCAGTTGTAGGGGAGAGTGGTTGTGGGAAAACTACACTAGGCAAACTAATTGTAGGCATTTATAAACCAACTAAAGGTAAAATAATCTATAAAGGAAAGAACATTCAGAAGTTAAAAAAGGGAGAATTTAAAGATTATAGGCTTGGAGTTCAAATGGTTCATCAAGATTCTTTTGCGGCCTTAAATCCTAATAGGACAATTTTTCAATCATTATCAATGCCACTATTACAGCATAAAATAGTTAAAAATAAAGAAGAGGCAGAAAAGTTATTAAAGGAATATTTTGAGGAAGTTGGATTAGTACCTCAAGAACAATTCTTGTATAAATATCCACATCAACTAAGTGGAGGCCAAAGGCAAAGGATATTACTTGCAAGAGCTTTATCTGTAAAGCCAAAGCTAATAGTAGCAGATGAACCAGTTTCTATGGTTGATGTTTCACTTAGGATTTCACTTATTGATTTAATGACTAAGATGAATAAAAAATATAATATTTCTTTTATATATATTACTCATGACTTAGCTACAGCAAGATATATAGCTAAGAATGGAAGGCTTGTTGTTATGTATCTTGGAAAAGTTATAGAGCTTAACAATATTTATGATGCTATAGATAATCCAAAACATCCATACTTTCATGCATTACTCTCAGCAGTGCCAGAAATTATAAGAACCAAAAAAGATAGAGTGTCAGGGAAATTGCCACTTAGAACTTTAGATATGCCAAGTATAGTAAATCCACCTTCTGGATGTAAGTTTCATACAAGATGTCCTTATTATACTGAAAAATGTGAAAATGAAGAACCAGAGTTAATAAAGTATAAAGGAGGTTATGTAGCATGTCACTATGTCAAGGAGATAGAAGAAAAAAGAGTAGAAGCGAAGATAGGATAGAACTAAGTGCAGTAGTAAAGTTTGTGAAGTTTTTACAGTGTATTGCTTGTGGAATGCTAGGAATAGCAGTTTTAGGTATGATATTTGTAAGTGATAATGTTGGTGCAAAAGTAGTATATACAATGGTAATTGTAGTTAACTTAATGGTAATTATTTTAGGTAAAGTACCTATTAAATATCTGATGAAAAAAATGCTTTAGAGCTTGCGCTTCATCTTTTTCGCATGGTGAATTTATACAAAAAGTGGATAAAAAATAAAGGCTGTATAAATGTTCAGCCTTTATTTAGCAACTCTACCTTCTTTAATTCCATATAGTAGATAATGTTCATAGTATGCTAAATTGTTGTTTCCAAAGGCACTCTCTAAATCTTTATAATTGTTTTTATAAATTTTAAAATTGAAGTTTTCGCTAGCAGTTCTACCTTCGTTTATACCATATGTTAAAAAGTGAATTATAATTCCGTGATAATCATTTCCAAAAGAGTTTGCTACATCTGGATTGTTCTTAATATAGAAGTCCATATTAAATACTGGGGAAAGATCTCTAGATTCCTTATAACCTGTATTAATAAAGTGATTGTAAGCAGCTTCGAAGTTATTTGCACCAAATGCATTTATAAGATCAGCATTATGATTTAGGTAATAATTAGAATCGAAAACTATAGATGAAGTACGACCTTCTTTTATTCCATAAGAATGAAAATGATTACGAAGTTTTATATTATCATTTCCAAAAGCACTCTTCAAATCTGCGTATTTATTAGAATAGAAATTTGCATTAAATATAGTATCTTCAATATTTGGAGCAGTTTCCATTATTCTTTTTGCTCTCCAAAATTTATATACGGAAGATATTTTTACTACATCACCTGTCCTAGGAGCATGTATCATTTGACCATTACCAATATATATTCCTACATGGCCTGGATCTGTAAAAACTAAATCTCCAAGAATTAAGTCACTTTGTGATATTTCTTTACCTGAATTAATCTGATTACTAGTAGTTCGTCCAATTTGGATGTTAACAACATTTATATATACGTATTGTGTAAATCCTGAGCAGTCGAAGGAACTTGGACCAGTAGAGCCAAAGTTATATGGTTTGCCTAGATGTTTCATAGCTTCATTGATAATTGCTTGTCCACTTATAGTGCTTGCTTTAACAGATAGAGAGGTATTAAAAATATTAAGTAATATAAGTAGAACTGATAATATAAAAATTAATAATTTTTTTGTTCTTGTATTGCAAGTTAACATTTGATGCCTCCTTTATTACTTTTGATTTATAATTAAAGGTTTACAAACAAATTATACATAGGGGGAGCAGTTAAATCAACTGGATATGGATGGACAGTATGGTAATATAAAAAGATTATTATAATTTATTGTTTTATGTAATTATATGGAATACAATGTGTATTATACGTTTTTTAATTATTCTACAAATGGAGGAAAATATAATGAACTGGAACTTAAAAAAAATTAGTGAGTTGACTATTGAAGAATTATATAAAATTCTAAAATTAAGAAGTGAAGTATTTGTTGTAGAACAACAATGTGTTTATCAAGATTGTGATGGAAAAGATGAGAGTTCATATCACTTATATTTAGAGGATAAAGGCGAAATTGTAGCATACTTAAGAATTTTGCCAAGGAAGATTTCATATGAAGAAATGTCTATTGGTAGAGTTGTAGTAAAAAAATCTTATCGAGGGCAATCTGTAGCAAGTGAAATGCTTAAGAAAGCTATTGAATTTATTGAAGAAAAACTAAATCAAATGGAAATTAGAATATCAGCCCAAGCTCACTTGATAAACTTTTATGGAAGCTTTGGCTTTAAAGCAGTTACAGAGGAATATTTAGAAGATGGAATCCCGCATATAGAAATGCTATATAAAAAATAAGTTCAATAATAGATAGGATGGGTTAACAGAAATTAAGAAAAGAGGAAAAATGGAGAATCTACATGAGTATAAGAAGAATATTATAAAGCTGAGCTAGCAACTAAATATTTTGAATAAAAGCCATTGGTTATTAAATGTAACCCAATGGTTATTTTTTTATTCTAAATGAAAGTAGAAAAATTTTAAAAAATAAAGCACGAAGAAATTATGGATAAAATGCTAATGTAATTAACTTTTTATAACAAATATTAATAGATATGTTATAAAAATAGTACTATAGTCATATTGACGCAATAATAATCTTATATTATAGTAAATGTAGAAATAGAAGGAAAATTATCAAATAAAGTGTAAAACAGTAATATTAAGTGATAGTTTGGCTCTAAAATTGTAAGTTTTATGGAGCAATTGAGGTGGACAAACATATGAAGATGCTGTGCTATTGATATCATATTTTAATTAGATCAGCATTTAAAATATGATGTTGAAATATAAAATATAGGGAGAGGGTAAAAATGAAGAAAATTAAAATGAAAGTTATTACAGTATGCTTAGCACTAGGAATGGTGGCAACTACTATGGGAGCACCAACTGTTGCTTATGCAGCTAGCAAGGGTGAAAAGTGTACAATTTCAAATGGTATTGAAACTAGTGTGGCTAACAATAATGATGCGAAAAATTATAATTTTAATCAAAATGTAGATGCTATTTATGGGGCTAGTAAAGCGTGGGCTCCTGGTATTAATTTTAATGTAAGCATTGATGTGTTAGGGATTGCTAATAGAATAGCTAGTGAAATAAGTAGAAATAACTTTAATGGGCAAAGAGCTGCTTTTTGTAAAAATCTAATGGAAACGGCTTTTTATGCAGCAGGTGGTAGATATAATGTAGTTGTTTTTGATTTATCACAAAACTACAATTATAGACTTTCAGGTGTTAAAATGTATGCTGGTTACCAATTTGATGGAACTACATTTGGGGTTTGGATATTTGATAGAAAACAACCTAGAGGATCTTATTTTAGAAATGATGGTCGCAGAGGATGGGATCATTGGGCTTGCAGAGGATGGCAAAGACAAGAAGACAATGTAATGTGGTATAATAAATAAATTTATAATTCTTTTTAAGTAGCGTTTATTCAAATACTACATAGTGATTAAATGATAAGTTTAATCAATTGTAGATAGATATTACTAGTCCTAACATGGAATTAATTCTATGTTAGGACTTTTTGTGAGTCTAGCATGGATACGAACTAATGAAGAATTTAAATATCAGCCCAAATTCACTTGATAAACTTTTATGGAAGTCTTGGGTTTAAAGCAGTTACAGAGGAGTATTTAGAAGAGGAAATTCCACATATAGAAATGTTATATAAAAAATAAGTTTGATAATAGGATGATGAGTTAATAGAAATTAAGAAAAGAGGAGAATCTAATGAAAGAAAAAATTATAAAAGTTAGTTCATATTACGGAGGTGATTTTCAAAATGTTTTTGTTGATCAGGAAAGCAATATTTTAGTTATTATGTTTCCGGGAAGTGGATATATAAATGTTAAACCACTTTTGTATTATTCAAACAAAATAGCTTTGGAACTTGGCTTTGATACTCTATGTTTAAATTATGGTTTTCAGGTTTTCAATAAAGACTTTAATTTAGATAATGATAAAGAAATTGAAATTTTAGTTCAGGAATCAGAAAAAATAATTAGAAACTGTTTGAATAAAGAATATAAAGAGTTAATTTTTATTGGAAAAAGTTTAGGGACTATTGTGCAAAGCAAATTATCTAAAAGATTTAAAGAATATAAACAAGTTCATGTCTATTTAACACCTGTAGATAAAACTCTAAAAAATTCAATTAAACATTCATGCTTAGCAATTTCAGGAACGAAGGATAAAAAGATAAATAGTTCAAATATAAAAAAGTTAGAAGAAAATGAAGAAGTTCAATTATTAAAAATTAATGGAGTGGGTCATAGCTTAGAAGGGTCAGATGTAATACAAAATATAAAAATATTAGCTGAATTAATGAGAACCATTAAGGAATTTTTGATAAAATCAATATAAAGTGAGCAATACTATATTAACTTAGATAAGTATTTACCATAATATTGCTCGTTAATTTATATATTTTTTTTAGAATTTTCAATCTTATTTATACAATATTCAAGCCATTCAATATAAGACTTCTCTCTTAAAATAGCACCCTTTAAAACTATATAATCCCCAAATTTAGGTGAGGAAATATCATCGATATCGGAAAGTTTATTTATATATTCTTCTAAGTTTTGAAGCTTTTCTGTGCGTTTATCCAGTTGACTAAAAAATTGTTTTAGTACTGTTTCATTATCCATTTCGTCACAGAAATAAGCTTTAAGTCTAAAGATGTCTTTAGGGGTTTGTTCTAAAGGTTCATCCTTAACAAGCCATGTTTTTAGATCCTTCTTTCCATCTTCGGTAATTGTATATAATTTTTTTTCTAGTTTTTCCCCTTGAATAATTGTTTTATATGATATTAGACCTTCATCGGTTAACTTTTTTAGTTCAGGATAAATCTGACTATGTTTAGCATACCAAAAGTTAACAAGGCCTTCGTTAAATTCTTTAGTTATATCATAGCCAGTTAAAGGTTCTCGATTTATTAAACCTAATATAGCATATTTTAAAGTCCTCATATGTAGAATTTCACTCCTTCTTGCTAATATTTTAACACTATAAATTAAAATGTAAACATAAAATTCAAACATGTAATTATTGACATGTTTGTTTTAAAAGGAATATAATGAATGTGAAAAGTTTAACTAAATTTTTTACTAATGAATTTTGATATGGAGGATGAAAGATGAACAAGTATAAGAAACTGTTTGAATCGGTTAAAATTGGAAGTTGTGAAATTAAAAATCGTTTTGCTTTAGCTCCAATGGGACCATTAGGATTAGCAGATAGTGAAGGTGGATTTAATCAAAGAGGTATTGATTATTATACTGAAAGAGCAAAGGGTGGAACTGGCTTAATTATTACAGGTGTTACCTTTGTTGATAATGAAGTTGAAGAACATGGAATGCCAAATTGTCCATGTCCAACACATAATCCTGTTCAATTTGTTAGAACAGGTAAAGAAATGACAGAAAGAATACATGCATATAATTCAAAAGTATTTTTACAAATGTCAGGTGGATTTGGAAGGGTTACTATACCAACAAATTTAGGAGAATTTCCACCAGTAGCACCATCACCAATACAACATAGATGGCTTGATAAAACATGTCGAGAACTTACTGTAGAAGAAATTAAATCAATAGTTAAGAAATTTGGAGATGGAGCATTTAATGCTAAAAGAGCAGGTTTTGATGGTGTTCAAATCCATGCTGTACATGAAGGATATCTTATAGATCAATTTGCAATAGCTCTTTTCAATCAAAGAACTGATGAATATGGCGGATCTTTAGAAAATAGACTTCGCTTTGCTCGTGAAATAGTTGAAGAAATTAAAGAAAGATGCGGACAAGACTTCCCTGTAACGCTTAGATATTCACCAAAGAGCTTTATAAAAGATTTTAGAAATGGTGCGCTTCCAGGGGAAGAATTTATAGAAAAAGGTAGAGATCTTGAAGAAGGTATTGAAGCAGCAAAATTACTTGTAAAGTATGGGTACGATGCATTAGACACTGATGTTGGATCATATGATTCATGGTGGTGGAGTCATCCCCCAATGTATCAAGAAAAGGGATTATACAGACCTTATGCCAAACTAATGAAGGAAACAGTGGATGTTCCTGTTATATGTGCAGGTAGAATGGATGATCCAGACATGGCCTTAGAAGCTATAGAAAATGGAACATGTGATATGATAAGTCTTGGAAGACCATTACTTGCAGATCCTGATTATGTAAATAAATTAAGAAGTAATAGATGTAAATCAATTAGACCTTGTATATCATGTCAAGAAGGTTGTATGGGACGTGTTCAGCATTATTCAATGCTTAACTGTGCAGTAAATCCTCAAAGTTGTAGAGAAAAAGATAATGCACTAACACCTATAATTAAGAAGAAAAAAGTTTTAATAGTTGGTGGAGGAGTAGCTGGGTCAGAAGCTGCAAGAGTTTTGGCACTAAGAGGTCATGAACCAGTTCTGTTTGAAAAATCGTCAAGACTTGGCGGAAACTTAATTCCAGGTGGAGCACCAGACTTTAAGGAAGATGATATAGCTTTAGCTGATTGGTATGCTCATACTTTAGAAGAATTAAAAGTTGAAGTACATTTAAATAGTGAAGTGACTAAAGAACAAATATTAGAATATAATGCTGACAGTGTAATAATTGCAACAGGTTCAACTCCAAAAGTATTCTCACTTGGAGATGATGAAAATGTATTTACAGCAGCAGATGTATTAACAGGAAAGAAAGATTCAAAAGATACAACAGTTGTTGTAGGAGGAGGCCTTGTTGGCTGCGAAACTGCACTATATCTTGCACAAAAAGGCAAAAAGGTAACAATAGTAGAAGCTCTTCATAAAATACTTGCTTTAAATGGACCTTTATGTTCTGCAAATAGTGAAATGCTTGAAAAGTTAATACCATTTAACAATATTGAAGTTAAGGAAAACTCAAAAGTAAAAACATATAAAGATGGAATTCTTGAAATAGAAACAGAAAATGGTATTGAGAATATAAAATGCGATTCTGTAATACTTTCTGTAGGATATAAAGAGGAAAATTCTTTATACAAAGAATTAGAATTTGATATTCCAGAAATTTATCTTTTAGGAGATGCTCGTAAGGTTTCAAATATTATGTATGGTATTTGGGATGCATATGAAGTAGCAAATCATATTTAAGCAATAAAATTTATATTAAAGAGTAGACTAATAAAAAAAGTCTACTCTTTTTTTACTTTCTTAAACAATATATACACTTTGTAAAACAAATCTGATATATTCCTTTTGGGGCTTTTGTAGATTAAGATGAACCTAGGAAAAAAATTTTTTTTATTATGTATTATGGAAGATATATAATTATTGATATAATGAGAAAAAAGAGGAGTGAGAGGCTTAATATGATACGAGATATACATGAAAAGTTATTAGCATTAACAGATGAAGAAAAACAAATTTTAAATGGGGAAATAGAAGTAGATAGAAGTCTTTACACCGATAATGGACAATTCATTATAGATAGCGATAAACTATTATCTCAAGGGGAACTTATAGATATTAGAAAGCATACAAGGTTTATTAAGTTTCCGGAACATAAGCATAACTACATAGAATTTAATTATGTTTATCAAGGAGAATTAAAAGAGATTATAGATAACAAGGAAATAAATTTAAAAAAAGGTGAATTAATATTTTTAAATCAATATATAAATCATGAGTTAGAGATATGCTCAGAAAATGATATTAGTATTAATTTTATAATTAGGCCAGAATTTTTTGATTATATATTGAGTCTTTTAGATAATGAAAATATAATTAGTAGATTTTTAATAACAACTTTATATACAGATTATAAAGAAGGAGAATATTTGTATTTTAAGGTAGCGGAAGATGAAAAAGTTCAAGAAATATTAGAGAAGATTATAATAGAACTCTATACAGATGGGATGATGAGTCGGGTTACTATAAAATTGTTAGTTGGGCTCTTGTTTGTTGAACTAGTAAAAACTCCAGAATGTATTGAGATATATTCAGTAGATAACTATGATAAGATGATAATTATTCAAGTTTTTAAATATATACATGAATTTTATAAAGAAGGTACTCTTTTGGAGATAGCAGAAAAATTAAAGCAACCAGACTATAAGCTTAGTAAGCTAATAAAGAAGCATACTCAAATGACATTTAAGGAGTTAATTCAAGAAAAGAGATTGAGTAGAGCCATTGAACTTCTTAAAGCTAGAGATTTATCAGTTGTTGAAATAATGCAAAAAGTAGGGTATGAAAATCCAACTTATTTTTATAAGATATTTAAGGAAAAGTATGGGGTTACACCAATGGAATATAGAAAAAAAGATAATAAATAAATGTTATTTTCCTGTATTATTTACAGAGAAAAATATAGGAAGGTAGAAGTTAGGATTAATAATGTTAACAACGATTATATTTGGTATAATTTACTTAGATATTAATGGAAGTGTTGGTGATATTATGCTAATAGAAAAAAATGAATTGTGGGAAAATAATAACAAGGTTACTTTAACTTCATATTTGTTAGATTATACAGATGAAATAGGTATACAGAAGCGTCCATCAATAATTATTTGCCCAGGAGGTGGATATTTATTTGCTTCAGATAGAGAAGCAGAGCCGATAGCAATGAAATTTGCAGGAGAAGGATATAATACTTTTGTTCTTAGGTATAACGTATACAATGAAGAGGGACAAAACTCCAATAATACATCTAAAGTAAATAAAGAAACGAAATATCCAAATCCTTTATTTGATTTGGCAAAAGCTATGTTAGTAGTACGAAAAAATGCGGAAAAGTGGTCAGTAGATAAAGATAAGATCTTTGTTTGTGGATTTTCAGCAGGTGGGCATTTAGCAGCGAGCTTAGGAGTTCATTGGCAAGATCGATTATTGAGAGAAAAATTTAATGTTGATAATGAGATTTTTAAGCCAAATGGATTAATTTTGGGATATCCTGTTTTAGATTATTTAACTATGATGGAAGTTGTAAATGAAAAAGATGATGAGTGGCTTATCGATTTTTGGAAAACATCCAATAATGCTCTTTTCGGAGAAAAAAATCCTTCAGTAAATTATTTAGGAGAATTGAGTCCAGTAAAATTTGTAACAGATAAAACTCCACCAACATTTTTATGGCATACAGCAAGTGATGGTTTAGTAACTGCTAGAAATTCTTTGAATTTTGCAGCTGAGTTATCTAAAAAGGGGGTTCCATATGAACTTCATATTTTTGAAAAAGGCGATCATGGACTAGCATTATGTGATAAAGTCACTGCAAAATATGACTGTCAAATTAATCTAGAAGTGAAGTCATGGTTTGATATGGCTCTTACTTGGTTAAAAAATATTCATTTTAGTTAAGCCTAAAGTTAACAAATTTATAACTAGTTTTTATCGAAAAATATAAAAAATAAGAAAATAGATAATATTTAGTAAAGTATTATTCGTTTTTTTTTGATATTAATATTAATTACAATATAAAAGAAATAACTTAAGTTATTAAGGGTACAAATGAATTTTAGGGGGAAACGCAAATGATAACAAAAAATATGAAAATATCACAAAAGCTAATTGCAGCAAGTATATTAAGCACAATATTTTTGGGGTTGGTTGGCTTTTTTGGGGTAACGAGAATGAATATAATAAATGATAATTGAAACGATATTTATGAAGAAAATTTAGTATCCATGGATAAGCTGTATCAAATTCAATTAAATTTGTTAAGAACAAGGACAAATTTAGAACATCTTATTAATACTAGGTATGAAAAAGACTCGGATAGTATTGGAAAAACTATACTTAAATCTATTAATACAAATGATGAACTTTATGATGAAGTTAATAACTTGACTTTTTCAAGTTCAGAGCAAAAAGAAAGTTATGATAGCGCAAAGGCATCTTTAACTAAATATAAAGATTCAGTAAATAAAATTATAAATTTTGTTAAAGCAGGAAATTACGATGAAGCATCAAAGTTATATGAGGGTGATTTTACTACAATAAGAAAGAAAGTGGAATCTGGGATGAATGATGCTACTCAATATAGTGGAACCGATGCAAAAAAAGTTGCAGATTCAAATCAATCTATATTTCAACAAGGGTTGACCGAAATGATAATTGCTATAATTGTTGGAATGATAAGTATTTTTGCAATTGAATTAAAAATTGGAAGATGGCTTTCAAGAAGAATAAATGTTGTAAATGGGTTTGCTAATGATTTACAAAATGGAGATCTTACTAAACGAATAAAGATAACAGCTAATGATGTTTTCGTGAAGATGAAAATAGCAAATGAATCAACTGAGCTAATAGCTAAAGGTACACAAGAATTAAGTAGTATTACAGAGGAAGTAAGTGCTTCAGCGGAAGAAATGGATTCAAATACAAGTGCTCTTGCTAATAAAGCAGATGATGTAGCTATTTCTGTAAAAGAAATTAGAAGTCGTGCTATTGATATAAAGCATAAGTCAGAAAAAAATATAGACATTGGAAATCGTATTTATGAAGAAAAGCGAGTTAATATAATAAAAGCAATTGAAGAGGGGAAAATAGTTGAAGAGGTCAAAACTATGGCTGATTCAATAGGAGAAATAGCATCACAAACAGATTTACTTGCATTAAATGCAGCTATTGAAGCAGCAAGAGCAGGAGAACAAGGCAAAGGATTTGCTGTAGTTGCTGATGAAGTAAGAAAACTTGCAGAGGAATCAGCTAAAGCTGTTGTAAATATCCAGTCAATGGTAACACAGGTGCAGGTAGCTTTTGATAATTTATCAAAAGGAGGAGAAGATATATTAGATTATATATTAAACAATTTGAATCCAAGTTTTCAATACTTTTGGATACTGGTATTCAATATGAGAAGGATGCAGAGTTTGTTAATAACGTGTCTAAAGAAATTGCATATTCCTCAAATCAGATGAATCAAATAGTAGAACAAGTTAATCTTGCTATGCAGAATGTGTCAGCTACAGCAGAAGAATCAGCCGCAAGCTCAGAAGAAATTTTAAGTAGTATAAATGAAGTTACAAATGCAATTAATGAAGTTTCTAAATCTGCTAAAGATCAATCTGAGCTTGCAAAAAAACTAAATGATTTAGTTCAAGAATTTACAATATAGTATTAAAGACAGCATAGTAGACTATGCTGTTTTTTTATCTATAAATATTTTAGCAAATAGAATATTTATATCATTTAAATTGAAAATGTTCAAAGTAAAAATTTAAGAAAAGCACACTATTCAGATAAAAATTCAACATTGTTATATGTTAATAGTAACTATTAAAGGGAAAGGTGTAATTGTTATTAAGTATCATTATACATAAATTAATAATAAATATAATTTTATTTGAGATACTATTAGTAAATATATTTAAATTTTTCATAACCTAGTATTTGCTTAATTTGACAAGGAGGATTTTATTATGAGTAAAAGAAAAGAAAATTCATCGGCAATAGGAGGGATTGGTAACTTTACTAGAAATGCAGTAGAAAGTTTTGAAGAAAATATAGTTAATAAAAAAGATTACTTAGAACAGGTAAGGGATCATAAAGAAGGATATTCCCATAAATAAAGAATTTAATATTAAGGTTGGAACGGTTTGTCACTTGGAAGGTATACCTTAAGTTATGGTAGATTCAGATTTGGCCATAGGTGCAAAACCATGTAAAGGGAAGAATTAATTGAAAAAGTATCAAATAGATTTTAAAACTATTTAATACTTTTTTTAAAATTTCTAATTATTTTTACCGAACAAGCCTTTAAGCGTTAATCCTATTCCCGCAGCTATCATTCCAAACATTAATATACCTTGAAATAAACTAACAGGTCTAAAGTATATTCTAAGTCCCATCAAAATACCAACTACAATAATAAGTATTCCAATAATAAGTAAAAGCCACCCTAAAATAGAACGTTCATTAAAGAATAGTACTATTATTCCAATTAGTAAAGGTAATAAAACTAGTCCAAAGTTTGGAGTGAATCCCAATACTCTCGCTAGTGTAAATCCTGTAGAAATAGTAGTATTTTCGAATATTATGTATAAACCAACTAGAAGAACTACTATTCCTCCAAAGAATGTTAGTATATTCCCTTTAGGTGGTTCAGTATAGTTACCATTTAAGTTTTCTTCGATATTATTTTTTTTCCTCAACAATTCATCCTCCTAAAATCGTGAAGCAGTATAGGTTATATTATAATTTAAATTTGAAAATATTTCAAATAACAGAAGTTGAATTGAAAAAGTAATTAAAGTTTTTTAAAGAGAGAACGATGCAAATAAGGATAATAAATTGAACAAATTTCGATATTACAAACGTTTTCTTGATGAAGTATAATTAGCTTAAAGATATAACAGGAGGAAAGGTATGGAGTACTATTTGGCAATTGATATTGGAGCATCTAGTGGAAGACATATATTAGGGTCAGTAGAAGATGGAAAGATAAAATTAGAAGAAATTTATAGATTTGAAAATGGAATAAGTAAAATAGAAAATGAATACTGTTGGGATATCAAAAAGTTATTTAAAGAGATAAAAACAGGAATTAAAAAATGCAAAGACATTGGAAAAGTTCCAAAGAGCATGGGAATAGATACTTGGGCAGTAGATTTCGTGCTTTTAGATGAAAAGGATGATATTCTGGGAAATGCTGTATCCTATAGGGATGATAGAACAGAAGGTATTATGGAAGAAGCTTTTAAAGTTATTCCAAAGGATATGATGTATCTATATACAGGAATCCAGTTTCAAAGATTTAATACGGTATATCAGTTACTATCAATAAAAAAGAATAAACCAGAAATGTTGGACAAGACAAAAACTTTTTTAATGATTCCAGATTATTTAAATTATTTGTTAACAGGAAAGAAAGTCAATGAATATACAAATGCATCGTCAACACAATTAGTAAATTCATTTGATAGAACATGGGATGCCAAAATATTAGATGATTTAGGAATTAATAAGGATATTTTTCAGAAAATCAAGTTGCCTAAAACAAATCTTGGTGGATTGAGAGAAGAGTTAGTTCAAGAATTTGGGTTTAATATGGATGTTATCCTTCCAGCAACTCATGATACTGGATCAGCTTTTATATCATCAGTATGTAATGATAGTGATAGCATTTACTTAAGTTCGGGAACATGGTCTTTAATAGGTATAGAAAACAAGTTTCCAATTTGTGTGCCACAAGCTATGGAATTTAATTTCACAAATGAAGGTGGTATAGATTATAGATATAGAGTTTTAAAAAATATAATGGGACTTTGGGTGATACAAGAAGTTAGAAGAAACCTTGATAATAAATATTCTTTTGCAGAACTTGTAGATTTAGCTAGAGAAAATTTAGGTTTCCCTTCAGTAGTAGATGTAGATGATGATAGATTTTTAAAGCCTGATAATATGATAGAAGAAATACAGAAATTTTGTAGGGAAACTAATCAAAAGGTGCCAGAAGGAGCAGGAGAAGTTGCTATATGTGTGTATAATAGTTTAGCACATTGTTATAAAAAAGCAGTTTTCAACTTAGAAGAAATATTTGAAAAGAAATTTAAGAGAATAAATATTTTTGGTGGAGGATGCCAAAATGATTTGCTAAATGAATTGGTGGCAAAAATTACTGGAAAGGAAGTTTTAGCAGGTCCTGTTGAAGCTACAGCTATAGGAAATCTAGTAGCTCAATTTATAAGTCAGGGTGCTTTTGAAGATTTAGGTGAAGCCAGATATTCAATAAAAAAATCTTTTGATATTAAGATATTTAAATAAAATTAATAAACATATAGGAGGAATAAAAATGAACGTTAAAGAAAAATATGAATTAGCTAAAAAAGAATATGAGAAATGGGGAATAGATGTAGATAAGGTTCTTGATGAACTTAATAAGGTTAAAATATCAATTCATTGCTGGCAAGGTGATGATGTAACTGGCTTTGAAGTAAGTCAAAATGAATTATCAGGAGGGATAGCTGCAACAGGAAATTATCCTGGTAAGGCTAGAAATGCTGAAGAATTAAGAAAAGATTTAGACAAGGCGCTTAGTTTAATTCCAGGGAAGCATAAGGTAAATCTTCATGCAATATATGCAGAAACTGATGGGAAAGTGGTTGAAAGAGATGAATTAAAACCAGAACACTTTAAAAATTGGGTGGACTGGGCAAAGAAAAATGGTTTAGGACTTGATTTTAATCCAACAATATTTTCACATCCAAAGACTGCTGATGGGTTAACTCTGTCACATCCTAATAAGGAAATTAGAGATTTTTGGATAAGGCATTGTATTGCATCAAGAAAGATAGGAGAATATTTTGGTAAAGAGCTTGGTCAAACTTGCTTAACTAATATATGGATTCCAGATGGATATAAAGATATTCCAAGTGATAGACTAGGACCAAGAAAGAGACTTAAAGATTCATTAGATGAAATTTTAAAAGTAGAAATAGATAAGGAATACAATCTGGATTGTGTAGAATCTAAGGTGTTTGGATTAGGTGCAGAAGCTTATACAGTAGGTTCGAATGAATTTTATTTAAATTATGCAGCTAAAAATAACATAATGTCACTAATGGATACAGGACACTATCATCCAACTGAAGTTGTATCTGATAAGCTTTCAGCTATGCTGCTATTTAATGAAAAGGTAGCACTTCATGTAAGTAGACCAGTAAGATGGGATTCAGACCATGTAATAGTATTAGATGATGAACTTAAAGAATTAGCTAAAGAAATAGTAAGAAATGATGCATTAGACAGAGTAATTATTGGGCTTGATTTCTTTGATGCAAGTATAAACAGAATAGCAGCTTGGACAATTGGATCAAGAAATATGATTAAAGCATTATTAAATGCAATGTTAATACCAAATGAAAAGTTAAGAGAATTACAAGATTCAGGTAACTTCACAGAGAGGTTAGCACTTATGGAAGAATTCAAAACTTATCCAATGGGTGATATTTGGAATTATTATTGTGAAAAAAATAATGTTCCAGTAGGAGAAGAATGGCTAAATGAAGTAAAGGAATATGAAAAGACTGAACTTGCAAAAAGAATTTAAACTTAATTATCGATAAAGTTTATAAAAGAATTTGAAATTAGTAGGTTAAAAATATAAAAGGAGAATGATGATTATGGCAAACAGAATGGTTTTAAATGAAACAAGCTATTTAGGAGCAGGAGCAATTGAAAATATTGTTACTGAAGCTAAAATAAGAGGTTATAGAAAAGCATTAGTTGTAACAGATAAGGACTTAGTAAAGTTTAATGTTTCTACTAAAGTTACAGGTTTAATGAAGGAAAATAATTTGGAATTTGAAGTTTTTGATGAGGTAAAAGCAAATCCAACTATAAATGTTGTTAAAAGTGGTATAGAAAAGTTTAAAAAGTCAGGAGCAGATTATTTAATAGCTATTGGTGGAGGCTCATCAATTGACACTGCCAAGGCTATTGGAATAATTATAAATAATCCTGAATTTTCAGATGTAAGAAGTCTTGAAGGGGCTGTTGTAACTAAAAATAAATGTGTACCCATTATAGCAGTGCCAACAACAGCAGGAACAGCAGCAGAAGTAACAATTAACTATGTTATTACAGATGAAGAAAGAAAAAGAAAGTTCGTTTGTGTAGATCCACATGATATACCAGTTATTGCAGTTGTAGACTCAGAGATGATGTCATCAATGCCAAAAGGTTTAACAGCAGCTACAGGAATGGATGCATTAACTCATGCAATTGAAGGATATATTACAAAAGGGGCTTGGGAGTTAACAGATACATTACATTTAAAGGCTATTGAAATTATTTCACGTTCTCTTAGAAGTGCTGTAAATAATGATCCAAAAGGAAGAGAAGATATGGCTCTTGGACAATATGTGGCAGGCATGGGATTTAGTAATGTTGGACTTGGAATAGTGCATGGTATGGCTCATCCTTTAGGAGCATTTTATGATACTCCACATGGAGTTGCAAATGCAGTTATTTTACCATATGTTATGGAATACAATGCATCTGCTACAGGAGAAAAGTACAGGGAAATAGCACGAGCTATGGGAGTAACTGGCATTGATAATATGACACAGGAGGAATATAGAAAAGTTGCAATTGATGAAGTAAAGAAACTTTCACAAGATGTAGGAATTCCAAAGAGATTAAGAGAAGTTGGTGTTAAGGAAGAAGATTTAGAAGCGCTTGCTAGGTCAGCTTTTGCTGATGCTTGTACTCCAGGAAATCCAAGAGATACAAGTGTTCAAGAAATATTAGAAATATATAGATCAATTTATTAATATTATAGTTTTTAAATATATACTTTGGTATAAAATGAATAGCTATAGATTTATTAGATTAGATGACATGTACTAGGTATATTTATTAAATGCTATAGTTTTTAATTACACTTAATAAGAAAAAAAATAAAACACCTGTGTAATATTCAAAAATTATATGGATATTAAATAGGTGTTTTTATTTTATATGTGTTAATTAAGTATATAGTGTGAACAAAAAATTAGTTAATCATATATCCCATTAGCTTACTAATTTTTTTAGCCATATCCATAAATTCATCCTTATATTTTAACAAATCATTCATGTTATTGAAAAGCGTTACTGATGAAAGACTAGTAGCTGCAATGATTTTGTTAGTTCTATCAAAAATAGGAACAGCAATACAGATGACACCAGTATCATATTCTACATTATCAAATGCATATAAGTTTTTCCTTATTTGATGAATTTCATCTAAGAAAACATTTATATCTGTTATAGTATTCTCAGTATATTTTATAAAATCAACGTCTTTTAATAAGTCTTTTATTTCGGTGTCAGAATATTGAGAAAGTAGTAACTTACCTGATGCGGTACAATAAATAGGGGCTTTTTTACCTATGCTAGAAGACATAGTTATGTTTCTTGCAGTATTTTCAGGTGAAATTTTATCTACGTATACTATATTTAAATAAGATTCATCTGGAATACAGAGATGTATGACCTCGTCAACTTTGTTTACAAATTCAAAAATATAAGGTCTTGCAATGTTTATTAGATCCATGCTATTAATCAAAGAAGAAGATAAATTAAGAACTTTAATTCCAAGTTCATATTTATCATTATATATATTCTGAGAAACATATTCTTTATATTTTAAAGTTGTCAATAATCTATGTATAGTGCTTTTACTTAAACCTAAATTCTTAGATAATTCTCCAATTCCACAGCCTTTAGGGTTTTCTGCCAAACAATCAAGAATATCTAGAGCACGTTCCACTGACTGGACTAAATTAGAATTATTTAAATCTTGAGACATATAAAATCCTCCTATAAAACGATATCTTTATACTATATTGTAATATTTAATATAAATTATAACAAATGAAATATTTAATATTTTTTAAATATGCATCATTGACAATTATATATGTTAATATTAAAATATAATTAAGAAAATGAAACGCTGTTCCACATAGTGGAACGGATTGATCCAAGTATTACTAGACAAGCATTTTGGTTAATGATGATTAATTTGCCTAGACTTCAGTAATATACAAATTCTAATAAAAAGGTATTTATAATTTTATTAAGCTTAGGAATAAAAACTTATTTCTATAATGATTGATAAGATTAAACTAAAAAATATTATCACTTTTAAGGAGGAAATTTTCATGGATGGAATTAAAAATTTTTCACTAGAAGGTAAAATTGCACTAGTAACAGGTGCATCATATGGTATTGGATTTGCACTTGCAAAGTCTTATGCTAAAGCAGGAGCAACAATTGTATTCAATGATATCAACAAAGAATTAGTTGATAAAGGTATGAAGGCATATGAAGAAGAAGAAATAACAGCTCACGGATATGTTTGTGATGTTACAGATGAAGAAAAGGTAACTGAATTAGTTGCAAAAATAGAAAAGGAAGTTGGAATAATCGATATTCTAGTAAATAATGCAGGAATAATCAAACGTATTCCAATGCTTGAAATGAAGGCAGACGATTTTAGAAAGGTTATAGATGTAGATTTAAATGCTCCATTTATAGTTTCTAAAGCAGTAATACCTGGAATGATTAAAAAAGGACATGGAAAAATAATAAATATTTGTTCTATGATGAGTGAATTAGGAAGAGAAACAGTTTCAGCTTATGCAGCAGCTAAAGGTGGACTTAAGATGTTAACTAAGAATATAGCATCTGAATATGGTGAATATAATATTCAATGTAACGGTATCGGACCTGGATACATAGCAACACCACAAACTGCACCACTTAGAGAAGTACAAGCAGATGGATCAAAACATCCTTTTGATCAATTTATAGTAGCAAAAACTCCAGCAGCACGTTGGGGAACACCAGAAGACTTAGCAGGTCCTGCTGTTTTCTTGGCATCTGATGCTTCAGATTTTGTAAATGGACATATTCTTTATGTTGATGGAGGAATTTTAGCTTATATAGGAAAACAACCACAATAAGATATTAATAATAATTAGCAATATAATATTAAAATAAATATACCTTAAATATAGAAGAACTAGAAGCGACTTTGTTCAGACTAATTCTTTTATATTATAAAAATGTAAATAATACTAAGATTTTGATAATAAGCTTGATGATTTGAAATTTATATTTTTTAAGGAGGAATATCAATGTTAGATGTAATTACCGTAGGAGATGCAATGATTGCCATGTGTCCAAAACAAAAAGGACCAATTATATTTTGTAATACATTTGAAAGAAAGCTAGGTGGAGCAGAATTAAACGTAGCAATAGGGTGCGCAAGATTGGGCTTAAGATCAGGTTGGATTAGTAGGCTAGGAAATGATGATTTTGGAAAGTACATATTAAAAGCTGTTAGAGCAGAAGGTATAGATATGTCAGAAGTAAAACTTGTTGATGATTATCCAACTTCAGTGTATTTTAGGGAAGTATTAGCTGATGGATCTAGTAGATCATTTTACTATAGAGAGAAATCACCAACTAGTACATTAAAAACAGAAGAGCTAAATGAAGAATATTTCAAAAATGCAAAAATACTTCATATTACAGGGGTTTTCCCTTCAATTAATAAGAATAATCAAAATGTAATTTTAGAATCAGTAAGGCTAGCAAAGAAATATAATTTGACAGTATCATTTGATCCTAACATAAGGTTAAAAATGTGGACAAAAGAAGAAGCGAAAAGTTTTATTGAAAAGCTTTTACCAGATGTTGATATTCTTTTGATAGGTGATGAAGAGGTAGAATTATTATTAGGTGGAATAAATATAAATGACGCAATTAAAACTTTCCATAACTATGGAATAGAAAAAGTTATAGTAAAAAAGGGATCAAAGGGAGCTGTAGGTTCTGATGGAGAGAGAATATATGAAGTAGATGCTATTAAGCCAAGAGCGTTAGTTGATACAGTTGGTGCTGGTGATGGATTTGCAGCAGGGTTTTTAACAGCTGTGTTAGAAAAAAAACCATTAAATGAATGTGTGCAATTTGCAAATGCAGTAGGATCATTGGTAGTTGGAGTTGAAGGTGATAATGAAGGGTTACCTTACTATGATGATGTATTAGTGCATTTAGGACAAGCTAAAAAAATTGAACGATGAGGTGTAGAAGATGTTTGATAAAATTTGTAATACTTTAAAAGAGAAAAAAGCAGTTGCCGTAGTTAGGACAAGTACATATGAGGAAGCAAAGGAAATTAGTGAAGCAGCAATCGAAGGTGGAATTAATATAATAGAAGTTACTATGAGCGTTCCAAATGGACCAAAGCTTATAAAAGAGTTAAAGGAAAGTTATAAAGACGTATGTGTTGGAGCAGGTACTGTCTTAACAAAAAAATTACTAGATGAATGTATTGATAATAATGCTGATTTTATTGTTTCTCCTTGTACAGATGAAGAAATAATTCAGCATGCAAATAGAAAAAATGCTTTTATAATCCCTGGAGTTATGACAATTTCTGAATTAAATAAGGTTTATAAAATGGGATTGAGATTTATAAAAGTATTTCCTGGAAATGTTGTGGGAAAAGGTTTTATAGGCGCAGCAAAGTCAATATATCCTGATATTGATATAATGCCAACTGGTGGTGTTAATAAAGATAATATAAGTGAATGGATTGGACTTGGAGCAAATTGCAGTGGGATAGGTAGTGATCTTAATAAAGCTTATAAGAAAAATGGAGCTATAGGTGTTAAAGAATATTGCAATGAAGTTATAGATATAGTAAAGAATTTATAAGAGTAAATAGACAAAAGTGTATATTTGTAACTAAGAAAAGATAGTCCTAGGATAAGGCTATCTTTTTTAATTTGGTTGTAAATGACAATAGGAATTAAAAACATTTTTTCAACATTATTTGTACCCTTTTATACGAAAATATTGTATAATTAAAAAGAATAATGTTTAACTAGGTGGGAAAGAGGAACTTATGAGTAAGAATGGAAATATTATAAAAGACAAGCTGAAGAATTTAAAAGCAGTGGTGCTAATACTAGCGTTAATTTCTTTAGTATCGGTGTTATATCATATTTTATTAAGGCCTATACTAGAAAAGAATATGATTACGGTTGTTATAGAAACAAGTGTTACTATGCTTATCTTAGTAGTTAGTATGCTAACGTTAGTATGTTTAATTAGTTCAATAGTAATGGTTATTTTTCACATAGTGAAAAGAAAACAAGGTAAAAAATTATGGTTTGGAAGACTGGCAAAATGGTTGCTAGCTACTGTAGGTGTTGGTGCTATATTTAGTGGATATGTGTTATATACTCAAAAGGAAGCATATACTCCACCTGTTCTTAACGAATATGGAGATGAGGTTCCAGGAAGCATTTCATCGATAGAAAGTGTTAATATAGGAGAAAAGGTAGAATGGATAACAGCACGTGGAAAAAATAAGGATAATCCAGTTATATTGTTTTTATCTGAGACACCTGGGGAAAGTAGTTTAGCTTCCACAAGACGTACATTATCTTCATTAGAAGAAGATTTTGTAGTGGTGAATTGGGAACAGCCTGGGGCAGGAAAATCATATAATGCTTTGGATATGAATTCAATATCAATAGATACTTATATATCGGATGGCTATGAAATATCTAAATATTTATGCAAAAAATTCAATAAAAATAAAATATATGTAGTTGGCGAATCTTGGGGCGGAATTTTAGGAATAAAGCTCATTCAGAGACATCCAGAGTTATACGATGCTTTTGTAGGAATTGGACAAATGGTTTCGTTTAATAGAAGTAATAGTTACTCATACTATACAGCTTTAGAATTAGCAGCAAAGAATGCAGATGATAAAGAATTAAGAAAATTAAAAGCACAAGGAGCTCCTCCTTATTTAGGAGATGATGTTTTTGAAAAGGAAGGAATATATTTAGATTATTTAAATTATCATGTTGCTCCAGAGTCAAATAAAGATAGTTTAATTGCTAATATTGCAGGCCCTGAATATGGACTTATTGATAAATTTAATATCATTAGAGGGAATAAGAATATATCTAGCAATATATATCATAAAATTTACAATGTAGATTTACTTGGTGATTCTACAAATCTTCAAGTTCCAGTTTATTTTTTGCAAGGAAAAAATGATGTTTATTCTCCAGGAAAATTTGTAGAAGAATATTATAATTCATTAAATGTTCCTCATAAAGAGCTAATATGGTTTGAAAAATCAGGGCATGATTTATGGGTAACGGAAGGGGAAAAGTTTACCCAGTCTATAAAAAAATACTTATAAATAAATAAACATACTGTAAATATTAAAATTTACTTTGCAGATATAATTTTAATTACAAACTATCTCAAGAATAGGAAAGAATATTTCTTGAGATAGTTTTTTTTTTGTTAAAAAAATATTATGAATTTTTAGATAAAAAAAGTTGACAATAGAATAGAGTTAGAATATACTAAATACATATTAAACGTATAAAACTTATAAGATTAATAAGATAAATAAGTAGGAGTGATTTAGATGGCGAAAGTTTATAAAAGTCTAACAGAATTAATTGGTAGAACACCACTATTAGAATTAAGCAATTATAATAAAAAGAAAAATTTAAAATCAAGTGTGATAGCAAAATTGGAGTATTTCAATCCGGCTGGTAGTGTTAAGGATAGAATTGCTAAAGCTATGATTGAGGATGCTGAAGCAAAGGGATTATTAAAAGAAGGATCAGTGATTATTGAGCCAACTAGTGGAAATACTGGAATAGGAATTGCTTCAGTAGGGTCTGCTAAAGGTTATAAAGTTATAATAGTAATGCCAGAAACAATGAGTGTTGAAAGGCGCAGCTTAATAAAAGCATATGGAGCAGAAATAGTTTTAACAGAAGGAGCAAAAGGAATGAAGGGTGCTATTGCTAAAGCAGATGAACTAGCAAGTGAAATTCCGAATGCTTTTATACCGGGACAATTTAAAAATTCTGCTAATCCAGAAATTCATAGAAAGACAACAGGTCCAGAAATTTGGGAAGATACTGAAGGTAAGGTTGATATTTTTGTAGCTGGTGTTGGTACTGGTGGAACTATTTCAGGAGTTGGAGAATATTTAAAATCTCAAAATTCAGATGTTAAAATAATAGCAGTTGAACCAGCGGATTCTCCAGTTTTATCTGAAGGAAGAGCAGGTGCTCATAAAATTCAAGGGATTGGTGCAGGCTTTGTTCCAGATACGTTAAATACAAAGATTTATGATGAAATTATTAAAGTTCAAAATGAAGATGCTTTTATAGCTTCAAGGGAATTATCTAAGGCAGAAGGGTTACTTGTCGGTATTTCTTCAGGTGCAGCTGTATATGCGGCTGCTGAGGTTGCAAATCGTCCAGAAAATGCAGGAAAGATAGTAGTTGTTCTATTACCTGATACAGGTGAACGTTATTTATCAACTGCATTATTTGAAGATAAATAATATAGTGAAATTAGATAAAATGCAATGAAAGGAATAAGTACACTGAGTGAAGTTTTACAGAGAGAAATTTTTAAATAAGCTGAGAAAAATTTTAAATGAAACTTAGTAGAATGCCTCCTAGAGCACTTAACTGAAATTTTGAGTAGGATTAAGCAGGTACGCCTGATATAGCGTATAAAGATGTCGTGAATTTATATTTCATGATAATCAGAGTGGAACCGTGGATTTATTTTCTGCCTCTGTAACTGTTACAGGGCAGATTTTTTATTATTATAGAATAAATTTTCAAGCTGGAGGGAGAAAAGTGGCATCAATAAAATATGTTGACAAAAAATTAAATAATCTAACTGATGATAAGATGAAGCAAATAGCAAAGCTAGTTTCAGAAATAAATTATGGTTCTATAACATTAATAATACAAGATGGTGTTTTAGTGCAAATTGATAAAAATGAAAAAATAAGAATAAGATGAAATATATAATATATCTGACTGGATAACCAGAGGACATATTTCTCCAAGGAGAAGTATGTCCTTTTTTCTTAGAAAATATTTTGGTTAGATAATTGAATATAAAAGGAGAAGATAAATTATGAAAATAGAATCATTATTAATTCATGGCGGAATAGATGGAGATGAAAAGACGGGGGCGGTAAATATACCGATTTATCAAACGTCAACATTTAAACAACGTGCATTTGGTGAAAATAATGGATATGAATATTCAAGAACAGGTAATCCTACTAGAGAAGCTTTAGAAAAACTTGTAGGAGATTTGGAGGGTGGTGTTGGAGGACTTGCCTTTGGAAGTGGTATGGCAGCAATTACAGCAGTATTATCGCTCTTCAAAAGTGGAGATAAGATGTTGATACCTAACAATCTTTATGGTGGAACTTTTAGGGTTATTGATAAAGTATTTAAAAATTTTAATATTGATTATGAAATTGTTGATGTTTCTCATATAAGGGAAGTTAAAAAAATTTTAGAACAGGAAAGTGGAAAGATAAAAGGAGTATTTATTGAAACACCAACAAACCCGCTTATGGATATAGCTGATATTAAAGCTATTAGTACACTTGCTAAGGGATATGGAGCTCTAGCTATTGTAGATAATACCTTTATGACTCCATATCTGCAAAAACCACTTGAATTTGGTGCAGATATAGTAGTTCATAGTGCAACAAAATATCTTGGTGGGCATAGTGATGTGGTTGCAGGATTAATTATTGTAAAGGATAAAGAGCTTTTAGAAAGGTTGCATTTTATTCAAAATTCAACTGGTGGAGTACTTGGGCCTTTTGATTCATTTTTACTTGGTAAAGGAATTAAAACACTTGCTGTTAGAATGGATAGACATAATGAAAATGCAGCTAAAATAACAAAATTTCTATTAGAAAATGAAAATGTGTCCAAGGTGTATTATCCAGGAATTAAAGGTAATTTGGGATATGAAATTCATAGAAAACAAGCAAAAGGTTTTGGAGGAGTAGTTTCGTTTGTCGTTAATAAAAATATAGATTATAAGAAATTTTTAAGCAGTTTGAAGGTTATTTCTTTTGGCGAAAGTTTAGGAGGAGTTGAATCATTAATATGTCATCCAGCCACTATGACACATGGTGCAATTCCTAAAGATATTAGACAAAAAGTTGGAATAGTAGACGAGCTAATAAGGCTATCTGTAGGAATAGAAAATATCGAAGATTTATTAGATGATTTAAAAAGAGCATTCGAGGAGAGTAGGGTAAAATGAGTTATGTAAATGACATAAAAGAAGTTATTGGTAAAACACCATTATTAAAATTAAACCATATTGGGGTAAAAGAAGGTGTTAATTTATTTGCTAAACTAGAATATTTAAATCCTGGAGGAAGTGTGAAGGATAGAATTGGAATATCCATGATTGAGGGGGCAGTAAAGAGAGGTGAATTAAAAAAAGGATATACAATTATTGATGCAACTGCTGGTAACACAGGAATAGGGATAGCTTTAGCAGGCATAAATAGAGGCTATAATATAATTTTTGTAATACCACTAAAGTTTTCAGAGGAAAAGCAAAAAATAGTTAAAGCTTTAGGAGCAAAAGTGATAAATACTCCTAGAGAAGAGGGAATGCTTGGAGCTGTGAAAGAAGCAGAGCGGTTATTAAAAGAAATTCCTAATAGTATTAGTTTAAGACAATTTGAAAATCAAGATAATCCATTAGCACATTACGAAGGAACAGGTGCTGAAATATATGACTCATTAGGTGAGAAAATTAATTATTTTATTGCAGGGGCAGGAAGTGGAGGAACATTCACTGGAATTGTTAGATATTTAAAAGAGAAGGATTCAAATATCAAAGGAGTATTAGCTGACCCAGTGGGATCAACGATGGTTGAGGGAGTGCATGGAGATTATGAAATAGAAGGAATAGGAAATGATTTTTTACCAGAAACTATGGATATATCTTTAGTAGATAAGGTGATTAAAGTAAGTGATGAAGAGGCTTTTGAAAAAGTTAAATTGTTGGCTAGAAAAGAAGGAGTAATAGTAGGATCATCTTCAGGGGCAGCTTTAGCTGCAGCCGTAAAATTAGCTGAAGAAATAGATGTAGGGAATATTGTTACAGTATTTCCTGATAGTGGAGATAGGTATTTAAGTAAGGGATTATTTGAAGAATAGATTAGATTACTATAACTAAAAACTTTAATTAATAAAAATTGGTTCATATTTAAAGCACAATAGTTTTAAATGTGAACTTTGTTTTTAATTAAATTCAATAAAATTTTTGGAAATGTTTGTGAAATTGAAAAGAAAACATCAAAAGTGTTGACAAATTGAAAATACTAGCATATACTAAATTACAATAAACATATAATACATATAAGAGTAGTATGAATAAACGGGGGCTAAAATATGAAAAGAAGGATACTAGGTATATTTCTAGGGGTAGCTGTAATATTTGGCGTGATTTCAGGGTGTGCCAATAAAAGTAATAATAAGAATTCTGTGGAGTTATTGAATGTATCATATGACCCAACTAGAGAATTATATGCAGATTACAATGAAAGTTTTGCAAATTACTGGGGAGAGAAAACGGGACAAGAAGTAACTATAAATCAATCTCATGGAGGGTCAGGAAAACAGGGACGTGCGGTGATTCAAGGATTAGAAGCTGATGTTGCAACTTTAGCTTTATCATATGATATTGATGCTATAAGTAAAGCAGATTTAATAGATAAGAATTGGCAAAGTAAACATGAAAATAATAGTTCGCCATATACCTCAACTATTGTTTTTTTAGTAAGAAAGGGAAATCCAAAAGGAATAAAGGATTGGAATGACTTAATAAAAGATGGTGTATCTGTAATTACACCTAATCCCAAAACGTCAGGTGGTGCTAGGTGGAACTATTTGGCGGCATGGGCTTATGCTTATAAAAATAGTAACGGAAATGAAGATGCAGCAAAAGAATATGTTTCAAAGCTATATAAAAATGTTGAGGTCTTAGCATCAGGAGCTAGGGAATCTACAACAAGTTTTGTTCAAAATGGAATAGGAGATGTACTAATTGCATGGGAGAATGAAGCTTATTTAGCAATTAATGAACTTGGTCCAGAGGAATTTGAAATAGTTGTACCTTCGATAAGTATACTGGCGGAACCACCTGTAGCAGTTGTAGATGATACAGTTGATAAAAGAGGTACAAGGGAAGTTGCAGAAGCATATATAAATTATCTCTATAGTGATGAGGGACAAGAAATTGCAGCAAAAAATTATTATAGACCAAGTAATAAGAAAATAGCTAATAAATATAAGAATAGGTTTAAAGAGCTTAATTTAGTAACCATAGATGATACTTTTGGGGGATGGCAAGAGGCTCAAAAGAAGCATTTTGCTGATGGTGGTATTTTCGATGAAATATATGTTTCTAGGAGTAATAAAAGTTAAGGGGGGTATATGATGAAAAAAAGAAAAAAAGTTATCCCGGGGTTTGGGTTATCTATGGGATTTACGTTAACCTATTTAAGTCTTATGGTGCTAATACCATTAAGTACGATAATTCTCAAAGGTTCTGAGATGGGGATAGGAGATTTTTTTAAGATAGTAACAGATGAAAGAGTAGTAGCAAGTTATAAAGTAAGTTTAATTTGTGCTTTAATAGCAGCCTTAATCAATAGTATATTTGGAGTAATTCTAGCTTGGGTTCTTGTTAGATATAAGTTTCCTTTTAAGAGAATATTAGATGGATTGATCGATTTACCATTTGCATTACCAACTGCAGTTGCGGGGATTGCGCTAACCACTTTATACTCTAAAAATGGGTTGATAGGAAAATGGTTATATTCTATAGGAATTCAATCTGCTTTTTCGATTTTTGGTATTGTAGTAGTACTTACATTTATAGGAATCCCATTTGTAGTAAGAACTATTCAACCAGTACTAGAAGAATTTGATGTACAGTATGAAGAAGCAGCAATGATGCTAGGGGCTGGAAGAACACGAACATTTTTAAAAGTGATATTTCCTGAAATTTTATCTCCATTATTAACTGGATTTGGATTAGCTTTAGCTAGGGGAATGGGTGAGTATGGAAGTGTGGTATTTATTTCAGGTAATATGCCAATGAGAACAGAAATAGCACCACTTCTCATTATGAGTAAACTTGAGCAATTTGATTATAAAGGTGCAACCTCTATAGCTCTTGTGATGCTTATAATTTCTTTTTTAATTCTCTTTTTAATAAATCTTTTAGCACTTCGTACTAACAAATTTATAAAGGGGTGATTAAGGGTGAATGGAAGAGAGAATAAACTAATAAAATGGACTCTAATAATAATAAGTATATTGTTTTTAGCTTTGATGCTTGGGTTACCTCTTATTGTAGTTATTTCAGAATCACTAAGTAAGGGATTTGATTCTTATGTTGCTGCAATAAAGGATGATTATACTCTAAAAGCAATTAAATTAACTTTAATTGCAACAGTTATAGCTACAGTGCTAAATACTATATTTGGAATATCAGCAGCATGGGCTATTACAAAATTTAAGGTTACACATAAAAATTTATTAAATACATTAATAGATTTACCATTTGCAATTTCTCCAGTTATATCAGGGTTGGTTTTCGCCCTTTCGTACGGAAGAGGGGGATATTTTTCAGGAGTAACTGAAAGTTTAGGTATAAAAATAATTTTTGCAATTCCAGGCATTGTATTAGCTACTATTTTTGTAACTTTTCCATTAATATCGCGTGAGCTCATTCCGTTAATGGACTCTCAAGGAAAGGATGAGGAAGAAGCTGCAGCTATGATGGGAGCAAGTGGATTTACGGTTTTTAGAAAAGTTACTCTTCCCAATATAAAATGGGGCCTTTTATATGGAATAGTACTTTGTATAGCAAGAGCTATGGGTGAATTTGGAGCTGTTTCAGTTGTGTCAGGGCATATAAGAGGAAAAACCGATACACTACCACTTCATGTTGAAATACTTTATAACGAATATCAATTTTCTGCGGCCTTTGCAGTGGCTTCAATATTAGTAATTATGGCAATTATTATTTTAATTTTTAGAAATATTATTGAGTGGAAAAGCAAAGGGGAGGTATAGAAATGTATGTTAAATTAAGAAATATTAATAAAACCTATGGGGATTTTAAAGCCTCAAATAATGTTAGTTTCAATATAGAAGAGGGGAAATTAATAGGACTTCTAGGACCTAGTGGTAGTGGGAAAACAACTATTTTAAGAATGATTGCAGGCCTTGAAACGCCAGATTCAGGAGATATTATAATCGGAGGAACAAGGGTAAATGATATATCAGCAGGAAAAAGAGGAATAGGCTTTGTTTTTCAAAATTACGCTTTATTTAGACATATGACTATTTACGATAATATTGCTTTTGGGCTTGAAGTAAAAAAAACTAGTAAATTAGAAATAAAAAAGAGAGTAAATGAATTAATAGATTTAATTGGACTAAAAGGTTTGGAAAAGCGTTATCCTCATCAATTATCGGGGGGACAAAGACAAAGAGTAGCATTTGCAAGGGCACTTGCACCGAGTCCGAAACTTTTGTTATTAGATGAACCCTTTGCTGCAATAGATGCAAAAGTTAGAAAGGAACTCAGGTCATGGCTTAGAGAAATGATAAGCAAGCTTGGAATTACTAGCATTTTTGTTACTCATGATCAAGATGAGGCTGTTGAAGTTGCAGATGAAATAATTGTAACTAATAGAGGAGTAATTGAACAAATGGGGACTCCAATTCAAATTTATAAAAATCCAAAGACACCATTTGTAACTCAATTTATTGGAGAATCTAACGTTATAGAAGGGCATAGAAAATTGAAGGGATTTAGTGATGATAATTTAGGGGGGAAAGCTATAGTACGTCCTGAATTTATACAAATAGGCATAAGTAAGGAAGAGATGCCAGTTCCATCAGCAGCTGAGAAAGGGAGAGTGTATTCAATTTCATTTAGAGGAAATAATCTTAAGGTTCAAGTGAAAGTTGGAGATATACTGCTTACTGTATATAGAGGGCTAGAAGAAGAACATTTGAGTATTAATGATGAAGTATATGTTCTAATACACAGACTTTATATATTTAATGATAAAGAGTCTAGAATGGCGGAAAATAGTTTAAAAAAGGTAGATCCAATGCCAATATATATTTAATTTTTAGGATAGGTGATTTTATGGAAATTAGAAAGCTTTCAACTGATATTCTAATTATCGGTGGAGGAACAGCTGGATGCTATGCAGCTCTAACCATAGCAAAAGAATCAGATAGAAAAGTTTTAATTTTAGAAAAAGCAAATATAAAAAGAAGTGGATGTCTAGCAGCAGGTGTAAATGCTTTAAATGCATATATTGTAAAGGGACAAAAACCAGAAGATTATGTTAATTACGCCAAAAGAGATGCAGAAGGCATAGTAAGAGAAGATTTATTGATTACTATGGCAAGAAGACTTAATTATGTTACTAAGGAATTAGAGGGTTTAGGATTAGTAATATTAAAGGATGAAAATGGTGAATATGTGGCAAGGGGTAATAGAAATATAAAAATAAATGGTGAAAACATTAAGCCTATACTTGCAAATGCAGTTTCAGAATTTAAAAATGTTGAAGTATTAAATAAAGTAAATGTTATAGATTATTTAGTAAAAGATAATAAGATTTATGGAGTATATGGGATTTCTGTTGATGAAGAAGTATTTTATGTAGTTGAGGCTAAATCTGTTATATGTGCTACTGGTGGTGCATCAGGTTTATACAAACCCAATAATCCAGGTTTTTCACAACATAAAATGTGGTACAGTCCATTTAATACTGGTGGTGGATTTGCAATGGGTATAAGAGCAGGTGCAGAAATGACTACATTTGAAATGAGATTTATAGCACTAAGATGTAAAGATACAATTGCACCAACTGGAACTATAGCCCAAGGAGTTATGGCCCCTCAGATTAATTCTAAAGGCGAAGATTATGGCAAAGTATATGGTAATACTACATCAGAAAGAGTATATGGTACTGTAAAGGAAAATCTTGAAGGCAGGGGACCATGTTATTTAAAAACAGAAGGGATAAGTAAAGAAGCGGAACAAGATTTGTTAAAGGCATATCTTAATATGGCTCCAAGTCAAACTTTAGGATGGATTGAAAGTGGAAATGGTCCAAGTATAGCAAATGTTGAAATAGAAGGTACAGAGCCTTATGTAGTAGGTGGACATACTGCTAGTGGATATTGGGTAGATACTAATAGAGCTACAACAGTTAAAGGATTATATGCTGTTGGAGATGTTGCTGGAGGATGTCCTCAAAAATATGTTACTGGCGCTTTAGTTGAAGGGGAGATAGCAGGTATAGCTGCACTAAATTACATAGATAATGTAGAGCTAACATTTATTGATGAAAAAGAAATAAATGAAGTGTTTAATAAGGTTAAAAAACATTTAAGTGGAGATAAAGGGCTTTATGAAATTGATAACTTGGAAGAAGGTATGCAAACAGTGATGGACAAATATGCAGGGGGAATAAGTAGCAGTTATCAATTTAATGAAAAGCAATTGGAATTAGCAAAAATAAAAATAGATAACATCATAAAACTTGCAGAAGATCTAAAGGCAAAAGATATGGATGATTTGCTTCATATATTTGAATTGAAGGAAAGATTGGTTGTTTGCAAAGTGCTAATAGAACATTTAAAAGCTAGAAAGGAAACTAGATGGCATAGTTTTTGTGAGAATTTAGATTATCCAAATAAGGATGATAAGTATTTAAAATATGTTAACTCTGTGATGAAAGATGGGAGAGTAAATATAGTATTTAGAGATTTAATTGATGGAGGTGAAATCTATGAGCATAGCAATTAATAAGGGCTTATGTGTAGGTTGTGGTAAATGCCAGAAGGTTTGTCCTGGCAACTTAATTAAGAGTGATGAAAAGAAAAAAGCTTATATTAAATTTCCTAAAAGTTGTTGGGGATGTGCATCTTGTGTGAAAGAATGCAAAGTAGATGCTATAAAATTCTATCTAGGTGCAGATATGGGAGGCTTAGGAAGTACGTTGTCCATTAAGGGAGAAGGAGATATAACTCACTGGATTATTAAAAAAGACAAAGAAGAAATAGTAATTGATGTTAATAAGAAGAATGCAAATGCATATTAAGGGGGAGATAAAATGGATCATTTAGACAGACTTGAGGCAGAAAGTATTTTTATTTTAAGAGAGGCTTATAAGAAGTTGGGAAAACTTGGAATGTTGTGGTCGATAGGAAAAGATTCAACAGTATTATTGTGGCTTGCTAAAAAGGCTTTTTATGGACATTGTCCATTTCCTTTTATCCATGTAGATACAACTTTTAAAATTCCAGCAATGATTGAGTATAGAGATAGAGTTGCGAAAGAGCTAAACTTAGATTTAATAGTTCATACAAATAAGGAAGCTATCGAAGCAGGTATGGGACCTGAAAAAGGAAGACTGCAATGTTGTAAGGCTTTAAAAACAGAAGGACTTCAACAAGTGGTTAGAGATTATGGATTTGAAGGACTTATAGTTGGTGTTAGACGTGATGAAGAAGGTTCTCGTTCTAAGGAAAGGGTATTTAGTGAAAGAAATAAAGATTATGAGTGGGATTATTCAAATCAACCACCAGAACTATGGAATCAATTCAAGACTGATTTTCCAAAAGGAAATCATATTAGGGTACATCCTTTATTACAATGGAATGAGCTTGACATTTGGGAATATATAAAGAGAGAAAACATTCCAATAATTGATTTATATTTTGCAAAGAATGGCGAACGTTATAGAAGTTTGGGGTGTGCACCATGTACGGGAAGAATTAAATCTAATGCATCTACTTTAGATGAAATAATAGAAGAATTAAAAACAACTACAACTGGAGAACGTGCTGGAAGAGCTCAGGACCAAGAAGATTCTTATGCGATGCAAAAATTAAGAAAAGATGGCTATATGTAATTAAGGGGGCAAAATCATGATAAATAATAGAGAGACACTAAATATAGTGGTAGTTGGACACGTTGACCATGGTAAATCTACAGTAATAGGAAAATTACTTTATGATACTCATTCTTTACCAGAAGGAGCGATAGATAAAGTTAAAAGAATAGCAAAAGAAACGGGAAAACCTTTTGAATATGCTTATCTTCTAGATGCATTTGAAGAAGAACAAAAACAAGGTATAACTATAGATACAACTCAAATTCAATTTGCAACTGAAAAGAGAGATTATGTGATTATAGATGCTCCAGGGCATAAGGAATTTTTAAAAAACATGATATCAGGAGCAGCTGATGCTGAAGCAGCACTTTTAATAGTGGATGCTAAGCAAGGTGTTCAAGAACAATCTAAGAGACATGCATACATTCTTTCGTTACTTGGAATAAAGAAAGTTTATGTTATTGTAAATAAAATGGATTTGGTAGATTATTCTGAAGAAGTGTTTGAAAATGTAAAGAAAGATATGTCAGTATTTTTAGGTGATTTAAATGTTTATCCATTAAACTATATACCAATTTCAGCTTTCTATGGAGAAAATATTTTAGCATCTTCAGATAAAATGATTTGGTATAAAGGAAACTCGGTCATTGAATCAATTGATCTGATAGAAAAGGAAAAAGGAATAGAAGAAAAAACCTTAAGATTTCCAATTCAAGATGTTTATAAATTTGATGAAAGAAGAATTATAGCAGGAAGAATAGAAAGTGGTAAACTTAGTGTTAATGATGAAATAACTATCTATCCTGAAGGTAAGAAGACTAGAGTAAAGACAATAGAGCACTGGGCTATAAAGGATAAAAAGGATACAGCTTATGCTGGTGAATCTATTGGTATTACAGTAACTGATGAATTCTTCAATAAAAGAGGAGAGGTTATATCTTTTGAAAAAGAAGCACCAGAGGTTTCAAATAGTTTTAGAGCTAATATTTTCTGGATGGGGAAAAAGGATTTAGTTACAGGTAAAAAATATAAGATCAAGCTAACTACTCAAGAAGTAGAAGGTGAAATAGAAAGTATAGTTAGAGTTATTGATGCATCAAGTTTAGATAGTAATAAAGGAAATACCAAAATAGTTTTAAATGATGTTGCTGAAGTAATTGTTAAAGTTAATGAGAATGTAGCTTTTGATAAGTTTAGCGATAGTAGTGCAACAGGTAGATTTGTTATAGTAGATGGATATGACGTTGCTGGAGGAGGTATAATAACTGAAAATGAAGGAGCTAAAGGTGAAGTTATAGTTAATGGTTTTGAGTTCAACGGGATAACTGCTAGAGGAGATGTTTTTGAAGAATACTATTATGAAGATAAGAATTACTCTCTAAAGAAGGAATTAAAGAACAAAAATATCTATACAATAGGAGATGTATTACCGTTAAGTGGTGATAGTTATGAATATCCGTCAGATTTGGATATTTTAGTGTTTAGAGATGAGGTAACAATAAAGGTTAGAGCCGGTAAAGTATATTCAGTGGGTAATTTTGAGGATTATAAATATGAAGGATATCCGGTGGTGAATGGAAGAGGCTTTGCAATAAAAATATCATCTAAAAATGACATTAAGGAAATAGTTGAAGGCTATAACAAAGTAATGGATAGTAAGGATGATTTGTCTAAATTTTTAAGTGGATGGCTAGAAATAGAGAAGTATAGGAACTTAGCATTTAGATAATTAAAATAATTAGAGGCGACATATTCTGAAAGGATAGTCGCCTTTAATTATAGTATCATAACAAAAGTTCCAGCTGTAATTAATATACCACCAATTATGGTTTTTAGTGTAATAGTTTCCTTTAAAATAATAAATGCTAGTATCATGCTTATCACTACACTGAATTTATCTATAGGAACAACTTTTGAAGCATTGCCAAGCTGAAGGGCTTTATAATAGAAAAGCCATGAAAGACCAGTAGCTATACCAGAAAGAATCAAGAAAGTCCAACTTTTTGTAGATATGCTTGATACCTGATTTTGTGTGCCGGTAATAAAGACTAATCCCCAAGCCATAACAAGTACAACAATAGTTCGAATAGCAGTAGCTAGATTTGAATTTATATTTTCGATTCCTATTTTAGCCAATATAGAAGTAAGTGCTGCAAAAAATGCAGATAAAAGTGCGAAAATAAACCACATATTTGTTCCTCCTTTTAAGTTAAGTAATTTTTTCATAGTAATAACCTCCTACTAAGATAGTACTAAATTAATTATATAACAAAATCGAAGGGATTAATGAACTAGGAGATAAAGAAATTAAATTAAAAATATATAATAAAGTATCCATAACAAATGGGAAATGTTTATAAATATATAAATTAATAATATAGATAAGATAATAATATTAGATTTTTTAAGTTCAGAATTTGTGGCTTTTTGTATTCTAAAATTAAGTATTATTAGGAGAAAAGCAGGTATTGTTAGTTTAACAAATATAGATAAGAGTTCATCACTTATAATTGGTCTCATAAATAGATTAGCTTCTAAGAAATACCCTGTTTTGTATAGAATTAAAGTGAAAAATATATCTGTTACATTAAAAATATATAGAATAATAAATTTTATTTTTATATTGTTCAGATTAAAACCTGTGATAAAGGACTTCATTAAACCACCTCATTATAAGTATAGGCAGTTTATAATTTTTATATTCATTTATAATATTGTTGAAAATTATAATCTTTTAATAGCAAAAAACTTTACCTATTAATTAATATAAGCTATATTTTATAGTGAAAGTATTAAACGTAGCAACAAATGTTGAAGACAGAAAGAGGTTTTAGAAATGATTAAAGCAGTTTTATTTGATTTAGATGGAACATTACTTGATACTAATGATTTAATTTATGATTCGTTTTGTAGAGCATTTAAGGAAGTTTTAGATATAGAGTTACCTAAAGAAGAAATTACATTACTTTATGGGAAACCTTTAAAAACTAGTCTTATTAAATATACAGATAATGAAGATTTATTAGAGAATCTGATAAATTCATATAGAAATTACAATAAAGTTTACCATGATAATATGTGTAGGCCTTTTGAGGGGGTAAAAGAATTATTACTTGCTTTAAAAGAGAGAGCGATAAAAATTGGTATAGTTACTTCTAAGAGAAAGGAATTAGCAAAAAGAGGACTAGAGTTGGGTGAATTGATAGGGTATATGGATGTGATAATTTCTCCAGAAGATACTATTAAACATAAGCCAGAAGGGGATCCTGCTTTAAAAGCTTGTGAAATGTTAGGTGTTTTGCCTAAAGAAGCTATAATGGTAGGTGATAGTCCATATGATATTCTGTGTGGTAAGAATGCAGGATGTCTTACATGTGGTGTAGAATATACAGCTTTACAATTAAGCGAATTAATAAAAATTAAGCCAAGCTATCTAATTAAGAAACCATTAGATTTATTAGAATTGATTTAGGAGGAAATATGAATATACAGATTTTTGGAACAAAAAAATGCTTTGATACAAAAAAAGCTGAAAGATTCTTTAAAGAGAGAAGGATAAAATATCAATTAATTGATATGAAAGAAAAAGGTATGAGTAAAGGAGAGTTAAATTCAGTAAAAATTGCTGTTGGAATTAATGAACTAATAAATGTTAAATCAAAAAATTATCTGAAATCCAATATAAGTAATGTGAGAAGTTCTGATGTGAAGGAAGAAATACTTTTTAAAGATCAAAGTTTAATAGCTACACCTGTAGTTAGAAATGGAAGAATGGCAACTTTAGGATTTAAACCTGAAGTTTGGGATGAATGGATTGCATCTTCAAATAAATAGTTAAAATAAAAAAAGTCAGAATTATTTTTTCTGACTTTTTTTGTTAGGTTTATTTTTCTTCCTAATTGAGTACCCAAAAGATCCTAATGGTTTCGGATTAAGTCCGAAATATTCTCCATGACTATAACAAATTAAATTAGCTTTATCAAAGCATATTTTGCCGTTATTATCAATAAGATTTTCGTTTACTTTAACATTAGTTATATCCAGTAGGAACATATGGTGAGTACCTAAAGGTGTTATGGATTTAACCTTACATTCTAAGGAAACTGGTGATATTGCTAGGGAAGGAGTAGAAATACTTACTCCAGAATCAAGTTCAAGGTCAAAATGTTTTATTTTATCTTCCTTTTTACCTGTTTTCACTCCACAATAGTCAACAATCTTTACCATATCCCGAGTTGTAAGATTAATAACACATTCCATACTTTCTTTTATATAATCATAAGATAATCTTTCAGGTCTAATTCCTACAGCCATTACTGGTGGTTTAGTACAAACAGTACTTACCCAACCTATAGTGAATACATTAATTTTACCATCACTATTTTTTGTTGTAACCAAAACAACAGGAGTAGGATTTAGCATTACACTACCTTTAAAATTAACTTTATTCATGAGAACCTCTTTCTATCTTGTGCATTAGTATCTTCTTCTCTTATAACTTTTTCTTTTCTTTTTGCCACTATTTTTTATCATTTTAACGATAGCTAAAACTAAAACAATTGCAATGATTACTACAGCAAGTAAAGCAATGTATGGTATAATATTAGCTTTAATAAGGCTACCAGTACTTACATCAACTTTTCCTTTTACATCTGTAGAAAATTGTTTAACTGAAACTGTAAGCTTTGTTGAATCTTCTGATGCAACTTTCCAAGCATCATTTTCTTCAGAATTTACGTTAATAACAGCTTCATTATTATTAATTGAATTGTTATATAACATAACATCTTCTTTTAATACAATAGGTGCAGTTATAGTTTTTGTAGGTCCAAAGAACTTAAACATTTTATATTGAAGTTCAGCAGTTCCAACTTCTTCACCAGATTTTTTATAAACTTCTCTATTAGCATTTTCGCTATAATCCATTATGGCATCTATATCTTCAAATCTTTTTGAATCACTATTTCTATCTGACTTTAAAACTGCTGCTAGATATTTCTTGCCATTTCTTTCATAAACTCCAGAAAAACATGTACCGGCTTCATCTGTTATACCAGTTTTTCCACCTATGTTTCCGTTTTTTCCTAATTCTGTATTTCTGTTTTCTAATTTTACTCGTGTATTTCCAGGTAGAATAACATCAGCGTTATGAAGCTGAACTGTTTCTTTTACCCAATCATTTTCATAAGCTGCTTTTGTTAATAGAGCTAGTTCATATGCAGTTGAATAGTTAACATCGTGTTCTTTTCCATCAGAAGATTTTTCAGGAAGTCCATTAGGATTTTCAAAGTGTGTGTTATCTAATCCTAATTGTTTAGCTCTATCGTTCATCATTTTGGCAAAGCCTTCTTTACTTCCACCAACTGCATCAGAAATCATATAAGCGGCATCGTTTCCTGAGAATAGTAAAAGACCTTTCATAACTATGTCAGCAGATAGTGTATCTCCAACTTTAAAAGACTTTCCATAAGGTTTCATCTTTTCAGAATCAAGGGTATATGGCGGTTGGATTTTAGCTGATTCAGTGTAAGTAATAGTGTCTGTTTTTTTATTATGCTCAGCAAAAAGTAATGAAGTCATTAATTTGGTCGTGCTTGCTAAGAATTTTTTTTCGTTTGCATTTTTTTCGTAAATTATTTCTCCTGTATCATAATCCATAACTATAGCTGCTTGTGATACAATATTTATGCTACTTCCATCTTCCTTAGCTTGAACTTTATTAGCAAAAGGCGTTAATAAAGCTATGGAAAGAGCTAATGTAATAGTTTTGAATAATTTTCTTTTAGTCATGATTTATCTCCCCATCCCAAAAATATACTTAAAAACATTTATAAGTATAGCATTTATGAAAATTAATAACAATAAAAAACCGCATATAAATTAGCTAAAGAAGTATATATAATAATTTTGTAATAATTGCAATGAAAAAAGTACCATAAAATTGAAATTATATATATAAGTTTGTTTTTGATAAAGAAGTTTGTAAAAATAATACAAGATAATTTAAGAATATAAAAATAAAAATAGTAAAGAATAAAAAAATAGTCAAAAAATAATCTATTTTATGATATAATGATATAGTAATACTGTGGTGGGGGATGAAATTAAAAGTGAGCGATGCATTTAGATGTATGATAAAGGATGAAACTAATAAATATTATGTAGGTGTAGATTATAACGGTAAAAAATATAACATAGTGAAAAATGAAAATATTCGATGCAAAGTCGGAGATGATTTTTATTTTTATGCTATAAAAGAAAGAGGTTTTTTAAGAGATAAATTAATCCCTATTTCAGATGAGATGGCTGGAGTTAAGGTGTAGATAAAAAACGTTAATTAGTTACAGCGTTATGAAAGTAAGGTAAGTCGTGTTAAAGATGATTTACCTTATTTTTTTATATAATTCTCCTAATCTGTACTTGAAAGTGATAAGAAAGGAATAAAAATAATAGCCTATATCTTAAAAATTTAATTTGAATAAGATATAGGCTACTTTTAGCAAACTTGCCACTTTATACAATGGATTAATTCTGTTTGTTCCAATTTTCTGATTTGTAGCTGTCAATTATACTTTCTTTTGCTTTTAATGCAAAAGTATCATCTAATGGATCTAAGGTTACATTTTCATATTTTTTTTCTAAAGCAAGTCTTATCATTCTGTCTGCAAGTTCAGGATTTTTAGATAAAAGAGATCCGTGAAAGTATGTACAAAATGTATTCTTATATATGCATCCTTCATTGCCATCTTCGCCATTATTTCCATAACCATAAATACATTTACCAAGAGGCTTTAAATTGTTAATATATGTTCTGCCTGAATGATTTTCGAAACCAACATATGTTTCCTTTGTATCTTCGTTATAGATTACTGTATTACCGATAAACCTTGTGTCTCCACCCTCGGTATATATATCCAATATACCAAGACCTTTTAGTTTTTCTCCGTTTGGAGCTCTATAATATTTGCCAAGAAGTTGATATCCGCCACAAATTGCTAGAAAAACTTTTTCGGATTCAATGTATTTAGATAGTTCTTCTTGCTTATTGTTTTTTAAGTCTTCGGAAACAATTGATTGTTCATAGTCCTGACCACCACCAAAGAAAACTATATCCATCTCATCACTTTTAAAATCATCTTTTAAAGAAATATTAATAACATTCACTTTTATTCCACGGCTTTCAGCTCTATTTTTTAAAATTAAAATATTACCTACATCGCCATAAACATTTAATAAATCTGGGTAAAGATGACAGATATTTAATTCCATAATTACCTCCTAATCTCTACCAAAGCTTTTTGATATAGCCTTTTGAGTGTAGATATTTTCTATAATTAATCATAGCTGTATAAGTAGCTAGGATGTAAATTCTATCTGTAGAAGAATTTTTTACTTTTTCAGTTAATTCTTCGTAACCTGATTCTACTATAAAAGAATCAGAATTTAGGCCGGCAGTTTTTAATCTTACTGCCATATCGTATAATCGAGTACCTGAAATGAATATATCTTTAATAGGGAGGTTTGATAATTTTTCAAAATCTACATCCCAGATCCAAGATACATCAGTGCCATCAGCGTAATTATCATTCAACATAAATAGTGTTGAAAAATTCTCTGTATTTAAACAAAGAGTATCTAAAGCTTGATTATAACCAGCAGGATTTTTAACTAAGATAATCTTAGCTTTTTTTCCTTCTATAAGAATTTCCTCTTGTCTACCAAAGCTTGAATCTTGTTTCCCAAGAGAGTTAGCAATGCAATTATTATCTATATTCATTTCTTTTCCAATAGCATAGGCACATAAGCCATTATAAATATTATATAGGCCTGACTGGCTTATTGTAACTTTTGTTTCATTAATCATTACAGTTGAATGATCAGGAGCCAAATTTAATATATCCTCAATAGCGTACTTGAGCTTGGCTCTCTTATAATGACAATTTGGACAATAGAAGTCTCCTAAGTGATTATATGTTATAAAGTTATATTGATAAGGAGATTTACAAAACTTACAGAACTTTGCATCTGCGTTTATATCAATTGCAGTTTCATCATTCAAAGTTTTGTTAAAGCCGTAATATATAGTTTTATTTGGAACATCAAGTTTCCCAAATAGAGAATCATCTCCATTTAATACTAACTTGGTATTAGGTACTTTTATAATTCCTTCTAAAATCTTATTAAGAGTTGTGTAAACTTCACCATATCTATCTAATTGATCTCTAAATAAATTTGTTATGGTAATAATTTCAGGCTCTATGTATTTTGTAACAAATTTTACATTAGCCTCATCTACTTCAATAATTGCATAACTTCCTTCATTACTTTTAAAAAATCTGTAGTTATCAATAAAGCAAGAAACAACACCTCTAAAAAGATTTGCACCAGTATTGTTTGTAATCACTCTATACCCTTTTGCTTTAAAAATATTAGATATCATACTGGTAGTAGTAGTTTTACCATTAGTTCCAGTAACTAAAATTACCTTGTAGCCCTTTGCTATTTTATTTAAGATTTGTTTGTCAAATTTTAAGGCTACTGTACCAGGAAAAGTACTTCCTCCTTTAAGTAAATGCTTTGTTAAAAAGATAGTCAATTTACCTGCTAAAACACCTAAAATTGATTTTATATTAATCTTAATCACCACCTTAAATGCTATATAAATTATTATGTCATAATTTTAAACTTTGACATTAAGTATAGCACAAACCACATTTTGTCATCAATGTATTTTTGATAGATTTTTAATTATGACAATGTATAGGGCTTTAGGTTGTAAGTAGAACATCTTCCGGATATTATGAGAATATACAAAAAAGAATTAATAATACAAAGAGTAATTGTAAAAAATAATATTTTTATATAGATATGATTCAAATTAGAAGTTAATATTCATAAATTAATATCTAGGTTAATGAAGCTAGAGTATATTAAAAGGGAAAATGATAATTGAAATAGTTTTTTTTGTGAAGTATACTAGAAAAAAATAGGAATATAGATGAGTTTTATAAATTTAAATATTATAAAGATGGCTTTATAATTTATTTAAATATCTGTTGTTCTGTGAAATTAAGTAATAGGAGGTAATAGAATGTATCCAATAAAATTTGAAAGTTTATATTATGAAAGAATATGGGGCGGAAGGGAATTGGAGAAATTTAGAACTGATGTTCCAGATGGCAATATAGGTGAAAGCTGGGATATAGCTTGTCATAAAAATGGTATTGGAATAGTTGCAAATGGAGAATTCAAAGGAACTAGTTTTAAAGAACTTATTGAAAGTAATGGGGAAAAAATAATCGGGAGAAAGATTGATAAGGAAAAGTTTCCTTTATTAATAAAAATTATCAATGCAAAGGATAAATTATCAGTTCAAGTTCATCCAGATGACGAGTATGCAGAAAAGGTTGAAAAAGATTTAGGTAAAACTGAAGCTTGGTATATCATTGATGCAAAAGAAGGTGCGAGCTTAGTTATGGGAACAAAGGAGTGTAACAAAGAGAACTTTAGAGAGGCACTTGAAAAAGGTGAGTTAGATAAGTATTTAAATGTGATTCCTGTTAAAAAAGGTGAGTTCTATTATGTAAAAAGTGGACTTGTGCATGCAATATGTGAAGGTGTAACTGTTGCTGAAATACAACAAAGTAGTGATACAACATATAGGGTTTATGATTATAATCGTGGTAGAGAAATTCATATAGATAGGGCTCTTGATGTGATTGATTTTAATTTAAAATCAGAAGATGTAAAGGGAATAACATATAATGAAGATGGATATGATAAAATTATTTTGTGTTTAAGTGAGTTTTTTACAATACAAAAGTATGTTGTGAAAACAAAAGTGGTAGAGTATAGTGATAAAGATAGATTTTATTTGTTTACTTGTGTTGATGGAGAAGGAAAAATAAAATCGTTGGAGTATGAATTAGAAATTAAATTTGGGGATAGTATACTAATTCCAGCATATTTGGGGAAGTATGTACTTGAAGGAAAATTTACCTTGTTAAAGAGCTATGTGCCAGATTTTGATAAAGAGAAAAAAGAAATTTTAGGTAGAGTAATAAAGTAAATGTTGTAATGAGATCCGCTCGGAGTAAAAAAATAATGTTCTGAGTGGATATCTTTAGTTAATACAAGCTAATTATAAATTAATTTGTTTTTTCTTTATTTCTTAATAATTATTCAAGATAATATTAAAAATAAATGAATAAAATAGACAATAAACTATTTAGTAAGTATAATTAAACGGTAATTTTAAGAAAGAGAGTGATATGAGTGGGATTAGATTTTGTTTTTATATTTAAAGCGATAATAATAGCTATAGTCGAAGGTTTGACGGAATTTATACCAGTTTCTTCTACTGGTCATATGATTTTAGTTGGGGCAGCAATTAATTTTACTGGTGATTTTGTAAAAATGTTTGAAGTAGTAATTCAATTAGGAGCAATATTAGCAGTAGTAGTTTTATATTGGAAAAAGATTAAGGACAGTGTTATAGAGTTTTTTAAATTTATATTTACTGGTGGGAGGGAAGGAAAAACAGGTTTTAGATTTGGGATAAATGTAATTATAGGATCTATTCCAGCAGGAATTGTAGGCGTTCTATTTTATAGTAAAATTAAGAGCTTGTTTAGACCAGAAGCAGTTATAATTGGTTTTATAGTTGGTGGTATATTACTTATAATAATTGAAAATATGTTTAGAAAAAGAAAACATGCTACAAAAAATATTGATAATATAACACCAATTCAATCTGTCAAAGTAGGTTTGTTCCAAGTACTTTCTATGTGGCCAGGTATGTCTAGAAGTGCATCTACTATTATGGGAGGGTGGATAGCTGGTATATCAACTCCGATAGCAGCTGAATTTTCATTCTTCTTAGCTATTCCAGCTATGATAGGTTCATCAGGAAAAGATCTATTTGAATTTGATTATTCCGTTATGAATACAACAACTTGGGTAGCTTTGGTTGTAGGATTTGTAGTTGCATTTTTAGTATCTTTAGTGGTTATGGATAGATTTGTAGCTTTTTTACAGAAGAGACCAATGAGAGTATTTGCAGTATATAGAGTAGCTGCAGGGATATTATTAGCAATATTAGTGTTTACAAAAGTGATTACATTATAATTTAGAATACCTAAGATAAACAAAATTTATCTTAGGTATTTGTACATATTGATAAAATATATACAAAGTACTTTTAAGTTGGAAATAATTGTGGTATCATAATGCTTATAAGAGGTATATTTGTCATGCTAAATGTAGACGATATCTTTATATTTTTTTTAAGAAAATTGTCAGAAAATAAAGACAATTGACGAGTGTTAGTTTATGGGTAGAGGGGGATTTAAAATGGCTGAGAAAATTAAAAAGATAGCTTTGTTAACAGGGGGCGGAGATTGTCCTGGGCTTAATGCGGTTATTAGAGCTGTTACAAGAACTGCAATATTAAATTGTGGATATGAAGTGATTGGATATAAGTTTGGGTATAGAGGGTTGTATAATAATGATTTTATTCCTCTAACACTTGAAACTGTATCTGGTATACTTAGCAAGGGTGGAACAATTCTTTATAGCTCAAATAAGGATAACCTATTTGATTATCAGATACTTGAAAATGGGAAAATGGTTAGGAAAGATGTATCTGATGTAGCTGTTGAAAATTTAAAAAAAGAAGGAGTGGATGTATTAGTTGTTATTGGTGGAGATGGAACATTAACATCTGCTAGAGATTTTTCAAGGAAAGGCGTTAAAGTTATAGGAGTGCCAAAAACTATAGATAATGATTTAGCATCAACTGATGTAACTTTTGGATTTAATACAGCAATTGATGTGGCTACCGAAGCTTTGGATAGACTTCATACTACAGCTGAATCTCACCATAGAATTATGATTTGCGAAGTAATGGGAAGAAATGCGGGATGGATTGCCCTAGAATCAGGTATTGCTGGATCTGCGGATGTAATTTTACTTCCTGAAATACCTTATGATATTAATAAAATTGTTGAGAAAATTGAACAAAGAAAAAGTGAAGGTAAATTGTTTACAATTATAGTTGTGGCAGAAGGAGCTAAATCGAAAGATGGAGATGTTGTAGTATCGAAAATAGTTAAGGATAGTCCAGACCCAATTAGATTAGGAGGCATAGGAAATAAGCTTGCTGATGATTTAGAGCGGTTAATAAAAGATCATGAAGTAAGATGTACAGTTCTTGGGCATATTCAAAGAGGAGGAACAACATCTACTTTTGATAGAATATTATCTACTAGATATGGCGTGGCAGCGGTAGAATTGATTAATGAAGGAAAGTTTGGGCAAATGGTCTGTCTTAAAGGTGATAAAATATCTTCAGATAGTTTAGAAAATGTAATTGGTCAAAAAACTAAACAAGTAAGTCCTAAAGGGGAATTAGTTATGATAGCCAAAAAGATAGGCACATCCTTTGGAGACTAGATAGCAATGGGCACTAATTCGTTTGAGTTAGTGCTTTGGTGATATAAATTTATTTAAAGTTTCAAAAGAGGGTTGATTCATAGGAGGGTATTATGAAAGAGATAAAGAGATATTTAGAGTCAAGAATAGGGAGTTATGGATTCTTTTTTGAGGATCTATCAGGCGGTTTTGTTTATGGTTATAATGAAAACGTACAAATGGTTGCAGCGGGGTGTATGAAACTTCCTATTGCTGTTTCGTTAATAAAAGCTGTAGAAGATAAAAAAGTAGGATTTATGGATAGAATTCAAATAAAAAGAGAAGATAAGGTTTTTGGGACAGGAATAATTCATGAATTTGATGAAAGAGAATATACAGTATTTGAACTTTTAGTTGCTATGCTTATACAAAGCGATAATACTGCTGCAAACAAAATAATTGATATAGTGGGAATTGATGTAATAAATACAGATATAAATAAAATGGGATTGAGGAATACATCTCTAAATAGAAAGACAAATGATGAAAGAAATAGAAAAAATAATATAGAAAATATAACAACTGCATATGATCTTTCAACTGTATGGAGACACTTATATAAGGGTACCTTCCTAAATAAAGAAAATAGTACAATGCTTGTTGATATATTGAGAAGACAACAAATAAAGAACAAGTTGGCACTTTATATTCCAGACGATTTAAAGTTTGAGATTTCAAGTAAAACTGGAGATAAAAAAGGTGTAGAAAATGATACAGCATTAATACAAGTGCAGAAAGGCACATTCGTATTTACAGTTTTATCAAGTTGTATACCAAACAGTGTATATGGAACAGTGACTTTAGCAAAATGCGGAAAAATGATGTGGGATAATATCATGAATAACTGGCATTGACTCAAAGTGGCATAACCTCTAGGAATCTAGGGGTTATTTTTTTATTTTCAATAATAGTTTTTTAGCTTGAAATGATATGTAAAATATTTAAGTGATTTATAATATATACAAGTTAAAAGCCTTTTTTATATGTAATGTTTATTGATAGTTCTTCATATGCATGATTAATAATATGTTTTCAAAGAGATTTCTAGTATACATCATGTGGATAGATATATATTATTGAATATTTATCCGTGAAAAAAAGAGAAAAGATTTAGCTAAAAAAACAAAAAATATATTTTTTGTTTGATATTCTGTAAAATTTATAGTAAAATATAGCTAAAATCGTTTAATATACCAATTTGGAAGTAATATAAAAAATATAAAATGGAAAAAAGAGGAAAATACGTATTGGTATACAACATGTAACAATATGCTAAAATATGAAACTATTTTTAAGGAGAAGATGTAGATGAGAAAAAAATTTTTATCAATTTTAATTTGTGCAACCATCATTGTTTCCCAAGGATTAGTAAGTCCAACTACAGCAAAGGGTGAAGTGATAAATAATGCAGTTTCTGAAAACGTTATAAAAAGTAAAAAAATTAATGTGATTGTTGATGGAAAATATACCGGAGTTAATGGACAAGAAGTAAATAAAATAAAGATGTTTAGTACGGTACAAGCTGCTATAAATTCAGTGCCAGAAGATAATACAAGTGAAGTTATTATTTATATAAAGAATGGTACATATAAAGAAAAAATTAATGTTACACAACCAAATGTAATATTAAAAGGTGAAAGTAAAGATAAGACAATTTTAACTTATGATGCAGCAGCTGGTACTACTAAGTTAACTGAACATGGGGGAGATGGGATAACAACTTATGGAACAACAGGTTCAGCTAGTGTTACAGTAGGGCCATTAGCAACAGGTTTTTCAGCTGTAAATTTAACAATAGAAAATTCTTTTGACGAAATAGCTCATGCAGACATGGAAAAGAAGCAAGCTGTTGCACTAAAAAATGAAGCTGATCAAAGCGTTATTGTAAATTGTAATCTTATAGGAAATCAAGATACATTATATGCAAATAAAAATAAACAATATTTTTATAATTGTTTTATTCAAGGAGATGTTGACTTTATCTTTGGTGCAGCTACTGCAGTATTTGAGAATTGTGAAATAAATTCTGTAGAAAGAGAAGGTGTTACTCCTAAAGGATATGTAGCGGCTCCAAGCACTTTGGTGGATACTTCGTATGGATTCTTGTTTTTAAATTCAAAATTAACAAGTAACATAGATGATGCAGGAAGTGTATATTTAGGAAGACCATGGCATCCAAGTAGTGTAAAGACTCAAGTAAAATCAAGTGTTGTATATAAAAATTGCGAAATGGGAAAGCATATATCTGAAGAAGGCTGGTCACAAATGAACGGACAGTTACCAAAAGATAACTTTATGTGTGAGTATGGAAGTACAGGTGAAGGTGCTAAATCAAATGCAATTAGAAAAGTGCTATCAGATGTAGAGGCTAGTGAGTTTACAAAGGAAAAAGTATTTGCTGGTTGGGATGTGAATAGCAGAGTAAATGAATTAAATTCAATTAACAGTAACTTTTCAACTAATGCAACAAATCAATCAGAACAAGTTAAATGGAATTTTACAAGGTTTGGGGCAACAACATCTGAAGAAAATAACACTGTTCAAGTTGATGATAAGAATAAGACTGTAACATTAACTTCGGGTAGAAAAGATGGTACACATCCTGGAGGAAAGATTGCTGGATCTAATGATGGTATTTCCTATTATTACACTGAAGTAGATGCATCTAAAAACTTTGAAATATCAGCTGATGTAAAGGTTAATTTCTTTGAAAAGATAAAGCCAGATAATCAATGTGGATTTGGAATTATGGCAAGAGATATATTAGGTGTGGAAAATGATGCTTCAGTTAGCCCATCAAATATGGCACTTGTTGGAGGGTACCAAGCTAAGATGATGTCTGTATTTAGAAATGGAGTAACAAAAGATCTTAGCGGAAAAATTACGATGGAAAATCCACACGTGTTCAGTGGAAGACCGGCTAATGATGGTACATCAACATATAAGTTAAAACTCAAAAAAACAAATACTGGATATATTGCAAGTATTGATGATGGTGAAGAAATAACATATTATAGACCAAAACAATTAGAAGTAATAGATAATAAAATATATGTTGGGTTTTTTACTGCTCGTATAGCATCAATTACTGTCTCCAACATTAATTTTACAACTTCAGATGTAGCAACTGATCCAAAAGGATTGCCAGAACCTGAACAAGTAGTAGTTCCTGCTGTAAATGTATTATCATCAAAGGATACAGGATCTTCTAAATATAAGTTGTCTCTAAATAATACAGTAGAAGGAAATATAAGTGTTAAACAGGATGGTAACTTAATTTATGATAGTAAAGTTCAAAAGAATGAAGAATTAAATATAGATACAAAGCTTAATCTTAGAACAAATCAATTTGAGATAACTTATATACCTGCTAAAACATCAATCAATGCAGATGTAACTCCTAGAACAATTACTCATAATGTATTATATAAGAGTTATGGAGTAGAAAATGGAGATGTATACGTTTCTCAAGAAGGTACAGCAAATGGAAGTGGTTCAATTGATAACCCAATAGATATTAGCACGGCATTAAAATATACAAATGATGGACAAACTATCAAAGTTAAAGGTGGAACTTATAGTTTAAAATCACCATTGAAAATAAATAAAGATAATAGTGGTACTGCAGAAAAAATGAAAACATTAACTACCTATGATGGTAAAAGAGCTACTTTTGATTTTAACAAAACATGTGATGGATTAACAATAGGAGGAAGTTACTGGCATGTATATGGTATTGATTTATGTAATACAGCAGATAAACAACATGGAATAACAGTATCAGGTAATAATAACATAGTAGAAGATGTTAAAACTTATAAAAATGGAGATACAGGTCTGCAAATTAGTGGATCACTAGACGATTCAAAAAATAAGTGGCCTAAAAATAATCTAATTCTAAATTGCGAATCGTATGATAATATGGATGGAGCAATGAATAATGCAGATGGATTTGCAGCAAAAATCAGTGTCGGATCTGGAAATGTATTCCGAGGTTGTATATCTCATAATAATTGTGATGATGGATGGGATTTGTTTTCAAAACTTGAAGTTGGATCAATTGATCCTGTTTTAATTGAGAATTGTGTAGCTTATCAAAATGGAAAGCTAACTGATGGAACTCTTACAAAAGGAGATGGTAATGGATTTAAGCTTGGTGGTGAAGGTATACCAGTTAAACATGCTCTTAAAAATTCAATATCCTTCGGAAACTGTGCTGCAGGGATAACTGGAAATAGTAATCCTGCAATTATAGTGGAAAATTGTATATCGGTAGATAATGATGTTAACTATAGCTTGGATTATTATACAGGAGCTATTCTTAATTACCAATTGAAAAATAATATTTCTTATAGAACTATAGCTGGTAAAGCAGATTCAGTTCCTGATATGGTAAGAGGAGAAAATAATTACTTTTATAATGGCACAGATACTGAGAATATAGATGGTAAAAGAATTGAAGCATCAGCATTTAAGAGCACAGAAATGCCTAAAACTATAGGAAGAGATAGTAATAATAATATAGATTTAGGTAGTTATATGGTTTTGGTTGATAATATCTTTGGAGATAATACTGATCCTAAAAAAGAAAATACTAAAGGGGATAGGAAATCTATAATACAAAAGACAGCAGGCGAAGTTATATCAACTGAAACTAATAATGGTTTAGAAAAAGTTAGTAGTGCAAAAACAGGAGATGTAGGGGCGTTGGGAGTTTTTGGATTAGGATTTGCTTCGTTAATAGGTACGATTATTAGTAGAAAAAGAAGATAAGAGTTATGTACAGAAATTTAGTAGGATATATAATTTATCTTCTGTAGAGCTTAGAAGGTTACTTTAAAAAATTTATTTTTAAAGTAACCTTTTGTTTTTGTAAAGAACTTAGAATACATTTAGGATAATATGAATAGATATATTATAAGTTATTGTATAGTTAATCGCTTTACTAAAAATCAACTTAGTAAAAAAGCTTATGCAAATCAATTTGGAGGTATATATATGGAGGATTCATGGATAGAACCTAAGATGATTGATTTTGGAAATAATGAAATGAATAAAGCGGAAGAAACAATTAACAAAGAATGTGATGAAATTTATAAAGAAGACAATAATGCAACGAGAAAGCAAAAGAGAAAATAATATTTTTGAGAAGAGGGAGAAATTCAATGAATGATGCAATTCTTCCTCTTTTTGTAGAGGTATATGATTGTTAGGATTTATTTACAAAATCATATAAATTTTGTATAATGATTTAAATTTGTTAAAGGTAAAATATTTAGCTAAAGGATGGTGAAAATATGGGTAGTATCTTCGAAGAATTAAGAACATTAAAGGAATATAAATATGATTTAGGTAAAAAAGAGCTAGAGTATATTTACATTTCTGAAAGTATGCCAGTTAATGAACAATTAGATCTAGCGGATTATCTCATTGAAGAAATAAAAGATATATACGATAAAAATATTTTATACCCTAAGTTTCACTTAGAGGATATTCTATTAATTTATTATATGAATCCACTTATAAATAAGATCAATATTTTAATTATGGAAAATGTATTGAATGAAGTATGGGTAAGAGAGTTTACAGAAAATTTAATATATAAATCAGAGACTCCTTGGCATGTAAAATTAGGATTAATCTTATCTAGTAGATATCTATCGGAAGAAAAATTACCGGAGCTTTTTGATGTTTTTTCTAGAAGTGGGGAATATATTTTTTATTTAATGAATACTATTAGAAACCTTAAGGGATATAATAATTATTTAGTTGAACTTTCAAAGAAATCTAAAGGAACTATTAAAGTATTTGCTATAACTAATATAGAATATTTTAGTCCTAAAATAGTTTCGTATATGATTGAAGAAGGATATAAAGACGAGATATATGAAGAACTTTTAATTAATTATATTTTTACTACTATTAATTTAGAAAGATATTTAGAAAATATTGATAAGAAAAGGTTAGATAATTTGTCATATTTAATATGCAGCTATTTAAGGAAAAATGAATTTTCTATAATTAAATCTAAATATAATCTAATTGGAAATTATCTTTCCTTAGTAAATAGTATTGGCGATAATTTTGAAAATCTAAATTCAATTTTCTTAATAAGAGAAGGAATAGCTCAAGATGAAACTCTAGAGTGTGATATAGAAGAGTTGGAAAAAGAATTAAATAACTTATTGGAAGATGAGAAATGGATTGATGTGTTTAAGAAGGGGATTAAAGATAAAGAAGGATTAAGTGAAGATGTTATTGCTTTGGCAGATTTTTATGATTATCAATTAGAGTATAAAGATTTATTTCTATATTTAGAAAGAGATCATAAAGATTTTAATATATACTGCTATCTAATTGAAGAGGGCAGAAGGGAAGATAAATTAAAACTTTTAAATTATTTCACAAATCATTTTTGTATAGATAAAATTTGTAGAGGGGCACAAGATATAGATGATAAGGAACTAAGCAAAGAAAATATAATATCTATTATATTTTCTTTGCTAATTAAATCATTAAAAGATATCTATCCATATGGTAAGGAAATTGCATTAAAAGCCTTAAGTGGAGAGATTAACAAGATTAGAGCTGAAGCTATAAACTATCTTTCTAGGTATAAGGATGAACTTAATGAACAGCAGTTAGAAGAAATAAAAGTAGCTTATAATAGTGAACCAAATGAAGAGGTAAAGTTTAAGATGAAAACATTGTTGTTTAGTTGTGAAGAAGGGAAAAAGGAATATATAGATATAAACAATAAATCTATAAATGAACATATTAGTGATGTTTATTTATTAACAACAGATGTAGTAGGATGTCAATATAGATATAGAAGATCATTAGAGGATGAGCTTGAAAATAGTAAGATATTTTATTTGCAAATAGAAGAAAATAATTCTTATGATAATAGAGCGATTAAAGTCGCAGGAGAAAGTGGGTTCGTTATTGGTTACATTTCAAGAAGCGATAATTATATTTTAAGTAATTTGTTAAAAGGTAAAAAATATTTATATGGTAAAATTGAAAAATATAATCTTGAAAATAATTCTATAAAAACAAGAATATATTTAAGCTATAAGGATGTAATTGAATCTATAAATGATACTATTTCGATGTTGCATGGAAGTAACACTGGAGGATTTTTGAATTAAAGTTTAAGTAAATTTATTATTTGAAGTTAGTGGTAATAATATTAACTCTATCTTTTCATTGCTTTAAATAAATTTATTATATGATAACATTGACAATAGATTCATTAGGTGGTATTCTTAACGAAAGAAAAACCTTTAATTTGATCCAGAGAGGTCAGTAAGGAAAGTTATTTAAACCATTATGAACTAGGATTATTACGCCTTCCTTTAAATTAAAGGAAGGCTTTTTTATGTAATATGTTGATTTAAATATACAGTTAATGCAAGGTAATAAAAACATTAACATATATTCAAATATATAACCTTTAATTTTAGCTCGGAGAAGTTAAGAAGGAGTGAGAACATTAATGATGAATAAACATTTAATAGACCCAATGGATTTTTCAGTAGAAGAACTAGATGAAATCTTCGAATTAGCACATCAAATTATTAACGATCCTAAAAAGTTTTCAAAGATATGTGATGGGAAAATTTTAGGTACTCTTTTCTATGAACCTAGTACAAGAACAAAATTTAGCTTTGAAGCAGCGATGATGAGACTAGGTGGCAAAATCTTAGGTTTTTCGGAACCAAATTCCAGTTCGGCATCAAAAGGTGAAACCCTTGCAGATACTATAAAAATGGTATCTATATATACAGATATAATTGCAATGAGGCATCCTAAAGAAGGATCAGCGAAGGTAGCAAGTCTTTATTCCGGTGTTCCAATAATAAATGCAGGTGACGGAGGTCATCAACATCCAACTCAGACACTAGCAGATTTACTTACAATAGAATGTTTAAAGAAAGGCTTGAGAGGGCATACTGTAGGAATTTGTGGAGATTTAAAATACGGTAGAACTGTTCATTCACTAATAAAAGCTATGTCTAGATATGAAGGAACTAAGTTTGTATTAGTATCGCCTAAGGAATTGAAGGTTCCAAATTATATTAAACAAGAATTTATTGAAAAGAATCATATAGAGTTTATGGAGGTAGAGAGACTTGAGGATGTAATGGAGAAAGTTGATATTCTTTATATGACAAGGATTCAAAGAGAAAGATTCTTTAATGAAGAGGAATATTTAAGGTTAAAAGATAGTTATATATTAGATGCAGAGAAAATGAAATATGCACGAGAAAATATGATTGTAATGCATCCTCTTCCAAGAGTGAATGAAATAGCAGTTGAAGTAGATGATGATAATAGAGCTGCCTATTTTAAACAAGCAGAATATGCAATGTATGTAAGAATGGCGTTAATGTGTAAGCTTTTGGGGGTGGTGTAGATGTTAGAGATAACAAGTATTAAAAATGGGCTTGTAATAGATCATATTATTGCAGGTATGGGAATAAAAATATTTAATTATTTAAACTTGGATAAATCAAAAGATAGAGTTGCATTGATAATGAATGCTGAGAGTAAAAAGCTAGGAAGAAAAGACATAATAAAAATTGAAAAAGATAATTGGGATGATATAGATTATACAGTTCTTGGACTTATGTCACCATCAATAACTATAGATGAAGTTAGAAATTGTGAAGTTTACAAGGTAAAGCCGAATTTACCGGAGAAAGTCACAAATATATTAAAATGTAAAAATCCAAGATGCATAACTGGAGTTGAAAAATATGTTCCCCATTCATTTGTTCTAATGAATAAAGAAGAAGGGACATATAGGTGCGAGTATTGTGATGATATAACAAAATTATCAGAAGTTTAGTTGAGGTGGTTAGATGAATTTATTGATTAAAAATGCAAGAATATTAGATTGTAGCCAAGATTTTTTGGGCGATTTATACATAGAAAATGGATTAATAAAAGAAATAGCTTCTGAAATTAATAAAGAAAATGTAGAAAGAATAGATGCTAAAGGCTTAACATTAATGCCATCTTTTATCGATACACATGCTCACTTTAGAGATCCAGGTTTAACTTGGAAGGAAGATATTGAAACGGGATCAAAAGCAGCCTTAAGAGGTGGATATACAGGCGTTTGCCTAATGGCAAATACCAATCCCGTAGTTTCAAGTAAAGAAACTTTAGAATATGTAAGGAGTAAAGGAAGAGAATTAGGTCTTATAGATATACATCAGTGTGTTTCTATTACAAAAAATTTTGATGGTAAGACTTTAGAACATCTAGAACTAATTAAGGATGATAAAGGAATTAAAGCTATATCAGATGATGGCAAAGGCGTTAAGGATTCAAGAATAATGATGGAAGCTTTAAATAAAGCTAAAAGCTATGGTTGGATAGTGATGTCACATGCTGAAAGTCCGGAATTTTCAAATTTAGATATGAGGCTTGCAGAAGATATGATGACTTTAAGAGATATAGAATTGGCAAAGTATACTGGTGGCAGGCTTCACATGGCACATGTATCAACTAAAACTTCAATGGAGTATATAATAGATGCAAAACTTAAGGGAGCTAGCGTAACTTGTGAGGTAACACCTCATCATATATCATTAACTAGAGATATTAATGACTATAGAGTAAATCCACCAATAAGAGAAAAGGAAGATGTGGAATTCTTACATTATGCAATAAAGAATGGTTTTGTAGATACAATTGGAACAGATCATGCACCTCATACAGCAGATGAAAAACTTAAAGGTTCACCTGGAATGGTAGGTCTTGAAACTGCATTTTCTATTTCTTATACAACCCTAGTTAAAGGAAATGTGATTTCCCTAGAAAAGTTAAGTGAGCTTATGAGTAAGAATCCTGCAAAGCTTTTAGGTATGAATAAAGGGACTATAAGTGTTGGGAAAGATGGAGATTTAGTTCTTGTCAATCTAGATGAAAAGTATAGGGTAGATTCAAGTAAATTTGCTTCTAAAGGAAAAAATACACCATTTGAAGGTATGGAGTTTTATGGTGAGATTGAAGCGACAATAAAAAAGGGGAAAGTCTTATATAAGAAATAGGAGGAATTTTATGAGTACAATAATGGATAAACTATACAAAAGAGTTGAAGAAAGAGGAGTTGTTTGTGTAGGGTTAGATACATCTATTGATTATGTTCCAGAACATATAAAAAATGAGAGGTCAGAAGAAGATGCAATTTTTATGTTTAATAAACAAATAATTGATGAAACAGTAGGTGTAGCAGCATGCTTTAAGGTTCAAATAGCTTATTATGAAGCTATGGGGATTTCAGGAATGATGGCTTATACAAGAACTCTAAAATATTTAAGAGAAAAAAATGCAATAATAATTGCTGATATTAAACGAGGGGACATAGCTGCAACAGCAAAGATGTATGCAAAAGCTCATTTTACTGGAGATTTTGAGGCGGATTTTATTACATTAAGTCCTTATATGGGAATGGATAGTATAGAACCTTATTTGCCTTATCTAGAAGGAGGGGAAAAGGGTATATTCAGTTTAGTTAGAACGTCTAATAAGGGAGCTGAAGATATAGAATATTTAGATACAACTTCAGGAGATAAAGTTTATCACATTGTTGGTGATAAGCTCATGAGTATAGGCGAAAAACTTATATCAAAATGTGGTTATCACCCTTTAGGTGGAGTTATAGGCTGTACTCATGTAGAAGAAGGAAAAGCTTTAAGGGAAAGGTTTAAATCTATGTTTTTCTTAATACCTGGTTATGGGGCACAAGGTGGTAAGGCAGAAGATGTAGCTATGTATTTAAATAATGGCAATGGTGGAGTTGTAAATTCTTCAAGAGGAATATTGCTAGCTTACCAAAAAGAAAATAGACCAACTGAATTTGCAAAATGTGCAAGAGAAGAAGTAATAAGAATGAGAGACGAAATAAGAATGGCTGTAGATAAACTTTAGGGAGGAAATTATGAGTATTACATATAGAAGATCAAAGATAATCTCAAATGAAAAAGTTGTTGATAATATATATAAAATGGTATGCCAAGATGAAAATGATATAAAGCCTGGGCAATTTTATATGTTAAAACTAAACGGACAAACTTTACTTCCAAGACCGATAAGTATATGTGAAAAGGAAGGAAATAAGATAACATTTCTTTATGCAGTTGTGGGAAAAGGGACTGAAGAATTTTCAAAACTTGTGGAGGGAAATGAAGTGGCTTTAACAGGGCCTTTAGGAAATGGGTTTAATATTGATGAAAATCTAGGGAAAGTGGCTATAGTAGCTGGAGGTATAGGAACAGCTCCTATGGTTGAAGTTTCAAAAAGACTTAGGAATAAACATAAAGATGAAATTATAGATGTATATGTAGGTTTTAGAGATGACATATATTTAATAGAAGAATTCTCAAATTACGCTGATAAAGTTGAAGTAGCAACTAATACGGGAAAGCATGGACATAAGGGGTTTGTAACAGAGATATTTAATCCGGAAAAATATGATACAGTTCTTTGTTGTGGACCAGAGGTAATGATGAAGGCAGTTGTTGATATGTGCAAGGAAAAAGGAGTTAAAGTTTACATTTCAATGGAAAAGCATATGGCTTGCGGAGTAGGTGCTTGTCTAGTGTGTACATGTAAGACTAAAAATGGAAATAAGAGAACTTGTAAAGATGGTCCGGTTTTTGATGGAAGCTATGTAGAATTGTAAGCCAACGGAGGTATGGAAATGTTAAAAGTAAATATAAATGGAATTGATTTCAAGAATCCTGTTATTGCAGCTTCAGGAACCTTTGGTTTTGGTGCGGAATACAATGATTTTTATGATGTAGGAATACTTGGAGGGATATCTTCAAAAGGATTAACTTTAAAACAAAAAGAAGGAAATGATGGAATAAGAGTGTTTGAAACTCCATCAGGGATGATGAATTCAGTGGGACTTAATAATCCTGGAATAGATGGATTTATAAAAAGTGAACTTCCTAAAATGGAGGAGTTAGGTACAAATATATTAGCTAATGTTGGTGGTGGATGTTTTGATGATTATGCTGAAGCGGTGGAAAAGATTAACAATACAAATGTACAGATAATTGAACTTAATATATCTTGCCCTAATGTAAAGGCTGGAGGAATGGCCTATGGAATTAAGTCAGAAGTAGCTTATGAATTCGTTAAGGAAATCAAAAAGATAGCCAAAAAGCCATTAATGGTTAAACTATCACCAAATGCAGAAAATATAGTTGATATGGCGTTGAAATGTGAAGAAGCTGGAGCAGATTCATTGAGTTTGATAAATACACTAAAGGGATTAGCTATAGACGTATATAAAAGGAAGCCGGTTTTTGATAATGTATATGCAGGTCTTTCTGGTCCAGCAGTAAAACCAGTAGCATTAAGAATGGTTCATGAAGTAGCGAAGGCTGTTGAGATACCAGTTATAGGACTTGGAGGGATTTCAACTGGTTTGGATGCAATAGAATTTATGATGGCTGGAGCTAATGCTGTTCAAATAGGTACAATCAACTTTAGTAATCCGTTAGCAGGTAAAGAGATAATAAAAGAGATGGAGAATTTCTGTAAGTCACAAGGAATAAAAGATATTAACGAAATTGTAGGAATTGTTTAGGAGGAATTTAGAATGAAATCATATAAAGAAGAGTTTATAGAATTTATGATAGAATGTGGAGTTTTAACTTTTGGAGATTTTGTTACAAAGAGTGGGAGAAAAACACCGTTTTTTGTAAATACAGGAAATTATAAAACAGGAAGTCAGTTGAAAAAACTTGGAGAGTTCTATGCTAAGGCAATAAAAGAAAAATTTGAAGATGATTATAATGTAGTTTTTGGTCCTGCATATAAAGGAATTCCCCTAAGTGTTACAACTACAATAGCATTATCTGACATGTATGGTATTGATGTTAATTACTGTTCTAATAGGAAAGAAGTAAAGGATCATGGAGATAAAGGTATACTACTAGGAAGTAAGATAGGTGATGGAGATAAAATACTTATAGTTGAAGATGTAACTACAGCAGGAACTTCCATTTATGAAACAATGCCTATTTTGAAAGAACAAGGAAATGTAGATGTGACTGGGTTAATAATTTCGGTTGACAGGATGGAAAGAGGGCAAGGGGAAAAATCAGCGTTGGAAGAAATTAGAGAAAAATTTGGATTTAAAACTTGTGCTATTGTTACTATGGCAGAGGTGAGAGAATATTTGTACAACAAAGAGATAAATGGAAATATAATAATTGATGATGAAATAAATGCTAGAATTGATGCTTACTATGACATATACGGAGCAAAGTAAATAATTTTAGAAATCAGGGAGAAATAATTTTGCTAGCATAATTAAAAAAAGCTAACTATAGCATTGGCATAATGATATAGTTAGCTTTTTATCATGAAAATAATGTGTGATTAAAATAAGAATAATAAGATTAAGTTAGAATTAAGATGAGAAAGTCAGTATAAAGAATATGAATATTAAAAATACAAAAAAGTAAAATTAATCATATTGTATTAATTGACGAAAATTAATATAATATACTTAATAATAATACGTTTATTTAGATAATTTCGTAAAAAAATATAGTGAATGCTAATAAACGTGCTTTAATTAATATGGTATCTGCTATTTTTATAAAAGGATTTATAGGTCGAAACTTAAAATAATAAAGAAATTATGCTAAAATCTTTATAAAAATAAAAAAAAGTTATATATTATAATGAAAGAGACTTGAAAGGATAGGTTGTATGAGAAGAGAAAATGATATTATAGGAAAAGGTTCAAATTGTGGGCTATACGATTCAAGATTTGAACATGATAATTGTGGTATTGGGGCTGTAGTTAATATCAAGGGAATAAAAACTCATGAAACCGTAGCGAACGCCCTAAAGATTGTTGAGAATTTGGAACATAGAGCAGGTAAAGATGCTGAGGGTAAGACTGGTGATGGAGTAGGAATATTACTTCAAATATCACATGAATTCTTTCTAGAAGCTGTAAAGTCTTTAGATATAAATTTAGGCTTTGAGAGAGATTATGGAGTAGGAATGTTCTTTTTTCCACAAGATGAATTAAAGAAAAATCAAGCAAAAAAGATGTTTGAGATAATTGTAGAGAAAGAGGGATTAGAATTTTTAGGATGGAGAGAGGTGCCAACAGACGCTGGAGTACTTGGAAGTAAAGCTGTTGATTGCATGCCTTGTATAATGCAAGGTTTTGTGAAGAGACCTAATGATATAGAACAAGGATTAGAATTTGATCGTAAACTTTATGTGGTTCGAAGGGTATTTGAACAAAGTAACGATAATACATATGTAGTGTCATTATCTAGTCGTACTATCGTATATAAAGGAATGTTTTTAGTTGGACAACTTCGATTGTTCTTCAAAGATTTGCAAAATCCATTATATGAATCAGCAATCGCTTTAGTACATTCACGTTTTAGTACAAATACAAATCCGAGCTGGCATAGAGCTCATCCAAATAGATTTATCGTTCATAATGGAGAAATTAATACAATCCGTGGTAATGTAGATAAAATGCTTGCGAGAGAAGAAAATATGTCGTCCCGATATTTAGAAAAGGACATGCATAAAGTAATTCCAGTTGTAAATCAAGAAGGATCAGATTCAGCAATGCTTGATAATACGCTTGAATTCTTAGTAATGAGCGGAATGCCATTACCACTTGCAGTAATGATTACAATACCAGAGCCATGGAGTAAAGATAATAGTATAAGTCAATCTAAAAAAGATTTTTATCAATATTATGCTACAATGATGGAACCATGGGATGGCCCAGCTTCTATACTTTTTAGCGATGGCGATATGATGGGAGCAATATTAGATCGTAATGGACTTAGACCATCTCGTTATTATATAACTGATGATGATTATTTAATACTTTCTTCAGAAGTAGGAGTGCTTGATATTGATTCTTCTAAAATTATTGTAAAAGAAAGATTAAGACCAGGTAAAATGTTACTTGTTGATACTGTTAAGGGGGAGCTTATTGACGATGAAGTATTAAAAGAACATTATGCGCATAAACAACCATATGGAGAATGGCTTGATAGTAATTTAATAAAATTAAAGGATCTTAATATTCCAAATAAGAGAGTGGAAGAATATTCGAATGAAGAGAGAGCAAGACTTCAGAGAGCTTTTGGATATACATATGAAGATTTAAAAACAGCAATTCTTCCAATGGCTAAAACAGGAGCAGAACCAACTGCTGCTATGGGAGTGGATAGTCCGCTGCCAGTTTTATCTAGAATGAAACAACCATTATTTAATTACTTTAAACAGCTTTTTGCACAAGTAACTAATCCACCAATAGATGCTATAAGAGAAGAAATAGTTACATCAACATCTGTATATATTGGGGAAGATGGAAATCTTCTAGAAGAAGAAGCGATTAATTGTAGAGTTTTAAAAGTCAATAATCCAATACTTACAAGTACTGATTTATTGAAGATAAAAAATATGAAGGTAGATGGATTTAAAGTAGTAGTAATTCCAATTACTTATTATAAGAATACATCATTAGAACGTGCTATTGAGCATCTTTTCCTTGAAACTGATAGGGCATATAGAGATGGCGCTAATATTCTAATACTTTCAGATAGAGGAGTAGATGAAAATCACGTAGCAATACCATCACTTTTAGCAGTTTCAGCGCTTCAACAACATTTAGTTAAGACAAAGAAGAGAACTTCAGTAGCTATGATACTTGAAAGTGGCGAGCCAAGAGAAGTACATCATTATGCAACTTTACTTGGATATGGTGCATGTGCGATTAATCCATATTTAGCACAAGATAGTATAAAAGAACTTATTGATAATAAAATGCTTGATAAAGATTACTATGCAGCAGTAGATGACTATAATAATGCAATACTTCACGGAATAGTTAAGATTGCATCTAAAATGGGGATATCTACAATTCAATCTTATCAAGGATCGCAAATTTTTGAAGCAATAGGAATTAACTCAGAGGTTATAAATAAATACTTTACAAACACCGTAAGTAGAATTGAAGGAATTACTATTAAGGATATTGAGAGACAGGTAGATGAACTTCATTCAACAGCTTTTGACCCACTTGGACTTAATGTGGATTTAACTTTAAACAGTGTAGGTAGTCATAAGCTAAGAAGTGAAAAAGAGGAGCATTTATATAATCCTCAAACAATTCATCTTCTACAATCAGCAACGCGTAATGGAGATTATGAAACGTTTAAACAATATACTTCACTTATTAATAGTGAAACAGATATTGGGAATCTTAGAGGCTTATTAGAATTTAATTATCCTAAGAATGGAATTTCTATTGATGAAGTTGAAAGCGTTGAGTCTATTGTTAAGAGATTTAAAACTGGTGCTATGAGTTATGGATCTATATCAAAGGAAGCTCATGAAACTCTTGCAATAGCAATGAATAAACTTCAAGGAAAATCAAATTCTGGTGAAGGAGGAGAGGATTTAGAAAGACTTACTGTTGGAAAAGATGGTCTTAATAAGTGTTCTGCAATAAAGCAAGTTGCATCAGGTAGATTTGGGGTTACATCTAGATATTTAGTTAGTGCTAAAGAAATTCAAATAAAGATGGCACAAGGTGCTAAACCAGGTGAAGGTGGTCAATTACCAGCAGGTAAAGTATATCCATGGGTTGCTAAAACAAGACATTCAACTCCTGGAGTAGGATTAATATCACCACCACCACACCATGATATATATTCAATTGAAGATTTAGCTCAATTAATATATGATTGCAAGAATGCAAATAAGGATGCTAGAATATCAGTTAAACTTGTTTCAGAAGCAGGGGTAGGTACTGTTGCAGCTGGTGTTGCTAAAGCTGGTGCACAAGTTATTCTTGTTTCAGGTTATGATGGAGGTACAGGTGCTGCACCTAGAAATTCAATATACAATGCAGGACTTCCATGGGAACTTGGAGTTGCAGAAACACATCAAACATTAATAATGAATGATTTAAGATCAAAAGTTATTCTAGAAACTGATGGTAAACTTATGAGCGGTAGAGATGTACTTGTTGCAGCTTTACTTGGAGCAGAAGAATTTGGTTTTGCAACTGCACCGCTTGTGACTTTAGGATGTGTAATGATGAGAGTTTGTAATTTGGATACATGTCCAGTTGGGGTTGCAACCCAAAATCCAGAACTTAGAAAGAGATTTAAAGGTAAGCCAGAATATGTAATGAATTTTATGCGATTTGTAGCAGAGGAATTACGTGAATATATGGCTAAGCTTGGAATAAGAAAAGTTGACGAGTTAATAGGAAGAACTGATCTGTTAAAACAAAAAGGAAATGTTAAGACAGGCACTGCTAGTGCAGTAGATCTTTCTAGAATAATCAATAACCCTTATATAGGAGAAAATTATGCTAACATTAGTTATGCTAATAAACAAGTATATGATTTCGAACTTGAGAAAACTGTGGATGAAAAAATTCTGCTTAAGAAGTTGAAATCTGCACTTGATAATAAGGAAAAGAAAATTATTGAAATAGGTGTGACCAATATAGATCGTACGCTTGGAACAATATTTGGTTCGGAAATTACAAAGAAATATCATAATACTTTAGAAGATGATACTTTTGTAGTTAAGTGTAATGGTAGTGGTGGACAAAGTTTTGGAGCATTTATTCCAAAGGGATTAACACTTGAACTTGTTGGAGATAGTAACGACTATTTAGGAAAAGGTCTATCTGGAGGAAAGATAGTGGTTTATCCGCCAAAGGGAGCTAGATTCAAAGAAGATGAAAATATTATAATAGGTAATGTTGCACTATATGGTGCTACTAGTGGTAAAGTATTTATAAATGGTGTTGCAGGAGAGAGATTCTGTGTACGTAACTCAGGAGCAACGGCAGTTGTTGAAGGAGTTGGGGAACACGGTTGTGAATATATGACTGGTGGACGTGTTATTGTACTTGGTAGAACAGGTAAAAACTTTGCTGCTGGTATGAGCGGTGGAATTGCTTATGTATTAGATGAAGACAGAGATTTATACAAGAAGCTAAATAAGGAGCTTGTTTCAACTGAAGGAGTTACTTCTAAGTATGACGTTTTAGAATTAAAAGAAATTATTGAAGAACATGTAAAACATACTAATTCTAAAAAAGGTAAAGAGATACTAGAGAATTTTGGAGAGTACTTACCAAAGTTTAAAAAGGTAATCCCATATGATTATAAGCGTATGCTTATGACAACAGTTCAAATGGAAGAAAAGGGACTTAGCAGTGAACAAGCACAAATTGAAGCATTTTATGCTAATACAAAGAGATAGGAGAGAATAACATGGGAAAACCAACAGGCTTTTTAGAATTTGAACGTGAAAATAGTTTAGCTATAGATCCAAAGGAAAGAATAAAGAATTTTAATGAATTTCATACACCACTGTCACAAGACAAAAGAAAAGCGCAAGGAGCTCGTTGTATGGATTGTGGAGTGCCATTTTGTCAATCAGGAATGACAATAAAAGGAGCTACTACAGGATGTCCTTTGCATAACTTAATTCCAGAATGGAATGATTTAATATTTGGTGATAATTGGGATCAAGCATATAAGCGTTTATTAAAAACAAATAACTTCCCAGAGTTTACAGGAAGAGTATGTCCAGCTCCTTGTGAGGCAGCTTGTACTTCAGGAATTAACTCTTCTCCGGTTTCTATTAAGGAAAATGAGTTAAGTATTATTGAAAATGCTTACGAAAATGGTTTTGTTGAAGTTAAAAAATCAAAGGTTAGAACAGGAAAGAAGATTGCAATTGTGGGGTCTGGACCATCAGGTCTTGCAGCTGCAGATCAGTTAAACAAGCGTGGACATGATGTAACAGTATATGAAAGGGAAGATCGTATTGGTGGATTACTTATGTATGGAATCCCAAATATGAAACTTGAAAAAAGTGTTATAGAAAGAAAAGTTTCTATAATGAAAGAAGAAGGCGTTAATTTTGTAACTAATGCAAATGTTGGTGTAAACATTAAGGTTGCAAAGTTAAAGAAGGAATATGACAGCATTATACTAGCTTGTGGTTCATCAAATCCAAGGGATATTAAAGTTCCAGGAAGACAAGCTAAAGGAATATATTTTGCAGTGGATTTTCTAAAGTCGACCACAAAGAGTCTTTTAAATTCGAATTTGCAAGATAGTAAGTTTATATCAGCTAAGGGTAAGAAGGTTATTGTAATTGGTGGTGGAGATACTGGAAATGACTGTGTTGGAACATCTATTAGGCATGGAGCAGCATCAGTAACTCAACTAGAAATGATGCCAAAATTGCCAGATCAGAGAGCGGAAAATAACCCTTGGCCAGAATGGCCTAGAGTTTGTAAAACAGACTATGGACAAGAAGAAAATATTGCTGTATTTGGACATGATCCTAGAGTTTATCAAACTACAGTAAAGGAGTTTGTAGCTAATGAAGCAGGTGAAGTTTGTAAGGTAAAGTTAGTTAAGCTTGAGAGTAAGAAAGATAAAGAAACAGGTAGAATAAAGATGGTAGAAATACCAGGATCAGAATATGAGATAGAAGTTGATTTGGTTCTTATAGCTGCAGGTTTTTTAGGAAGTGAAAACTATGTTACAAAAGCTTTTAATGTAGCTGTGGATGGACGTACTAATGTACTAACTGAGTCTGGAAAATATAAGACAAGTGTTGAGGGGATTTTTGTAACAGGTGATATGCATAGGGGTCAGTCTTTAGTTGTTTGGGCAATTAGAGAGGGGCGAGAAGTTGCAAAAGAAGTTGATTTTAGTTTAATTGGATATACAAATTTAGAGTAAAACAAAGAAAAGTGGATTCGATTGAGTCCACTTTTTTTATACATAGTTAAGTAGAAAGATTCTCATCTTTTAGGATTTAAAAATCACTAGAAGAGAGAATCTTTTATTTTTATTATTTATTAGATTTTTTTAGTTCATCTACATGTATTGTGGCACAGTTATTATCTTTTATGGATTTAACTATAGTTTTCATTGGAGAATCATCTTTTAGCGTATAGTTAAGTTTATCATTATTTGTATTAAAGTCGATGTAGTCAACTTCTATAGATGGATGATAAAAGAAACTTTTTAACACTTCAGGGTCATTAGAAGCAAGACCATTAGTTATACTTGCTGAACTTCCGTTTTCTACAAAACCTAGAGGGGTTGGAACAAAGAGATTACCACTCTTAGTTTTGTAAATATTTTTCTTTGAATTATCATAAGGTTCATAGACGTACCTAAAATATTCGCCTATTATTTTTTGTTGAAATGGAGTATCTCTATAATGAGGACTCTCATAAAAGCTTATTGGTATATTTAGTGCACTTGCAGTATCAATGCCCTTTTCAATAACTTGTCTAGTGGATTTTTCATCACTATTGACAGTTTTGGACATTTCTTCACCAACAGCACTTCTTTCATCTCCATGCTGATGAGTATATCCGTGTAATCCTATTTCACATCCTTTATTAAGTAAGTAATCAAGGATATTAATAAATCCTACATTAGTAATATTATTATTCTCCAGCAAATCATTATCTATATTATCAACAGGAGCCTTAAATCTAGGAATCCAACCTATATGAAATTTAATTCCTTGAGAATATAAATAGCTTGCCATAATTTTGACTTTTGTTTGATTTTTGTCGACCAAATTTGAATCACCACAAGCAAAATCTTCGAATCTAAATAATGCAATATCTTGATTGTCTTGAAGCGGTATTTCTTTAGGGGCTTTCACATCAGAAGATAACAAACTAATGCTATTTGTTTGAAAGTTAAAAACAGCAAATAAGTTGAAAATTTCTTCTATATCAGAGATAGAGATATAAGGTTCGTTATCTTTATATAGTAAATTTCCTCTGAGCGAACCAGTAATATTATTTTTTGTAAATGAGTTGCTACTGATCAAGATTTTAGTTGAATTATTTTGTAGTGAACACAATTGATCAGTGTTAAGATCAGTATAACCTAATTTTTTTGATATGTATGATACTGGAATGTAATACCTTTGTGCTTTTAAAAGCACAGGGACATTTTTTATATTATGATCGCTTAAAATGTTAAAAGTAACATTAGAAACTTCAGATACAGGCATATCATCAAAATTCAGTTGAGCTTTATATACGCTCTTAAAGTCATCATCTGGTAAAAGATAGGATGACAATACGTTATTTCTTATTGTTACTTCATCGCTAAAGAAATCATAATATGAAAGCACCTCATATGCTACAAAAGCACTGATTAAAATAGCTGGAATAAATATTAATTTTATAATTTTTCTCACGTTAAACACCTACCAGTTATATTACAAATTTATATTTATTATAATTATACTATTTTTAGTAAAAGTAGTATACAAAAATTTTGCTTAATTTGACGAAAGAGATAATATTTATATAAATAAAAAATTGTGATTTAAATCACTTTAAATTATGGTAGATATAATATATAATACTATTATTGATATTAATTATCAACAAAAGGAGGAAATAAAAATGTATATTCAATGGAATGGTTTTAAAGAAGGAACTTGGCAAGAAAGAATTGACGTAAGAAATTTTATACAGAAGAATTATAAATTATATGAAGGTGATGGAAGTTTCTTAGAAGGAACTACTGAAAAAACTGATAAAGTATGGAGCAAAGCCCATGCTTTAATAGTGGAAGAAATAAAAAAAGGAATAATAGACGTAGCAACAGATAGAGTATCTGGGATAGACAACTATGAACCAGGATATATAGATAGAGAAAATGAAGTAATTGTAGGGCTTCAAACAGATGCACCACTTAAAAGAATTGTGAATCCTTTTGGTGGGATGAGGATGGTAGAAAGTTCTTTGAAGGAATATGGTTACGAATTAGATTCAGACATAAAAAAACATTTTTCAAATTATAGAAAAACACATAATGAAGGTGTTTTTGATGCATATACAAAAGAAATAAGACTAGCAAGATCCGCTGGGCTTTTAACTGGACTTCCAGATGCATACGGACGAGGTAGGATAATAGGAGATTATAGAAGAATAGCTCTTTATGGAATTGATTTCTTAATAGAAGAAAAAATGAAAGATTTAGATAGTGATATCATGCATGGAGATATGCTTGATGAATTGGTAAGAAAGAGAGAAGAGGTTTCAGAACAAATTAGAGCCTTAAAAGCTATTAAATCTATGGCGTTAAAATATGGTATAGATATATCTAAGCCAGCAGCTACAGCAGCAGAAGCTGTACAAGCTTTATATTTTGGATATTTAGCTGGAGTAAAAGAAAATAACGGTGCTGCAACTTCACTTGGAAGAACTTCTACTTTCCTAGATATTTATATTGAAAGAGATTTGGCAGCAGGAATTATTACAGAAAAAGAAGCTCAAGAATTAATCGATCAATTTATAATCAAGTTAAGATTAGTTAGACATTTAAGAACTCCTGAGTATAATGAATTATTTGGAGGAGATCCAACATGGGTAACAGAATCAATCGGAGGAGTAGGCATCAATGGAAAGTCATTAGTTACAAAAAACTCTTTTAGATATTTACATACTTTAATAAATTTAGATACAGCACCAGAACCAAATCTTACAGTTTTATGGTCTCAAAACTTACCAGAAAACTTTAAGAAGTATTGTGCTAAAATTTCAATAAAAACTGATTCTATTCAATATGAGAATGATGATGTAATGAGACCAATATATGGTGATGATTATGCTATAGCATGTTGTGTATCTGCTATGAAGGTTGGTAAGCAAATGCAGTTCTTTGGAGCTAGATGTAACGTTGCAAAATCACTTCTATATGCAATAAATGGTGGTGTTGATGAAAAGAAGGGTATTCAAGTAGTTCCAGGAATAGAAAAACTTACAGATGAAGTTCTAGACTTTAATAAGGTTAGAGAAAATTACAATAAAGTTTTAGAATATGTAGCCAAGCTTTATGTAGATACAATGAATATAATACACTGCATGCATGATAAATATGCTTATGAAGCAGGTCAAATGGCTTTACATGATACACAAGTAGAAAGACTTATGGCTTTTGGTATAGCAGGTTTATCTGTAGCTGTAGATTCATTATCAGCTATAAAATATGCTAAGGTAAAACCAATTAGAAATGAAGAAGGTATAGCAATAGATTTTACTACTGAAGGAGATTTCCCTAAGTACGGTAATGATGATGATAGAGCAGATGATTTAGGGGTAGAATTAGTTACTAAGTTCTCATCAGAACTTAAAAAGCATCCTTTATATAGAGATGCACATCATACATTATCAGCACTTACTATAACTTCAAATGTTATGTATGGAAAGAAAACAGGTTCAACTCCAGATGGTAGAAAAGCTGGAGAAGCATTAGCACCAGGGGCTAATCCAATGCATGGTAGAGATATAAATGGAGCATTGGCATCTTTAAATTCAGTTGCTAAAATTCCGTATAATGAGGTGTGTCAAGATGGAGTTTCTAACACTTTTTCTATAATACCAGATGCTTTAGGAAAAGAAGATGAGCAAAGACTTAATAATCTAGTATCTATTTTAGATGGATACTTTGTACAAGGTGCACATCATTTAAATGTTAATGTACTAAATAGAGAAACACTAATAGATGCAATGGAAAATCCAGAAAAATATCCTACTTTAACTATAAGGGTTTCTGGATATGCAGTTAACTTCAATAGATTAACTAAAGAACAACAATTAGAAGTAATAAGTAGAACATTCCATAAGAGTATGTAAATAAATATAAAAATTATAGAAAGGTGAAAGAATTTTGTTTTATTATTCTTTCACCTTTCCATATACTATGATATGTTATAATAAAGAGTATTAAAAAGTTAGAGTTATTAATGGAGGAAGATATGGCTATAGGAAGAATACATTCAATAGAATCAATGGGTCTTGTAGATGGGCCTGGAATTAGAGTGGTAGTGTTTTTTCAAGGATGTGCGTTAAGGTGCAAGTACTGCCATAATCCAGATACATGGGCTATGGATGGTGGGGAAGAATATACAGCTGAAAGGCTGGTAAAAAAAATTGAAAGCTTTAAACCTTATTTTCAAAGAAGTGGAGGAGGAGTTACTTTTTCAGGAGGAGATCCTCTAAGACAGCCAGATTTTCTTTTAGAAGTGCTTAAACTTTGTAAGGAAAATGGTATAAACACTTGTATTGATACAGCCGGATATGGATTTGGAAATTATGATGAAATCTTAAAGTATACTGACTTAGTTCTTTTTGATATAAAAGATATAACTAGGGAAGGTTATAAAAACATAACGTTAATGGAAATGGACGAATCATTGAAATTCTTAGAAGCTATGAAGAAGAATAATACGAAAATGTGGATTAGGCATGTGGTAGTGCCAGGATTTACAGATGGAGAAGAGCATATAAGAGCATTTAATGAGTATATATTAGATATTCCAAATGTAGAGAAAGTAGAACTATTACCATATCATCTTTTGGGTGTAAATAAGTATGAGGGAATGAATATGAAATATCCATTACAAGATGTTCCTGCAATGGATAAAGAACTATGTGAAGGTTACAAGAAAATAATAACTAAATAAAATAAGCACCAGTTACTATAAAGTTTTAGTAATTGGTGCTTTAATTAACATTAATTATGAATATTTTCATTAGAAGTTTGTTTTTTCTCAAATTTTTTTTTAGCGGCTTCATATTTCTTTGGATCATAAAACATGCATATAGATAAAAAAAGACCTATTGGTATGCTTATATAGATTCGTTGAAACAAAAATGTGAAACAAGCAGACAAGCCTATAAAGGATAATAGAAATAAGAAAAAGTTTCTAGTAGTGAAATTCATAAATAAGACCTCCTAAATAGTTATAAGTTAATTATACATAATATTTGGAAAAGTAACAATAAATATGAAAAATAAAATTAAATGTTTACATTAGCTTTTTAAGGATTATTTCTTTAAGATAGTAATATATATAGAAGTGGATGGAGGAGATGTGATGAAGAAATTTCTTATAAGAACGATGGTAGGATTTGCTTTAATATTTGTTATATTATTTTGTATAACTATGTTTTTAGAGTATAAGAACAAAAGTAATTTACTAGAGGAGGTTAAAATTGAACAAATTGTTGAGGATGGAAAGATTCAGGTGCCTGCTACACCTAGTAAGGTAGAAGTTAATTATGAATTTTCACAGGTTTATTTTTATAGTGGAATTTTAATTAACTTATCCATTCCGGTATTATTTTATTACTTTGGAGGAATTGAAGTAATTAAGAAAGCAAATTTTAGGAAAAAGATAGTAGAAGGAGGAGTATTGTGTATTTTATATGGAGCATTATCTGAAATATTGATTTTTCCTAAAATATTATTTAGTAGTTTTTATAGAGCGAAGTTGGTAGGGTTAAGCAATCAAAGTTTTTTTGATTTTTTGGGTGATTTTGCAAAGGGAATAGGAGAAGATTTATTGCTAACTTTACCTATAGCCGTTATTATATATTTGATTTTTATAAATAAGAAAAGATGGTATATATGGGTATCAGCTATACTTGTAGCAATTAGTTTGGTTAGCAATTATGTTTATCCTTATATTGATGAAATAGAGAATGATCTTGTTGATATGGAAGGTGGTGGACTAAAAGATAAAATTTTAGAGCTATCAAAAGATGCAGGAATTGAAAATTTAGAGATTAAAGTTATTCCTAAAAGCCATAAAACTGGAAGTATGAATGCCTATATGACAGGAATACATAATAGTAGAAGAATTGTATTTTGGGATACAACATTAAATAAGTTAAGTGACAAAGAAATATTATCGGTAGCAGCACATGAAATGGGACATTACAAGCTTAATCATATTCAAAAGTCGATGATTTTTGAATTGATAGGGATAGTATTATTAATACTATCAATTCATATATTAATGACAAAAAATAAAGGAAAGGACTATAGGAAAATTGAAAATATCCCTAAAATACTTTTGATAATAAATATAATATCTATCTTAATTATGCCTATTGAAAGTGCCTATTCAAGAAAGGCAGAAGTAGAAGCTGACGAGTTTGCAATGAGGATAACTGGGGATAATTTAACAAATGGTTTATTAGAATTAAGATTTGTGGAAAGTAATTTAACACCTGTTGATGTTAATGGATTATACAAATGGTTAGCGTATGATCATCCAACGGTTAAGGAAAGAATTGAAAATAGTAATAACTTTAAAAATTAATTAATAAGAGGTTATCTAGTAGTAGATAACCTCTTATTATATCTATTTTCTTGAACTAAAATATCCTGGTGGAATATATCCTTGTTTCATACCTTCAATGATTAGCAAATATGTTGCGGCAGTATCAAATCTTGCATCATGATAATCACCACTACCTTGAAATAATTGATCAGCTTTAGCTGAAATTTGATCTTTGCTTATATTTAAGAAAGATATAACTTCTTCAAGTTTTGGGTTTTTATAGTCTCCATTAGGACGCAAGATTTTGCATATATCTTTATAATAGTTCATTGTACAGAAAGTGTTTTTTGGCATATAGTCAATCCCCATACCTTCAAGTTCATGCTTTAAAAACTTTATATCGAAATTAACATTATGACCTATAACAAAATCAGCTTGGCTAAAATCATCTTCAAACTCTTCAAGTAAATCCTCGAAATACTTACCATCAGAAAGCTCGTATAATTTTTCTAATGAAAAGCCATGAATCGCTTGTGCAGAAGAATCCATTTCATCTACTGTTATAAAAAAGTTTTTTCCTTCTGTTTTTTGAGGTTTAGCTGAAGCATCTATTGTAATATAGCTTAACTGGCATATGTGACCAGGTTTTATACTAGTAGTTTCTGTATCGAAAATTAGTAATTTCATTTTCTTCCTCCTAAAGATTATTGTAATAATAATTTTATTATATCATAAATTAATATTTAGGAACTATAGTGAATCACTAATAGTATTTAGAAGAGATATGCAACTATTTAAGCAAATGTTATCTCTATCAAGTAGAGGATTAAACTCTACAAAATCCATAGATTTTACTTTTTTTGTTTGTAATATATTACGTAATATTTTTTTTCCGCCTTCTATTGTTAAGCCATCACTTACAGGAGTACCAGTACCAGGCACAAAGGAGGGGTCAATCGAGTCTATATCGAAACTTAAATGGATATTTGATATATTTTTTTTGTTAATAATATCTATAACTTCTTGTAGGCAATTATCCAACCCTTTTTCTTTAATATTGTTCATTGTCCATACGTTTAAGTTGTTTAATTTTATCAAATCTAATTCACCTTGATCTAAATCTCTAGCACCTATTATAAAAACATTTTCCATTGATACTTTTACATTTTTAGAAAATATAGAAGTAAGGCTGTCGTATCCAACTCCCATAGAAGCAGCTAGAGGCATTCCGTGAACGTTGCCTGAAGGTGATGTAATTTCTGTATTGAGATCACCATGAGCGTCAATCCATATCACAGCAAAATCATCCTTGTAAAATTCCCCAGCTGCAGCTACACTACCGAGGGCTAAAGCATGATCCCCACCTATAACTAATGGAAATTTATTGTCCTTTAAAGTGTTCCATACAGAATTAGCTAAAAGTTCACTACTGTTTAATATTTCACTTAGATACTTCATTTTTTTACTTTTTATGAATTTATCATTTGAGTGCACATCATTTATTTGAATGTTTCCTAAGTCATCTACTGAATGAGTCTTAGAAAAAATATTAACAAGTCCATTCTCTCTTAGTGTGTCAGGTCCAAGCTCCACTCCAGGTTTATCACAACCATAGAATAAAGGGACACCAATTATATTTATATTCATATTGCACCTCCAATTTTAGAGTTTATAGTCCATTAATTATATTAATAGCATAATGGTATAAAGTAAATATTAAATTTTATTTTATTTTTCTAATATAGTTTATGTTAAAATTAGGAGGAAAATTAATAAATATGTGGTATTATGATAAATATAAGAAAAGAAGTACAAAGGAGGATTAGTTATGTTTCAAGATGGAAAAAGAAAAATATCAATAATTGGTGCAGGATTTGTTGGGGCAACTACAGCATATGCTTTAATGAATAGTGGTATAGCTACTGAGATATGTATATATGATATTAATATGGATAAAGCGCTAGGCGAGGTAATGGATTTAGTTCATGGAACATCCTTTGTTAAGCCAGTAAACATTTACGCAGGAGGGCTTAGCGAAACAAAGGATTCGGATATAGTTATAATTACAGCAGGAGCAGGACAAAAAGAAGGTGAAACTAGATTAGATCTTATAGAAAAGAATCATAAGATATTTCAAGGCTTTATACCTGACATAGTGAAATATAGCCCGGAATCTATATTATTAGTTGTATCAAATCCTGTTGATGTTTTAACTTATATAACTTATAAATTATCTGGTTTCCCAAAGGAAAGGGTAATAGGCTCAGGTACAGTCTTAGACACATCAAGATTAAAATATGTTTTAGGAAAGTACTTTCAAGTAAATAACAATAACATTCATGGTTATGTCGTGGGTGAGCATGGAGATAGTGAAGTAGTAACTTGGAGTAGTTCTAGCATTTCAGGTGAAAGCTTCGAAAAATATTCGAGTCAAACTAATTTGCAATGGGATGAAGATATAAAGACGGTAATAGAAAATGATGTAAAAAATGCTGCATATGAAATAATAAGTAGAAAGAAGGCTACCTATTTTGCAATTGGGCTAGCAGTTAATAGAATAGTTGAAGCTATATTTAGAGATGAAAATAGTATTTTAACAGTTTCTAGTCTTTTTGAAGGGCAATATGGAATAGAGGATATTTATTTAGCTGTTCCAACTATAGTTGATAGAAATGGAGCAAAAAGTGTTATAGAAATGCCTTTAAGTGATATAGAAAAAGATAAACTTAAAAAATCGGCAGATATTTTAAAAGGGCATTTAAATAAATGCAATTTATAATAATAAGACCTATTAGGTAATTTATATGGTATAGTAGAGAACGTTTAACTGATCTACTATACCTTTTTGTTTTTATACTAATCAAGAATGGGTTGGTACTATTAATTAGAAATTATTACAAATAAAAGTAAATGATAAAAATAATAATATTTTACAATAATAAAAAATAGAAGTATACTTAAAAAGTATGTTTAAAATAAAGTCAAATATTAAAAAAAAATTACTTTTATTGATATAATTAAGTAATAATTATATAATAAAGCAAACAAATAATTTGCAAAATAAGCAAATTAGATGGAGAGGAATTGAATGGAGAAAAAGGTTAGAAGGAAGATTAAGAAAGATAATAGAGTAATTAGAAAATTTAGTTGGAAGTTACTTATAGGATTTATGATATTTCAATTGTTTTTTACAGTTATAACAGCTCCTTTTATATTATTTTATGGGCCTTTTCAAAATGCAAAATCAATGTTTGTTGGTGGAGCTATGGGGTCAATGCATTATCAGTGGTTAGCAACTACTTTTCTTTCTAAAGAGCAAATTAACAAGATATTGGGGAAAAGTGAAGTAGAAGAAGATGTATCGACAGATGGTTCAGGTTTAATAAGCATACCAAAGAATCATGATGATAATATAAAATATGCCACTTTAGAGAATAATGATAAATTTCGTGGACATGTTCTTACTGTTAGTGATCCTACAAGAATTAAAATAGGATATACATCAAAGCTAAAAAAAGAAGGAGAAACTACATCACAAATAGCCGAAAACAATAAGGCAGTAGCTGGAGTTAATGGGGGAGCTTTTTCAGATGAAGCAAATTCGCAGGCATGGACTGCTAATGGAGGTACTCCTTCAGGTGTAATTATAACAGGTGGTAAAGTTATCTATGATGATACTTCAGGTAGTAAACAAGGTACTATACTTATGACAAAGGATGGACGCTTAGTTGCAGGTAATTATACTACAAAAGAATTATTGTCAAAAGGTGCTTCTGAAGCTGTAAGTTTTAATACGGATATTTTGGTTAGTAATGGAAAAGCAGCAAAATTACAATATCATATGGGAGGGTCTTCTCCAAGAACAATAATTGGGCAAAAACAAGATGGAAGCATTTTGTTAGTAGTTTTAGATTCAAAAAATAATAATAGAATTGCAGCGACTTTAGATGAAGCTCAGGAAATAATGCTTGATTTAGGTTGTGTAACAGCGGCTACATTAGATGGAGGTAAGTCTGCTACAATGTACTATAATGATGAAGTTGTAAATACACCTTCCTACGCATTTGGTGAAAGATATATACCAACTGCTGTTATAGTTAAATAAGTGAGAGAGGTATGATTTATGAAAGGATTCAAAAGAATTATAGTATGGGCTTTGCTTTCTATAATGATGCAAGTAGCAGCTCTATTATATTTAGATAAAGTATATTTAAAACATTCTTCTGAGTTTCAACTGAAAGAAGTTAAAGAAGATGTTGTTGGTAGTAAAGCTGACTTATCAATACCACAAGGAGCAAAAAAGATTCAAAGTTCTTATGATGGTAAATATATATCATATTTCGTTGACAGTAAGTTCTATCTTTTAGATACAAAGACAGGTACTTCAGAAGAGATAATAACTAATAAAGGTAATAGAGAAGTATTAAATAGTGAATGGTTGCCAGATAGAAATAGATTAACAATAGCAGAAAAGGTAACAAGTTCAAGCAAGAAAAATGTAATTAACGTTATTAATTATGATGCAAAGAACAAAACAGAATCTCAAATTACAGAAAATGAAAAAGTGTGTGATTACAAGAGTGGAATGCAAGTTGATGCAATTGAAACTACAACTCTTTCTGGAGTCACTTTTGTATCTGTGAGTAAAGGTGGGAATAATGCAGTTATTTATAGAATAAATATAGAAAAAAATGTGGAGAGTATTGGAAGCAACATTTCCGCTATGGGAGAAATGAAAGTATCCCCTAGCAGTGATTCTATAATTTATCAAGATAAAAAAGCTAAAAGATTTTATGAATATACAAATGGTAAAGCATCAAAAATCAATATTACAAATTCAAGTAACTTGACGCTTTTGGCAAGGGATAGTAATGGAGTAGTATATATGGGCGAAGAGAGTGAAGATAAAGTAACTAAAATCTTTTCTGGAACTCTTAATCAAAAGTTTGCTACGTGGAAAGTAACTCAGTTAGATAAACCAAAGAATTCTACAGATATATATGTTAATGATAAAGGTGAGTTTCTAGTTAATGATAGTTTAGATGGAAAAGTTAAAAATCTTACAACATCAGAAAGTGTAAGTTATAAAGGAAAGTTTATATTTGTAAACAATAAAGTTATTTTAAGTTCTGATAATGGCAAGATATATTTAACAAGTCTATCAAAGTAGTAAAATAATGAAAATTGGTGAGCTATAAAAGACTTCTGTGGGAAATCTACAGAAGTCTTTAGATTATAAATTCAAATTTCAAAAAATTTATGGTATAATACCATTCAGAATACTTTTTAGGAGAGGAATATAGATTTAATGAATAGTTTCAATTTTATGGATATAATATATAACAAAATTCTAATTATTCCAGCTATACTTTTAGCTTTTACATTTCATGAGTTTGCTCATGCAAAGGTAGCTGATATGTTGGGAGATAAAACACCAAGATTTCAAGGAAGACTTACCCTTAATCCAATGAGTCATATCGATCCTTTAGGGACATTACTTATTTTAATTGCTGGGTTTGGATGGGCAAAGCCAGTTGAAACAAATCCTTCAGCTTTTAAAAATTATTATAAGGACGATTTAAAAGTAAGTCTAGCAGGGCCATTAGCAAATTTAGTGTTAGCCTTTTTGGGATATTTGTGTTATGGACTATTTGTAATTTTTCAAACAAAAACAGGCTTATTACCTGCTTCGATTTCGAATGTGTTAGCAGGGATGTTAGATGGGGTTTTTTCTATTAATGTTTCGTTATTTGTATTTAACTTATTACCAATACCTGGATTAGATGGCTTTTGGGTATTAAGAGATTTAAAACCAAAGTTTTTCTACAGTATTAGCGAGTCAATATATAAATATCAGATGGTAATATTAGCATTATTAGTTGTTGGTGGTTTTAGATTTATACATGTACCGGTTGTGTATGTTATGAAGTTTATTATAATGATAGTTAATCCAGTGTTAGGATTGTTATATTAACCTAGGAGGAAAAACATGAGACTTAGAAAAAAGTGGTGGGCTAGACCTGAACTTGAAGAAAATAAATTGTTTATAAATAACCCAAGAGAATTAAAGGGAAGATGGAAAGAGGAATTTCGTAATAATAATCCTATACATCTAGAACTAGGCTGTGGTAGAGGAGGATTCTTAACACAAAATTGCTTAAGATATCCGGAAGTTAATCATGTGGCTATAGATTTAAAAGATGAGGTGCTTGTATACGCTCTAAGAAAGGTAGAAGAGTACTCTGAAATAACAAATGGAAGATTGGTTGCATTAAATATTAGCTTTGTTAGTGAGCTTTTTGATAAGGATGAAATTGAAAAAATATATATAAACTTTTGTAATCCGTGGCCAAAGGATAGGCATAATAAAAGAAGACTTACTCATTCAAGGTTTTTACAAGAGTATAAGAAATTCTTAAAAGTTGGCTCTGAAGTATGGTTTAAGACAGATGATACGGATCTTTTTAATGATTCTCAGGAATATTTTAAAGAAAGTGGATTCGAGATAGAATTTTTAACTTATGACCTACATAGTTCGGATTTTAAAGAGAATATAATGACGGAGTATGAAACAAAATTCACAAAACTAGGGATGAAAACAATGTTTTTAAGAGCTAGTTTGAAATAAGACAGGCTGTCTAAAGGTTAATTTATATTAACCATTTAGGCAGTCTGTCTTATTTTTTATAGATTAGCAAATTCTTATCATAAATCTCATGAAACATTCTAGAAGCATTCATTGCTCGATTAATTTGAAATTTTAAATCCAATTTTGAAGATATTATAATAATTACTGAGTTTTCTTTTATACTAACTTCAATGTTTTCTATAGAATCTTCAAAACTTTCATTTAATCCTTCGGCTATACTCAGAAGAACGCCTATTTTATCAATAGCTTTTATATCAAGTTTATTTATTAAAACTCCATAGGTAGGAGATAGAAAGTTATAACTGCTATTTTTTGGAGAAGCAACAATTGCAGAACTAATAAGTAATTCTCTATGAGTTAATCCGCTAATATAAGAATTTAATATCATATAAAATGAATGATTGTGATAATTGTAGTAATCAACGCTTATACCACTATCATGTAGATAAGATGCAGTTTTTATTATATTATGATAACCATCATCTAGGTGATGAAGAGGTTTTAGTGCAGTAAATAATTCTTTTGTAGTATAGTAAAGTTTTTCTGCATGGGATTTATTTATATTTAAATTTTCCATAATACCATAGAGATTATAATCTAGAATGTTTGAAACAGGACAATAGTTTTTATATACATAATCAAATATAATGCCTTCTTTTAGACCACGCCCACAAATAAGTATGTTGGATATATCGTAATAAGAAACTATCTCTTTCAAAATAAGAGCACCACCTACTATTATATCTGCCATGCAGGGAGTAAGCTTATAAAGTCGTTTTCTCTGAGCAAGACTCTTGCATTTTAGTAAATTATATATATCCTGAATATCAATATCTGTTGTAGTATAATTGTGAATAATGTCTAAAGGGTATTTTTTTCTTTCTTTATCTAGGTTTGCTATGGAGTGTATAGTTTTTCCAGTTCCAACAATGTTGTTAAGTTTTATTCCTTTAAATTTATTTATTTTGCTTAGTTCCTTTTTAATATATAAAATAGCATTATCTAAATCTTCTTTTAATATTTTATCTTCCAAATTAAAAGCATAGGATAAATTCAATGTGCCTAGAGGTAGAGTAAAACTATCTTTAATTGCTTCGTTAAGCATCCATGATATATGAGTTGATTCTCCTGAGATATCTACCAGTAGTGCATTATTTAAATCAATGCTATTTACTACTGCCAGATAATTATAATAAATTATATCTAAATCATTTAAAATGGTAACCTCCATATCTAAATTTTCGTTTATAACTTTTACAAATTCATCTTTGTTTTTTGATTTTTCTAAAAAACTTGTAGAGAATACTATAGGTTCCCTTGATCCATGAATTTTAGAAAGAGATTTATAACTTCTTAAGATAGATAAGGTTTCTTCAAGTTTTATATTAGATATTTTATTGTTTAGAATTAAGTCATAGTAAAGTCTTATTGGAGAATTTAGCTCGTCAATTATTTTAAAATAGCCATTATCTTGAATCTGGGTAATCAGAAAACTAATAGAATTACATCCTATTACAATGACACTTGTTTTCTCCATAATTACTCCTCTTTAAATAAAATAAGTCTAGATAATATTATATTGCTAGTGGGTGGATAAGTGTTAATAAAATTCTATATTGACATGAAATCTTCTTTATATGTATAATATATTCAAGAATTTAATATAGTGATTCTATGAAGAGAAGAGTAGGATTAATTGATTTTTAAAGCGAGTAAGGGATGGTGTAAGCCTTATAAATAGATTAATTTGAATAGAGACTCGGAGAAACTACATTGAAGGTAGTCGCAAGAAGTTGCGTTAAAAATTTTTAAGTGGCATTTACTGCAATTAGAGTGGTACCGCGGGAATTTTTCCGTCTCTTATTTATTAAGAGGCGTTTTTTTATTTTAACAACTTATTTCATATAAGTATAGTATTTAGGAGGATTTTATGGATTATAAAAAGAAGGTTGCTGAGTTAATCAGTGCAGAAGTAGAATTAGAAATTGAAAAGATTGAACAACTAATAGAAATTCCACCAAGGCCAGAAATGGGGGATTATGCTTTTCCTTGTTTTCAGCTCTCTAAAACTATGAGAAAAGCTCCAAACATGATAGCAGAAGAATTAAAAGAGAAATTAAATAAAGAAGGATTTGAAAAGATTGAAAATCTAGGACCTTATATTAATTTCTTTGCTGATAAAAGTATTTTTGCAAAAAATGCAATAGAGAAGGTATTAGCAGAAGGAGACAATTATGGTTCTTCTAATATAGGGGAAGGAAAAACTGTATGTGTAGAATATTCTTCACCTAATATAGCAAAACCTTTCCATGTAGGTCATCTATTTACAACAGCAATAGGTCATTCTTTGTATAAGATGTTTAAAAAAGAAGGGTATAATGCTGTAGGGATAAATCACCTTGGAGATTGGGGAACTCAATTTGGTAAGTTAATATCAGCATATCACAGATGGATAGATGAAGAAGCTTTAGAAGAGGATCCTATAAAGGAACTTTTAAGAATTTATGTAAAGTTTCATGATGAAGCAGAAAAGGATCCAACTTTAGAAGATGAAGGAAGAGCATATTTTAAAGCTTTAGAAGATGGAGATAAGGATGCTGAAGCCCTTTGGAAGAGATTTAGAGATTTAAGTTTAAAAGAGTTTGAAAGAGTCTATAATATCTTAGGAGTGGAGTTTGATTCCTATGCAGGAGAAGCTTTTTACAATGACAAGATGGATGTAGTTGTTGATAAATTAAAAGATAAAGAACTTTTAGTTGAAAGTAATGGTGCACAAGTCGTAATGCTAGAAGATTATAATATGCCACCATGTATAGTTCTTAAGGGGGATGGAGCATCCATATATGCAACTAGAGACTTAGCTGCAGCTATGTATAGAAAGAAAACATACGACTTCTATAAGAGTATATATGTAGTGGGAACCCCTCAAGCGCTTCATTTTAAACAAGTATTTAAAGTGTTAGAACTTGCAGGAAATGAATGGGCAAAAGATTGTGTCCATGTAGGATTTGGATTAGTTAAATTTGCAGACAGAAAGCTTTCTACTAGAAAAGGTGAAGTAATATTATTAGATGATCTTTTAAGAGAATCAGTGGAAAAAACTTTAGAAATAATAAATGAAAAAAATCCTGATTTAGAAAATAAGGAAGAAGTTGCAAAGAAAATAGGAGTAGGTGCAGTAGTATTTACTTATCTTAAAAATTCAAGAGAAAAGGATATAGTCTTTGATTGGAAAGAAATACTTTCATTTGAAGGGGAAACAGGACCTTATGTACAATATTCATATGCAAGGGCAAAGAGCATTTTAAGAAGAGCAGGAGAAATTAAAGGAGAGCCTAATTATAGTAAATTAAACTCAAAAGAAGAATTTGAATTAGTTAAAACGTTGGAGAATTTTAATAAATATATACTTATTTCATTAGATAAATTAGAACCTTCTGTATTAACTAGATATGTAATAGAAGTAGCTAAGGATTTTAATAAATTCTATAATGCTCATTCTGTACTTAATCTTGAGGATGAAGAATTAAAAATTGCTAGAATAAAACTTGTGGAAGCAACTTGTCAAGTTATAAAAAATGGTCTTGAACTTATAGGAATTGAAGTTGTGGAAAAGATGTAATTTATTAAATTAGAAATTTAATTGGAGTTTAAGGAATGGGGGGGTAAGATGTTCTTTGATAGGAATATTAAGTATAGGGATATATTAATTTTTGCTTTAATTGGAATAGTAGGATACAAAGTTATTGATAACTATACTTTTATATTTGATCTTGTAGGCAAATTTATATCTATAGTATCTCCATTTATATATTCATTGATATTTGCTTATATACTTAATCCTATAATGAAGATGTTTGAAAATCGTCTTAGATTTAAGAGAGGTTTATCGATACTTGTTACATATGTTAGTATATTTAGCATAGTAGTTTTGTTATTTATATATGTTATTCCAAGTATACTAGATAGTATTATATCTATAACATCAGATATTCCTACATATGTAAGAATGGTTCAAGGATGGATAAATGAAGCTACAAAAAATGAAAATATATATGAAATAGTGAAGGAAACTGGGGTCTTAGACTATTTATCAATTATTACTACAAAATTTGGTAGTTTGCTTGTATCTGCTCTTGAAGGATCTTTATCATCAGTTTTATCTATAACTACTAATTTAGTTAAGATTATTTTGGGATTTTTGATTTCTATTTACGTACTTCTCGATAAAGAAAGATTCATAGAAGAAAGTAAAACAATAACTTATATTTTACTTAAAGAAGAAAGAGGACAGAAGCTAATTTTGTGGTTAAAAACATATAATAAAATGATAGGGATGTATGTCGGGACTAAGGCTTTAGATTCTCTTATTATTGGGTTAATTGCATTAATTGGGCTAATAGTTTTGAAAGCTCCATATACAATACTAATTGCATTGGTAGTTGGATTCACAAATATGATTCCTTATTTTGGTCCGCTGATTGGGGTAATAACTGGAGCTATTGTTGGGATATTTGTATCCCCAAGTATGGCCTTTTTTATAGCATTGTTTCTTTTAGCGCTTCAACAGTTTGATGCTTGGTTTTTAGAACCAAAGTTAGTTGGGAAATCTATTGGAGTTAGACCGTTTCTTATTATTGTTGGAGTAGTAGTTGGTGGAGGTTTCTTTGGGCCTGTAGGAATGATTTTAGCCTCACCTACTGTGGCAACTATAAAACTTTTTTACGAACAAAAGGTAGCTATCTTTAAAGCGAAAAATAAAAATTTGATGAGACGAATACAAGAAAATAATGAAGAAGATCCAGAAAAGAACAACCCCTAGTATTTTAAACTAGGGGTTGTTCTTATAATGAGCAAATATCGAAGTTAATTAATATCATTAGAAATATCTTTTTCACAATCATCAATGGTAGAATTATCTACCTCAGTTTTAGAAAAGTCTTTATTAATAAATTGTTTCCAGTTTACAAAAATATGATAAAGATTAATAACATCTTGCTCATTATATAGTAATATATTCTCTAATTTTTCTTTAGGCATTCTACTTATGTAGTCTTTATCTTTCATGACTTTATGAAAGGTTTTAGCTAGATTAGAACCACTTATAACTTCGCTTTCACGTACTATCCCAAAAGATTTCTCAAGATTTTTAAGGCCTATAGAGGTATCATTGTACAGTTCATATTCTTTTTGAATATCCACAGAATCAAATTCGTTTTTAAAATTAAATTCTATACCGTATTTTTCAAATAGATAATTAATAACAGAAAAGTCGTTGTTTCCTGAAAATGTTACTATAGCTTTTTTATCTTGATTTTTCATTTTTATAAAATATTTTTGAGCTAGATAAAGAATATCTATAGATTCAGATCTATTCTCTATCATATACTGAGTTACATGAAGTTCAGTTGTTTCTTGATTAAATACACAAGCACCAAACACTCCTATACATTTAGGTTTTTTATAAACATAATGCTCTAAATCAAAGAAAATTATATCTTTAGGCAAATAATGCATTTTTTCATGACACAGCATAAATTCATTTGAAACATTGCTAACCTTTATTATATTTTCTCTAATTATCATAGTACCACAACTTTCCTATATAAATTTCAGTTATATTAAGGCAATATACTTAATAATGAATGTATTTATCCTTAAGTGTAATTAAAGTTTCATTTTATTATACCATTATTACTATAAATAATAATAGTATGAAAATTTTATAATAACATTTAATAAAAATATTTTAGAGAAATTTATACCTAGTATGGTTGACCAATTACAGTTGAGATGATATTATAATTATATGATAATGATTTTCAATATGAGGTGATATTATGTGTCTATGTGATTTAGAAATAGGTGAATACGCAACCGTTAAGATGGTAAGTGGAGATGAAAAGTTAGCAAAAAGACTTTCTGCTCTTGGATGTATTGAAGGAACTAAAGTTTTATTAAAGAGAATGGCGCCTTTGGGAGATCCGATGATAATTAATCTTAGAGGTTTTGATTTAGCAATTAGAAAGAAGGATGCTAAAAATATATTTATACATAATTAGAGGGGGAGCTTATGACAACAGTAGCACTACTTGGTAATCCAAATGTAGGAAAGACAACACTATTTAATGCGTTAACAGGTTCGAAACAATATGTTGGAAATTGGCCTGGAGTAACAGTAGATAAAAAAGAAGGATATTTTGAAGATATAAAGGTAGTAGACCTTCCAGGAATTTATGCTATGGACACATTTTCTAATGAAGAGAAGATAGCAAAAGATTATTTAAAACAAGATGAAGTTAATTTGATTTTAAATATTGTAGATGCAACAAATCTTGATAGAAATTTATATTTAACAACTCAGCTTAAAGAATTTAACAAGCCAATTATTCTAGCGGTAAATATGGTTGATATAGCTGAGAATAGAGGAATTATAATTGATTATAAAAAGCTAGGTGAATTATTAAATGTAACTGTTATACCTATTTCAGCATCTAAGAAGATAGGTATAGATAAGTTGACTAATATTTTAAAAAATGAACCATTAGAAAAAGTAAATGATGGTGATAAGTTTGATTTTAAAGATGAAAAACAAGCATATGATTTTATAGAAAAAGTAATATTGAAATGCAAGATTAAGGAAGACAAGAAAAAGAATTCTCTAACAGAAAAATTTGATAAAGTTTTACTTAATCCATGGCTTGCATATCCTATATTTATATTAATGATGATATTAACTTTTGAAATAACTTTTTCATGGATAGGACAACCTTTATCTGATTTATTAGATGGATTATTAAATGATTCATTTATGCCTTGGGTAAGTGAATTGCTTGGAAATTCCTCACCGTGGTTCCAATCACTAATTGTAGATGGAATTATATCTGGAGTTGGAGGAATATTAGTATTATTACCTGTTATTTTAGCTTTATTTGTTTGTATAACTTTCTTAGAAGATAGTGGCTATATGGCTAGAGTAGCTTTCTTAATGGATAAGTTTATGAGGAAGATTGGTTTATCAGGTAAAGCATTTATTCCAATGATAGTAGGGTTTGGATGTTCTGTTCCAGCAATTATGACTGCTAGAACTCTTGAAAGTGAAAAGGATAGAAAACTTACTGCACTACTTGTACCATTGATGTCATGTAATGCTAGACTTCCAGTATATACAGTTTTTGCAGCAGTGTTTTTCTCTAAACATCAAGGGCTTGTCGTTGCATCACTTTATCTATTGGGAATAGTAGTAGCCTTTTTAATAGGAATATTATTTAAGAAGACAATTTTTAAGAAGGATGAAGAGCCTTTTATAATAGAGTTACCTGAATATAAAATGCCTAGTGTTAAATCAGTAGTAAAACAAACTTTAGATAAAGCTAAAGGATTTATAAAAAAAGCAGGAACAATAATATTTGCAATGAGTGTAGTTATATGGTTCCTTTCAAACTTTAGTATTACAGGTAAGGTAGAAAATATAGATGAAAGTATTTTGGCAAATATAGGAACATTTATGGCACCAATCTTCGCTCCATTAGGATTTGGTAATTGGCAATCAGCTGTATCACTGCTTTCTGGAATCTTAGCAAAAGAAACAGTATTAGCATCTATGCAAGTGATTTTTGCTGGTGACTTAAGTGTTATATTATCAGCTCATTTTACGGCCTTATCAGCTTATACATTCTTGGTGTTTGTTTTGCTTTATACACCTTGTGTATCAGTTATTGGAACTATGAAGAAAGAATATGGTACTAAGTTAACGTTATTTTCAGTATTTTATCAGTTAGTACTAGCTTGGTGTGTATCATTTTTAGTATTTAACATTGGAAGTTTATTTTTTTAAAAGAAGGTGAATATATGGAAATTTTAATTACAGGAGCAATTGTATTAATTGCAGGATTTATAATATATAAGAATGTGAAAAATTCTTCAAAAGGGAAATGTAATTGTGGAGATTGTTCAAAAAATTGCCCTTCAAGAAAATAGACTATAATAGGATAAGAACTCTTATCCTATTATTTTTTTACTTTACATATGTTTTTTCCATCTGAAGAAAGGGTAATGGTTCCATCCTTATCAGTTCTGAAAATTTTGATCTTATTTGAATTAAGTAGAGCTAACGTTTCCTTGTGTGGATGACCGTAAGGATTATCCGTGCCAGCACTTATCACTACTATAGAAGGGTTAACGGCTTTTAAAAAGGCTTCTGAAGTTGAACTGGAGGAGCCATGATGTCCTAGTTTTAGTACATCTGATTTTACATTGCTATTTTGAGATAGAATCTCATTTTCTACTTCTTTTTCTGCATCACCTGTAAATAGAAATTTAGTTTCGCCAAATTTAATTAATATAACTGGAGAATAGTTGTTTAAGTTTTCTTTTGATGAATCATTTATGGGGGAGAAAACAGATATTTCAGTATTTTCTCCTAAGTCTATAGAAGATAATCCAGCTTTAAGAATATTAATTTTTAAGTTTTTACTTTTTAGTGCTTCAACCATAGATTCAAAACTTTTAGTAGTACTTTGTACTTTTGGGGAATAAAAGCGTCCTATATCAAATTGTCTTATTATAGAGGACATGTTTCCAATATGGTCTTCATGAGGGTGAGTTGCTATTAAATAATCAATTCTATTTATGTTTAATTGTTTGAGTGAAGTAAGTAATTTCTTCCTTGAAGTTTTTGGACCGGAGTCAATTAATAGATTCCTATTATTTACTTGAATAAGTATCGAATCACCTTGACCTACGTCAAAATAGTGCACTAACATTTTATTATAATTACTTTGAAGTCTTAAATTATTACTTTTACAGAAAAAAAGAATAAATGGAATTATGATTATTAGAAAAATTATAATTAAGTTTTTTCTTTTCATTAATGTAATCTCCTTAACTATTAGTATAATATCCATTAAGATTACAAATATACAGTTAGGAGAAGTAATACATTTAGTTGCATATATTATTTAAGAATAATATAATAGTTTTGATTTAAATAGAAAGGTGGATTTAATTTGTACATAAGAATAATATCATATGGGATATACATGATTTGGATGAGGCTTAGAGGTTTTAAAAGATATTTTATAGAAAAAACAAGGGGAGAAGAAGAGGCTTGGAGATATGGACAAAAAGTTTTCTTAAAGTGGAGTAGATTCACTATAAAGACATTGCAAATGGAAATTGAAGTTATAGGTGCTCAGAATATACCAAAAGGAACTTGCGTCTTTATGGGAAATCATCAAAGTATATTAGATATACCAGTCATTAGAGCTACAGTTGGAAGAACTGTAGATTTTGTGGCAAAGGAAGAACTTCTAAAGGTTCCTGTCATTGGGTATTGGATTGCTCATTTAAAGAGCGTTTCTTTAGATAGGAATAATGTAAGAGAAGGTCTTAAGGCTATGAATACAGCAATAGAGAGAATAAGTAATGGATATAATTTTGTTATATTTCCAGAAGGAACAAGAAGTAAGGATGGGAGAATTAATAGTTTTAAGAAAGGGAGCGTAAAAATAGCTACAAAATCGAGAACTCCTATTGTACCCTTTGCAATAAATGGAACAGCATCTTGTTTTGAAGAAAATAAAAAATTTAAATCCGGAAAAGTAAAAATAATATTTGGAAGGCAAATAGATACAAATAACTTGTCAAAAGAAGAAGAAAAAAGTCTTGTGGATAAATTATACAGTGAAGTGTACAATATGTATGAAGAGATTTGCTAAATGCAAATCCTTCATATTTATTTAAAATTTCTTTATGTCAATGTTTACATAGCGGAAAAATGAAAAAATGATAGTTTAAGAATTGCAAAGCCTATGATATAATGACTTTATTGTTAGTTAAAAATGCAATTATTTGAAAGCAAAATCATAAGGGGGCAAAATTAAATGAGGAAAGAGTTTTCTATAAGTAATGACAAGATTATTATTAATTTTACAGCAAAGTATTGCAAAACTTTTGAAAGTTTGTTAGAAAGTGAAGGATTTAGAAGAGTATTAGATGTATATTTAAAACAAGCCCAAAAGAAAAAAAATCTATCTTATGGATATTTAAGCAATGTGCTTAAGGAAGATGATATTGCAAATTTAAGAAAAGATTTAGTAAAAGTTTTCAAGTGTTTAACTGTTATGAGTGCTAGTGAGATTACTGATACTAATCCTAAATTTGAGGAGTTGCTATCAAATAAGGATAGTTTTATTCGTGTTGTTGAAGATTTTTATTTATTCTGGAGAAGACTTGAAAGATATACACTTATTCATAGTGGAAAAGTTGAACAAGGATTAGCAGCAATGAGTTTTACCGAAGCTAATGATAGATTTTCTAATTTAGTATTATCTTTATATAGAAAGATAGAAAAAAATGTGTTAGGAGTAGTTCCTAAAGTATTTAGAGAATTACCAGCTGGCGGAAATGCATCTATTATGATTAACAAATTAGTTTGGCCTATACCAAAAGGATATGAAATCTTAGAAGATATTCCATTTGTTGATTCAATATTATTAGAGGCACCATTTATAACTTATCCAAAGAGAAATACTAGAGATGGTATGTTTACAGAAATAGATGAGAATCCGTTAAAAGTAGCTAATATAAATAAGGATCATTGGTTCTGTTATCCTGCTAAAGTTGGTGAATTATTAGCATATATATATTTTCATAGAGATTTTATGGAACATGGAATTACACTATGCAATCTTTTCGAAATGGCTAGAAAAGAAGAATGTAGAGGAAGAAAGCCAGATATTGTTTATGTTTATGGGGCAACAGATGAAGGACAAGAATTAAAGACAGTATTTTACGATGACAGTGAAAATGATATTATGTTAGGTTATATAAATCATTCAGATAAAATTGATTATTTTGGATATATTAAAAAGATGACTTTAACTCTTCATAATTTAATAATGATTAAAAGAGGATATTTACCTATTCATGGGGCCATGGTTAACTTGACATTAAAGAATGGTAACACTGCAAATGTTGTTATTATGGGAGATAGTGGAGCAGGTAAATCAGAAAGTCTAGAAGCATTTAGATCTTTAAGTGAAGATTATATTTCAGATATGAGTATAATATTTGATGATATGGGTACATTCAAATATGAGAATGGTAAGATAGTTGGATATGGTACTGAAATTGGAGCTTTTGTTAGATTAGATGATTTAGATCAAGGCTATGCATTTAAAGAAATTGATAGAAGTATTTTTATGAATCCTGATAAAATAAATGCAAGACTTGTAACACCAGTAGCGCCATATAATGTAATAACTAAGGGATATCCAGTTGATTTATTTTATTATGCAAATAATTATACAAAAGTTGATGAAGGGGGAAATTCTCTTGAATACTTTGAGTCGCCAGAAGAAGCGATTAAGGTATTTAGAGCTGGAGCTAGAATGGCAAAAGGAACAACAACCGAGAAAGGTTTAGTTGAGTCATTCTTTGCAAATCCATTTGGGCCAGCCCAAAAGGAGAAAGAGACAGATTTATTAATAAATAAATACTTTAATGCTATGTTTAAAGAAGCAGGAGTTAAAGTTGGACAAATTAAGACTTGTCTAGGAGTTCAAGGTCAAGAAAAGACTGGCCCTAGAAATGCGGCATTAGAGTTGTTTGACGAAATTAAAAAGTTAGTATAGAAATCCAAAAAAGGAACTCTTTTAAGAGTTCCTTTTTAGTAATATTTATTTTTCCATTTTAATAATTTCTTTTTAAGTTCATTGAATTTTATTTCTAAATTTGAATTTTGAATAAATGTTGAGTATTTATTTGCTAAAATACCAGCATCAAACTGAATCAAATAAGCTATTTTTTTCAAACTAATTAAAGATTTTAATGTTGAATAAAAATCCATAAGTAGGAAGATTGCTAAAGTAAAAAATAGTGTTGGTTTAATGTTTTCTGGAATCATATTTATCAAATTAGTTACCATAGGATGAATTATTTTAACTATTCCTATAGATACAGCTCCCCACATTAATGAGAAGTGTAAACAAATTCTACCGTGAAGATTAAGTGGATCTTCTGTATAATCCCAATATTTTGTTTTAAACAATTTCTCTAATAAAAAGCCTGTGATATACTCTATTGAGGAAGTAAATAATGTTGCAAATATTAATAATACCAGTATGTTGTTGTTCTTAAAGTTAGTAAGTAATATTATTATAGATAATAAACAAGCACCATAAATAGGACAAAGAGGACCATGTAGAAAGCCTCTATTTACAAATTTCCTTTGGTTTTTATATGCGTAAGCTACTTCAGCGCACCAACCTAAAAACGAATAAAAAATATAATAAAAAAATAAATTAAAAATGTTAAAATCTAAAAAATTAACTAACTGCATACTATCCTCCTCCTGATTGTTATATCCATTATATAATAGAATTATTAACAATATATTAAAGAAAAACTTAAAAAAATCTTAAGTTTATAGTTAATGTACCAATTTACATAAAAGCATAATAAATATAGCCCTTTCTTAGTAGAAGGGCTATAGAAAATTTAATCTGCATCTCTAAAGCTTTTTTTTGCAAAAAATGATAAACAATATAATCCGGAAACTCCAACTAGACCGTATATAATTCTACTAAATGTTGTCATTTGTCCAAATAGTACTGCTACTAAATCAAATTGAAAGAATCCTATAAGTCCCCAGTTTATTGCCCCAATTAAAACTAAAATGAAAGCAATCCTATCTAATATTTTCATAAATACACACTCCTTCACATTAATACAATATATAATATATCCAGAATGTATAATATTATTCAAAATTGCTATAAAGTAATATTTCTGTCAATTGGTTGAGATAATGAAACAAAAGTATAAGTTCTTTGAATTCCATGAATATTGTTGATTTTTTCAAGTAAAACATTTTGAAGATCATGAATATTTTTGGAAATTACTTTTGCAAACATAGAATAATCACCAGTTGTCAAATGTAATTCAACAACTTCATCTATTTTTTTCATTTCTTCAAAGACATTTGTAAAAGAAGAAGCTTTGTCCACATAAATTCCAACAAAACAACAAACATCATAACCAAGCTTTCCAAGATCTAAAAGAATTCTTGAACCCTTAATAATACCTAGGTCCTCCATTTTCTTCATACGAACATGTATAGTTCCACCACTTACATGGCATATTCTAGCTATCTCCAGATATGGAGTTCTACAATCTTTAATAAGCAAATCTAAAATTTGAAGATCTAACTCGTCCAATTGAAGCGTTACATTTTCAGTCATATTATCACCTCTTTAACTTATCATTAATAATATTCTATCAAACAATATGCTATTTTCAAAGAAAAAAATAAAAAATTGCAAAAAATATATATTATTATTAATATATTCTCAAATTTGAACCATATAAAGTTAAATTGGCATAAAAATTAAGGTAACATGTTTTTATTATTGTACTTGAAAAAGAATAACTTATAATCTAATATTATAAGTAGAGTTAGTTAATAGGAGGATATAATATGTTAAATACACTTGTAGGGATACTATATTTAGTATTAATGATAGCTGTAGTAATAGGAATACTTACATTACTAAAGAAGTTTGTTTTTGCAAAAATAAGGATTAATAAATTTATTCCACTAGGAATAGCAGTAGCTGGGCTTTTGTTTCAGTTCTTTTTAAGAGTTGATAATATATATGTAAATGCAGGTATTACTATATTGGTTGTTGTAGCCTTCGCCTGGTTTTTAGATATACAACAAACTGGTGGGCCAAGAAAAAATGCGAAGAAAGTAGTAATAAAGCCAAAAGCAAAACCTAATAGAATAAAAAATAACAAGTAAAATAGAAGTTCTTGCAAAATTTGCAAGAACTTTTTTATAATTTATAATCTAAAAATATTGGTGAACTTATAGCTATTCTATTACCTTCTTGATGGATTTTAATTATATACCAATTTTCGCCCTCTTCTTTCTCATGTTCATATAAATATTTAATAGAGTTTAGATTAATATTATCAATTTTTTTAACTAGAACTCCTTTATTAGTAATTATTTCGATTTGCTTAATTTTATTTTTAGGGTCTTCTGCATATATCATAAACTTAAGCTTTTTTTTATCTATTTTTAATATATCTCCCATGAGGATATTATTAATGGTGAAATACATTTTTAGATTTCTAGATTCTGTTGAAAATGTTCGTCTTTTTCTAAATGCATCTATAATTTTTTCACTGCTTAGTTCAGTTGCTAATACTACAGTAAGGTTATCACTATCTCCAAAATTAATTCTGTGATTATCTTGACCGTTTATAGCTCCTAGTTTCCAACCTTTGTCAAGAAGGGAATAATAATATTTTTCATAACGTGAATATTTGTGAGGAAAAGATCCATTTCCTACTTCAATGGAAGTTATTAATTTATTTATTAATTCATTATAGGTTAAAGATAAGACATTTTTGTGAGGATGATTTATCGTTATAAATGAATCAGGGTTATTTATCATCCATAAGGCTAAAGCATTTAAGTTTCTAACTGTACCGGTAAAAAACGTATCACAGTTTATTATATTAAAATCACCATAAAGGGCGGTCCTTGTTTCAAATCCTACTAGAGGGATAAGGCTAGCTGATTTTTTTGAAAATTTGTCACGGGCATAATTCATAGCAATCCATTTTGAAACATGATTATTATTTATAGATGTTTCATTATTTAGATAAGAGTTATGATCAGTTAGTGCTAAAAAGTTTAATCCATTATTTTTCCCATATTCATATGCTTCTAAAGGGGTTCCTCTGCCTGTAGAAAAATCGGTATGAGCATGAGGTATTCCATAATAATATCTTAATGATTTTTTTTTGCTTTTACCCAAGCTAATTACCTCAAATAATTATTTACTATATTTATAGTGCTTATATCCTTTAAATAATGACAATAATAAATAGTAATGATAAAATAAATTTAACAATAAGAAAAAATAGAGGTAGGAGATTTAAATGATATTTGTTGGTGAGTACAATGATTTGAAAGTTGATAGAAAGGTTGACTTTGGATATTATTTGACAGATGAAGACGGGAATGATGTATTACTTCCTAATGCATCTATAAAAGAAAGAGATATAAAACTTGGAGAAGAGATAGAGGTTTTTATATATAGGGACTCTAAGGATAGACCTATTGCTACATTAAAAAAGCCATTAATTAAAGTAGGGGAAGTATCATATTTAAAGATTGTAGGTGAAAGTTCTTTTGGAGCATTTGCGGATATTGGTTTAGATAGGGATATTTTCATTCCATTAAAGGAACAAAAATTTAAATGTTTAGTTGGAAAGAGTTATTTATTATATGCTTACATAGATAAAACAGGCAGATTAGCTGCAACCACATATGTTGATAATTATATGGAAATAGGTGAAGGGTTTAAAGTTGGAGATGAAGTAGAAGTTATAACTTATGGAAAAGGCGGAGAAAAAACTATAAGAGTTGCTATAGATGGTAAATATCAAGGAATAGTTTTAGGTAATGAACATTATAATGATATTTATCCAGGAGAGAAGTTTAAAGCTAGAATAAAAAAGATATATGAAGATGGTGTCGTTGGAGTTTCTACAAGAAGAAAAAGACTCGAAGAAAGAGATGTATTGAAAGAACAAATTCTTGATTATCTAGAAAAACATGATGGATTTATGGTATATAATGATAAGACTTCTCCAGAGATAATAAAGGAAACCTTTAACACTTCCAAGAATTATTTTAAAATGACGCTTGGAGGTCTTATGAAAGAAGGGAAAATAGAGCAATCACTAGAAGGTACTAGATTAAAAAAATAATATTAAATAAAAATACTGTCTAAAAGTTCTAATTTAGACAGTATTTTTTTATGGGAAGGTAATTGAAAACCTATATCAACTATTGACTAAATTCGTATTTGGCTGTATAGTATTCCTATATAGAAATACTCATTCAAGGAGTGCAGAAAATGGACATTGTAGAAAGATTAATGTGTTTTGGATTAACTAGACATGAAGCAAATATATATTTATTACTATTTGCAGAAGGAGAGTTAAATGGATATGAAGTTTCAAAATTAACAGGCATATCAAGATCCAATACATATAATTCATTAGCTGGGCTAGTTGAAAAGGGGGCTGCTTATATTATAGATAGTGGGGCAATTTTATATACTCCAGTTAGTATAGAAGAATTTTGTAGTAATAAGATTCGGTTTATGGAAGATAATAAAGCTGAGATTATAAAAAACGTTCCAAAAAGAAAAGAAGAAACCAATGGATATATAACAATAAAAGGAGAAAAGCATATTAAAGATAAATTTAGAAATATGTTGATGCAGGCTAAGGAGAGAGTATATTTAGATATGTCTGAGAAAATGCTTAATGATGTAAAGTCGGAATTAATTGAGCTTAGAGATAGAGGTATTAAAATAGTAATAATTACAGATTCAACATTTAAATTAGATGGGACTATAATATATAATGCTGAAAAGGATCCAGTGCAAATTAGACTTATTGTAGACTCAAAATATGTTTTAACAGGGGAAATTGGGGATGAACTTAACTCCACATGTTTATATTCAAGTAATAACAATTTGGTACAAGTATTTAAAGACGCTTTAATCAATGAGATGAAGTTAATAGAAATCATGAAAGGATGAATATTTAATGAATAAGAAGCCATTTGTTACAAAAGATCAATTAGTAGAAATTATTAAAGAGTTTCCAACACCATTTCATATTTATGATGAAAAAGGAATAAGAGAAAATGCACGTAAATTAAAAGAAGCTTTTTCGTGGAATAAAGGTTTTAAAGAGTATTTTGCTGTAAAGGCAACTCCAAATCCACATCTGCTTAAGATTTTACAAGAAGAAGGATGTGGAATGGACTGTTCTTCTTTAACTGAACTTATGATGTCAGAAAAATGTGGGTTCCTTGGTGATGATATTATGTTTTCATCAAATAATACTCCAGCTGAAGAATTTCAATATGCACGTAAATTAAATGCTACTATTAATTTAGATGATATAACTCATATTGACTTTTTAAGAGAAGTAGCAGATATTCCTAAAATAATATCTTGTAGATATAATCCAGGAGGAAAGTTTGCCCTTGGAACAACTATAATGGACGATCCAGGTGATGCTAAATATGGATTAACTAGAGAACAAATGACAGAGGCTTTCTTAAGATTAAAAGAATTAGGAGCTGAAGAATTTGGAATGCATTCATTTTTAGCAAGTAATACAGTTACTAATGAATATTATCCAGAGCTTGCAAAGATTCTTTTTAAAGTTGCAGTTGAATTAAAGGAAGAAACAGGCGTACATATAGGGTTTATTAATCTTTCAGGAGGAGTAGGAATTCCATATACTCCAGATAAGGAACCAAACGATATTATTGCAATAGGTGAAGGTGTAAGAAAAGCATACGAAGAAATATTAGTTCCAGCAGGTATGGGAGATGTGGCTATATATACAGAACTTGGACGTTTTATGCTTGGGCCTTATGGACACCTTGTTACAACTGCAGTTCATGAAAAACATATATATAAAGAATATATAGGTGTTGATGCATGTGCAGTTAACTTAATGAGACCAGCAATGTATGGAGCATATCATCATATAACTGTAATGGGCAAAGAAAATGAACCTTGTGATTATGTTTATGATGTAGTAGGATCATTGTGTGAAAATAACGATAAATTTGCAGTTGATAGAAAGCTTCCAAAGATTGATAAGGGAGATATACTTGTTATTCATGATACTGGTGCTCATGGATTTGCCATGGGATATAATTATAATGGTAAATTAAAATCTGCTGAAATCCTACTTAAGGAAGATGGATCTACTAAGCTTATTAGAAGAGCAGAAACTCCAGAAGATTATTTTGCAACTTTAGATTTTTAAAATTTGACAAAAATTACTTGAAGTTGTAATATAAAAATTGGAAAATTTAATAATAAGGCTAGGGGTGCTGACTATAAGTTAGCTGAGAGATATTCTGTTAGAATTGAGACCCTTGAACCTGATGTGGTTAGTACCATCGTAGGGAAGCAGTGAATACTATGTATTCTTCATAGATTTAAAATTTTAGACTTGCCTATTATGGCAAGTCTTTTTTTATAGCTGAATTCCTAAGGTGAAGAAGGAGGTGCGAAATAAATGAAGGTTAATGGAAAAGAGTTTGAACTAAAGGAAGAAAAAACATTAGATAAGTTTTTAGATGAACTTACAATAAATAAGGAAAAAGTAATAGTTGAATTAGATGGAGCTATTATAACTAAAGAAGACTTTGTAAATATAGTACTTAAAGATAGTAATGTTATGGAAGTAATAAGCTTTGTTGGAGGAGGCTAAATTAATGAAAGTATTAATAAACGAAAAGGAAAGAGTTGTCGATAAGGCTTCGGTTTATGAGCTTAGAGATGAATTTAAAAAAAATGCTGATATTGTTATATTAAATGGATTCCCTATAAAAGATGATATTAATGTACAAGAAGGTGATAGAATCTGCTTTATAAAAAAAGGAGAAATGCCAAAAAAGGAGGAACTTGAAGCATTAATGGCAAGTCGTCATACTCCTAAGGTTCATGAAACTTTAAAAAGAGGAAAAGTAGCTATAGCAGGAGCTGGAGGGTTAGGCTCTAATGTAGCTATATCTTTAGCAAGAATTGGAGTTGGACATATAAAGGTTATAGACTTTGATGTAGTGGAACCAAGTAATCTAAACAGGCAACAATACTATATAAAGCATATAGGAATGAAAAAGGTATATGCATTAAAGGAAATTCTTACAGAGATTAATCCTTTTATAGAAGTAGAAGTGTTAGATTTAAAAGTTGAGAAAGATAATATTAAGGATATTTTTAATGGATTTGATATAGTAGTTGAAGCTTTTGATAATGCAGTATATAAAGCTCTTCTAGTAGGAGAAATATTAAAGAATTTCAAAAAAACTAAAATTATATCAGCCTCAGGTATGGCGGGATTTTATTCCAATAACATTATATATACTAAAAAAATAAATGACAGATTATATATTTGCGGAGATAGAATTCATGAAGCAGGGATAAATGAAGGGCTTATGGCTCCTAGGGTTGGAATTGTAGCTAACCATGAGGCAAACACAGTACTAAGACTATTATTAAATGAGATAGAAGTATAAATATTGGGGGAGTAGAAATGAATAAATTTATATTAGGCAAGCAGGAACTTAGTTCAAGGTTATTAGTTGGTACAGGAAAGTATGGAAATAATAAAATACTTCCAGATGTAGTTAAGGAATCAGGCACAAATATAGTTACTATGGCTGTAAGAAGAGTTGACCTAGATAACAAAGAGGAAAATATAATAGAATATATACCAAAAGATATAATATTACTTCCAAATACATCAGGAGCTAGAAATGCAGAAGAAGCTATTAGAATAGCAAGAATAGCTAAAGCTATGGGATGTGGTAATTGGATTAAAATAGAGGTTATTTCAGATACCAAATATTTAATGCCAGATAATTTAGAAACTCTTAAGGCTACTGAGGTATTAGTAAAGGAAGGATTTAATGTTTTACCATATATGAATCCAGACTTAATGATGGGTAAGCGGATGGCAGAGGCAGGGGCAGCGGCAGTAATGCCATTAGGTGCACCAATTGGAAGTAATAGAGGAATAAGAACAAAAGAACTTATAGAAATTATGATAGATGAAATAGATACACCTATAATAGTTGATGCTGGTATAGGTCGACCTTCAGATGCAGCACTTGCTATGGAGATGGGAGCTTCAGCAGTTCTAGTAAACACTGCACTTTCATCAGCTAAAGATCCTATAGCTATGGCTAAGGCATTTAAAAAGGCTGTAGAAGCAGGAAGAGAAGCATACCTAGCTGGTCTTGGAGCAGAAAGTACAAAGGGCAATGCATCATCTCCTTTAACAGGATTTTTAGGTTAAAGAGGTGGAAAATATGAGTGTATATGAATATATAAAAGAAAATACAGATTTTGATTTTTACGAAGCTCTAGATAAGATTACAGATGAGGATATAAAGAGGGCTATAAACAAGAAAAAACTTATGCCAGAAGATTTTTTAGCCTTAATCTCAAAAGGAGCAGAAAACTATTTAGAAGAAATAGCTCAAAAAGCTCATAAATTAACTGAGCAATATTTTGGGAAGACAGTGTTATTATATACTCCTATATATCTTGCTAATTACTGTGTAAATAAATGTGCCTATTGCGGATATAATCACGATAATGACATTCATAGAAAAAAATTAACCTTAGAAGAAATAGAGAAAGAAGCCATAGCTGTAAGTAAAAGAGGATTTAAGCATATTATCTTTTTAACTGGTGAGTCGCAAAAGGATACACCTGTTGAATATATAATTGATGCTACAAAGATACTAAAGAAATATTTTTCATCACTAGCTATAGAAATTTACCCACTAACAGAAGAAGATTATAAAAGGGTTGTAGAAGCTGGAGTGGATTCTTTAACTGTATATCAAGAATGTTATGATGAAAAAATATATGATAAGGTTCATGTAGCTGGGCCTAAGAAAAATTATAAGTTTAGATTAGATGCTATAGAAAGAGGCTGCAAAGCAGGAATAAGAAGTGTCAATTTAGCTCCACTCTTAGGATTAAATGATTGGAGAATTGAAGTTTATAAGATGATGCTTCATGGCTTGTATTTAAGAAAGAAATATCCAGAGGTTGAAGTGGGATTTTCTACTCCAAGAATTAGACCATGTGTAGGGGGATATAATGATTTAAAGGAAGTAAGTGATAAGGAATTAGTTCAAGCTATTATAGCGATGCGATTGATGTTCCCTAATTGTACTTTAAATATTTCATCAAGAGAAGGAAGAGGATTTAGAGAAAAGCTTATTCCACTTGGAGTTAATAAGGTTTCTGCTGGAGTATCTACTGCTATTGGTGGACATACAATGGACATGGAGGAAGCAGGAGAAGTTCAGTTTGATATAAATGATAGTAGAGATGAAAATGAAATGAAAGAAATGATAAGAAACATAGGTTATGAACCTATATTTAAAGATTGGCTGGGAGCATTTTAGATGAATGTAATAGGGGTTACCAACAGAAAATTGTGTGCTGATTTTTATAAGAGGATAGAAGAAATAGCTAAAAAAGATTTACAATATCTGATACTTAGGGAGAAGGATTTACTAGCTAAAGATCTAGAAATAATGGCTTTAAAAGTGATGGATATACTTAAAGGATCTGGGATGGGTTTGGTAATAAATGGGAACTTAGGTGTAGCAAAAAAAGTTGAAGCAGCAGGGGTACAACTTTCTTTTAGGGATTTTATAAAAGGAAAAAGTATTAATTATGACGGAGTAGTAGGAGTATCTATTCATAGTTTTGAAGAGGCCATTGAAGTGGATAATAGAGGTGCTAGCTATATGATTTATGGGCATATATTTGAAACTGATTGTAAAAAAGGTGTTTTGCCCAGAGGACTTAAGGAATTTAAAGCTATATGTGAAAGTGTTACAACTCCTGTATATGCTATAGGTGGGATTACCAAAGAAAATGCACAGTTTGTAATGGATAGTGGTGCCTATGGTGTAGCATATATGTCTTCATTAATGAAGGGTAAAAGGTTGGAATAACCTTTTATAATATGTATAATATAGGTATAAGAGCGTAGAGGAGGAGTATAAAATGGTTAAGCATATAGTATTATGGAAACTTAATGATGAGGGAAAGAAAGATGGAGCTACTAAAGTAGTTACCTTATTACAAGGCAAATTTAAAGCACTTTTAGGTGTGGTAGATGGACTTAAGGCAATAGAAGTTGGAGAAAACTATAATGGTGGAGAATATGATATGACATTATATTGTGAATTTGAAAGCAAAGAAGCACAAGATAATTATCAAACACATCCAGCTCATTTAGAAATTAAGAAAGTAGTTCATACATTTGTAGATGGTAGAGCTTGCGTAGATTACGTAATTTAAATTTTAAAAGGCATTACAGTCAGTATTAAAAAATAATATGAATTGACATATTAAATAAAAAGATGTAATATGAAAAAAGTAAAATGTAATATGATGATATGGTAGAGGCGCTATATATAATTAGTATCTTATTTTAGTGGGCACACGTTTTGAGGATAAGAGAAAGGTATAATAGCCGAAGGATAAAAATATTTGCAATTTTTTATTCTGGGTATGCATATAATATATGTATAACTGTCACGAAAGTGGAGGGCTACAAATTTACAAAATTTCTATAAGTATGACTTTTTAGAATTGTTTTGCCCGTCATGAAAATGATGGGCTTTATTTTTGAAAAGGACAGGCCCTTACCTAGAATATGGAGGTAAGAAAAATGAAAATTAAAGGAATTTGGTTACCTATAGTAACCCCATTTAAAGAAGAAAAGGTTGATTTAGCATCTTATGAAAGGCTGGTAAATCATTATATTAATGAAGGGGTAGATGGAATAATGCCCCTTGCAACAACTGGCGAAACACCAACATTAACAGAAGAAGAGTATGAAATGTTACTAGAAAAGACTATGGAATTAACTAGTGGTAAAGTGGGAGTGTTTGTAGGACTTGGAGGAAATAATACTAAGGCTTTATTAAATAAGTTGAAATTAGTTGAGAAGTATAAGGTAGATGGAATTTTATCAGTAAGTCCTTACTACAACAGACCTGATCAAAGAGGTATTTATGAACATTTTAATAGAATTTCTGAAAATACAGATTTAGATATAGTTCTTTATAATATTCCATATAGAACGGGAAGAAATATAGAAAATGAAACTTTATTTAAATTAGCAGAAAAGAAAAATATTATAGGGGTTAAGGATGCTTCAGGAGATTTTAATAAGACTATAGATTTACTTCTTAATAGGCCAGAAGGGTTTAGTGTTCTATCTGGAGAAGATGCTTATTTTTATAATTCACTTTTACTTGGTGGAAATGGTGGTATTATGGCCTCAGCTCATTTAAGAACAAGAGATTTTATAAAAGTTTATAAGGATATAGAAAATAATGATCATAAGGAAGCATTAAAAACTTGGAGAGAATTAAGTAAGTTTATTCCTCTATTATTTAAGGAACCAAATCCTACACCTATTAAATATATTTTAGAGAAAAAGGGTTTAATTGATTCAGGGGAAGTAAGGTTACCTTTGGTTGAGATAACTGATGAACTAAAAAAAGAATTAGAATTTTTAATTTAATATTATTAAAAAAAGGGGCTGTATCAAAATAAATTTTGATACTAGCCGAAAATGCTAAAAGAGGATTCAGAATTTGAATCCTCTTTTTT
>NZ_JACSRA010000011.1 GCF_014836335.1 Clostridium cibarium
TAAGCTAATGGTTGGCACTATCAACCCCCATATCGGACTTTCACCGACTAGTACGTGCCCATGCTGGGCACACATAATAAAGACCTGACCAAGTTAAATATGGTCAGGTCTTTTAAATATCATCAAGAACATTGTAAAATAAGCCACCTGTTATCAAACTTTTTATTCTTTAAAGCTCCCTCTTGTCACTTTCCAATCCATTTCCTAATCCTCCATTCTCGTATTAGATACTTTGCTATCTATCTCAAATGTAGCTCCGTCACTACTAGAGATAATATCTTCTGGAAGTTTAACATTTTTAGCACTTGGTCCAGTTAAATTAATTGTACTCTTTTTGGGCACCACAATCTTAACCTCTCCTACATTACTTTTAATATCATACTTATTACTTGAATCTAAGCTTTTTAAATTCAATTCAACTTCACCAACGTCAGAGATTATACTTCCTTGTTTTAAATCTCCTTTATATAATAGGTTTCCAACCTTTTCATCTAACTTTAACCTATCATAATCTCCTTCTAAATCAATATCTCCAACCTTACTTTCCATATCTAATGTAGTGATAGCATTTGGAATACTTATAGTAGCTTCAATATTTTTGCTTGTTATAAGTGATTCATCACCTTTTTCAGGACCTATTTTAAGAGTATTATCTTTAAATGTACATTTAATATTATCTAAAGCCTCCTGCAATAATTCTTCCTTACTCCCACCTACTGATTTTTTCATGCTGATTTTAATCTCATCAGAATCACTCTTTGTAATTTTTAATGCGCTACAGGTATTATCAACAATCAAGTTATCCCCATTGACCTTGTAAGTATATTCAGCACAGTCTTCTTTAGTATATGAATCCGTTTTATTAAAAGAATTTATGCTATTTTTACTGCATGAGATAAAAAAAATAGTAGATATGCTTACTATAACCCCAATTATTGCTCTATGTTTCATAAATTATCTCCTTGTTTTAAATTTATATCTTTAAAATACATTATCCCATATTTTTCAATATCAGTAAATATGTATAGACATCATAGAAATTTCTTTTATTTTTCTTATGCCCTCATCAAAATCATTTTTTCCTCCCTGTGCAGGATGTCTTACTTTCTCACAATTAACACCTAGCTTCTTAAGGCTTTCCTCTGCCTTATTTCCCATTGCAATTACCTTTTCAATATTAAACATTTCAATCATCTCAAGAAGAGGCTTTTCACCTATTAATAATTCTTTTTTTAAAGGCGTCCTATTACTTTCTTCATTTCCTTTTCTATAGGGATGAAAAGGGAAGGCATTCCATCCAAGCATCATTATGTCGTATTTTAAAAGAGTGTTCCATATTATTGTTGCCGTTGGTTCTTTAAGTAGCTTATCCTTTTCTAAAGGCAATCTATATCCCTTATCCTTCCCAAATAACTCTAGACCTTTCATATTATTCATAAGCAAATACTCACTTGTATATGGTACTCCAGTAATGAGAGAGCCCCTATATCCTGGAGCTTCCCCTACAAGTATTATTTTAGGTTTTAGCTTATGCATTTCCTTTAAATAAATTACTAAGTTATCTCTTCTTACAGAGTTCTCCTTGTACTTATATGAATATTGATTATGTACATTTGGCATAGCCTCCATAGTGGCTAGCTCTTCTACAAACTTCATTATCTTCTTAATCATTTCATCAATCCTTTTGCATTCTTCTAAGTTTAATTAATTCTTATATAGCTTTTCACACTTATTCATTAATTAAACTAAACTGTAAATTTGTTTTAACACGACTTCTATTCGTGTATAATTAAAATAAAAAACTACGGGAGGTAAAAAATGAAGATTGAGCATATTGCTATATACACTAAAGATATTGAAAGATTAAAGAAGTTTTATGTAGATTATTTCAATGGTACTGTTGGAGATAAATATTTTAACCCGACAAAAAATTTCGAGTCATACTTTATTAGTTTTGAATCTGGTGCTAGACTTGAAATTATGCATATGCCATCTATTCCTGATAATTTAAATAGTACTGAGGATCAATATATTGGTTTAATTCATATTGCTATTTCTGTAGGAAGTATTGAAAAAGTTAATGAACTTACTGATAAATTAAGAAATGCAGGGTATCAGGTAATAGATGAACCTCGCCATACTGGAGATGGTTATTATGAAAGTTGTATTTTAGATCCTGATGGAAACAGAATAGAAATAACAGAATAGTTTTACACTATTAAAAATACATCTAATTTACTAAAAACTTTATTGAAAGTTCTCATGTAAAATCTCAATACACAGCTTTAGCTTATTATTGACTAATAAAAAAATGATTAAATTATAAATTTTCTATGCCAAAACTATAATTACAGTATAAAATATACAAAAATGATATCTGATAAAATTATTAAAAAGGATAACTGTCTGTGCCTCGTATCACCATTTTCCAGATGTAGTTGCATTTGCAAAGGAAGTTAATCGTATATTAAAATCACATGGCAAGTTATATATAACTAAAATATATTATCCATTTATTGTTCGAGCAATTTGTAATCCATTTGTTCCTTTATCAAAGGCAGGAGATGTAAAATTTTATTCTTCTAAAGACATTATTAACAATTTCAAAGCATATGGCTTTAAGGAAACTAATGTAAAAATAAGTGGTCATATTCAAATTATTGAAATGATAAAGGATTAAACATTACTCAAACCCCAATATTTAACAATCACAAATTTTATCCATTAATTTTTATTTATCTAATTCCAAATAGTTTGTTTTTGAGCATAGCAAGTAAAGGATATAACTGCCTTATTCATAATTTTACTTATTTTTAAAATTTATGACACATTCTCCTCTAACTTATCTAAAAATGGAATAAGAGTAAGTTTGGGCAGATCCTTCGCTTGAAATATCTATGCCTACTATATATTCAGCCTCTCCCCCTATTTGAATATTATAGGCTGATTTTAGTTTCCTGTTTTTCATATGAATGAAAGTAGCGTCGTGATCGGTTTCTGAAAAACTATTTCATCCATCAAAAAGCGAATTCTCTTTTTATTGGCTAGTATTAAATTTATTTTCATATAGCTACTTTTCTTATTTATGTTATATCAAGCTTTTATAAAATACAACTTTAAAGGCAGAAAATATTTGGAATTAATAACCCTCAAAAATGTAAGTAATTATAATATAACTCATTAGAAGCTAATCTTATTTTAGGGGATAGTCTTTATGCATATTTACTGAAATAATTTATAAGAAATCCAAAGATACTAAAACAAATGAAGAAACGTACAAAAACTTTGTTTTTGTTACGAATATAAAATTTACTAAAAGAAATATCTTCAAAAATGTTAGAATCTTTTCGTAGAGACCTCCTAACTTCTGAAGATATATCACAATTAAATCAGCATATAAAAATACACCATTTATAACAATATAACTTTACCAAAGATTGTGATAAATTTAATCTTTAATGCTGACATATATTATTTAAGCCAAAATAATGATAACTAAAGTTATTCCTGGAAATTGTAATTTTCCCTATACTAAATCCATTCTAAAATAATGCTATGGCTTTTACTATTTACTAACTGCTCTTTAATAAATCTACTGAAATTTCTTTTTAATAATATAAATTCTTATAACTTTTATAATAAGAATAATACATTTTCTTTTTAACTTTATTACCCATTAATTACCACTCCTTACTCATTCTTTCGTTTTAATTATTATCATTTTTCATATTTTACTCTTGTAACCTTACTTCTTTAGCAATGTTAAAGTTTAATCCCTTAATAGAGAACATCAAAAACGGAAGCAAATATATTATAACTTCTGCTAAAAATAAGGTTATATTCAACTCTACCGAATAACCAATAGGTATTTTATTGTGTATATTATTAAGAAATAACTTCATTTCAAAAATCAATAAGTTTCCTAATCCACAGCCGAGAATTCCTCCTATCAATCCACCTGTTAACTGTTGAAATAACATCATCTTTCTAACGGCGCCTTTATTCATTCCTATTGACCTAAATACAGCAATATTTCTCTTTCTCTCATAGAAATTAATTATTGAATTACCTATAATAATTACAACTCCAATTATAATAGGTAATATTGAAATAACCTTTATTGTAATATACATAGCTTTAGAACTTTCAAAAGCATCGTTTAGTAAATCATTTGGTGTCTTAATAGTAGGATTGTACTTATTTAATAAACTTTTTAATTCTGCTTTATTATAATCATTATCATCAATAGTTTTAACATATAACTGATTGAAATAATTATTATCTAAATCTTCAATTAGATATTTATTGGACATTAATGCATAATTTCCATTATTAATAGCTGTTTCAAAAAAGCCTTTTACCCTATATGAGCATTCTTTATTATTTATTTTTAACACTAGCTCATCATTTTCCTCAACATCTAATTTATTTCTTAATGAATCTGATAACAATATCCATCTTTCTGAATCATTTTCTTTAATTAATTTTTTATCTACATCAAAATTTCTATAATCTAAATAGTCATCATTTACACCATCAATAGTAAATATAGATTTATCACCTCTATTTACCACATCTACATTATCTATACTTACTTGTTCATATACTGATTTTACATTACTTGACTCCTTTACCATTTTTGAAATTTTATCATCATTTTTATTAGTAGAAATAATATAATCACAATTGTAACTATCTTTTACTACTTCCACATTCTGCATTTGAATAGAAGATAATGAAGAATTAATCATTAATATTACGCCAATACTAATAGCCATTAATATACTATTACTAAAAAAGCTTTTAGTGTTTTTTATATTCTGTAATGATATATATCCTAAATTTTTAAAAGTAATTTTATATAACTTCTCAAAAATATACAATAATACCTTGGTGAATAAAGGTATTACTCCAATAAATGAAATAATTGATATTATTATGCTCACAATCAAAAATTTTATAGATACATTTGAAGGAATAAAAATAATAGTCATGAAATTGCCAACAAATATTATCATACTCAATATTGTAATTATTTTATGATGCTTTACTTTTTCATATTTCACAGCACTTGTACTTAATTCTTTTATAGATACTTTCATAGTCTTTCTAATTGAGTTTATAGAAACAACTATAGATATTACTAAAGTAAAAATCAACGCATATAAAAAATCTTTAAATCTCATATTAAAAACAGTGGATTTTAAATATTCTGGTTTCAACATATTACCTACAACATAGGTTAATATAGATCCAATACCACCGCCTATTATACTTCCTAATATTCCATAAATAGCACCTTCTAAAATAATCATCTTCTTTATATAACCTTTATTTGCGCCTACACTTCTTAAGATTCCTAAGGTCTTATATCTTTCATTAATAATAAACTTAAAGTTATTATATACAATCATAAAACACATTATTACTATTGAAATGCTGGTAACAATAAAAATCATTACCACTCCCTGCATCTTTTCATTAAATTCTTCTTTTGAAAAGGCTTCCTTAACATTCTGTTCTGGATATACTTCTTGTAGATTTGCTATGTCATTATTAATTCCATCTGTATTTTTAAGCTTTACATATATTAAATTAGATTTGCCATCACTTTTAGTAAGACTTTCAATTTTATTTCTAGGTATGAATACCTGATTATTATATGCTTGATCTGTATACATACTCTTAGGCAAAGCAGTATCATATACAGTAAAATCATATTGCTTCTCATTTATTTCCAAAGTAACTGTATCTCCAACATCATATCCATATTTGTTTGCAAAACCTTTACTTACGATAATGCTGTCATCTTTAAAATCATCTTGTGAATTATCATCAATATCTAATAATTCCATATCTTTAATGTCTTGAATTGACATTGCCCTTATAATCATCTGAGTAAACTCATCACCATATCTGTACACTCCATTTAATGCTGTAACACCTATTTGATAATCAATATTATCATAAAACTCCTGCTTTTCAAAAAATGGATTTTTAGCTCCTGCATCACTGCTAATAACAATATCGCTATTACCAGATAAAACCCTACTACTTTCTTCATAAGATTTCATAACAGTTCTTATAATTGATAAAGATGCTAAAAATAAAGCTGCTGCAAAACTAATACACATTAATGTTATTAACGTTCTGCCCTTATTTTTAAGGATATCTTTAATTATAATTTTTAGTTTTAGCATATTTCTTCAACTCCATTCATTTCTCCATCTTTTAAGAAGCAAATTTTAGTTCCATAAGAAGTTGATTCTTTAGAATGTGTTACTTGTACAATAGTCTTTTTTTCCTCCCTGTTAATTTTTCTTAGAAGTTCCATTATAGCTTTACCATTTTTACTATCCAAATTACCTATTGGTTCATCCAATAAAATAATATCAGGATTATTTATTAAGGAACGGCCAATTGCTACCCTCTGCTGTTCTCCTCCTGACAGCTCCATTGGAGTTCGATTTTTCTTATCAGATAATGATATTGCATCCAATATTTCATCAACTTTATTTTCATAATTCTTGACTTTCTTATTGTCTAAATAAATAGGTAATAGAATATTATCTTTAACTGATAAAGTAGGTACTAAATTATATGATTGAAAAACAAATCCTATATTTTTTCTCCTAATTTTACTTTTTTGATTATCATTTAATTTTGCAACATCTTTATTATCAATTATAATTTTCCCGCTACTTGGATCATCTAATATACCCATTATATATAGCAAACTGCTTTTTCCTGCTCCTGAAGGGCCCATTATTGATATAAATTCACCTTCATCTACCTTAAAATTAATATCTTTTAATATTTGATAATTTTGATTATTTTGTTTAACTTTCTTATTTAAATTTACAACTTCCAAAACTGTCTTCATTGTATTCTCCTACCTCTCATATGTCTATTTAATATAAACATCTTTTTTTGAATATCTCTATAAACACTTCTCCTAAATTTTCTATTTATACATGCAAATACTTTTACAATTAATGCTCCAATTATAGGACAAAGTATACCCAGCCATACCATAATTGTATACCTTGATACTTTTGCTGAATCATAACCAACTAAAATCATTTTATTAATATTGGGGAAAATTAATCCTAATAAACATCCTACCCCAAAAACAAATATTGCTACTCCTAAAAGCATCATTAATAAAATAAAAACCTGACATATTAAAGTGAAATATCCTCTAAATAAATTTAATATTCCTTTAGATATTGCATCTTTTATAAATTGTAAAAACTTATTCAACTTAATTTTATTTCCATTAATTAGTTCTTTATCTATGCTTTTATAATCCTTTGATATTTCATATGGATCTCCCAATGCAGCAACTACTTCATTTTCATCCTTTCCTGATTTAATAGCCAAACTAATATGCTCTTTAAATTCATCAATAACTTCTTTCCTTGTTTCTTCTGAAACCTTATTAATATCCAAAGCAATATTTAAATCATTCAAAAACTTTTTAGCATTCATTTTATACACCTCTCTTTAATATCAAATTAATATTTTTATTAAGTTCGTTCCACTCTTTTATCAGTTCTTTCAATCTAGAAATCCCATCTTCCGTTATTCTATAATATTTTCTAGTTGGTCCATAATTACTTTCAACTAAGTAGTTTTCTAAATAATTATTCAATTTTAACCTTTTTAATATGGGATATACGGTAGCTTCTGATACAGATATATATTTAATCAGTTCATTTATAAGTTCATATCCATAATAATCTTTTTCACTTAATATAGATAAAACGCAAATTTCTAAAGCTCCTTTTTTCAATTGAATATCCATTTATACCCTCCTACGCTTAGTCAGCTACTATGTATTATATAATAGCTACATAAAAATTATACCATATATTTCAATGTATGTAAATATTTTATACAAACACATAATATATAGGTATAATTCAGCATGTCCTGTAATATACAACATTTTCAGTTTCAGGGGTTGTCTTATTTCTTTTTATTCTTTTATTATATTTCGCATCACCCTAATCATTTTTATTGATATCATAACTGTTAAAATCAATTTTAAAGTATTAAAAAATTCTATACTTCCATATAATAAAAAGTATTTTATATTTTTATAAATTGAAAATATGCTATACCCAAACATTAAAATTAATGCACTTACAAAAGCTATCATAAAAATAGATAACCCTTTAATATACATATGCAAAAATTTTTTCTGCCTTTCATCTAAATTACTTTTTAAATTTTTATTTTCTTTTTTTATCCTAAACTTTGATAGTACTATATTCATAGAATACTTAAGTAAATTTTCTATTTCAAAATAATCAGCAAGAACCCAATAACCATCTAACTTTATGAAAGGAATCAAATTTGTCAGACAACAAATTCCAAATATCAAACATAAAAAAAATAAATTTCCAAACCCCAATATTATACTTATCAATGAAATTAAGGATAAGTAGATATATTGAAAATATAATCCTGCCAAATTAACAAAAACTCTCTTGTCTTTATTCAATTTCCAAACTTCATCTAAATCTATAAATAGTACAGGAGATGTAAAATAAAATCCGAAACCTATATTTCCTGGAGTAACACCAAAATATTTAGAGCAAAAGAAATGACCAAGTTCATGAATAAATACACTTAGATATAGTAATAATAATGGAATAATTATTGTACTAACTTTTTTTAATGACATAACTACATCATAAATCTTATTATTATCATAAAATTTTATAATTCCTATTAAATTAATTATCAATATAAGAGTACATGCACCTATACATATTTTTTTTTCAAACAATTTGTCTATAAATTTAAAACCAGCTATTTTCTTTGAGTCTATTAATTTAACTTTCCAAAACAAGAAACTTTTTTTTATATTTAAATTTTCATTTCCTTCAGCTATACCCATTTTATTAAATAAACTTCCATATAGCTCTATTAATTTTTTTGCAGAAATGTCTGTATTTAAAATATTAGATATATCATCATATGTATTTTTTCCATCCATAGCTTCTATAATATCTTTACACTCTTGAGTTATTTTATATTTTTTTACAGGTGTCATTAATATATAACTTTTTTCCTTCTTTTCACTTATCATAGATTCAATTGTAAAATTATTTTTTAAAATAGGTATTTTACTTTTATAACAATCCATTTTTATCTCCACTTAATATAGTTATTTCTATTGAAATGTAGTAAAGTACATTTCAATAGAAATAACATTTTTAGATTACAAATTAAAATTTATTCCCAATAACCTAAAGAACAAACTCTTCCAAATTCATCTCTTTCTTCTAATTCTTCTGCTAGTCTTTCTTCTAACTCTTCCATTTTTTCCATCTCTTTCACCTCCCCTTCTAATGTTTCCTCATTACTTTACTTGTACAATTTCTTAATATAAATGACTTATTATCTTACAAGTCCATTTTATATTGACATTAAGAAACTATTCCCAATAACCTAAAGGACAAACTCTTCCGAATTCGTCTCTTTCTTCTAGTTCTTCTGCTAGTCTTTCTTCTAACTCTTCCATTCTTTCCACTCTTCTCACCTCCTTTCAATGATTCTCCAACATTGTTTACTTAGATACTTCTTAACACCTCATCGAAAATTTCTGGATAATCGCCACATACTGCCTTATCAAATTCATTTTCAGTTCTAATATTATCTGCTGTACATCCTCCAGAACAATATAATGCATATTTACAATTTATACATTTATCCATATTAGAAACATACCTATTCTGCCATTTGATAATATTCTTATTTAATATAAAGCTATCATCCTCTATCTCTCCGTAGCAATAACTTGTACCCACTAAATCAAAGCAATTATAGATTTGTCCACTTGGATCAATCAGAATATTATTAGCATTACTGCTACAGCCTTCAGATTTAAATAATACTAATTTATTTTGATTTATATACTTGCTCATTTTACTTTTTATCTCAGAATATACTCCAACAATTTCTACAGGGTTTATACTTTTATCATTTAAACTTTTAATGTGGTTTAAAATGTCTACAACACTAGTTGAATTAGCTCTATTACATTCATTAATTGATGCAAAATAGTATCTAAAATTACTATAGCCTGTCCATCCTTTTTCCCTATAAAAATCAATTAGTTTAGGTATTTCATCCATATTATCTTTACTTATATTACTTCTAACACTAACCTTTATATTATTTTTTAATGCACATTTTATATTACTTACAATTTTATCAAATGTACCTTTTCTTCCAAGTAAATACCTGCTTTTATCGTGATATTCTTGTAACCCGTCCAAAGTAAACTGTAGGCAGTTGATTGTATCACGACCAAAAATACCCATAAATTTATCCAAGTCATAACCATTTGTTGAAATAGAAAATTTAAAGCCATACGTTTTACCTTTATTTAATATATATTTGATTATATTGCAATTCTTTGCCATTAAAGGCTCTCCTCCTAATATATATATATTAGGATCAACTCCTTTACCTAATTTATTAAGTGTTTTAAAAATTGAATCTATCGTTTCCTTGCTAATTATTTTTTCTCTATCCTTATTACAATTAGCATTACTTCTTTCAAAACAATATGGGCATCTAAAATTACAATCATAGGTTGGTAAAATTGATATAGTGTACCTTTTTAATGCATTCTTATGAAGTATATCAGCCATCCTCTTCATAATTTTCTTTTCATCTGTATCACTGCTACAAATATATCCCCTTTTAGCTAGGTATTCCTTCACTTTAAGCGGTTCTTGATTTAATAGTTTTTCATCTTTAGTTAATAGTACCTTTCCTATATTTTCATCAAAACAATCATATGATCCTGTACATCCATTAAGTATTGAATACTTTCCCTTAGAATTTACAACTATATTATATTTACTAAACTTAGTTTTCATTTTTCTCACCGTACCCTATAATTAATTTGCTTGATTTTAATAAAGAATCTATACAAAATATAGTAGTAAGAATTGAGCTTCTATATCTTAGCAACTGTTCACTGCTATCATTTTTACCTAATCCCATTTTAATAAATTCGCAACCATACCAATAGCCATTCTCATTTACTGTCTCTATTAAATAATTAGTGGCTCTTTCCAGAGAAGATTTTACTAATTCATTTAAATATCCAATATTAAGTAATGATAAAATAGAATATGAAGTTTCCAATGGATTTCCTACTCCATCTCCCCATGAACCATTCTCATTTTGTGACTCAATTAAAAAATTATGATATTTATTTATTACTTCATCATCTTTTACTAATTTAAATGTTTTTGATAAAACATATCCACAATAGTAATTTCCTACATACCAATTACTTTGCCAAGAACCATTTTCAAGCTGCTTAGAATAAACTTTTTTCAAGCACTTTTCTATTACTATTCTATATTTAACATAATCAAAATTATACAAAGCCCCTGCAAAATTTGCATTTACCTCAATCTCATTATCCATATTAAGCATATGCTCTATTCTTTTATAATCTAACTCATCTTCATAAATTATCCAGGTTTTAAAATAATCATCACCCCTATTGATTTTAAAAACTTTATCTAGAACTTTTTGTACTTCACAATTTAAGTCTGAATTATGACTTACACTGCAATTTACTCTTAGTATTTCTGAAAAAGTGTCTAAATCCGGACAATTCCCATACAGTCCCTCATTGTAAACCCAGCCACAATCGTACCTACTAGTTTTACTTTTAATTATATATTTGACTTCATTTTCAATTATTTTATCTAAATCTTTTAATTTATAATCTAATCCATTTTTCTTTATATCCAATAATAAATTAAGCAAAAGTGCTCTTTGGAAAATATCAGCTCCTAAAATTTTGCTTTCTTTATCTTTGTTTTTATTTAAATTTAACATCCAATGTTTAAGTTCAAGTAATTTATTATTATATTCACCAATAATAAAATCAATTGTGTTCTTTTTAATTGAAGATAAATTTTTTCTATTCTCTATATCTAATTTGTTTCTAAAAAAATAATTATATTCTGTTACTTTTTCCCCTTTTATCTGCATTAAATCAATCATTAATTTATTTATCTTTACTTGCAATAATCTTATATATCTCACCCATACATCATTTGTTTTTATGCATAAAATAGCATTTTCACAATAATTATTAGCAACATCTAATACATAAGTATCATACTTCTTGTTAACAATGGCTTTTAAAATAACTTTTTCATCTTTAATATCCTGAAGATTATTCTCTCTAATTACTTTATTTAATATCCATGAATATCTTCCATTTTTAAAATCATCTTTCCAATCCCTAAGATCATCGTATAATTGTAGCGCAACTGACATTGAATCTAGTGCTTTCTCAAAATCTTGTATTCCCTCTTTATTTTCTGTTAGACAGCCCATAACAGTAGGTATTATCTTTGCTAACGCCTGCTTTCCTTTTGATATAGTTTCAAACTGTTCCCAAGAATAGTTTTCTAGCTTACCAAACATATTTTCATGTTCCAATTTTACTGCTGTAACATATTCTTTATAATACTTGAAATAATAGTCCCATATTCTATTATCGCCCTTACATAACTCACTAAACTTCTTAGTAAAAATTTGATTTACCAAAGTTTTATTATGAAACAACTGTTCAGTTAATTCTATCTGTTCATCAAAAACTTTATCTGTATACAAGCAATAATCTAAGCATAAAACACTACATACACACAATTCAGATAACTTTTTTTCATCATAAAAATCAAATGATCTATTAAAAATAAAAGGGAATAAATAATATGATGACTTGCCTGCAAAATGCACTTCCTCATTTGTTATATCTTGTATACTCTTTCTTATACTTTCTAACTTTTCATATACTTCATCAATTTTCGTTTCTGCTTTTGTACCAAAGATATAATTTATTCCTTTATTCATAATATATTACCTACACTCCTTTTATTTATATCAATTTAGTCACTTAACAAATTTCTTTAATATTATAATTTAATATTTTCTTAAACCAAAAAGTAAAATCATCTGGTTTTTTCTCTACTTCTTTTAATAATTCTTTCATATTAATCCATGCAAATTCTTCTATTTCATCATCATTAACTATAACTATTCCATCATATATTCCTACAAAAATATGATCATATTCATTTTCATATAGATTATTATTTAAGCTTGTTTCATAACAAAATGTTGTTTTTTCAATAATTTCGCAATCAAATCCCAGTTCTTCCTTAAGTCTTCTATGTGCTGCATATTCAGTTGTTTCATTGATTCTAGGATGACTACAGCAGCTATTTGACCATAATCCTGGAGAATGATATTTATGTAAAGCTCTTTTTTGAATAAGCATTTCTCCTTTAGAATTGAATATAAATACCGAGAAAGCTCTATGTCTTAATCCTTTATGATGAGCTTCAATTTTCTCACATTTTCCAACAATATTATCTTTTTTATCAACCAAAATTACTTCTTCCATATCTATTCTTCCTTTTTCCACTCTTTACCATCAATATATCAAATAAGTAAATTTACATCAACCCCTTTATTTGTATATTTAGTTCTTTTTGTGCAATATTATATATTTTTACCACTTTATCGTTATAAGAATTTCATTTTATTATAACTATTAATATGCAAATATTTTTATTTACTTGTAATTTCTCTATCAATTCTTCTCATAATACTTTTTATTAAGTGAAGCCAATTTGCTGAACTTTAGATATAAAAAAAGAGCAAAAAAATCTGTTTATTATTCCAACAGATTTTTTGCTCTTTTAAAAACTACTTTTTTTGTTACTCTTATATTTATTAGTTAAATTATGCACAAAAAAGAGAATTCAATTTTAATGTTGAATTCTCTTTTTTTATCGGCTAGTATCGAATTTATTTTGATATAGCCCTTTTTTTAATAAGATTACTCCATTGCAACCTATGTGTTTTTAATGTGAAAAGATCAGATATCCTTAATGATATTATTATTTTTGCACCTGAAAATTATACCTTTTTTACAAATTCCGATTTTAAACTCATAGCTCCAAATCCATCAATCTTGCAATCAATATTATGATCTCCATCAACTAAACGTATATTTTTTACTTTTGTTCCCTTTTTTAAAGACGATGAGGCACCTTTTACTTTAAGATCCTTAATTATCATTACAGAATCACCATCATTTAAGATATTTCCATTTGCATCTTTAACAACATTTTCATTTTCATCGTTAATATCTTCTAATCCTGCAATCCATTGATGAGCGCACTCTGGACAAATTAGAAATCCTCCATCTTCATAAGTATATTCAGAATTACATTTTGGACAATTTGGTAAACTATTCATCAATATATTTCCTCCATTTGTTCTTTTAATTTTTCATCTAAAAGTTCTCTCAATTTTTAATAGGATTCTATAATAACATACTCTTCTCTTCTTAACAAACTATTCCTTACCATTTTTGCTAAAGCATCCTCTGAGCCCGCATTTTCCCAGCATATTCTGAAGAATATAAGAATACTACCATATATATTCTTCAGAATATGCTAATTTTTATTTATCAAATAACTGGCAGTTTTATTTCAAATATGGTTCTATTATTATCACTATAAGCTACTATTTCTCCATTATGTAATTCTATAATATTTTTCGTTATAGCTAGCCCTAATCCAGATCCCCCTATCTTACTATTTCTTGATTTTTCTATTCTATAAAATCTATCAAATATATAGGGCAAATCTATTGACGATATTGCTTCACCGTAATTTATTACTTGAACTACTGCCATATTCTCTTGTAATTTTGTTGTTACATCAACATAATAGCCTTCTTGTCCATACTTAATTGCATTAGTTAACAAATTTTCAAATGCCCTCACTAATTTTTCTGAATCTGCATTTACAATTAGCTTATCATCTGAAAATCTAACCCTTGACTCCATATCTGCGCTTTTAAATTGATATTCAAAATAAGCAACTACTTGCCCTAATAGATCCACTAAATTAATATGATTTTTATTTAGATTAATACTATTATTTTGCATTTTAGTAAGCTGAAATAAGTCATTTATAAGCACACTTAAACTCTTAGATTTTTCATATGCTATATTAGTATAATATCTAAGTTCAACTTCATCTTTATATTTATCACTATCGATAATTTCTAGATATCCCATTATAGAAGTTAAGGGAGTTCTTAAATCATGTGACACATTAGTTATTAATTCATTTTTAGTTTTTTGTGCTTTTCTTTCTTCCTTAGTTATTTCTTTGAGCTGTTTTGATATATTATTTATATTTTCTGATAAAGCTCTAATATCACCTTTGGCCCTAACATCTATTAACCTGTCTAAATCACCACCAGCCATTATTTCAGTTTGATTTATAATATCTACTAAGCTCTTAGTTTTTCTATATGTTATTAGAATATAAAATATGAAAAATGGGACTCCACCTAAAATTATATAAGTGAAATCTCCTAATATATCATATTTAATAACCCTCCAATATCTCCAAAAATAGCTGACACTCATCATATTAGTATTTCTATACAAATAATCTAATACAATTGCACTTATACCTATTGTGGTACATGTGAGTACCAAAGCTCCTACAAAATCAATTAATGTTGATAACCAAAATTTATATAACCTTTTATTTCTCAATTTTATAACCCACTCCCCAAACAGTATGAATTATCTCATTACCTTCCATATGTTGCTCTATCTTATCCCTAATTCTGCTCATATGCACCATAACTGTATTATTAGATTGATAATAATTTTCTTTCCATACTCTTTCAAAAATTTCTTCTGCACTAAAGACCCGTCCTCTATTTGTAGCTAATAAATATAAAATTTCAAATTCTCTTGCTGTAAAAGCTATTTCCTTATCATCTATTGTTACTTTATGTTTCACTTTATCTATAACCATTGATTCAATTCTTATTATGTCATCTAAAGCTTGCATCTTTGTATTAAAAAAATAAGCTCTTCTAAGTAATGCTCTTACCCTAACTATAAGTTCTAAATTGTTAAAGGGTTTACACAAATAATCATCAGCCCCAGTCATAATGCCCTGTATCTTATCCATATCTTCTGCTTTTGCACTTAACATAAGAATTGGTATGCTATATTTTTCTCTTACTATTTTGCAAACTTCTAATCCATCCATACCTGGCATCATTATATCCAAAACTATTAAATGAATTTTTTCATCTTCTAATATTTTTAAAGCTTCTTCTCCACAACTTGCCTTAAAAACAGTAAATCCATCATTTCTAAGATTTATTTCTAATAATTCTCTTATTTCCTTTTCATCATCAACTACAAGAATATTATTATTCATTTTCTCCTCCCACTATATAACTATTTTTTGAGATACTCCTCTAATGTAATTCTTTTATCATAAATATACTTAGCAGCAGTTTTTCCAACATATCTAATATGCCAAGGTTCATATTCTATCCCTGTTATGTTTTTCTTTCCTGCTGGATACCTTATAATAAAACCAAATTTATAACAATTCTTTGCAAGCCACTTTGCTTCTTTTGTTCCGCTAACAAAATATTTATCTTTATTAGTCATGTCAATACATAATCCAGTTTGATGTTCGCTAGATCCTGGTTTCGCTACATATGCTGCTGCAAGTTTTTTCCCCTCTTCTTTTACTCTATTATTAAGAGTTTTCTCCTGAGACTTATATGATCTATAACCTGAGTTGCCAAGTAATATTATGCCTTCATCTTTGGCTTTTCTTACTAATTCTTCTAGAGGTTTTGCTATAACTCCTGCTATATGTTTTTCCTCAGGACTTACTCCATCTGCAAATTCTATATTAGGGATAGTTAAATTAGATGGTTCATAGTCCTTACTTAACACATTCTTTTCATTTACTAATAATTGTTCTGGACTTGTATTCCCAGACACTTGGATTTCTTTATCATTTAAATTCGCCCCTTCGTTTAAGCTTGTGCAGCTTACACTGTAACAAAATGTCCAACTTATCATAATAATTAGTATAAACTTTTTTAATATCTTTTTCATATCTCTTCCTCCTATTCCAGTATCATTGTAGGAGGAAGAGTTTAAAACATTTATAAAAATTTCTTAAGAAATCTTAAGTTTTATATAATACCTAAAGTCAAGTAATTATATTCAAATATGACGTATAGTCCTATATTAACACATTCTCTTCTATTTTTTTGTTTCACATCACAATGGTCAAATTATATATAAAGGCTTAATGGCAAGTATTCCTTACCTTGCTGTAGCTTTTTGCACTTTATTCCAGTTTAAAGCAACTTAATTTGAGAATTAAGTAAATTACTGGAGTTTTTGGTATTTGTATGCAGGCACAAGGAGTGCTATTATAATACTGAAATATATTTCAAATTAACTTACGGGATGGTGGTATTAAAATGAAATCAAAATGTTTAATTAAATTAATGGCTGGACTAGTAACTACTATTTGTCTTTCTGCGCCAATTTGTGCAAGCGCTTCCACAGTTGCTACTCCTAACGTTGAACCAATTGCAGCTACTGATACAGTTACAAATCAAATAGTAAAATTTGATTCAATTAATCTTCGTACTGTTGCGTATATTCATGATGGTAATAACTATTGGCATTCACCATATGCAGTAGACGAGTATAATGCATATATATTAGTAGATAATAAAAGCTACGATAAAACTATAGTTTTACACTATATTGATGCTGATGGAGTTTGGAAAGATTCTGATAAAGCTACTTATGTTAAAACTAGAAGTGATGGAAAAGAACTTTGGACTATTCACGGCTATTTTAATGGAAAAGCTGTATTTTCTGTAAACTATAAAGAAGCTAATGCTTGGGATAATAATAATGGTGTAAATTATACAGTATAGTCTAATAATTAATCTATAATTTACTGAAAAAGAAAGGGAGTATCTAAGCTTGATTAAAATTTAATCAGGTTTAGGTACTCCTCCTTTTTGCCTTACAGATAAACTGCAAAATGCCTACTTAATAGCACCCTTTGTAACTCCATTTATTATCCACTTTTGTGCGAATAAATAAAATACTAATAGTGGCAATAAAGCTAAAAGATATGATGCAAAAGCTACATTATAGTTTGTTCCAAACTTTGATTGAAAAATAAATTGAGCTAATGGTAATGTTGCAGCATTTTGATCACTTAAAATTACTAAAGGCATCATTACATCGTTCCAAACCCAAAGTGCTGTCATTATTCCTACTGTTGCATGCATTGGTTTCATTAATGGAAATATTATTTTCCAAAATACAGTCCAAGGTGAAGCTCCATCAACATATGCAGCTTCCTCTAATGACAAAGGAATATTTTTTAAATAACCTACATAAAGCAAAGTATTCATAGAAATCCCATACACCATATAAAGAATTATCATACCTAATCTGTTGTCCAAGTTAAATGCACTTACTTGTTTTACAAGAGGTAACATTAACATAGAAAATGGTACAAACATTGCACTTACAAAAAAGTAATAAACAAATTTATAAAATTTCTTATGCATATTTCTTGCTATTGCATATGCAACTAGTGAATTTGTTACTATAGTTACTACTATCGCTCCACCAGTTATAATCAAACTATTTAAGATCACATGAAAGAAATTTGTCATTTCTATAGCTTCAGCGAAATTGCTAAAGTTCCATGTTTTAGGAAGTGATAATACATTTTGAGTCATATCAGATGGTTGTTTAAAGGCTATAACTATAGTTATATATAGAGGAAATAGTATTGTTAGTGAACAAAGAATCAATAATATTGTAACAGGCCAATTTACTTTTCCTTCCTGTTTTTTTAGTACAGACAACTTTTTAGTTTTTCTTTCAACTTTCACATCAGTATTTAATTCTTGCATTATAGCTGCACCTCTCTCTTCTCTAAAATCTTAACCTGGAATATTGATATTGCCACTATAACTATAAAGTACATTACAGAATTAGCAGATTGATATCCAAATTGATTTCCTCCAAATCCTGCATTATAAATAAGCATGGAAATTGATTCTGTTGACTGTGCAGGTCCTCCCCCAGTTAATGACATAATCTGATCAAATATCATTAAAAAGTTTTTCATACATAGGACAATATTTATTGTAAAAAAAGGTGCAATTAGTGGGAATGTGATACTTTTAAATTGTTGCCATTTACTTGCCCCATCAATTGAACTAGCTTCATATACATCATCAGGAATAGTTTTAAGTCCTGATATATAGATAATTGTATTAAATGCAATTGCTTGCCATGATGCTACTATAACAACAGCTATCCACGCTAAACTTGTATTTCCTAACATACTTTTACTAAACACATCACTATTAATAACTTGTCCTAGACTTGGAATTATAAATGAAAATATATAATTGAATATATAACCTACTATTAATCCACCTAGAATATTAGGCAAAAAATATAATCCTCTTAAAGTAGTTTTAAACTTTATCTTTGAATTTAAAGCTGTTGCAAAAACTAAACTTAATACATTTACAATTATTGTTGCCACTATGGCAAATTTAAATGTAAACATATAAGAATTAACTACCCTAGAATCAGTAAATAAATACTTATAATTTCGCAAGGCAATAAAATGAAAATCCCCAAACCCTCTAAAATTTGTAAAACTATAGATTACACCATTTATTAAAGGAATGGTATGAAATAGTATAAATACTATTATCATAGCTACTGTTATACATAGATAAAATCTATTCCTGTTTTTCATATTGAAATTCCCCCTCTATACTATTTCTCAATATAATCTCTATTTGCTTTGACCCATTCTTTTTGAAAATTGTTTAATAACTTATTTTTGTTCTTGTCTAATAAATAGGTTTGTATCATATCTGCCGCTGGTAATTCAGCTGGGTAATAATGATCTTGGAAATCTACAACTTTTAAAGATTTAAAATATTCATCTAATGCTTCGAACTTAGAATCCTTTTGTTTTACACCTTTTATTGCTGAAAATGCACATTGTTCATCTATATATTGTTGAGCGTTATCTTTTCTAAGTAAAAAATTTATAAATTTAATGCTCTCTTCTTTATTCTTAGAATCTTTAGAAATTGAAAAATATACATCTACACCTGATACTAATTTGTTCTTCTCAGTATCATTAGTTGCTGGTAATACAAACATTCCAAGATTAATATCTTTATTAACCTCTAATATGGGAGAAATGGCATAGCTACCTTGTAGATACATTGCAGATTTACCTTGTGCAAAAGCTACATTTCCATCATTATATCCAACTCCAAAGTTATCAGAATGTCCATAATCTATTAACTGAATAATTTTATCTGTAGTTTCAGAATAAAGTTCATTAAATGTAGTCTCTCCCTTATTAATCTTCTTAGAAAAATCACTATCAACCAAAGTACTTGATATTGTATTCCATGGTGGAAGTGCTGTCCAAGAATCTTTTAATGTAAAGTAAAATGGTGTAATTCCATTTTTTTTAATAATTTGTGCAATGCCCAAAAACTCATCCCAAGTTTTCGGTATAGATAAACCTAACTTTTTAAAAATATCTTTATTATATATAACTCCACTAGCATTTAATGCATATGGTATTCCATATACACCACTCTTGCTATTTAACTCAAGGTTTTTCATCATATCAGAATATATTGAATCAACCTGATCCATATCTATTTTTCCAGTTAAATCTTCTAATATATTAGCATCTACAAAATCAGCATAGCTTCTATCTGCTGAAAGGGAAATAATATCTGGAGCATCATCTTTTACGAGTTTAGTTTTTAATACTGTTGAAGCACTTGGTGGAGCGCTTACAATCACATCAATATTAGGATTTTCTTTCTCAAACTTTTCGGCTAGCTCATTATATGTGTTTACAGCTTCAATTTTATTGCTAAAAAATACTACTTGTTTCTTACTTTTATCACCTGAACATCCTGAAAACATAGTAATAAATATTGAAGTGATTAGAATCATCCCTATTAATTTTCTTTTTTTCATCGGCCCATCTCCTTTAAGTTATCACTTTTATTTATCGCAGTAATAACGTTTACAAATATGATTTTAGCTTATTTTTATATGATAATAAATGGAATCATGTAATTGAAACATGTCTAAATGTTAGGTGTAATCTAATTACATATATACATTTTCTTATGATATTGATTTTAAGCTATTCATAAGGTAAAATCGTATATATTAACATGGTAAAACATGGCTTTATGTTAATTGGGGAGGATAGCTAATGAATGTTTATTATTTAGAAAATACAAATAGAGATTTTAATGATATATATCTTTGTTATTGCGGTTTAGAACAATGTAAGCCATCACATTCCTTCGGCCCAGCCATTAGACCAAATTACTTAATTCATTACGTATTATCTGGACAAGGGTACTACTATGTAGGTTCTAAGAAATATACCATAAAGAAAAATCAAGGTTTCTTAATATGCCCTAATGTGATTACATTTTATCAAGCAGATGAAAAAGATCCTTGGCAATACCTTTGGATTGGTATAGATGGTAATAAAGTTAATCTTTATTTAAAATCTGCTGGATTAGATAGAGACAATCTTATTTTTAATTATGATAAAGATGATTCCTTAAAAGAATATATTATAGAAATACTTAAGCATCACACTCAATCATCATCTAATGCCTTTAAAATACAAGGTTTACTAAATTTATTTTTTTCAAAACTTACTGAAAATAATAAAGATATAAACCCATTAAGAAAGGAAAGAAACACTAACGAATACATTAATAAGGCTATTATTTTTATTCAAAATAATTATCATAACCCTATTAAAGTTTCAGATATTGCAAAGTTTTTATGCTTAAATAGAAGTTATCTTACCTCTATTTTTCAAAATAACTTAAATATGTCTCCTCAGAAATTTTTAATGGAATTTAGAATTATAAAAGCTGCTGAATTACTGTATAATACTGATTTACCTATATCAAATATAGCTTTTTCATGTGGATATAGCGATCCTCTGGCCTTTTCTAAAGCTTTTAAAAAAATTAAAGGTGTTAGTCCTAGAAAATATAGAGCAACAAAACAAGAACATATGGAAAAATACTTATTAGACTAATAAAAAAAAGATCCTAAAGAGTGATTGAATCTTCCCACTTTTTAAGATCTTTCTTAATTTATTAATTAACTTTTCTTAAAGTCCAAATTCTAGCTTCATAGTCTCCTTTTAGTTCTCCAATATCCAGCCCAATGTACATAAGTTCATCTCCACCAAAGACTTCACCTGTTTCAATTACTTCATAAAATGAATCCTTATTTAAAGCCTTAAGCTTCAATCTCTTTGAAAGTACATTTGCTTCAGCATACTTTTTAACATAACTTATAACCGCAATATTATAATCCTTAGATAAATGCATCCAAGCAGCTTCATTGCTATCAAATGAACTTTTTAACCTATATAAATCACCAAATTGAACAATTTTCCTAATACTTTTATAAAATTCTATTTGTGATTTAACTTCTTTCTTTTCCTCTTCAGACATTTTAGTTATGTCTAGCTCATACCCAAAAGTTCCTGCCATTGCCCCTATGGCTCTTGTATTCAGTGGAGTGGTTCTATAAACTTGATGGTTAGGAACTGCTGAAACATGACAGCCCATAGTAACACTTGGATAAACCAAAGAAGTTCCTTCTTGAATTTTTAATCTTTCTATTGCATCTGTATCATCACTTGTCCATGTTTGAGGCATATAGTATAACATTCCTCCATCAAATCTCCCCCCTCCACCAGAGCAGCTTTCAAATAATATATTAGGAAAATTAGATGTTATATTCTCTAAAATCTTATATAATCCAAGCATATACCTATGAGCAACTTCTTTTTGTTTTTTAGCTGGCAAAGCCTCAGAACCTATTTCTGTCATATTTCTATTCATATCCCATTTTACATAAGATATTGGTGCAGATTTTAATATATCTGTAATCATCTTGATTATAGCATCACAAACCTCATCCCTAGATAAATCTAAGATAAGTTGATTTCTAGCCTTTGATATTGTTCTTCCTTCAATATGAATACACCAATCTGGATGTTCTTCATAAAGTTTACTTTTAGGAGATATCATTTCTGGCTCAAACCACAACCCAAATTTCATTCCCATTTTATTAATATTCTTAGCTAATTTATTCAATCCACCCTTAATTTTTTCTTCATTTACAAACCAGTCTCCAAGGGAGCTATCATCGTTATTTCTTTCTCCAAACCATCCATCATCTAAAACAAATAACTCTACTCCAAGTTCACTAGACTCCTTTGCTATAGACTCAATTTTTTCATTATTAAAATCAAAATAAGTTGCTTCCCAATTATTAATTAGTATTGGTCTTTCCTTATCTCTAAATTTACCTCTACATAATCTTTCTCTATATAAATTATGATAAATATGAGACATACCACTTAATCCTTTTGCTGAATAAACCATCACTACTTCTGGTGCTTGAAATTCTTCCCTTGATTCTAAATTCCATGTAAAATCAAATGGATTTAAACCAATTTGAGCTCTTGCTTGATTATACATATCTACCTCAACATTTGCTAAGAAGTTACCACTATATATTAAATTGAAACCATACACTTCTCCATTATCTTCTGTTGTGTCTTTGCTTACTAAAGCTATAAATGGATTTTGAGCATGACTGCTTGCTCCCCTTCTACTTTCAACTGATTGCATTCCTAATCTTAATGGACTTCTAACAATATGTCTTTCTCTAGCCCATGCACCTGATAATTGAACCAAATCAAATTCACTATGTGTAAAATCCACGTTTGCACTTAAAACTCTTAATATATCAACATCTTTTTCACTGTTATTAATTATTTTACAGCTTCTTGTAATAGCATCATAGTTTTCAAATACAGTATAAGATAATATCACTCTTAATCCTACTAACTCATCTTTTAAAGAAACTTCAAGGGTCTTAGAATCTTTTTCAATCTCTGCATATGTTGCTGGTAATCCTTGAAGTTTCTTCTTTCCATTATATATTTTGTGCCCTTCATATCTAAAATCTGTTACTGTTGTTCCATCATCTAATTTTATTTGAATGGCTGGACTACGTAAGTCAGTATTTCCATACGATGGATACTCTTGTGGTATCATCTCAAGTTGTAAGTCATCAATATTATCTGTATCTGCTAAAAAACTACCACATTGTCTTTTTTTAAATAAATAATCTAACTTATTAGAATTAATTTTTCTTCCCCAATATAAATGAACTAAATGTCCAGTTTCTAATACTCTAAATGCATAACTTGTATTATTTGTCTTTATGTGAAACAACCTATTTTCTTTATTAAACATAACTCCCATTTTTCAAACCACCTTTTACTTGCTATAATATAACTTTTTTGAATCCTGTTATAATTATACTTTTTATAATTATCATTAACTATGATGTTTTGTTACTAATACATGTCAAAATGTTATATTCTCTAGCAGAAAATAATGATACTTTTTAAGTTATGTTGTAAAAATATTCAAAAGGCTATTTATCTAACAAACTGACTATTATATATATCACTATATAAGCCATTTTTATTAAGTAACTCATCATGACTTCCCTGCTCCACAATATTTCCCTTATCCATAACAAGAATCTTATCAGCATTTTTTATGGTAGATAATCTATGAGCTATTATAAAACTAGTTCTACCTTTCATTAAATTATCCATGGCATTCTGTATTTCCAATTCCGTCCTTGTATCTACACTTGAAGTTGCTTCATCAAGTATTAAAATTGATGGATTAGCTAAAATAGCACGAGCTATACATAAAAGTTGCTTTTGTCCTTGAGATACGGAAGAATCCTCATCATTTAAAACAGTACCATAGCCACTTGGAAGTGTCTTTATAAAGTGATCAATCTTGGCAAGCTTTGCTGCATTCTCCACTTCTGAATACTCTGCTCTATCTTTGCTATATGAAATATTTTCTTTAATAGTTCCATCAAATAACCAGGAATCTTGTAATACCATTCCAAATAAAGAACGTAAATGAGATCTTTCTAATTTAGTTATATCAACGCCATCTATCTTTATTTCCCCGTGACTTATCTCATAAAATCTCATAAGAAGATTTATCAAAGTAGTCTTTCCAGCTCCTGTAGGACCAACTATAGCAACTTTTTCACCAGCTTTTACATTTAAATTCATTCCTGTAATTAAAAGATTTTTATCATATCCAAACCTTACATCTTCAAACTCTATATTTCCTTTTGGATTTGATATTATTTTATTTTCTAGACAATCTTCTTTTTCCTCTTCCTCATCTAAAATTTCAAATACACGTTCAGCTGAAGCAATAGCTGCCTGCATTGAGTTTAAAGTATAAGCTGCCTCAGTTAAAGGTTCTGATGCTTGGTCTAAATATTGAAAGAAAGCTTGTATTATTCCTATTGATAATTTTCCTTGAATAACAAATACTGCTCCAAGGGCTGCTATTAATACATATCCCATTTGATTCATTAAACGAATTAATGGATTTATAGCATATGTAATAAATTGAGCTTTTTTTTCATCTAAATATAATTTATTATTAGATTTCTCAACAGTATTAATAAGATCATCTTCTAGGTTAAATGTCTTTACAACCATTTGCCCAGTAAAATATTCTTCTATCTGACCATTAAATACACCTAATGACTCTTGCCTATTTGTGAAATAATTAAAGCTCTTTTTCCCAACTATTAAAGTAACCACAATTCCCATAATAATAGATACAATAGCAATAAGTGCTAATACATAACTTATTGAAAACATAAGTATAACAGATCCTATGATTGTAATTACAGCTGTAATAAATTGCATTAATCCTGTTTGCAAAGTTTCAGCTAACTTCTCTAAATCATTAGATACCCTGCTTAAAACTTCACCTTTCTTATGAGTATCATAATATCTTAAAGGAAGCTTAGTTAGTTTTTTGCTTATTTTTCTCCTTATTGATAATACTAAGTTTTGAGATACAGTTGCCATTATGTATTGCTGCACGTAATTTGATAATGATGATATTACATATATAGTAATCAGTAGCACAGAAAGTCTTTTTATAATATTAAAGTCTATGTTAAATGAACCAGTAACAAATACATTTTTTATTCCTTCAACAACAGTATTTATAGCCTTACTAAAAATTAATGGTGCAGTCATTGTAAATATTAAACTTACGATAGCAAAAAATATTACCGTAATTAACTTCCATTTTTGATTGAGGAGCAATTTAAATAATCTCTTTACTGTATTTTTAGTATCTTTAGCTTTTTCTGCTGACATATCATCATTTAAGAAAGCAATATCTTTTGAATTTTCTTCCTGCATCATATTAACTCCTCCTTACTTAATTGCGTTTCCGCTATCTTCATATAAATAGGACAAGTTCTAAGAAGTTCCTTATGTGTGCCTTTTCCTACTATACTTCCTTCATCTAAGACTATGATTTGATCTGCATCCATAATTGTACTAATTCTTTGAGCGATGGTTATAACAATGGAATCCTTTAACTCATCTTTCATATCTGCCCTTACTCTAGCATCTGTTTTATAATCTAAAGCTGAAAAACTATCATCAAAAATATATATGTAACTTTTCTTAACTAAGGCTCTTGCAATACATAATCTTTGTTTTTGCCCACCTGAAAAATTACTTCCACCTTGTGCTACAAAAGAATCATAGCCTAACTTTTGATTAAAAATAAAATCATCTGCCTGTGCTATTTTTGCTGCATCTATTATTTCCCCCAAAGTTGCATCCTTCCTGCCATGTCTTAAATTATCTGCTATAGTTCCACTAAATAAAAAAGCCTTTTGAGGTACAAAACTTACCATATCTCTTAAGGTATTTTGTGAGAATTCATTTATATTAATATCACTATTAATTAAAATTTCTCCAACTTCTAAGTCATGCAGTCTTGATACTAATTTAGCTATAGTGCTTTTCCCTGAACCGGTAGCCCCTATAATTGCAGTAGTTTTACCTTTTTCACATGTAAAATTAATGTGGTTAAGAACATGTTCTTTAGCATCTTCATAGGAAAATGTAACATCTTTAAACTCTAAAGTTTCTATATTATCAGGCTTAATTATATTTGCCTCTTCATCTACTATTTCAGGTGTATATTCCAAAACTTCTAAAATACGTTTTGAGCAAGCACTAGCACGTGGGATATTAATTAGTACCATCATTGCCATTACTAAAAAAAATAGTATTATTATTGAATACTCAATAATAGCCATAATATCTCCAACTAGCATATCTCTGCTTTCTATTCTTATAGCTCCAAACCACAAAATGCTAACTGCAGAAATATTCATTATAATCATTATTATTGGCATGGCTACAGCAAATATCTTATTCATTTTTATATTAGTATTGGCATAGTTCCTAAAAGCCTCATTCATTATCTTCTTTTCATAGTTTTCACGATTAAAGGCACGTATAACTCTTATACCTGAAATAAACTGCCTAACTTTTGAATTGATTTTATCTAACTGAATCTGCAAGTTTAATGATAGATTTATAACTTTTTTACTTATAAGTACACTAAATATTAAAACAGCTATTCCTGAAAGAAAAATTATAAGCGCCATATAAGGATCTTTATGAAAGGCTAAAAACATTCCTATTATAACTATAAATGGAACAGGAATTATCATTTCTATAGCCATATTTATTGTATTTTCAATTTGATTAACATCGCTTGTACATCTTGTGATTAATGATGAAGTTGAAAAGTGTTTAAAATCCTCCACTGATAATTTTTGTGAATGTGAAAAAATTTTACTTCTAATATCTCTAGCAATTGATGTTGATACCTCTGCTGAAAAATACGTTGAAAGTATTGCAGAGATACCTGTAACAAAAGCAACAACTATCATCATTCCACCAGTTTTTAATACATATGATATATCTCCTTTTATTACTCCATTATTTACTATATCTGCAACTAGTGTAGGAATATATAATATACCTATGGTTTTCATTACTATAATTACTATTAGTGAAATTAAGAGTACTTTATTTACTTTAAAATGTTTGAACAACTTTAGCATAATATTCTCCTTTAGCCATATTTTATTTCTAGAACTCATCATAAACTATCCAGTAACTTGACAGTCAATGATTTTATAAATAAAATATCTGAAAGAAGAAAAATTTATAGAGGTTGATGATTATGAGTAATTTTATAAATTTGAAAAAGTATATATCTATAGGTGCTTTTTCTAAATTGTCTGGAATAAGTAGAAAAAATTTAATATATTACAATGACATAGGTATCTTAAAGCCTGCATTGGTTAAGGAAAATGGTTATAGATATTATTCATATAATCAATTAGATGAGGTAAGTATAATTCTATCCTTGAAAGATTTGGATGTTCCTTTAAAAGACATAAAAACTTATTTAGATAATATATCTGAAAATAATCTTCTTGAATTAATTAGTAATCAAAAAAAGAAAATACTTGAAGAGCTTAATAGGTTAAATCAAATGAATTATATTATAGAACAGAGAACTAAAAACGTTAATATGATATCTAATATTAATTGTAATGATATATTTTTAGAAAACTGCACAGAAGAAGTTTTATTTTTAGGCCCTGATCATATTTTTTCTAATTCTGATGATGATCTTGAGGAAGACTTTGCTAACTTTCTTGATTATTGTTATAGTAAAAAAATTCTATATGGATATCCCGTAGGTGTATATTCTAAATATAATGCTGCCTTTTCTGACACTCCTTTTTCCTACAATTATTTTTACAAATTACCTTCTGACATGGATTATATAGAAAAAACCATAAAACCTTGTGGACTTTATGTTATAGCATATGATAATAGCTACTTAGCTGATGACTTCAAGATTTTTCAAAGGATAGATGATTATATAATTAAAAACAATCTTTCTGTATGCGGAGACGTTTATGTAGAAAATATATCAGATGAGATTATTACTAAAAGTCCAAATAAATATTTATCAAAAATTTCTGTGCAGGTAAAAAAATAGTTGAGCAAATAATAATTTTTTAGTGCTATATTTTAGGAATCTGATAAAAACTATCATTTACATCTTCAAATATTAATGTATAATTTAAATATATGTAAACAAGCTATAATTGTAGTTTTGTTTTGAAAGGAGATAATTTTATGTCAGTATATATGATTACATATTTTGTCAGTGACACTTGTGGATGTGGTCACGATCATGATCACAAGCATGATCATGAACATATTGAATCTAGTGAAAATAATATAATTGCAAAGATAAAATCTGTAGGAGCTTGGGCTAACTTTATGCCTGAAGGATACCTTGTTAAAAGTACTTTATCAGCTCAGGAAATATTAGAAGAACTTAAAGCTGTAGCAAATAAAGGAGATATATTATTTGTAACTAAAACAGATGCAGATTCATGTGCTTCCACACATCAAGCAGTTATAGAATGGATTTCAAGATAATTAGATAATGCTTTTTATAATTAATACTATGTAAAAAGTGAATTCATTAATTTGAATTCACTTTTTTATGCTTATTTATATATTATCTTTTTTCTTTTCCTGTACTATCACCGTACATAAGATTTTCAACTTCAGCTACTGTTGAAAGATTAGCGTCTCCAATCATGCTGTATTTTAAACATGAACCAGCTGTTGCAAATTCTATAATATCTTGAGTTGAATACCCTGATGTTATTGCATATATAAGTGATGCTGCAAAGGCATCTCCTCCACCTATATTATCTATAACATGTATATCATACTTCTTAGAGTTATAGAAAGTCTTTCCATCATAAAGAACGGCTGTCCAATCTACATCCTCTGCTGTAAATCTGTTTCTTAATATTATTGTAGCATATTTAAGCTTGAACTTTTCCACAAATTCTTTAAGTATTTCATTGCAATCTGCTCCTTCATCTTCAGGTACACCCATTGCCATTTGTGCTTCTTCAACACTTCCTAAAGCTATATCACAATACTCTAAAAGTTCTCTAATAACTTTACTAAATCTATCTTTATTCCATAAAGTCTCTCTGTAATTTAAATCTATACTTATTGTTAATCCTTTTTTCTTAGCTGCTTTTACAGCATCAAATGTAATTTTTGCACATTCATCTGAAAGTGCTGGAGTTATTCCTGAAAAATGGAACCATTCTGCTCCTTCAAATATTTTATCCCAATTAAAATCTTCTCTTTTAGCTTCTGCCATCGAAGAACCTTTTCTGTCAAAAACAAACTTAGTTGGTCTTTGAGATTCTCCATATTCAGAGAAATAAATACCTATTCTTTCTCCGCCTCTTACTACGTCCTTTGTATCAACTCCATATTTTCTTAATTCGTTTATTGCACATTGTGCTATATCATTCTCTGGAAGCTTTGTTACATAACTTGTTTCCTTTCCAAAGTTAGCAAGTGAAACTGATACATTTGCCTCACTTCCACCATAAAATGCATTGAACTCTTTAGATTGAGAAAACCTATCATAGCCTAATGGCGAAAGCCTAAGCATTATTTCTCCTAGTGTAACTATTTTCCCCATGTTTTTCACCTCTTGTAATAATTTAGTTAATGTTACCTTATCTTTAACTAATGTTTTCACTCTATGTAACATGTTGTCAAAATGGCCCATGTTATAATTGAATTATATGCCAAATGCCCATAAAATTCAAAGTATGGTAAAGTCTATTTCTATCAAATAGTATCAATATTCTACTTCTTCATACTTTTTAGGACATATTCCTTATTTTTGTAAACCAAATCTATACCCAATACAACTTCTAATCATTTTTAACTAATAAAATAACAAAAAGCATTTTCTAAAATCTTAGAAAATGCTTTTTGCATACTTTTATGTATGACAGCTATAATTTACTGCCTCTTCAATCAAATATTCACTTTTTCTATGTAGTGACAATTAACGTCTATATGATTTAAGAATAATAATAATCTTTCATAAAGTGGGTGAACTTTATCACCGAACTTTCCTTCTAGACTTTCGCCAATATCTCTTACAGTTTTATTGCCATCAATCTGCAAAAACACAAAGCTTCCATATTCATCTAAATCAATTTTCTTATACTCTGGAATTTTAAATTTAAGTTTTCTAAAGAACCTCTGGATCTTATAATCTTGTTTTATAAGTATAGTTACCATATTCTCTTTATCTACTTCATACTCTAAACTATTAGATATTTTATATATTATGTTTAAAACATCTTCATTATTTTCCAGCATTTTTTGCCTTACTTCTTAATATTGGTATTATAGTAGCTATTATTAGAACTACCAATATTACAGCTGCCATTCCATTAGTTGCTGCAAATCCACTTGGTCCAGCTCCTTTAATAACACCTGTTACTTGGAATATTATACCTACAAGTCCTATTATAGAACCACCAGCAACAAGTCCAGAAGATAAACTTATACCATTAGAAACTTTAGCTTCTTTTTCTTTTTCAGATTTACAAGTTTTTTCTATAACCACTCTAACTAACGCACCTACTAATATTATAGAAGATGTAGCTATTGGTAAATAGAATCCTATAGCAACTGTCATTATAGGAAGACCTAATAAGAATAAAACAACTCCTATAATACATCCAGCAATAACCATAACCCAAGGTAATTTACCTGACATTATACCAGCAGTTAATGTTGACATTAAATTAGCTTGTGGAAGTGCAAATGGAACATTATCACCAGTAATTACAAGTTGGTTTGAAAGTAGTAATATAGTTCCAACAACTACTACAACACCAACAACACCAGCTATAGCATAATATTTTTCCATTTCCTTTTTGTCACCACCAATTATGAAGGTAACCTTTTGTGATTGTGAGTAACCACCAGCTATAGCTATGGCAGTAACTATAAACGTACCAAATAAAAGTAATGATTTGTTGCTTTCAGGATTTTGCCATCCCATTACAACGAATAATAGCGTTACAACAACTATAGAAGCTATAGTCATACCTGATACAGGAAGGTTTGAAGTTCCTATAGTACCAGTTAGACGTCCAGAAACTATAACAAATAATAATGATAAGAAAAATGATAAAATAGAAACAACTATTGCCATTAATATATTACCATTAGATGATATGAAACCACCTATAAATCCTATTACTATACCACCAAGTAATATTATGTTTTCAACAGATGAACCCTTACCACTATTTGAAGTCTTAGCACTAAGAGTTTCTTTTATTGAAGATATTATAGTAGGTATAAGCTTTATAGCACCTATTACCCCACCTGAAAGCATCATTCCAGCTCCTATGTATTTTACGTAGCTACCAGCAATATCTTTAACCTGCATAGCATTTATAGCAACATCAGGGTTATTCCATACTGCTGAGCCTTCTTTTCCAAACTCTGAAAAATACCCTATTAAAGGTATAATTGCAAAGTTAGATAATATAGAACCAGCAAACATAGTTAATGAAACATCTAGACCAACTATGAAACCAATTCCTAATAATAGTGGATTAACTTCAACTTCAAATTTCCATTTATAGAAACTTTCATTTACATAGCTTATAACATTGTTAACTAAATTCAAAAACGAGCCAGTTATAGCAGTTATAACACCACCAATTCCAAAACCTATTCCCATGTACTTCATTGATTCTCCTGCACCTTCTGAAGCAACAAGTGTTTCAGATATAGCTAAAGACTCTGGGTACATAAGCTTACCATGTTCTTCAACGATTAAGTAATTGTAAACAAGAGAAGCTATTCCAATACCAAATAAAACTCCACCTGTACCAACAAGAAAACCTTCTAAGAAAGTGACTTTAGAACCTATTAATAGAATTGCCGGTAATACGAATATCACACCACTAGCAACAGATTCTCCTCCACTTGCCATACCTTGAACTAAATTTTTCCCAAGAATGCCTTTTTTCTTAGCAAATGCAGCTATAAATCCAGATCCAATAATAGATCCTGGTATACCTGCAGCAACTGTAAGTCCTGATTTCATACCTGAATAGGCAGTTGATGCTGCAAATAATACAGCTAAAATAATTCCGATTATTAATACTACAGCGTTCCCCCCAGATTTAGAACCACTTGAAACGTAGGGAACGTAATTTTTACCAGTCACACCGCCATATGCATCTTTAGATAACTTATGATCCATAAGTTTTTCCTCCTTTAATATTTAATCGTTATAATTATATCACAATTTTTGTATAATACTGTCTTTTTTCTTTCTAAATTTATAGTGCTTAAGACAAAATATTATAATTTAATGAATATACATACATCTTATAGATAATTTAATGAATATACACACATTTTATAGACAATTTATCTAAATTATCACATAATGTACTCTTCAATATTTTCAAAAATTCATCTTATATCTATTATTCTTTCTAGAAATCACTTTTTTATCTACCAAACTACTTAGCCACCTTTTCCAAACTCTTATATTTCATAGATGTCAAAGAAATTATTTCTTCAAATGATACTCCTTTTTTCATCCCCTTATATTCTTTTCTTTCTAACACTAAAAAATGATTGCTTGTAAAAAGCACCATTCTCAGTGCTTTCAAATATTCTCTGACTTACCTAAATTAATTATTTTCTGAATTTTCAAGATAATCATTGTGTTTTCCATTTTTTTCCTGTATACTTATGTTAACTTAATATAAGGAGGTAAGATTATGGGAAGATTAGTACATTTAAAAGCTTTTACAAATGACGTTAAATTAGCACAGGATTCTATTGAAAATTACAAACAAGAATTTACTACTCTAGTTAATTACGCCACTCAAATTAAAGGGTATATATTCCCACTGCCACATGACATTAATGCATGGCCAGGAGGAGCAGCAGCTTATCAAGCCGCCCAGACAACTTGGGCTGATATAGGTGGTACTCTCGAAGGATGGTCAATTAGTACCTTAAAAAATATTATAAAGATACCTGAAGCATTAACAGGTGACAATAATACTATTATTTTACCAGCTCTTAACGCATGTATTTCCTCATGTGATGATCTTATTTCAGATCCAAATGATCAACTCTATATAAGAAGTCTTAAACGTAAGATTAATTTGCTTATAGATTCTTTCGATATGTATTCAGATATGACTGAAGGCCTTATTAAAAGTTTAAACGATGAAGCCACCGTTTTTGACAAGGATGCAGGTAAAATGATTGTCCTATCAGATCAAGCTCTAGATGCAATTGGAAACGACAATAAAAGAATTACAGAATTAAATAATCAAATCTCTAAACTAAATTCAGACATTAAGTCAGCAGCTGTAGCTATTGCTGGAGGTTCTTTAGTTGCTGTAGCTGGTTTGGGTATTTGCATTGTAGGAATTATCTTAGCTCCAGCAACCGGAGGTGTATCATTAGGATTATTAATTCCAGGCCTAGTGATTACAGCCGGCGGTGCAGTATGTATTGCTTTAAATTCAATGACTATCTCTCAAGACAAAAAATTAATTGACGCACTTAACACTCAGATTAATTCCATAGAAGGAGATATAACATTACTAACACAAATGAGTGATAAGCTTAAAGGATTTGCAGGTCAAGTAGATTCTCTTAAAAACACTCTTAGTGTTATAACTAAACCATGGTCATCTGCTTGTGATTACTTTAAAAGCACTCTAGAAACATTAAACACAATAGAAGATGCCACATCTGAAGATTGGACAAATGTAAAAAATGAACTTAATGATATCTTAACTCATTGGAATACTCTTATTGATACTGTTGGAAAAATCCAAGTACAATTTGATGTATACAAAACTAATTTATCACTTGGAATGAGCCAAGATGAAGTAATGAAGGCTATTAATGATTCTTCAGCAAATAAAGTAGATATAATAACCTACTTAATTTCATAAGAATTATTAATTAAAGTAATAAATTTTCATTTTTCAAAAGGTTTTAACGCCTAATTCAAGCAAAATCTTCTGCTTGAATTAGGTATCTTATTTACTAAACATATTTATAATAATCTAGACTATTATAATGGAGGTGAAAATAGTGAATAATGAAACATCACTTGAAAGATTTCCAGAAGACTCAATTGATGAATATAAAAATGAACTTTATATTCTTATTAATTACTCAACCCAAATAAAGAACTTTACATGGCCAAAATTAAACTACTTTGATATATGGACAGGAGGAATATGCCAGTACGAAAACATAAAGATATATTGGGCTGATATGAGCAATGAATTTATTGATTGGTTAATGAGTGTTTTAAAAAGGACTATAGAAATAGAGAAAATCTTAATTAACGATAACACTACCATCCCCCCACTACTTCGCTCTTCTATATCAATATGTAATACTCTTATTACTAACGATCCAACTGATGGTTACTATATAAAACTGCTTATGAGGAATCGTGAATTATTATACAATTCTTTTTGTATATATGCCCGCCTTTCTTTAAAGCTTTTTGAAAAATTGAATGCAAATACTCGGGAATTTGATTGCAGCATATCTGAAATAATGTATGATGATGATTCTATTAACTATGCAATAAAAATAGAAAAAGGTAAAATTAAGAATTTAGACAAACATTTTTCTCAAACAAATACAGCTATTGAAAAAGAATTGTCTTCTACTGAAAATAGTAAACGTATTGAAGATCTTAAAACACTAGAATCAATAAAAATAACTCTTGAAAGTTTCAATAGTGAAATCAATCCCATAAAAGACAATTTTAAAATAATAATTAATCTGTGGTCATTTGCTTTTGATTACTTTAAAAGCACTATAGAAACATTAAGGTCAATATATTCTACCACGACCCAAGATTGGGCAATTGTAATAAATAAACTTAATGATATTTTAATTTCCTGGAATGCTCTTATTGATATTATGAATAAAATTCAAATCCAATTTTCTAATATTTTATAATTACATTTAGTGAGTTTTCTACATCACCAGCGGTTTCTATTGCCAGCTTAAGCTCTTCCCATGGAAATTCATGGGTTATAATAGACTCAATATCCCATCTTTTACTCTCCATAATGGCCATAACATCTTTTACGTCTTCTGGCATATATCCACCACTTCCAATAAGTGCATGTTGCGCAAATGTCATGGATAGAATATCTACTGGCCTCTTACCTGCCAAAACTCCAACAAGCACCATTCTACATTCGATTTTCCCCATTTCCTGAAATAAATCTAAAATAGAAGCTGCCCCAGCTGCATCAACGTAAATATCTACATTAGCTGTTTCCCCACTTAAAGATAGTGCTTCTCCAAAACATTCTATAGCTTTAACTTTAAGATTTTCCTTGCTATTATTACAAACTTCAAAACCTAATTCTTTAGCCTTTTTTAATCTAAAATCAGAAAAATCGCATATCATTACCTTGTCACAGCCAAAATATTTTAACGCAATAGCAACTGCAATCCCTATTGTTCCTGCTCCAAATACAATGGCATTTTCACCTTTCTTAGGAAGTGCTCTACGTGCTGCACGGCAGCCTACTGTAAAAGGTTCAATTAAGGATGCTTCTCTTGAAGAAATTCTACTACTAACCATATAAACCTGCTTATTAAGTTCCGCGTTAGGAATCAATATATATTCTGAAAAACCACCTATTGTCCCTGCTCTTTTGGTATCTCCTTTTGCTAAACGTGGATATGGATATACTCTATCTAAAACCTTAATATCTTTTACATTTTTCCCTACATCTACGACTTCTGATACCATCTCATGCCCGAACTCCCCTCCAACAGTAATTTTATGACCTGTGCCAGGGCCATGAAAATAAACTGCTACATCTGTACCACAAATGCTAGAGTATATGTTTTTTATAACAATATCATTATCACCAGCTTTTGGTGTATCCATATCTATTAAACCAATACTTTTTTGACCGTTGTATATAGCTGCTCTCATTATTAATTTCTCCTTTAACTCAACACTTGTCTGTTTAATTTAAATATAGTATAATATGTGAAATTTAGAGATACAACCATCATTTTTTTAATAAGTGTTGGAATAATAATAAAGAGGGATACTTATGAATACAATGGCTAATAAAAGGTTTCAAGAAAATGAAAAGAAAATACAGGAAAGTTTTATATCTTTATTAAACACTTATGATGTTAATCAGATTACTGTGCGTGCCATTTGTGAAAAAGCTAAAATTAACCGTTCCACCTTTTATGCACATTATCAAGATGTATATGACTTGCTAGATAGGCTTGAAATCGCCATGAACAACAAAATTGTAGCTCAATACAAAGGTAGAGAAATAGATGAAATATTTTTTATATCAGATGAATTTTTTATTCCATTCTTAGATTTTATCAGTAAAAATCAAATTTTTTATAAAGCTTGTCTGCAAAAGCGTAAAAGTTTCCCAATCAGTCAAGGGTTTGAAGCTCTTTGGAATATAGTCATTAAACCAATTAGTCTTAAACATGGAATTACATCAGAGGATGAAATGATGTATTACTTTGTCTTTTTTCAAGCTGGAATCACTATGGTGTTAAAACGTTGGGTTGACAATGGCTGCATTGAAACACCTTCAGAAATTTCTAGCTATATTATGAACTGTTTATCTAGATTTCGTTAATACTTATTGTTAGTATCCTAAACAGCATATGCTTAATTTACTCAATCCATTCTTATGCTCTTATTTTGTCATGGTGCCTTCTAACACGGCTTTACTATTAACATCAATACAGAAGTTTTTACCCATAGAAGTATTTACTCTCAAATATCCATTATTATCTTTAACCATAATATTTTGTGCAAAAGAGTCTTGGCACTTTGTTAGACTTTGCACATCCCACAAAAATTCACCATCATAATTATAAATCAAGATATTATCCATTTTTGTATCTTTGTTTATATGCTTATCATTATTTTCTTCAAACTTTACCTTAATTGCAAAGCATCTATCAAATTCAAGTATTTTATCAACTAAACCATCTATAATTATCTTTGAATTTTTGCCCTTATTGCCAAAATCAAGCTCAGTAATTTGTTTTTTATTATTTAGAGTAGCTCTTATCAACCCTTTAAAACTATGTTCCTCTGAATCGCTTATCTCCTCAAATTCCATATTTTCTTTATTGAAATCCCAATGCTTTATATAAAACCACCTATTCATATGTTCACAAAAGCTACTTATATATTCTTCTAATTTCTTATAAGGGAAAATTACATTTAAAGATCTTATAGTATACTCAAAAAAGTGTTTTCTCCCATCATAGTCTACTTTGTAATTCCATTTCTTTTCAAACTTCTTTCTATTTATACACTCATACTCAACAGATACACTCCATAAAATCCTCTCTAAGAAGGCAAATCTTGCTTCTTCATAATCTTTTTCTAAGATATCAACTACAAAGCTACCTCTATCTCCAAAATCTATTTTAAAATAACCTTTCTTTTCACTATAGCCACAGGAATGCTGATAATATTTACTTTCAAGATTATCATCTACATAATTAAACAACTTATCAGGTATATTTATTTTTTTACAATCATCAATTATTTCTTTTTTAAAACTATTCCATTTTTCCTCTTCCATAGCACTCATCTTATAAGAAGCCAACTCTTCATTCAAATCCATATACCCCCACTTCATTCAATTTAAACTTAAAGTTTTTCATAAAATAGTAATTCCACATACTTTAATTATATCCTCCTTATGGTAATTATTAAAATATACTTAAAGCCAACACAAGGATAATATAGTAAAATATACTTATATATTTAATACAAGGTGGTAAATGGATGAAAATTAAAAAACAAGAATATAGTATAGCTAAAATAGTATTAATATCAATATTCTTAAACTTATTACAAGTAGCCCTCATAACAGTTTTTATATATTACATATACAAAAATCATTATATGTATGAAAGTGACTTTATTATTTACCTTATAGCCATATGTATAGCTGTTAACAGCATAGTTACAGGAATAATATTTTATAATCTTCTATTTAAAAAAGGAAGTAATAACTTAGTAGATACTATAAAATATCTTGAGTCCTTTAATAAAACCTTAAGGACTCAAAGACATGATTACTTAAATCATATTCAAGTTATTTATTCCTTAATGGAACTAGAAGAATTTGATGAGGCAAGAAAATATATGGAGCCTGTTTACAGAGATATAGTAAAAGTTAGCAAAGCTTTAAAAACTTCAAAACCAGCTGTAAATGCTATGCTTCAAGCAAAATCACAGATGGCTGAAAAAAAGAATATAGAGATGGAGTTAGAAATAAAGAGTGATTTAGATAATCTAACTATGGAACCATGGGAGTTTTGCAGAGTTATAGGGAATATCATAGATAACGCTATTTATTCTTTAAGTACAAAGCCAGAGAATAAATATATACTTGTCGAGTTTGCTGAAGATTTACAAAATATTAAAATCAATATATCAAATAATGGAGATAGTATCCCTAAAGAAATTATGGGTAAAATCTTTCATGAGGGATTTACTACAAAAGGAAGCAAAGGTGACGGTATGGGACTTGCTATAGTAAAGGAAATAGTTGAAGACTTTTCTGGTAAAGTAACAGTTTCATCAGATGATAAAAGAACATCCTTTGAAGTGATTATACCCAAAAACCCTAAAAAGGACATTTAAATTATAAAAATGTATAACTTAGAAGTTTTGTATTACTAATTTTGTTTTTAGGATTATTATAATTCTATAGTAAGGAGGGATTAAAAAATATGAGCACATTTTTACCAGACCTATCAGTTCTAACTATTATTCTCTTACTCATAGGATTTGCCTTGGTACTTTTAGAAATTCATATACCAGGTTTCGGAGTTCCAGGAATTCTTGGAGCTATATGCTTAATTCTGGCGGTGGTACTAACAGCTCAAAATTTTGCTCAGGGTTTAGTGATGGCCTTAGGTATAGCAACTGTACTTGGAACTATGCTAGTCATAACACTAACCTTCTTCTCAAAGGGTAAGTTATTTAAACCTTTAATACTGTCAGAGGAGCAAAAAAAAGAACATGGATATATAAGTTCTTCAGATTTAAATTATTTACTAGGGAAAAAAGGAATTGCAATTACAGATTTAAGACCGTCAGGTTCTGTAGATATAGATGGTGTTAAATTTGATGTAATTTCAGATGGAGAATATATTTCTTCCGGTACTAAGGTTGAAATATTTAAAGTTAGCGGAGTGAAATTATTAGTAAAAAAAATAAATTAATTTAAAGGAGATATTATTTATGGATTTATTCGCTTGGAAAATTATTATTACAACATTTATAGTGATAGGTTTAATTATCACATTTTTCAATTTTGTCCCTATAGGACTTTGGATATCATCTCTAGCTGCAAATGTTAAAGTTAGTATATTCAATTTAATAGGAATGAAATTAAGAAGAGTTGTACCTGCTAAAATAGTACTTCCACTTATTAAATCTACAAAAGCTGGCATGGATCTTACTGTTAATCAATTGGAAGCTCACTATTTAGCTGGTGGTAATGTAGATAATGTAGTAAATGCATTAATTGGAGCTCATAGAGCAAATATAGACTTACAATTTGAAAAAGCAGCTGCTATTGACTTAGCTGGTAGAGATGTTTTAGAAGCAGTTAAAATGAGTGTTAATCCTAAGGTTATTGAAACACCTAACGTTTCAGCTGTTGCAAAGGATGGTATAGAACTTCTAGTTAAGGCAAGGGTTACAGTTAGAGCTAATCTTGAAAGATTAGTTGGTGGTGCAGGTGAAGCAACTATTCTTGCAAGAGTTGGTGAAGGTATAGTAACTACAGTTGGTTCTTCTCTAAGTCATAAAATAGTATTAGAAAATCCTGATGCTATTTCTAAAACTGTATTAAGCAAAGGTCTAGATGCAGGTACAGCCTTTGAAATTCTATCCATAGATATAGCTGACGTTGATGTAGGAAGAAATATAGGAGCACAACTACAAACTTTACAAGCAGAAGCTGATAAGAATATTGCACAAGCTAAAGCAGAGGAAAGAAGAGCTATGGCTATAGCTAAGGAGCATGAAATGAAGGCTGCAGTTGTAGAAGCTGAAGCCGAAGTGCCAAAGGCAATGGCATATGCTCTTAAAGAAGGAAAACTTGGAATAATGGATTACTATGATATGCAAAACGTTATTGCAGATACAAGCATGAGAAGCTCAATTTCTAATGCAGGTAACAAAAATCAACCTCTAACTACTGACGATAAAAAAAATAAAAAATAATCTCCTAGGAGAGTGAATAATATGAGGAATAATAGCTATAATATATTTAAGTCTGCCCAGAATACTCTTGATAGACTTGCCCTAAGAAAAGATAATTTAGGAAATTATTCTATTGGATTTTCAAAAAGTCCTGTATCAAACCAAAATAAAATTGATGTAAAAACTGATAGTAGCATTATATCTACTCCTGAAGTTTCACCTATAAATGACAATATATCTTTTGAGAAGAAGGTAGCTCCCATTTCAGAGAATGAAGGAATCATAGATTCTATTGCTAATGAAATAACGCCAGTTAGACTTCAGCAAGCTATTATACTTTCAGAAATAGTTGGAAAACCACGAAGTAAAACCAGAAGGAAAAGAAGATTTTAAGAATTAGGAGAATTTTTTTATGAATTTAAAAGTGCTTATAGTTGATGATGAACAAGGAATTAGAACCGTAATAAAAAAAGTGCTAGGCAAATCTGGTGGTTTTCAAGTTGTTGGAGAAACAGATAATGGTGAAGAAGCTATAGAAATATTTAAAGAATGTCATCCTGAAGTTGTGTTCTTTGATATTGAAATATCAGGATGTAGTGGCATTGATTGTGCTAAGATATTAACAGATATAGATCCAGATATTATAATAATCTTTGCAACTGCTCATGAAGAATATATGTCTGATGCATTTCAATTATATGCCTTCGACTATTTAGTAAAACCATTTAAAGTGGAGAGACTGCTACAAACCTTAGATAGGATAAAAAAGCTAAATAAACCCAGTTACGAAAATGGCATAGACAAGATAATAAAACTTGAAAAAGGCCTAGATAAGCTTATGATAAAAAATAAAGAAGGTATAAGTTTTCTTGATACAAAGGAAATAGTTCTAGTTCAAAGAGAAGAAAGTACTACTGTTATATATACTAAAACTGAGAACTATGCTACCTCTATTTCCTTATCAGATATAGAAAAAAAGCTTGATAATACCCTATTCTTTAGAAGCCATAAGTCATATATTATAAATTTGTCCTTAATCAAAAAAATCTATCCTTATGGAAGATGGACCTATGTGGTTAAACTCAATAATACAGAAAAAGATGCTCTATTGACTCACGAAAAATATGAAGAAATAAAAAAACTTTTTAGTTTATGATTAAAGCCGTCCTAATGGGCGGCTTTTCTAAAATGTTATCCATGAATTTAATATTTCCACCTGTAATGACCATGAATTGGAGTTTGAAACCAGCTTAACTTAGCCTCTGCTGCACATGGATGCCAATTATGAATAACATAAGGAATCCCATCATTATCTCTTTTATCTGAAATAATGCCAATATGCTGATATCCTTCAGTAAAAACAATTATATCTCCTGGCTGCCACTCTTTTAAGTTGTTAATGTCATCTTCCTTAAATTCTGTAGTTAGCTGAATACCATTCTTTTTAAAGAACGTGTCTAAATTCAAAACTCGTCTAAAATCAATATTAGAATCTGGTTTTCCGTTTACAGCTTTATATTCAGACATATTTTTTCTAATATCTTTATCTACGAGATCTTTAATCATTACATTCATACCTTTAAAACCTCTCCATATTACATCAGTACAAACGCCTTCACCATCTGGTGGATATCCTCCCACATAATAAGCATCCTTATATGTAGTTTTCTGCTCCACTTCTTTCCTAGCAGAGTTAACTATATCTATGGGATCAGCTATTCCATTTTCATTTTTATCAACCTTTGAACTTTCATCTGGAATCTCTGTTTTGTTAATTTGCAACTTATCACTAATTTCTTCTATAGTATTCTCTAATTTATTATTTGATTTATTATATTTTAGTACTGCTGCTGTAGCTATTGAACTTATAGCTATTAAACTCACTAAAATGACAATTACTTTTCTTTTTTTCACACTTTTCCCCCATCTAACCAATCATATATTTTTTTATAGTCAGACATCCATTCTATCTATGTCGTATCTATATATTACTATATATGTTCATCTATGTAAATCAAATCAAAAACCATTATAGTTACTTACTTAATAACTTAGTTACATATAACACATTGATTCAGCTACTAAAAAATAATGAATCAGCCTACTTAAATTTCGGCTGATTCATTTCATCTTCTCACTACATTATTACTTATTTTATGTTTATATAATTCTCTCATTTTATGTGTTTCTATATCTGCTAATCTGGTAGGCATAGGAATATGGCTTTCTTTATCTACTAATTTACTTACAATTTGTGTTGAAGTTCCTAAATCTATATGATTACCTACTGATATAAAAATAGGTTTTACATTTTTATGTGTTCTTAATACACGCCCATAAATATCATTATGTATTACTATATCTGTATATGCACCTTCTATATTTTCAGGCATAACAAAATCTACATTATCAATTTTATAATAACTTTTTGCAACTCCTATAGTTGGTTTATTTAAGAAAAATGATGCGTGAGTAGCTATTCCCATATGATTAAAATGTAAATATCCATTACCATCTAAGATAAATATATCTGGTTCTAGTACTAACTTTTTTGAAGCTTCAATAACTAAGGGCAACTCTCTAAATGCTAAAAATCCTGGTATATACGGAACCTTTATCTCTCCTACGCTATTAACTTTTTCAACTATCTCTTTAGTATTATAATCAATAACAACTATACAACATGTACCGTATTGCTCATTTTCATTTTCCCAATAAGCCAAATCAACACCTGCAACTAATTTAATATTATTTTTGTTAAATGTATTTCTTAACATTATTTTTTTCTTTAACTCATTTTGTATCTCAACGAACTCTGACTTCTCATAAATATTGAAATTATGAACTTCTTTTATTTCCATACTACTCTCTTCCTATAGCTTTTTTATACCATTCTTCTTGACTATTTCTAAGCCTTATGTCATCTTCAGTTGGTTCTAATTTCTCATCTATTAATACTCCTTCTTCATTCCATTTCTTGAAAGTTAAACACACTCCATACTCATGATTACCTTCTAATTCTAGAATACCATTTCTATACCAAACTTTCTCAATTCCATAAATTCTTCCTCTTTGCATATACTGCATACTTTTTATTTTTCCATCATTATAAAATTCGATAAAATCACCATGTGAAAAACCATTTTTATAATAACAATAATATCTTAAGTTTCCATTTGGATAAGTTTCATAGGTTAACCCTGTAAATGGCTCTCCACCTTCTTCTTCTGGATTATCTAAAATTCTATCACTACAATATTCATCCCATAAATCTTCAAAATCAACTCCATTATTTAAAACATATTCTTTTGTTAATATTTCAATTTTCATACTTTAATACCTCCGGAAAATAATTTGCTCCATCTGTTATAAATTCGCAATGTGGGCACCTCGGCATAGGTAACCCTTTGGGTTTTAGTTTTTTTCCAGACCTTACTACATATATCATAAAATCATTTAATTTAGCATTAGGATTAGCTAATAATGCTTCATTTAATGCATATACTTCTGCATGTGAACCTGATCCTAATGTCTTATTAGAATAACTATCTAATATATTTTTAGGCATATTATCTAATCTTTCTTTAATTAAAGGATGAAGTTCTCCTGGAACTTTTCCTTTAATATTATTTATTCCAAAATAATATTTTCCTGTACTAGTGTCTAGAACTCCAGCAACTGCTGGACCTAATTCTCTCTTAGAGATTCCTGATTTATATAATCTTTCCACCTCATCGTTAACAGCACCACGCAAATTAATTCTATTATTAATTTGATCAGAAGTTAACGTACCATATTTATTTCTTAAGTAGTCAAGTCTGCTTATTTCAGGATTACTTACACTTTCAGCACCAGTACCACCCTTAACCTTCTTAAGTAGTACCATCTGTGCTATAAGTCCAGCCGTATAACCAGTACAATAAGCTAATCCCTTTTCATCCTTTGCATCAGATACTTGTTGTGCTATTCCTTCAACTATAGTGGAAGGATCATCAAGGACAGCTTTTATCATTTCGTTATCCTTATAAAAGTCTTCTTCCGCTCCCTTAAGCCAGTCTGGAGTGTCCCCTGTTACCTTAGATATTACAACAGCTACGGCTCCTACGGCATATACAAAAACGTCTTTAACTAGTCCAACTAGTCCTTTAATTAAATCTTCTACTGACTTAATCACTCCGTCTACAAAGTTTCCTACCATTTGAGAAAAATCTATAATTCCATCAACTATTCTTTCCCATGTAGTTACATACCTCGTATATGTTTCATGGGCTCTGCTGGCATAATTATTGTCCATCTCTTCATAAGGAACTACCTTGCTATTAAATAGATTATTCATATAATCTATTTCGGAATCAAATCCACTCTTATATGAATTAATTATATCCCAAATTTCCTCTATTTTTCTATAATTTCTTTCTTGATTTTCTTTTTCTTCTTTACTGTCCGAGAAACTTGGAAAACTTCTATATGTTGAAACATTATACCTTATAATTCCTATTCCAGTACAGTCACCTATTATTGACTGCATATTCCACCATATATCATCTCTGTCTACTCTCATAAGTCCTTGATAACTCATTGGATGTATTATTCCTGTCATTTCATCATGGAAACCACTAAAAAGTTTATATAAATCTTCTAATTCTCCCTTGCAGGCACTTATATCACCTTTTAAGTCTTCATGCTTGCTTATTAGTGCCGCTACAGCTTCTCCGCTGTTTTCGCTCTCAAGCCTGCTATTTATATTATTTAATGATTCTTCCATGGTTTCAATTGCTGATTTATATGTAGCTATCTTATCTCTTAGATCTCCTATTATCGCGTAATTTACCTTGATATCACTTATCACATTCCATTCCCCCTAAGTTACTTAACATAATGTACAGCGGAATGAAAAAAGGACACAACATCTCTTTCTAAAATAAAATGTTTATCTTCCACTTTATCCTTCAATAGATGCTCGTCCTGTATATAATAAGTCTTTGTTTCTTTATTATTTAACTTAAGCATACTATATCTCCATTCATCTTAATTTTATTCTATGATAAATTTAATATCGTTTGCTTAATTATAATTCCCTAGGTTTTCCCAATCCCTTTACCTATTCTACTATTATATCTCAATTTTGTAAACATATTTAATTACCTTTAATAAACACTTTATTTATAAAACTTTTCCTATAAAAATAAAAAAGTGGATTCCACCGAATCCACTTCTTTGTTTGATAGAAATAATATATTAGAAATTTACTAATTCTTATAATAAATCATAAAGTTCAAATAAATCGCTAATATCTATTTGTCCATCCTTATTAACATCTGCATTTTTCTCATCTATCTTAACATTAGGGTTTAATAAGTATTTCTTTAATGATATACAATCTGCCATTGTTATAGCATGATCTCCATCTACATCACCTAAAAGATATTCAAAATTATTCATTTTGTAAACTTTAGATACTGTTAGATTTACACCTTGATCTCCTACTAAGATACTTTGAAGTCCTGGCAAAACTTGTCCATAACTATCGTAGTCTGCAAGAGCCTTTTTATATCCATTTACCATATCTTCAAGAGTAAAGTATGCAATATTTCCAGTTCCCTTTGATTGAGTTATTGAAGGATTTATTGCTACCCAATTTGTACCCTTTAAGTTTCCTGACAAAATTAATTGAGGAGCCTTTTCACTTGTGTATTCTACAGCTATAGCATATTTATTTGCAAATTCAGTATTTACAAAATCTAAACCATAATAAAATGTAAGTGCTTGTCCCCAATTTGAAGAAGTTGCTTTACCATTGAAAAGTACATTTTCATCATACTTAGAATTATCTATTGGATTATTCCAACCATCTAACATTGCTTGTAGGATTTCTGGATATACAAATTTAAGAGTTTTTCTATCGAAAATTCCCATTGAATCACTTACATTAGCTTTAAAGTAATTATTATCCCACCATAAACATGGTATTTTATAGCTGCTTGCTACTTGTAGATAGTATTTAGCAAAGTTAACTCTATCTTGTAAATTTGATTTATCAGTAGCACCAAACTCACCCATAACAACAGGAATTCCCTTTTGCTTAAATGTTTTATCTAATAATCTAAAAATCTTATCTATATATGATTTATCAGAATCACTAAATGTAGTTGGAGCACCAGCAGCAGTATTCATAGCAAAGTTATAAGGTATATAAGCATGGGCAGATACTGCTACATGATCATCCTTTGGTACTTCCATAGCAGAAACTTTAGCATAATCTGCTGCTGCACAATAAGTAGGCATCATTACAAGTCTCTTCTCATTATTTCCTCCAGTTCCACGCATTACAGAAAGTATTTTTGCATTATATTCATTTACCACATTATAATATTCTGTCTTACCTGTCCAGTCATCCCCATTTCTTGGTTCGTTTATTGTTTCAAAGATTAATTTATCACTATAATCCTTGAAATGGTTAGCAATTTGCTTCCATATAGCACTTCCTTCATTAATAACGTTAGCTTTATTTTCTTCATTCATCTGACCTTGTATTTTATTGTGATGAATATTTACAATAGCATACATATCATTAGCAAGTGCATAGTTTACAACTGTTTCAACACGAGACATATATGCTGGATCAATAGTATATTTATCATCAGTATAATGCTCGTCCCATCTTACTGGAATACGAAGAGTGTTAAAACCAGCTTTTTTTAACTCGTCAATCATTTTTCTTGTTGTTACAGGATTATTCCAGCCTGTTTCTCCGCCAGTAGCTTCCAAAGTATTTCCTAAGTTCCAACCAACTTTCATGTCCTTTACTAAATCCATAGCAGAAATGTCACGCATCTCTGTTGGATGATGATAATCAGCAGGGAATTCTGGTTCTGGTGCTACTGCTTTAATATATTGATAGTCTGATAATGTAATATCTGCTGTAACACTAGTAACCTTATGTAGATAATTTGTTTTCTCTGTTGCATCTTTTGGTAAATAATCATTTAATAGAATTTGTTTTGTATTTCCATTTATGCCCCAAGAAACTTTTGTTGCTAAAAATGATTCTGAATAATCTTTATTTAAATTAACTACAATATCCTTATAACCATCAGCCTTAACTGTAATGGTACCAACATGGAATTTTAATATGTTTGAATCTCCATCACCGAGATTACCATCAGCAATATTTATCCCAAAGTTTGCAGTACTGTTTGACTTTGCAAATGAATCAGTAGTACCAATAGCCTTAAGATTTGTTATATCCTTATATGCTAAAGTAGCAGTATCTCCCATATCCATCCAAGTCCAGTCATCACTAGTATTTTGGGCAAATGCACTAGCATAAATTTTAGTTGTTTCTCCCTTTGTTGTATAGATTTCTGTTCCTGTTGTTGGTTTAGCTGATCCTGCTTTAGTATACTCATATTCTGATAAATTAATATCAGCTGTAACACTAGTAATTTTGTGAAGATAAGTTGTTTTCTCTGTTCCGTCTTTTGGCAAATAATCGTTAAGTAAAATTTGTGTATTAGTTCCAGTAAGACCCCAACTAACCTTCTCTGCAGCATATGCTTCTGAGTAATCTTTATTTAACTTAATTACAATATCATCATACCCATCTGCTTTAATTGTAACTGTCCCTACATGGAATTTTAATGTGCTTTTATCTCCAGCAGCAAGGTTTCCATCTGAAATATTTATACCAAAGTTTGCAGTACTATTTGCCTTTGCAAGTGCACTAGTAGCAGCATCCCCTTTGAAATTTGTCACACCTTGGTATAAAAGACCAGCAGCATTTCCTATATCCATCCACGCCCAGTCATCACTAGTATTTTGTGCAAAGGCACCAGCATAAATCTTTGTAGTCTCTCCTTTTGTATATATATCTTTCCCTGTTGTTGGTGTTACTGGCGCTTTTTTAGTATATTGATATTCTGCTAAAGTAATATCTGCTTTAACCCCAGTAATTTTGTGAAGATAATCTACTTTTGCTGTTGCATCTTTTGGTAAATAATCATTAAGTAAAATTTGTGTGGTATTTCCACTAATACCCCAACTAGTCTTCTCTGCAGCATATGATTCTGAATAATCTTTATTTAAATTAATTACAACATCATCATACCCATCTGCTTTAATTGTAACTGTCCCTACATGGAATTTTAATGTGCTTTTATCTCCATCAGCAATATTTCCATCAGCAATATTTATACCAAAGTTTGCAGTACTATTAGATTTTGCAAATGCACTATTTGCATCAATAGCATTTAAATTAGTCACATTCTGATACAAAAGGCCAATAGTATCTCCCATACTCATCCAAGCCCAATCATCAGTGTTTTGTGTAAATGCACTAGCATAAATCTTAGTTGTCTCTCCTTTTGTTGTATAAATAGATTCTGTGGCAGCATGTACTTTTAATGAAGTATTGCTAAGGACACAGGTGAATAACATCACTAAAGCTACCAATAATGATGATATTCGTTTTTTCTTTTTCATAATAAATCATTCCTTTCATATATTTTAATAATTATATAAGGTATATGCTTTACTCTACCATAACATATCTTTTTTATGAACTTATTCGTCGTAAACGTTCATTATAGCTACTTAATTTATATATTTTTTACTACAAGAATAAAAAGCTGCACAAATTGTACAGCTTTTTTTGATAAATATTTATTTTCCTATATAAGGATTTCCATCAGTATCTGTAAATATTGATACACTATCAATTGCACCTAGTGCACCATCACGATTTGTATTAAAGTAAAGCTTACCGCTATTGTCAAAATCTATACCTTCTATTTCAAATTTCTCTCCATAAGCTTTAGGTCCGCTTGTAATTCTAAAAAACAAATCATTTTTTATATTTGACCTCACTGAGTTGTTTACGGTATTATCATTTAAGTTATATGCCAATACTATGCTGACATTTGAAGGCAGCTTACTGTTACCTTCACTTGGTTTGGCAAGAGGTATATATATTTTATTGTTGTAATAACAAATACCTTGTCCAATATAATTTGTAAAATCAATATCCTTATCACCTTGAGTAATTACATCTGATGAAGTTAATTTGTAGTTTAATGAAAAACCTCGAGTACAATTTAAAGTGTTATTAGAATCATCAAATGTACCTATATAACAATATGGGCCTACTTTTACAATAAACTCCTGTTTACCATTTACAGTTTTATAATATGTTATACCAGAGAATCCTTTGTTCAAAATAGTTCCATTGTACTTTACTGTATATGCTTTACTGAATGTATAGCCACTAGAATTTGCATTTAATTTTATAATTTTATTTTCGTATTTCCCTTCTATTGGAGCAATATAAAGTGATGTTGTAGTGCCAGAATTTACTGCTGTTATATCATTAGCATGACCTAGATCAGAACCTTTAAATCTTGCACCACTGTTGTTTTTAAGTTGGGCAAAGCCACCGCCATCTCCAATTTTTTTATAGAGCAAAATGACATCTTTGGTTTTATTATTTAATTTTGCTGAATAAATTGTATTGGTAACTCTGTCAATGCACATACCTTCCATTGCTGTATAACCAGTAACATTATTCAAGCTTCCAGTTGCATAATCTCTATACTTGTTGAAGTAACCAGTTTGTTCAAATGCAAATGCCGTAGTAGGAATTAGAAATACAAGTAATGATGTTGTAATTAATAATTTTTTAAGTTTTTTTAACATTATTTTCCCCCCCCCTTATAATTGTTAGTCATATTATAGAATATATTTACATATATGTAAATCTCCAATACTTATCATACCTATTTTTGCTTTCATTATAAATTCCAATCATTTTATCAAAATCACAATATAGATTTATAATTCATATGTTAAATTGTAATAATCAAAAGGAAATATATAAATGGCATTACTTTTATCTGCACTATTATTTAGTTTATCCTCTAATTTAGATAATGTAGTTGTTGGTATTGCATATGGAATAAAAAAGATACGGATACCAATAATTGCAAATCTTGTAATAGCATTCATAACATCTACAGGTACATTTTTATCTATGTATCTTGGATTATATATCTCGAAATTTTTACCAAACTATATATCAAATATTTTGGGTGCTGGAGCTATTATTATGTTGGGAGGATATTTTATAATTCAAAGTATAATAAAACTTATATATGCTAGAAATTCAAAAGATCTTGCATTAAAGGATATTACTGATATGATTGAATATGCGGAAAAATCAGATTTAGATAAATCTGGTGATATAAGCATAAAAGAAGCTATTTTTGTGGCATTCTCACTTACATTTAACAACTTAGGTACTGGAGTAGCTGCAAGTATAACAGGGGTTAGTATTCAATTTACTGTTATAGCCACATTTATTATAAGTATTCTTACAATTGTTTTTGGTGAAACTATAGGAAATCATGTATTAGGAAATTTATTAGGTAAATATGCCCCATTAATTTCAGGAATATTGTTAATAACTCTCGGTATTATTGAATTCATCAATTAGATATATACCTAATTTAGCTAAATTATATTTTTACGAAGTTCAAAAAAGGAGCTGTTGCATATTGCAACAACTCCTTAATTTTAATGTGTTATAGATACTTCTCCTTCACCACCTATAATTAAAGTTTCTCCTTTTTTTATAGGTCCAACTTTTAAATACTCATTTATATTATTAAGTTTTACAAACAATATTTGAGTATTAGTAGAGTCAAGTATTGTAACAGTAGCAGATTTATTTGGTGTTACAAGTCTAATATTACGATAATTCCCTTCATGTTCAGGCGAAACGGCATAAATACCTTGTTTAAAAGTATTTGCTATTGGTACTTGATTCGCTTCAGAAACTTCACCAAACATAAATAGAAAAATAAATAGAAAAATTAAAAATTTCTTTGTTTGCATATAATTCACCTCTTGTTATAAGTATTTTCTATCTATGTCTTTTTTATAAAAATAACATAGTTAAAATGAAATTAAAGAAACTTAACTAATTTCGCTAAATTTGACTTTAGTGAAGAAAATAAAAAGCAATGGCTTTTTATTATACCTTTAACATTATTAATATAAATTTACCATTGACTTTAATAATGTTAAAGGTATAATAATTATTATTAAAGTTAATATTAAAGGAAGTGGAGAAATGAATATTGATAAAATACCAGAATGGATACTTGCTATGGAGCAGGAGGATATAGCATTTGTAAAAAACTTTGTGTTAAATTCAGGTTCATTAAAGGAAATTGCCAAAGTATATGATGTGTCTTATCCTACAGTGAGATTAAGATTAGATAAGATTATTCAAAAGATACAACTGTATGAAAATCAAAAGCAGGAACCTTTTAGTGGGTTTATTAAAACATTAGCAGTCGAATCAAAGATAGACTTGGAAACAGCCAAAATTATTATTGAAAAATATGAAGAGTCAAAAGGAGAAAGATAGTAATGAGTTCTATATTAATAACAATTTTTATAGTAGCAGTACAAAATTATTTAAGTACAAGAAGATATTGGGCACTTGGAGGAATCATACCTATATTATATTTTATGTTTGCTATTTGGTTTAAAGTTTATAAAGCACCAACATTTCGAACAAGCTTACTTATAATATTAGGAGTTACATTACTGTGGATTTGGGAAAACGGGAGAAAACAATATAAAAAGAAGATTAATAAAGAAATAGATAAAATGAAATCTAAAGATATTTAGGGAAATTGCGTAAACCAGTAAATAATGGAACTCTTAAAAAGAAGAGTTTTTATTATATCACAGTATTGAATTTCGCTAAATGCTATTTTTCCGAAATTTAAAAAAATAACTGTTTTAAGCCATTTGTAGAATATCAAAATAAGATTTTTAGTTTAATATTTCTAAATTTTTATGGTAAAAAATAAGATTTCGTGTTACCCTACACAAAATCTTATCTAACCTTCTATTGCATCTTTTGCCCATTGTATATCTTGTTTTATATCAATACTAGGATAATTTTCTTGTTTCTTCAAGATCTCCACTTAGCATTTCAACAATCTCATTCCAATATTCATCAAGATTAGGGGATGCACTATATTGATTCATAGATTCTATATACTTTAGATTATTACATATTCTATTTTTATCAATCATTCTTACTACCTCCTAACATTCTTTGTGTTTCATCAGGGAATATAATTGTTATTTCACTGCTATCCCAAGCTTCAGGAAACCATGCTTGGCTAGTTCCTTCTTGTCTTATTTTCATTTTAAATACTATATTTATAATTTTGGGGAGAATCCTTTGTTCAAAATAGTGCAATTGTACTTTACTATATATACTTTACTGAATGTATAACCACTAGCGTTTACATTTAATTTTATAATTTTATTTTCGTATTTACCTCCTATTGGAGCAATATAAAGTGATGTTGTAGTGTCAGAACTTACTGCAGTTAAATCATTAGCATGACCGAGATCAGAACCTTTAACTCTTGCACCACTGTTGTTTTTAAGTTGGGCAAAGCCACCGCCATCTCCAATTTTTTTATAGAGCAAAATGACATCTTTGGTTTTATTATTTAATTTTGCTGAATAAATTGTATTGTATTGGTACCTCTGTCAATGCACATACCTTCCATTGCTGTATAACCAGTAACATTATTCAAACTTCCAGTTGCATAATCTGTATACTTGTTGAAGTAACCCGTTTGTTCAAATGCAAATGCCGTAGTAAGAATTAGAAATACAAGTAATGATGTTGTAATTAATAATTTCTTAAACTATCTTCCTTAAAAGTCAAATCTTCTTTGATTAAATTATTTAATTCACTTACTTATCCCACTGTATAAAATATGTATTGATACACCTACCTTTTAAAAAACAGTTTTTATATTAAAAGTAATTCTATAAAGCTAATAAAACGCCCTTAAAACTAGGCTGAATTAACTTAAAAGTTTTTTTAATTATTTAGTATAATTTAAAAAGCTTAAATTAATTGTTTACATTTTACATATTTTGCAATATAATGAAACTGTAAATTATATAAATAAAGGAGAGGATAAAATGAAAAATCTAAAAATCAAATTATTATCTTTAAGTGTTTTGGGCATTACTCTAATTTCTTCGACACCTATTTGGGCTGCTACTAATAATACTACTATTTCTGCTAATAAAGTACTTGCTACTGCTACTATTAACTATCCAGAGGCAACATGTGTAGACTTTTATGAATCTTCTGGTATAGTGGAAGTATATGGTACAAATCAATCTAAATATGTAGCCTCTATTTATGACTACATAGGCGATGAATACACTAATCAAGGCGGCTCAGTAGTTGGATTACAATTGGCACTAAATCATTATTTGCATAGAAACTTAGCTACTGATGGCTATTTTGGAGAGCTTACACGTTCAGCCTTAAAAACTTTTCAAGGAAATCATGGTTTAAATCCTGATGGAATTTGTGGTCCAAGTACATGGAGAGCATTAGCTACAGAAATCCTATAATTTTTATGGTAAAAAATAAGATTTCGTGTTACCTACACGAAATCTTATTTAACCTTCTATTGCATCTTTTAATCATTGTATATCTTGATTAATCTTATTTTGAATAAGAAAAATACTTTTTCCCCCAATGAAGTGCTACATTTACCAAGCTTATCATTACTGGCACCTCTATTAATGGTCCAACTACTGCAGCAAAGGCTATCCTTGATTCAATTCCAAATACAGCTACTGCAACAGCTATAGCTAATTCAAAATTATTACTTGCAGCTGTAAATGCTAAGGTTGTAGTTTGATGATAGTTTACCCCTGACTTATAACTTATATAGAAAGATGCAGAAAACATAACTATAAAATAGATTATAAGTGGTACAGCTACCTTTACGACATCTAAAGGAAGTTCTACAATGTATTTTCCTTTAAACATAAACATTACTACAATAGTAAACAATAATGCTATTAAAGCTAATGGACTAATTTTAGGCACAAACTTTTTCACATACCATTCTGTCCCCTTTATAGGTTCTAATAATAGCCTTGTAAGCATTCCAAGCAAAAATGGAATACCAAGATAAATGGCAACTGAAGTTGCTACTTCCCCCATAGAAATATGGACTTCATATCCTGTAAGCCCAAATATAGGTGGTAATACTGTGATAAACAAATATGCAAATACAGAATAAAATACTACTTGAAATATAGAGTTAAAGGCAACTAATGCTGCTGCATCCTCACTATCTCCATCTGCTAAACTGTTCCAAAGGATTACCATAGCTATACATCTTGCAAGTCCTATAAGAATAAGTCCTGTCATTAATTCTGAATCAGATCTTAAAAATACAAATGCTAAGATGAACATTAAAATTGGCCCTATAAACCAATTTTGCACTAAAGATAACCCAAGCACTTTAGGATTTTTAAATACCTTGCCAAGCTCCTTATAATTTACTTTTGCAAGTGGTGGATACATCATAACTATAAGGCCTATAGCTATTGGTATTGATGTCGTTCCAATTGCTAATTTTGCAAGGCTCGTTGAAAGTGAAGGTGCTCCCCATCCTAATAATATTCCAAGTGCCATGGCTGCAAATATCCAGAGAGTTAGGTATCTATCTAGAAATGATAGTCTTGATGCCTTATTTCCCACAATAATTCCTCCTATTCATTTTATAATTTAATTTCATTGCTCTTAATTCTTTTTGCCAAATCCTTAATTTTTTCTTCTATTTCCTTTGCTGTATTTATAAATTCTTCGCGACTTTTTCCTGTTGGATCATCTAATCCCCAATCTTCTACATGCTTAGCTGGTAAATATGGACATACAACATTACATCCCATCTTTACAACTATATCTACTTCTGGAATATCATCTAAAAGTTTAGACTTTTGTGTTTCATTCATATCCACATTATATAAATCCTTAATTATTCTAACAGCATCTTGATTAATTTGTGGTTTTGTCTCTGTTCCTGCTGAATAGCTTTCAAAAACCTCAGCTCCATAAAGCTTTCCTAATGCCTCTGCCATTTGTGATCTACATGAATTATGAACGCATATAAATGCTACTTTTGTTTTCATACTCTTATCTCTCCTTTTTATATCTCGTGTACTTCTTTGCAAATACAATCATCTGTTTCTGTTATTAAATTCATTAAAAACAAAGTTAACTTATTACAGTTATTAATCTTTAAATAATAATAATTCCAAAGACCTTCTTTTCTAGCTCCTACAAGGTTGCAATCAATTAATACCTTCATATGATGAGAAAGTGTTGGTTGAGTAAACTTAAAATGCTCTAATAAATCACAAGCACACTTTTCTCCACATGATAATATATCAATTATTTTTAGTCTGTTTGGATCAGATAGTGCTTTGATAAGCTTTGCATTTTTTTCATAATCCATATTCATACCACGCCCTACATATAGACATATATCTATATATAATATAAATCACTATCCACATATAGTCAATATAGACTATACTACAAATATTTTTTCTCTCTATATAAACATATATCTATATATACTATTCAAAAACGAAATTATTATTACATGATATATAATTTATTTACAAACTATTACTTATAAATTCTAAAAACACAATTATATTTATAATTTGTTTTTAATAGTAACAGTTATAACAATAAAATAATATATTAAATAAAAACACTTATATTAAGAGGACATAATGGAATTCAAGGGATGGGACGGTTTTGAAGATTTATTAAAGGCCTGTGGATATACTAATTCTAATAAAGATAATAATTCAAAGAAAGATTGTAAGAATAATTCAACCAATATGGGATGTAACGATATACTTAACGGATTTCAATCCTTAAATCCTGAATTATTTATTGTAATAGGAGAAATACTTGGGAACATAGTTGCTGGAAGTATTCCTTTCAATGTTCAAAACGCCATAGGAAACTGGCTTCAATTAGTTGGTCAAGTAATTGAAACATATAATGCTCAGCAGCAATATTTTCAAGGAGGACCAGGTCGTTATTTTAACCCTATCTATTATAATGTGAATAATCCATTTTGCAGTTCTAATTCTACTAGTTCAACTCAAAATACTAGTTCTAGCGATAATAATAAAAAAATTAAGGCTCTAGAAGATCGTATAAATCAACTAACCGATGAAATAGAAAAATTGAAAAATAAAATAAACAAATAAAATTCAAAAAAGAAAAACGATTTAGATTGCTTAAATCTAAATCGCTTTTTCATAAAAGTCTTTATGAACTCTTTTATTATTTCTACAAACTTATAAAATTCCCATTCTGCTCTAGATTATTCTAGATTAAACTTTATTTTGTTCCATATTCCTTTACATTGAAATATATTATTTTATCAAATTGTATATAATCTTTATCTGATTGACTTGAATCGGATTTTGTTTTGTTATCAAATATATAATATGCTTTTCCTACACCTTCAGATCTTGAATTGTACCAATCCATAAATGCATTAAATTCATTTTCAGATAAATCATATTCTTTTATAGTGTTATATGGTAATACTATTGTTAACTTAATTCTGCTTTCAGTTAAGTTTTCAACTGTTACTAAACAAGATGCTGTAATTCCATTTCCTGTAGTAGCTGTAATAGTAACATTTCCTGCCTTTAGTGCAGTTACTTTACCATTAGAATCTACTGTAGCTATTGATGGATCATTTGAAGTCCAATTTACATTTTTATTTGTAGCATTATCAGGTGTAACTGTAGCAACTAAATTATCTGCTTGTCCAACTTGTAAATTGTCTGTAGTTTTATTTAATAATATTTTCGATGCAACTATTGGTTTGTCATCAGTATAAGTCACTAACTTTCCATCACTATCTATATCTATAGCATCAAATGCAATATTAAGATTACTTAATGCTAAATTTTTAGTCATTATTTTAACAGTATGATAACCTTTATTTAGGGAAGTATTTTCAAAAACCAATGTCTGATAGACTGGGTTATCATTATGTTCAAGAATTTTACCACAATCTATATTATCAATATATACTTCTGCACATTCACCTGTAGGTTTGTTCGAAGCTATAGAACCTAGAATTCTTATTTTAGTACCATAAAATTTAAACTGAACGCTATCATTGTTAGTCCATGTATAAATTTCTGAAGATCCGCAAGCTCCAGCACCATTATATCTAGACCAAGTACCATTATATATTATCATGTTATTTGTATCATCAATTCTCTGCCATCCTTCTTCTGGCGCTGTTAACTGTTTTCCAACAGTAGCAGCACTCGCAACAATTCCATTTTGAATTGCTCCAATTCCCACAGCAACCAAGAACATTATAAATATTATTCCTAATTTTTTTAAATAATTTTTCATTCATCATTTCTCCTTTCGATTTACCAATGTTGAAACACATATGATTATTATAATTCCATATATGTCAAATTACAACAAATTATTTATTGTAATTATTTATTTAAAATTAGGACCAATCCATGCAGGTTTCTTTCTTAACCCGCATTATACCAGTATATTCTTAAGAATATTACTTCTTTGAATAAAAAAAGTCACAACTGAGCAGTATATACTCACTTGTGACTTAATAATAGTAACTAAAGCTAATGCTTTTAATGTTTTAAATACTTACTTCACTTTATATTCTTGTACATTAAAATACTCTATTCTATCATAGGAAATATAATCTTTATTTGAGATATTTCCCGCATTTGCTTTATTCTCAAATACATAAAATGCATGCCCTATTCCATTAGCTCTTGAATCATACCACTTTATAAATGCATTTAACTCATCCTCTGATAAATCATATGTTTTTATAATATTATTGGCCATAGTTATTGTTAGAACTGCCCTATCTTCAGTTGGATTTACAGGAGGTACATCTGCTACTGTAACTGTACACGCCATAGATAAATTACTTCCATCTGTTGTTTTAGCTGTAATACTTACTGTACCTGCCTTTAGTGCAGTTACTTTACCATTAGAATCTACTGTTGCAACTGTTGGATCACTTGAAGTCCAAGTTACATTTTTATTTGTAGCATTATCAGGTGTAACTGTAGCAACTAAATTATCTGCTTGTCCCACTTGTAAATTGTCTGTAGTTTTATTTAGTGATATACCTGTCGCAACAACCTGCACATTTTGATCATAAGATACTAACTCTCCTGTAGAATCTATATCTATTGCATCCAAGCACATAAAATTCGAAGTATTAGTAATTTCTACTGTATGGATGCTATTGCTCAAACTATTTTTTTCATATACCAAAGTTTGAAAATGATTTCCACTTCCGTCGTATATATTAAATGTTTGTTTAACTCCATCGATATATATACTTATTGAATTTCCGCATACAGGATTACGAAGAGATATAATTCTTAATTTTGTTCCTTGAAATTTAAATTGTATTTTTGAAGCTGAATTCTGGCTAGATTGCACCTCACTCTCTGAGCCATTATAGAAATCTCCTCCAGTATTCTTAATCCATCCATCCCCTACATATTTTATTCTACTATCAGTATCATCATATCTTCTCCACCCATCTTCAGGTTGCAATAACTGTTTTCCAAGAAAGACTGTTACTGTACATTTTGTTGACAAGTTGCTTCCATCTGTTGTTGTAGCTATGATATTTACTGTACCTGCCTTTAGTGCAGTTACTTTACCATTAGAATCTACTGTAGCTATTGACGAATCACTTGAAGCCCAAGTTACATTTTTATCTGTAGTATTATCAGGTGTAACTGTAGTAATTAGATTATCAGCTTGTCCTACTTCTAAGCACTCAGAAGTTTTATTTAGTGATATACCTGACGCAGCAATTGGAAGACTTCCATCATAAAATTTTAGTTCTCCCGTAGAATCTATATCTATTGCATCCAAGCACATAAAATTTGAATTATTAGTCATTTCTACTGTATGGATGCTATTACTCAAACTATTTTTTTCATATACCAAAGTTTGAAAATGATTTCCACTTCCATCGTATATACTAAATGTTTCTTTAACCCCATCAATAGATATACTTATAGAACTTCCACATACAGGATTACGAAGGGATATAATTCTTAATTTTGTTCCTTGAAATTTAAATTGTATTTTTAAAGCTGAATTCTGGCTAGATTGCACCTCACTTTCTGAACCATTATAGAAATCTCCTCCAGCATTCTTAATTAATCCATCTCCAACATATTTTATTCTACTATCAGTATCATCATATCTTCTCCACCCATCTTCAGGTTTCGATAACTGTTGTCCAATAGTAGCTGCCTTAGCAACAATTCCATTTTGAATTACTCCAATTCCCACAGCAACCAAGAACATTATAAATATCATTCCTAATTTTTTCAAATAACTTTTCATTCATCATTTCTCCTTTCATTTTACCAGTCTGAGAGCATATACATCATTATTATAATTCCATATATGGTAAAATACAACAAGCTATCTAATATAAAGTCCTTTATAGACAAATATTGATAATTTATTTTATGAAAATTGATGATAGTTTTGATATAAATTTATCACATTATAATCCCAGCAATGCACGCCAAGTATTTTTACCAACTACTCCATCAGCCTCTAATCCTTTAGAATTTTGAAATTCCATAACTGCATTTTTAGTGCCTTCTCCAAAAATCCCATCTTCAACAAGATTATATCCAAACCTATTTAAAAATTTTTGAAGACATTTTGTAATTTCTCCTCTAGCCCCTTCTCTAATTAGAGGACAATGATTTAATGTTTCATTCCCTGGGATACCATCTTCAGCAACTGGTCCGAACCCTTGCTCATTTATAAGTTGTTGAAGCTTTAATACTATGTCATGAATTTCTGAAGTTGGTTGTGGTGATGGTACATAACTTCCATTCATGAAAATTCCTTCGTAGAAGTTATCCATATCTACATTGCCACGAATACCTGAAACTTTTCCACTTTCTGAATATTGATGTCCCACCAATGGGAACCCAGTTTCCATTGGTGAATCAACTCCATAATGCGCTATCCATCCACCATAACATTTTATTCTACTGTCTAAATTATCTCTGCCGAAATATCCCCCTGTGTATATAATAATGTCTTGCCCACTTAATTCTTTAAATCTATTAATAAACGCTAAACACCTGTCTGTTATTTCAGTTGCCGAACGTCCATAATTGTTGACCTCTATGTCTAAGCAAGGCTTAACATCATAAGTTTTTCCTTTAATTGCATTATAAAAATCTTCTGCCTGCTCACTAGGGTCTGTTTTTTCACTCATAAAATGATAAAACCCTATATGTGGTATAATTCCATTAGCTCCATTGTAATTTTGTTCTAATAAATTATCTACAAAATCCACTCCTTCTGTTGCTTTTATTATTACAACCTCAACTCCACTATTTTTTACTGATTCAAAATCAATTGTTCCATTATGACTAGATACGTCAATTCCTTTAATTTTCATGTTACTCACCTTTCCTTCCATTTAACTTAGCTTGTTCTTTAAATTCTAATTTAACTCTTCAATTTGACATATAACCACCTGCCTTTCAACTAATAAAACAAACAAAGTAACTAATTTGACAACCATTTTCTCATTAATAAACTAAAATCATAAAGATGTTGTTACTAAATTAGTCACTTCTATTTATGTTATATATAACTATGAAGCAAAATACAGAAATAAAAAAAGTAGTGAGTAAGATTTAATTCTTACTCACTACCTCGGTATACTTTATACCAACCATCTACAGAAGTATGTTATGACAAAAACAAACCTTATTAAAGTTTCTTTTAAATACTTCTATTTCTTCTTGTAATAATCACCGCTCTTAGCTAAATGTTATTCCTAGTAATACGGCAAATACTAAACTTAAGCCTGACCATATAGCTAAATCATGCCTATAACTTAATCCAATACCTTTGGGTTAACTTCCCATTGTTTAGAACTTCATTTTCCAATATCCCACCGCAAGATTTTATAGTCTTTGCAGAAGCAATATTCTCAGCATCACATGTAACCAAAATTTTATTCATTTCTAATTTTTTACATTCTTCAAGTGCCATTTTCAGCATTTTCTTAGCATAACCTTTTCTTCGCTGATTTTTTGTCACACTGTAGCCAATGTGCCCTCCATAATTATATAAATACTCATTTAATGAATGTCTAATATTTATAATACCAATTAATTTATTATCTTCTTCATTCACAGCCAAGAACACACTTCCAGTCACTTCAGTATGTTTTGTACTCTCTTTTTCATTATCCAATACAAATTTCATCCATTCTTCATATATATCATACTCCTGCAAATATGATGTACCAGCTAAATCATCACCATTCTCCATAAATTCTTTTTTATAATCTAAAACCTGCTGCTTATATTCTATAGACGGCCTTAATAATCTCATAACTTTCCCCCTATTTTATTTATAGTAATAATTTTTTTCTTCGATACTATCTCCAAACAACCTCTAGGAAAATTATACCACAGAACTTTTATATCTATAAAATCAAAGACCAGGATTATCTCCTAGCCTTTTTAATATTATATCTATTTACTTAATCTTTTGAAATTCATCTTCATATTTATTAGCTTCATCTGGCGTAACCTTGTGGTCAATTCTTAATATTGTACTTCCTTTATCAAAATTAATTTTTGATGTATATTGATTAGGCCTAACAATTAAATTGTTTTTTTCATTTTCCCACTCTCCCAAATACTATATAACATGATATTACACTTAATGTAACGAATTTGAAAATATTAATATATTCTGTAATATACGCCAATAAAAAGTACTGCATATTATTTTTGTATAATATACGGTACTATATTAAAAAGAACCCTATTTCTAAACTACTCTCTGTCAACTTGACATCAGCAGTTCATTTCTAGAGTTCTTTAATTTAATTATTTTATTGCTCTACTCAGTAAAATACTCAACTCTTATATTTGTACTCCTGACGCTTTCATCATATTCTATCTTAAAACGCCATGTTCCAGTATGACTCCAGTTATAAATTTGAGTTTCTCCATTTCTAGCATACCGAGCTGGTTCAGCTCCTGAATCATTCCATGAATTATTACTTGAATCATACTGCTGTAATGTAATTTTCATCCTATTCCCATTATAAAACGGTGATGCATTTACCTCTATTGATATACCTTGTCCTCTCATACTAAATTGATTAGTATAAATAATTCCTGCACTACCAAATGATTGAGTGAATGATTTCCATGTACCTGCATAACTTGTTGTAGATGGTATTTGTGAAATAATAAATACACATATTATCATTAATGGTAACATGAATTTCTTTTTTATTGAACTCACAAGCTTTTCCTCCTTTCCGAATATTATTACTTAAGAACATTATTTTAATAAATAAAATTTATGTTCTTATAACAATACTTCTACACTCGCAGAAAAATACCTCCTTAATTTTACATTTATTCAATTTTTATCATCAAGAATGATTTCAAAATAAATTATCGAATAATACGATATCTTTTACACAAAATATATCCAAAGAAAGATTGTATGATGAAGAATTGAATCTTTTCTCCTTATTTTTATTTAAAAAATATGTTAATAAACTTATCAAACTAGAAAGCGAGGAATTAAAATTGAGAATACTAAAAAGAACATTCTCCCTTTTAATATGTATATTAGTTACATTTTCTACCTTATCTCAACATAAAATTAGAAACATCAATGCTAAAGCAAATGAATTAAGACAAACACCTGTAATTGTTGATGTAGTATTATATAACTTTCAAGATGCATTTATTTCTTTAGTCAAACAAAGCTTAGAAAATATTGAAAAACAAAATGAAGGAAAAGTTAACTTTAGATTTTATGATAGTAAAGGAAATCAAGCAATACAAGATGAAATCATAAGCACACTAGTTAATGATAATGCAGATTTTTTATTAGTAAATTTAGTAGATACAAGATCAACTAAAGATATTACTAGAGTTTTTGAACAACGTAAAATACCTATTATTTTCTTTAATCGAGAACCAGCAGACATAGATACTATTAAATTCTATGGTAAATCCTACTACGTCGGAACAAATGCAATAGAAGCAGGTACTATACAAGCACAAATACTTATTAATATGTGGAACAATAATAGAAAAGCACTAGATACTAATAACGATGGCATATTACAGTACATTATATTACGAGGTCAACAAAACAATATTGAAGCTGAGGAAAGAACAAAATCCGTCATTTCTACCATTGAAAAAGCTGGAATAAAGACCTCTGAGCTTGCCCAAAGTATAGCTAATTGGGATAGAATGTTGGCTAGAGATAACATTAGCTCCTTATTTCTTAGATATGATAACAAAATTGAAGCTATAATAGCAAATAATGATGAGATGGCCATAGGTGCCATAGAAGCACTGCAAAAATATGGCTATAATTTAGGAAACCCTAAAAAAACAATTGTCGTTACTGGAATAGATGCAACACCTGAAGCACAAGAGTTAATTAAGAAGGGATTCATGGCTGGATCAGTTTTGCAAGATCCTTCCGAAATGGCCAAAGCTATTTATACAATAGGATTAAATGTATTTCAAGGTAATGACCCTCTTTCTGATACGCAATATAAATTTGATGATACTGGAATAGCAGTTCGCATACCATATAGAGAATACCTAAGCTAAGTAAATAGATATACTAATTAAAATACAAACAAGGAACTTCATAAAAGGAGTTCCTTGTAATAAATATTACTACATTAAATCACAACGAAATATGGAATAATATGATATGCATTACACAAAATATTAGTGAAAGGTGGTTATATAATGAAAAAACTTATTCTAAAATTTTTGATTTTATTAATCTTATCATTTAACCTAATAGGTGCAGCTATTCCGATTACATCAAATGTATTTAAAGAAGGCATTTACAACTTGAGTGATTTTGAGGCTATTTTGAAAGATAAAATTTATAAAGTTCAAAATGTATCTACAGATAAAAGCTCTTATATAATTATTTTTGATAGTAACTTAAAAACACTTCAATCTATAATGCTAGACCCACACTCTATAAAATATGACGTAACTCCATTAAAATCTAGCTACAAAGTAGTAATAGCTGGTGATGGTGAAATATATTTTTCATAAAATAAAAAAAATTTATAATACTTTACATCGGACTTTGCTTACTATTATAACTATAATTAATAAAGCAATATTACATTTAATTAAAATACTATTTACTATTTTATATTTATCCCACTCTATCGTATCCTTTATTGCTACATATTTTTTCAAAGGGTACCATTCTGCTACCTTAAATGTTAATACCCCATACTTATCTGGCTTACTTTCAAATTCCCCATATACCCTAAAATAATGATATTTCATATAATCATTATACCTATATCCCATTCCATTTATTATTGTCTTATAAATAGGATTTCCTTCAGTTAAATTAACCTCACTAGTGTTCAAATTTTTATACCCCATTTTTTTGCCATATTCAATTATATTATCATTTCCGCTTAAAACCCCAGGTCCTCCTGTAGATTGACTTATTGCAATCTCTAATTCAACATAATTTGAGTTTCTTAGTTTCCCTGGCGTTTTATATGGCCAATTGGGAATTACTATTGAAATTACAATTAAAGATATAATAATAAAAATTAATAATATCTTCAATTTTTTATTCATATTAATCACCTTTACTTTCGTATAGATATCATTTATATCCAACTAATTTATACGTAAGTTTATCAATTATATTTTCTAACTTAACCTAGAGTACCTTAAAGATTGTCCTAAACATATATTATAATACATTTAAAAAAGGAGCATTATAATATGTTTTTTACACAACAATTTGTTTCAATTCCAATAATATCTAATCCTCACATATTATGCAATAAGAAAGCACTATCTCATAAGCATAGAACATGTGAAACTCAAGAAAAAACTATAGAACAAGTTTATACAAACGAAAGACAAAAAGTATCTTCTCCTAGGGAAGTGTCTGTACAAAATTTCGAAAACTCTCCTACTCCAAGTGAAATACCCTACCTTAATGGAATTTGGTATGGATATAATCCTAACACAAAACGACATGATTTTTGTGAGATTATCCAGGAGAAAGACACAAATAATCTAACTTTTATTAATGAAGTCAAAGATAGATCAAAAGGAAGTTTCTTAAATAAAGATACTGTCATAGCTACTGAGTGGGATGAACTTATAGGTCATATACGTGGAAATGCAATATATTGGGACAACAATACTTGGTGGGTCAGACAACTAAATGGTAATCTACCTTGCATATTTGGCAATTATTGTGGTCTTGGTTGTAGTGGTCCTGGAACTCCCATCAATCCTGTAGATTGGTGTTGTAAATTTCATGATGATTGCTATACAGAATATGATATTTCTTACCCCTTTCCAACATGTGATCAAGAATTAGTTAAATGCTTAAAGCCACTGGAGGGATCTTTTCCACTATTAGCCCCTATTATTTTATCACCATTTTCATATGCAATTGATATGGTTCCAACAACTATATTAAAATATCCTCCTTGGAATTAGATAATTATTTTGCTATTAAATTTCTCTATAATTAATGTTTAAAAAATTGCAAACCTTAACTCATAAAAGGATTGAGTCCTGTACAATACAGGATTCAATCCCAAAGAGCTGCTTAATTAGACTGTCTAAAATTTAGAGTGCAGTTCAAATTCTTACCCACTAACTTCTTATTAGTTAAACTTTAAACTCCTAATTAGCTTTATATTCTTGCACATTAAAATATTCTATTTTATCATAAATAATATAATCTTTATTTGTTATCTTCCCTCCGATAGGCTTATTCTCAAGTATATAATACGCCTCGGCCGTTCCCTTAGATCTTGAATCATACCAATTTAAAAATGCATTTAATTCATCCTTTGATAAATCATAAGTTTTTATAACATTATTGGACATATTTATAGTTAAGACTGCTCTATCTGCCATTGGTTTATTTGGATTGGTAGTGCTTGTATCTGTTACTGTAACAACACAAGTAGCAGATAAATTGCTTCCATCTGTAGTTGTTGCCATAATGTTTGCTGTTCCTGCTTTTTTAGCAATTACTTTACCATTGTAATCTACTGTTGCTACTGATGTATCACTTGAAATCCACTTTACATTTTTATTTGTTGCATTGTTTGGTGTAATTGTAGGAACTAAATTATCTGCTTGTCCTACTTGTAAACTACTTGTAGTTTTATTTAGTGATATCCCTGATACAACTATCAGTTTGTCATTATTATACGGTTTTAACTCTCCTGTAGAATCTATATCTATTGCATCAAGGCACAAAAATGTTGAATTATTAGTAATTTCTACTGTATGGATGCTATTATTTAAATTATTTTTCTCATATACTAATGTTTGAAGTTGCTCATTTTTTGCCTTGTATTCGCTAAATGTTTGTTTGACTCCATCAATAGATATGTTTATTGAATTTGAGCAGGCAGAATTACAAATAGATATAATCCTTAATTTTGTCCCTTGAAATTTAAATTGTATTTTAGAATTTGGATCCTTATAGCAATCCCCCTCACTCTCTGTAGCATTATAGAAACTTGGCATATCAGGATAATGAACCCACCAGTTTCCTACATATTGTATTATACTATCCCTATCATCATATCTACGCCAACCATTTTCTGGTTGTAATAACTGTTGCCCAACAGTAGCTGCACTCACAACAGTTCCCCTTTGAATTAATTGAATTCCTATTATAGCAAATAATATTAAAAATATTATGCTAAACTTTTTAATATAATTTTTCATTTATGTTTCCCCTCATTTATAAATTACAAACGCGTTCAATTATTATTATAAACATTAAAACACAAAATTCCAATAAAATCCATATATAATTTATTTAAAATAGCATACCATTTTTTAATACTAAAATATTGCATATTCTTTTTATTCAAAAATACGGTATTGTAATTCATTATTTATATTACTTCTAATACAATCTTATATTAAGAAACTTCTTAGCTAAATTAAATTTTCAATAGCTTCAACTGCCTTCGCAGTTCCTCCAAGACTTAACAATATTTCTCCCGCTTTCTTAGAATTATTTCTATATACAGGATTTTCATTAAAATTATTAACTATTTTTTTTATTGTTTCATAATTAAAATCACTTACTTCTAACATGGCTCCCGCTTGTAATTTAACTATCGAAGATGCATTATACTTCCTTTCAAATACATTACCTGGACATATGATTTGGGGGACTCCATATATTAAACTTGTCATAATACTATTTTGACCTCCATGATTTATATACACTACTGCTTCTGGCAATAACTCATTAAAATCAAATCTTTTATTGACATTTATGTTATTTTTCTTATATGGCTCCACCTGCTCTGTAGCAATATAAACTTGATAAGAAGAACTTTCAAATGCCTTAGTTAATTCTTTTATTAATATCATTGGAGAAATCGTCCCATTCCCCATATATGCTACTATTTTGTTTTTTTCTCCCTTTGTTTGTATTAGTTTAGGTGAAGAAAGAGGTCCAACAAAGACTATGCTTTCTCCGTCTATTGGCTCTATCTCGTAAGAACTCGGAACAATCTTTAGATCAGCCCAGTCAAATATATCCAAAACAGATTCCACTTTATTCAAATTATTCTCAGTTAAATATTTATTTACCCCTTTACTATACTCAGGATTAGATGCAAAACTTTTTTGAACTGGCAAGCTAAATCCTGTAGCTACTTTTATTTTTTCTAGCTTAGCTGCAACAATAGCTGCTATTCTAAATTCTGAATAAATCACATCTGGCTTAAATTTTTGTATTGCTCTTCTTATACAAGATACATCATTTGCAAAATATTTTCTATTAATTGCTCCTACCAAGTGTAAAACTTCTTCAAAGCTATTAATCTGTTTTCTTTGCTGTAATCCAACTAATTGTGATATTCTAAATATATTATTGCCAACAAATTTAGGAACTCCTAATAAGGACGGAATAGGGGCATAATAATTTTTTACGTTTTCTATACTATGATAATTTATATCTTCGGGTGCGCATAATGCTACTTTATGACCTCTCTTAATAAATTCGTTAGCTAATAATACTATTCTTGAAAAAGGTCCTTTTGTTTCTGTCATCGCTGACATTGGTGCAAGTAAAACTCTCATAATATTCACTCCTATATATTTTTTGCTATATTAGTCATATGCATATTATACTATTCCTGGCAAATACCACTTTATTCAATTTTCAAAGATTAATTTTTAATATTGTATATAAAACTTATAGCTAACGAATCTAACTAATCAGAATATAGAACAATGTAGGATTTAAAAATTTCATAACAAAATTAAAAAACACGTTTTATTCATAATAAGTAATTTATGTAAAATACAAGAACAAAAGGAAATATAAGAGATATTGCGAATAAGTATATATGTAAAGTGTAACTAGACGAAATCAATTCATACTTGTAATATCAGAACTATACCATATTAGGTAATTTATGTAAATATGTGTAAAATACTACTTGAAGGCAGATATATCGATATAGTACAAGCCTATAATTTAAGGAGGAATGATAATATGAATAAAAAATTATTAAGTTTAGTAATCGCAGGAGTTCTTGCAGTAACTTCCTTACCAGCAGTAGCTACATCAGCAGCTACCACAGATACTACTACAATAAGTAGTGCAAGTAGACATTATACTCGTCATCCAGTACCAGCTGATTATGTAGGATGGGTATATTGTACTGGAAGTGGTGTTCGTATAAGAAATGGTAACGGTGAAATAAGAGGAACTCTTCTTTGTGGTCAGCAGATATATATTTATGGCTTAATTAATGGACAAGGATGTTCCTATCTACATGGAGAAAGGGTATATGTTGCAGGACAATATTTAAGTACTGTACCTGAGGACTGCTAATAGTTCTTTATAAATAAGCAGAAAATCAAATACATATCGTATTTGATTTTTCCGCTTTTCTTGTTAAGTTATAATTTTCCAATATTAAATTTATTCTGCTTGTACAATATAGAAAATTACAAGCCAAGCTTTCTTTCTATCGTTTCATTAATTATTGGCTTTAATTCTTCATCTATATCAAATTTAAATCTTCGATTAATTCCCAAAAATGTATTTGCTTTAAATTGAATTATATCTGGCAACACCCAACTATAACTCTTAATTTTATCCCATTTATAAAAATAACCCAAGTTATATATTCCATTTTCTCTTAATTCTGATCCTATAAACGATTTTATTATATTTGATATTGATAATTCTATCCAAAAGATATATACGAATATTCCATTAAAATTATCTAACTTATTATGAATATACAATCTTATCTCAGACGAAAATATCATAGAGAATAATATTATTAAGACTCCCCATATAATAGCTAGAACTCTGTTATCTTTTACTTTCACAATAAACTTTCCATGATGATATACTGCATATAAATCTTTTAATAACAAACCTGTTCCAAAAATAATTAGTATTATATTAAGAATTGTCCAGAAATAAGAATTGTCCATACGTTCACCCCATTTTAAATTAATACATGTTAGTTTATCATATACTAACTATCCACATATTTCAATACCAGATTATTCAATTTTTCACTTCAATTTACTATATGAAATTTTAATATTACGTAGAAAAAATCGCAAATTCAATTATTTTTGAATAATGCGATTTTACAATTTCCTATTTATTTCTAATTAACAATATACTATTATACACATCTTAAAGATGACAAATCATCGTTTTTTATCCCATAGTTTTCTACCCATGAGTATACTCCTGGGCCAAAAACACCTTCATATGGAAATTGAAATTGGTCGTCTCGAAAAAATTGCCATCTTCCTGATAAAACAACAAAAGAAGATACTATATCGTTAAAACCATATTGCGAAAGACTATCTACTCCATTAAATACATGTAAATGAGCTCCCTTAAAATTGTCATGCTCAAATAAAATAGCGTGACCTATTAATGGAATTCCACTTGCTCTAAAAGCATCAAATTGATTATTGCCTGAATAAAATGGTACATAGTTCATATTAAATCTCCATCGTTATAATAAATTATGATACAATATATGCACTACTTTAAAAATCACCACTCATACTATTTAAACAATAATCATAATATTTACTATTAATGATTTATAAGTAGGTACAATTATGTCATCTTTAGATAATTTAACTCCTGAAGACTTACTAATTTTAACAAATGTACTTGCTGTTGCTCTTTCAAAAGATAAGACTGCAGATGAAATAAATGTACTTGGAAATTTCATTGTAGGCATAGGATGTTTAATGTTAACTCTTGCAGCTCAAGAACAATATATAGAAGCACAAAAGCAACCTAGTAAATCTCCAACTAATGATGATATTACTATCGGGTAATAAATAACCTCATTTTATACACTTCTTTTTGAACTCTAATGCATTTTGCTAAATCCGAAGTTTACGTTTAGCTATCCATTGTGCTAAAAAATCAAAAAATCGACCTGCCATCTTTTTAACAAATCCTAATTGAACATAATAGTAATAATCAGATTCAAACCAGCCTTTTTCTCTAAAATATCTATAATCTCTGAACTTTTCATCAGTAATCGTCCTATAACTTGTGCGGAATAATCTGAATATCATTAGCTTGGATAAAGAAGGAGTAGGTAATACATGCCGCATAAGCTTCTTGTAAAATCTTGCAGATGCTTTATTTATTTTTTGTGCTATTTTTTTCTTTTCAATTTCTGTTATAGGCTCTAATGCTGTCAAACAGCATCCTTTTGCAACATGAAAACCCAATCTTTCTCCTATAGTTTCTAGATACTTTACAATAGATTCTCCTCCATATATTCCTTGAAAAACAATAGCTGTAAAAGCCTTACTAAAATAACGTGGTCTATGGAGAACAAAAGCTATTTGATCTAAAAAGTTCTTCATAAGCGCAGTTACATTAAATGCATAATTGGGGGTGGCAAAAATTACTCCATCTGAATTATCCAGTTTATTAAGTAATAAATCCCGATCATCTTTTAAGGAACAATATTCCTCGCCTTTGTCAAAACATAACTTACAACCTTTGCATCTTTCAAGATTATAGTCTTTTAAAAAAACATATTCAAAGTCAATTTCTCCATATGACCTTAAATATTTTTCAAATTCTCTAACTGCTCCATAAGTTCCTTGCTTTCGTGGGCTTCCAATAAATGCAGTAACTTTTTTTACTTGTTCAGATTTCATTTTATTCCCCCTCTATAATTCTTTTAATTAATATTTGTTACATTTTACTCTACTATTAAAAACCAAATATCATACATATTAAACTCCATAATTATATGTACTTTTTCATATCTCATTTTAGGCAATAAAAAATACCGCATATTCTTTTTGTTGAATAATACCATATTAAATTTTACTTAATCTACCAATTAAAATTTTTAGACGCAAATATATATTAAAGATATTTTTATAATTTTTACCATAAAAAGAAGGAAATATCATTTCTTTGTGTAATTATAACTATGTACAAAAATAAAAAAGATAAAAGGAGAGGTATCATATGAAAAAATTATTAAGAAATTTCTTAGTTTTAACTGCATTTATTTCTATTTTCACATTTCTTAGTGTTGGTACTAAAGCAAGTACATCATCTTATAAAAACACTATAGATTCATTTAAAGTTACAACAAATTCTAAATATCAACCACATGCTGGAAAAACATTTTGTAACATATTTGCTCAGGATGTAATGAAAAAACTTGGTACTCCATTACCAGACGGACCATGTTCTACTATTTTAAGTAAGTTAAAAGGAAATGCCACTACTCATTGGCGTTCTGTATCAGCTGTAACAGCACAAAATCGTGCTAATAATGGAGATAGCACAATAGGAATAACAAGTGACCATATTGTTGTTATTTATCCACACGGTAATACAGCAAAAACCGTAGGTGACTTATGGATGTCAATGTCTGGCTATAAGTGCTTTAACAATACAAGCATACGATATGCATGGACAAGCTCTGCTTTGTCAAACGTAAAATTTTACTCTTGGTACTAAATGATACAAGATTAAAAACTAAAATAAATCTAATAAAAAAATTATAGAAAGAGTGAAGCAGATTTCTCACTCTTTCTATTTTTATATTTATATTTAAAATTAGATATAAAACATAAGAGCCTAGAAAAACTAGACTCTTTAATTAATCTTTATCTTAATTGAAAATAATTACAATTTAATTTCTAATTGTAATAGTTAAACTATCTGTTGTAGCCGTATGACTTGCATCTATATATTGAGTTTTATAACTCAATTCATCCCATGTACTCTTTATTGAATAAAGTGTATTAAGTTCATTAAGAGTGCACTTAAGTTCAACTAATTCGGTATTCTTACTTAAGTCTAAACTTGTTAGATGATTATTAGAACAAAGTAGTACAATTAACTTCGTATTATTACTTATGTAAAGATTTTTTAGTTGATTGTCATTACAAAATAACTCTGCTAATTCTGTATTTGGGATTAAATCTAACTCTGTTAGTTTATTATCGCTACATTCTAATGATATTAGTGCTGTATTATTTACATTTAAATTTGTAAGTTGATTGCTACAACATATTAAATCTGTTAATACTTTATTATTACTTATATCTAACTCTTTTAGTTGATTATATGCACACGATAAGACATTTAACGCCTTATTGTTACTTACATCTAGATTTATTAGCTCATTATTATTACAATATAACTCATATAATTTTGTATTACCACTTAAATCTACATTTGTTAGTTGATTGAAATTGCAATGCAAAATCCCTAATTCTACACAATTTCTTATGTTTATATCTGTTAACTGATTGTGACCACACTCTAAATATGATAGTTTGATATTTTTACTTAAATCTAAACTTATTAATTTATTATTAGAACAATTTAGATCCGTCAAGGCTGTAAAAAATTCAATTCCACTTAGATTACTTATATTTTTTTCACTTATACTTAATTCTGTTATATTTTTAACGTCAGAATAAAGTATTGGTTCAGGGCTTTTTTTACTAATGTGCTCATATACTGCATTTTTAAAGTTTTCATCTATAAACATTTCAGTTATATCTGTATTATCAGTCAGTACAATTGTACCAATTTTTTTTACAATTTTGACTATGTCATATATATCAACTATATTATCTGCATTTAGATCATACTTAGAATCCCACTTAATATTACCGTTTTTTACATTATAATTTTGAGATAGACTAGCCAAATCTAACATGTCCACAACATTATCCCCATTAAAGTCCATATTACCATCATCAATTCCTGCAAACACATCAGTTTTATTTGTCCCTATAACTCCAATTATTATTAATGCTCCTATAATAACAAATGTCACCTTTTTATTTTTCCCCTTATTTTTCATAATTCTCTCCCTATTTCTAAATATTAGTTTAATTATATAAACATTATACAAGAAACTCAAGAAAAATCATATGTTTGTTAATTGTGAAAACTGAAAAGAATCATAGTGAGATGTTTTTAGACATTCCAAGTATTTAATTTGTTTTTCTGTAATATATATAGTCCTATTTCATGCAATAAAAAGATAGTGAATAAGATTTTGTTCTTACTCACTACCTTTTATTTAAATCATTTATATTCCTATATACATATATGCTTTCACTAAATCCTGTTTTTCCTTTTGGTTCCAACTTATCACTTTATATTACTATATAGTTAATGTAAAACCATATAGCATTAGAATATTAGTTTAACATACTATTTAATTTAGACGCTTCTTGTTCTAAAGTATCTAACTTTTTATTAGTATCATCCACTTGCTTTTCTAAATTTTTAACATATTCAATTATTTTTTGTACTTCACCCTTATCTGCATCATATTGTTTTGAAGCATCACCGATTTGTTGTTGCGCTTTCTGAACTGCTGCAGTAGCAGTATCTATTTTATTGGCATTAATTACCTTATTAAATCCTATCCCAGCCCCAGCAATCATTGCTGCGATTGTAAGTCCTGCTAATATCTTGCTTAACCCCATTCCTACCATTTAGTAGACCTCCTGCGTAATATATTTATTATTTACTGTCCATATTTAGGACAATATTAATAATATTATTAATTGGGTTTTTCAACAATAGTGAACTATTGGGCTATCTTCCATGAAATAAAAAAGAGGGTAGTAAATAATATTTCTCTTACTCACTACCTTCCTATAAACCCATAAATTATTTATTTTTCATTCTTCTTTCCTTCATTTCCCTATGCTTTGTTGCTAAATATATTTGATTTTTAGATTTATTTACGCCTCTATGTATTCCTATAAGGCTTATAATCCCTAATCCAGCCGTTATCAGTATTAGACCTAAAACCATAACCATAAATGTTCCTCCACTTTTATATCCTTATGGATATTATACATTTGTTTTAATCTAAATGATATATTATTTAAACAAAAAAGAAGACATTAACTAAGATTTTACTGTATTATTCTAAAGCTAATTCTTTTATAGTATAATAGCCTCATCATCCTTTGCATTTTTAATTTTTCTAGCAAATCTTTCTTTATCATATTTCCTTCTATCCCTGGACCATCTAACATGCTCTAAGACACATATTTTTACTATTTTGATATATTTCACTTACACTATTAACTCCAATAATATGCAATTTAAAACCATACTTTAGAGCATAATAAAAAGCCTTAGTTTTCTAAGACTTAATTACTTTCCAATCCTCTGTAAATATATCTCTTATACTTGGAATTCACATACTACCCAAACTTATAGTAACTAGCTTTATTTTATTGGATTTCTTTATAAAATGTAAAAACTCCTACTTATAACGATTCACTTTCATAACTATATCCAAGTACTGTTATTGATGCTAATTGAACAGAAGTTTCTCGCCAAGGATCCATCACGCTATCATTTCCTGTCAATATAGGATGAAAATCTGGATTTTTCTTTTGCCAAATATGCCATAGACGATCAACTTCAGCATGGTGCAACCAAAATACTGGATCTGTAGGGGAATACATTATGTTATTCATAATTCCACCTACCCAATTATGCACCTGATTATGGGCAGGAAGTATAGAATTATCTGCTCTTCTGCCGAAACCTTCTAGCCCGTAAGTAAATCTAGAATATCCATCCACATTTGCTTCAGGAAGCTGTTGTTGAAAATCATTAATTATGAAATCAATGTCACTAGCCGAAGGTTTTAAGTCAGGTGGAGACAACTTACGAGATTGTACTGGATTACCTGTCACTGGATGAGGTGCAGGTAAAAAACCTTGTAACCATTCAGGAAATGGATCTACCCAACGCCAATATGGAATAGTTATAAGTGTTTCTGCTTGTGGGCGCAATGTACGATCAGCATTTTGTAATGCTTCTTCAAATGCTAATAAATAACGTCTATGCCATGATAAAAATCTTAATAGTCCAATTCTCCCCATGCTACCATGCATATTATGTGACATATCAGCATGCATTTCAGTTATAGTCTTATAAATTCCATCTTCAATTAACTTATTAATTGCATTCTTAAACGCTACTACGTCATTCTCTCCAAAATTTTTCTGATCTTTACGTATAAGCTGAGCCGTTGATTCAGTAACCCCTCTTGTATCTTTCAATTTTGTTTCTTCAATAAGACGATTACTTGTAATTAACTCTTCTAGCTCACTCCCGATTTTTTTGGGATCAACAGTAACTTCTGAAAAGAGATCCACATGTTCTTTTGCTGTATGTACCAATTCAATTCACACTCCCTTTAACTATGAGTTGTATAATATACTTTTTCTATGTTTTATCATAGGTAGTATGTGCTTTAGGCAAATAAATTTATACATATTTTCATTTCTTTATAATGGAGAATGTTAGAAATGGATTGGCTTATTTCATCATAAAGTTTCTTCTTATCATCAGAATATCTTTTCCACTTCTTTTCTCTAGCCACCTCAATCCTAACATCATCTTCAGATTGATAATCATCAAGAATTATTAAATCTGGCCTAACATTCTTATATTTTCTATCTCTCATTGGCGATGTAGAAGAAATAGCTTCAACAAAAGTTTTGTTTGTAAATTCTAATTGAGTTGCATTACAAATAAAATTTCTATTTTTATCATCTAAGAGTTTTCTAATATTCTTTTTCCAGTTAATTCCTCAGCTTGTTCCTGTGGAATTCCTATATCAATATATGATTTTTTTAAGAAGTGATAAAGCAACCTCTTGATTCTTGATTCTAGCTTCATCACTTGGGAAGTCAAAAGGTATTTGCATACTTTATCACCACCCAACATTAATTTGTAAGATACTCAATAATTAACCTAATAAGTTTATTGTTATATATTCTATATGATGAACTCACATCATTTAAGCTGAAAATTCCCATATTATTATAATAACTAAATGATAAAATATATTGTTCACATAAGAAAAGACAATAACTAAGATTTTACTCTCAATTACTGCCTTTCAAGGTTAGCTGTTTTTTCCATTTACATAATTATGAAAATTATGTATAATAAAACAAAAATAATATTTAATAAAATAATTTGTAACAAAGGAGATAAATATGATTAAGAAGATTATTTTTACAACAATAATTATTATATCTTTAATTACACTAATATTTGCTATAATGATTATTTCTAAAGATGACGAAAAAACTAAGATGATTAAAAGCATATCAACTACAACACCTAAACAAATAGAAATAATTAAAACTGGCAATCCAGTTTTAAAAAAGGTTGTAACTTCTGATGAAGATATGAAAAAAATAATTTCTTTTATTCAAAATATAAAAGTTCAAAAAAAATCTAATGAAGAAATTAAGGGGTGGATGTATAGTATAACAATTACGAATAGTAATGATGAAAAACATTCTGTAACTCTCGGAATGATAGCAAATTTTGATACTACATCTTATGCTATAGACCAAAATGTTAATGATGAATTTCAAGGTTTATATGATAGTCTTGATTATAATGAAATAGATCCTCTCTAACTTTTATCTATAATGTATGTTTTATATTTTGATGAAGGTTTTTTGGCCTGCTCCTCATCCACTTTAAGATAACTTTTTATAGAACAACAAGCCATCAAACCTTTTATTTACTACCAAATCTTATTGTTAGTATTTTTATTATTCCTTAAATCTGCATATTTCATCTCATATTCCACATGATCTCCTGCTGAATGCCCAACACCAATACTTATTCCAATAGAATCTTCTGTTAAATAGCAAAAAGCTACATATTCACTTATCATTTTTTCTTTAGAATCTGCTTTTTCAAACTGCGAAATCAACTCATTATTATCCATATTATTAACAAGCTCTTTTATATTTGATTGATATTCTACTGTATCTTTTTCGTTATCAAAAGTTGTATAACAAACTAATTTTCCCTTCTTAAAAGAATTTGCAAGATTTTCATTTACTTTAAGAAGATCAGTTAATTTTATTATCTTTCCATTATTCATATCTATATTAGTAGTATAAAATACATTGGTTGGATGTGCAGCCTGCTCTAAATTTGCTACCCCAGAATATTGAATACTTAATACATTTTCATTTGATAATGTTATTTTATAATTAATCTCTAAATTTAAATTATCTTCAACTCCATTGCTAATGTACGCCTCAGCTCCATCTTTAATTAGTTTATTTATAGTTGATTGCTTATTAATATCACTTAACCCACTAATTTGAGGATAATTTATAATTACATTCTTAATTTTATAAACCTCTTTAGTTATTTTATATTTTTTTTCACTTGTATTTTTTGATGTTGTTTCCTTAGTAGTGTTAGTATCTACTGGTTGTTGAACTTCTGTCTTTATTCCTTCCTTAGAATCTGTATCATTCGATATCTGCTTATTAGCACAACCTATCATGAAAATTCCTGTAAAAATTAATATTAATATAGCTGTTAATTTTTTTCTATTCATAATTCCTCCACTTTTTCTTGTATTTGATTTAAATCTCTTTACTAATTTTAATATCTTAATTTATCTAAATTTGATTTCGACTTATTATATCACAATTCACCATTTAACCAAAGAATTCCTTTATCTAATTATTCCCCTGGCTTGAGGTTTTACATATTTAATATTTGTATATAGACATTTTAGCTTATTATCAATAGCTACTAATACTTATACCTGAGTAATGAAAAAATAAGACAGTAACTAAGATTTTACTCCTAACTACTGCCTTTCAAGGTTAACTTTCTTTTTAGAACTCTAAATGACCACGACCATATACATAGAAATATTGATCACTAAAGTATACTTTATACCAACCATTTCCATAATATTGAATATCTGCTTCGGTTTTAGTTTGTACAGAACCATAATAACGATCTGAATATGGTTCTGAGTATATATCAGTACCAGGAAGGATATAACCATCCTGCCAACTGCTCCTTGCTTTTACTGTTGATATAACACTTTTAGTACTATTAATTTCAGCAGCTGATGTAGTTACTGCTGGTAATGAAGTTACTGTTAAAATTCCTACAATTACTAAACTTAATAATTTCTTATTCATAATATAATTCCCCCTTTAATTCTAAGCTTGTACCATTTAATAACAATTAATATATTACAACTTTACATACTTGTTATTCAAATCCCATATAATACAACTTTATTTCAAAAATATCGTATACCACATATCCATCTATGTATAATATCTTCATTTCCTTATTTTACTTATATAACTTTTAATTACTTATTTGACATAATATTAAAACTATGTTATTACTTCAAATAGGAGCTGATTTTTATGAAAAAAATTTCACTTTTAGGATTTATTATTATTGTGATTATGTCTCTTCTTTTTTTCTTAAATACTTTTTATAAAGAAAGTCAGGTAAAAACAATGAATAAAGAACACTTTATAGCAATGGATATAGTTCCTAGCTCTATTTCAATTACTAAAAGTGGTAATACTGTACAAAAAAAAGAATGTTACATCATCTGAAGATATGAGCAAAATAATATCTTTTATAAAATCTATCAATATGAAAGAAAAACTTGACGATCCATATAAGGGTTGGGGATACTTGATAAATATTGAAGATTCAGAAGGTGAAACTCATCAAATAGGTATTTGTTCAGATAAAATTTCATATAATAATTCTTTCTATACTGCTGATATAAGTGTATCTGAAAAAATAACAGACATATATAACAAACTTAATTATCCAGAGATAGATCCACTTAGTTAGAATATACTAGTAAAAACTATATGAAAAAGATAATACATTGACATTAATTAAATCCCACATAAATACTTATTAGATATTTTCCATCCTATTTTTTTAAGTTCTTTAACAATTTCTTCATTATTTTTAAATTACACTAAAATATTTGTTTTTTTACTTTTAGTTCGCAGATTACCTTCCTCCTGTACAGTAATGTCATAATCATCCGCATCTTTTAACTAATTTTAGATATAATGTTATGTTTTCTATATATTGTAATATTTTCTTAATAATTCTGTAATGATACCGACACAAATCTACCATATATTTAAATATAAATGGTTATTGAAAATATTGGAAATTAAGTGAGGTGTATTTATGAGAATTAAATTAATCAAAATAGGTTTTGGAAATTTCATTGCTTCAAATAAGATAATAGATGTAATTAGCCCTGAATCAGTACCAGCAAAAAGGCTAATAAGAGATGCTAGGTATTTTGGTAAATTGATAAATGCTAATTATGGAAGAAAAACAAAATCTATCATACTCACAGATGATGATTATGTAATTTTATGTAGTATTAATTTTAAAAACTTTAAAAGGTAGCAAGCAAGATTTTACTCCTAATCACTAGCTTTTTAATTTAAATGGATTGCTAATTTTTAATACAGATATAGTATTCTACATATTCAATAATTCACACCAGGTATTTTCTCCCATAATCCAATCTCACACTATCATTTTTAAACGATAATTTATTAGAACTCAAAAAAATTAGTTTTCCCTCTCTATTTATATATTTGTGAAAATTATGTATAATTAAACAAAAACAGCCAGTCAACCACAACTTCATCTTAATATGATTGGTGAAAGAATACCAAATATAAAATACAATCCTAATTGCATATGTGGCTCTTGTGCTGTTGCAAATTTATTAACATTCTTAAGTTTTAATATCAATCAAAGGTTTGTGCCCCAACAATATCAAAATTCTACAAACTTTACAAATAATAGAACGCATTTATATGTTTCTGCTAAAATATATCTTTCATCATCTTCCTCAATTATTGGATTATACTTTAAGATAAAAACTTCATCACAACTAGGGCATTCTAATATAGAAATCACTTTACCTCTTGCCCATATTTCCCATGCATCTTAGAAAATATATCTACTCCACATATTGGACATTTCTTTATTAAATCTGCTCTATTATATCTACATTACTCTGCATAATTATTAAGATGCCCAGGCAAATTTTCTAATGCTTTAAATTTGCTCATAATTTCACTCCTTTCATATAATAATTGTTATATGAAAAATTGTGAATTCCTTCTAAGTATTTCAAATAACTTCTAAAAATAATCAAAAGACACCTACAACTAAGTAAGTGCCTTGCCCTTTTAATTGCCTTATTAGCATTTAAATTCTGCTATAATTGGCCATGGTTGATACAATGAAGTATCTAGATTATTTGCAGTAATATAATTTGCCGCTTCACTATCACTATAGAACCTCATTACATCAAATAATTCTGAAGTTTCTCCCCCATTTTTAGATATAAAACTAAATGCACTAGATTTAGTCCTTACAACATATCCATGATATGTAACTCCAAAATTTAATGTTTTAAAATTACCCATTTAACCATCTCCTAAAATTTATTTGTTTTACACTATTTAAAACATCAGCTTATACGATTTTGTAAACCTATTTAAAATTTATTTTTAATAAAATCAAAAGACACCTACAAACTACAATGTAAGTGCCTTTTGATTTATTTCTATGATACTATTATATAACCTTAAAACCATTGAAAACAGTAATATTATTATAATAATAAAGATATAATAAAATAATAATTAACTCTTTTTCCACATATTTTTAATCTTAAGTTCTAAATCTGCTTTCTCTGCTTTAAGCTTTGCTACTTCTGTCCACTTTTTATTTCTAACTGCAATTCTAATCTGTTTATTTCTGTTAATTCTTATCGAATATCCTTTTCCTAAATAAAGAACTTCAACTTTAGAATCTGTCGTATCCTCTATGAACTTCCTAAGTTGCCCTTCTGTTAATGACAGGCCAACAAAATTACTCATTCCCAAGGTAAGATTTTTATCAGTTTCATCATAGTCAAATTGAATCATTATTATATTATTAATTGTCTATTCTGAATTTAAATACACTCGCGTTTTTTACAATTCTGAATAATGCGATATTTATATCTGTCATTTATTTTTGTTTATATCAATAATAAGACTTTGCAAAAAATTTACGTTTTTTAAAAATATCCAAATGTCTCTTCATTAAATTCTTTTATTAACTCATCCATCAGTTTCACTCTTTTTTCAGCAATTTCCCGTGATTTTTTTAAACAAAGCACTCCAGGCAACTTACTTTTCCTGCTGATAACAGTTTCATATGCTCTTCTCAAATCCCTTGGCTTCATGGAAAATTCTCTTAACATACCCACTATTCCTAACAGGTCTAACTTATCCGCATCACTTAGAAGCATTGCCTCAATTGATCTGTTATGGTTATCCGAATGATGAAACTCTATGCATTCCAGTATAAGTTCCAACAATTCCTTCTTGTATCCCTTGTTAACCAAAAATTCTTCTGCTAGTTGTTTTGAACGTATAGGATGTTCAATATCTGGGGTAAACCATTTTGCATATCCTCCCCAATCATGCAAATAAGCAGCAACCCATACAGCCTCACGATTATATTGTAGCCCTTCACTAATAACTGAAATAATCTGTAATAGCCTTTTTGTATGATTTATACCCCACTGGCCACCATACTCGTCTGTTAGTGAAACAATTTCATCCTCATTAATATACATTTATATCCCTCCCTAGCATTATATAATTCATTTGCATTATAATCTAGTTATAGTATATTTAGCAAATATCACATTATTCAATTTTCAAAGAACATTAGTTATAAGTTTCTACGCACTTTCTACAAATTACGAACTATTCTTCGTAACTTGAACCTAAATTATAATATCTCACATAATCATTCCAATCATCTAAATCAAGACCTTGCAACTTTGCACCTTCATAATCTTCTAAAGAATATGGCTTATCATCCATGAAATTTCACCTCACTTACTGTGAAATATCTACATAATTATGAAGGAAGTAATGGCTACCCTCTTAATTGCAAATACTCTATTACTTGAAAGCTCCATCAATAACTTTTTTCTCTTTATCTGACAATATTGCTTCTTCAAATTCAGGCTCTACAATAGCAAAAGCTTTTAATTCTCTCAAAAAACTCCCTTTAATAATAAGGGAGTTTTTTTATATCATATTACTATTTCAAATCTATAGTTTCTATTTTTTGATCTACTGCTATAGTTACTATTACTGAATCTTCTTTTACTATGTTAGACCCCTCTCCCGATATGCTATGTTGAAATGATTTTGTATTGATATCATCACCCAATTCTATTTCACCACTTCCATGGTTTATATCTGTTTTGTAAGAATACTTTAGAACTTCTGAAGATTTTAAATCTGCTAAATCACCTTTATATGTGAATTTAAGTATTCTCTCATACTGTTCTTTATTTTTTGATGTTTTATATTCTATTTTCCAATTATCATTCTCACCATTATATTTGTATTCTAATTTATTGTTGTTTTTTAACGAACATCCTGTAATAATCAATAAAAATAATATTAACATTCCTATTATATTCGTTTTTCTCATTTCTTTCCCCTCCTATTTTATGTAATCTTCTTATTATCAATATATTAGTATAATTGAATATCATTGGAAAGACTTATTTGTAATATAAATTTTATAGTTTGATTAATAATTCTAACAAATTATTAAAACAATTTCTAAACTATTGTGTTGACAATTCTTATATTGTTAATAATCCTTGTAATGGAAAAAGTTAATTGTGCCACAAGTTATAATACTGAAAATGAAGATATTATTTTTTTAACTGACAATGGTAATTTGATTGATGCAGGTAATATTGAAAAAAGTTGGATTTACTTTTTAAAGAGATGTAAAGTTAAGCATAAGAAATTTCATGCTCTTAGACATACTTATGCTACATTGCAATTTGAAAATGACAAACCACTATTAACTATATCTAAATTACTTGGTCATGCAAATATTGATGTCACCGCTAGTACTTACACACATGTTATGAAAAAAGAAAAACAAAAAGCAGTTGATACATTAGAACTATTAAAATGGAGTTAATATTAATTAAATCTCATATAATAATATTACTTTGGATTTAAAATGGATTTAAATTAAGACTTTACAATGAATTTTTAGCAAATAAAAAAGTCCCAAACGAGTAATATACTCATTTGTGACTTAGTAATGGTAGTCCATAGGGGAATCGAACCCCTGATTCCACCGTGAGAGGGTGGCGTCTTAACCGCTTGACCAATGGACCAGAACATGAATTAGTATACCACAGATATCCTCACTATGGAATTCCTAATATCGGTCATTTTATCCTAAATATCAGCATTATTAATAAAATCATGGACCATTCTTTCATATTCTTCCTTTTTCTCCTTATATGAAGTCAAATGTACTGCATTTGGAACAATAAGTATCATATCACCTTCACGATTCCTTCTTTTATACATATCTATTGCCATATTAACAGGAACCTTTTTATCAGCATCACCATGTATAAAAAATATTGGCACTTCACTTTTAGCTATGGCATTTATTGGACAAACATCCTCAAACTTAAATCCACATCTTCTTTTAACCTTCAAATTTAAAAGCCAATAAACTAGTCCAAAAGGTACATAGTCAACTTTAGAGAATTGGTATCTCATTAATTCCTTTCCTGATGAATAACCACAATCCTCTATTACAAATTTAACTTTTCTATTTCTAGCTCCACATAAAAGAACAGTTGCAGCTCCCATAGATTGTCCATGTAATCCTAAAAATAATTCTTCACCTTTTCTCTCTTCAAGAAAGTTAATCCATAAATTTAAATCTTCTTTTTCTTTATACCCATAAGTTGCATATTTACCTTCACTTTCACCATGAGATCTTTCTTCAACCAATAATATATTAAATCTTTCCTTTAAAAACATAGGAATAAAAGGCATATGAAGATAATGATTAGCACTATACCCATGTACTAATATTATATATCTATTACTATCCTCAAATCTCTCTATTAAATGTCCACAAAGATTCAATCCATCCTTCGATGTTATAAAAACATCCTCCATTTGAAGATTTTCAAAATATTCTTCATTCCAAAGCCCCCAATTATTTAGCCTTTTAATTGAATCTTCTTTGGTCTTTCTTCTAGCATAAAATGCTTCCTTAAATGCATATTCCGATGCAAAGTGAAGAAAAATCGAAAAAACTATAGTAAAAACTATTAATATTGCTATTAATATTGATAATATCATATCTAGAACCCCTCATCTCTCCATTTATATCAATTTATACTATTTTATATTATAGCATCATTTTTTGCAAATAAAAAAGAGCAGCTTATAACACCATAAAGCTACTCTTTTTCAAAATAAAATAGACAAATCCATTTCTATTCCTTTCCAATTAACCTTGTAATTTTTGAGCTAATTCTTTTAACTCATCAAAAGTTAATTCTGATAAATAGGATCTCCTTAGTTCTGCCTCAGCTAGTCCACGATCTTTTCCTAAAGTTAATATGGTAGTGATATACATTTCTCTATAATCTCTTACTGCCATACCCCCCACCTCCTTATATTCAATTTACTAATATACTCTCATACTATGTAAGAAACCAAGATTTAATTACAAGTATTTGAATATTTTTTTATTACAATAATTATTATACTACATAATTTGAAATTTTCAAAATATTTTATTTCATCTTTAACTTTTCCTTCATTTTTAACTAAAATAGCATACTTATCGTTATTTTGCAAAATTTTTATGCCAAAACACTCATTAATAAAAAGAGTTTTTTCTATTTTACTTTATTTTATTTTGCAAGAAATATATTCTTTCTTGTCAATTTTCTCACTTTAGCATGTTAAAGAACCCATCAATTCATTTTGTTATATTTAACTCCATATATTACATATTATATTATAATATTCTTCTACAATTTACTATATTATAATGAAAACCTTAACTTAAACTTAATATAAATATAAAAAAGTTTGCAAACCTATATGTTTGCAAACTTTTATTTTAATTTATCCAAATACGATACAGCACTAAGTGATGCAATATTACCTTCACCTGCTGCCTTAATATACTGATAAGGCTTTCCAACACAGTCTCCACAAGCAAATAACCCTTTAAGATTGGTAGTCATTAATCTATCAACCTTAACATGACCTTCTTCTTCCTGCAATCCTGGCACAAGTTGCGCTGGTGAAATAGCATCTTTTAATAGAAATACACCATCTGTAAGAATTTCTCTATCTTTTAAGATAAGCTTATTTACCTTACCTTCTCCTTGAACTTCAACCGGTCTATCTTCTACAAGTTCTATATTATCATTTAGCTTATAGTCTCCTTTATATAAAGGAATATAATATACTTTAGAAGCTATTTCACTTACGTAATTTGCTTCCTGTTCTCCTTCTTCATTTGAAGACACTATACAAACAACCTTTTCTTTATAAAGAGGAGCATCGCAAGTTGCACAGTAGCCTACACCTTTACCAAGGTATTCAAGTTCGCCAACTAGCGGCTTAGAAAATTCAACTCCTGTAGCTAAAATTACAGACTTAGCTTCATACATCTTTTGATTTACCATAAGAGCAAAATAATCACCCATTGAATAAATATTGTTTATTCTCTCTTCTGTTATTTGTATATCCATATCTTCTATATGTTTTATAAATGCTTCTCCAAGTTTATCTCCAGATGAACCTGGAAAACCTAAATAATTATTTATTTTTGGTGCCTTTTGGATTTTTGAACTTAAATTTTTGCTGCCAAAAAGTATAAAAGATTTTTTCCTAATCTTAGCGTTAAGGGCAGCTGACAATCCAGCCGGCCCTGACCCTACTATGGCAATGTCATATCTTTCAGACATATCCTATAAAACCTCTTCTATTGCTTCCTTTAATGCATCTTTTGGTAAAAATCCAACCTTAGTATCTACTTCTGCACCATCTTTAAATATTTTTATTGTTGGAATGTTTTGAACTTGATATTTATTAGCAATTTCTCCACTTTCATCTACATCTAATTTAACTATTTTAACGCTTTCGCCCATTTCAGTTTGTAATTCTTCCAATATTGGTGAAAGCATTTTACAAGGTGCACACCATGTAGCAAAGAAATCTACAACTACTACTCCTTTACTATTTAATACTTCTTCTGTAAAATTACTAGTATTTATGTGATTTAACATATAAACTCCTCCTTATACCCCTTAGGGGTATGTATCTTTTTCTTAATTTTACTCCTGCAAGCAAACCTTGTCAAATATAATCAAGTAGTAATAGTCTTATTTTAAGATTTATCGTATTATTTTATACCTGCTACATCCACATCTTTACTAAAATTCTTTCTATATTTCTAGCTAAAACATTATAAATCAGTATCAGTCCACCACAGTAAATAGTATTTAATATTACTGGTTTCAAGTTCTTCTTTTCTTTAAATGCTTTAAAGCTCCTGCTTATTAAGAATATCGCAATAATCCAAGGAATAATTCCTTCAACAGATATCATAGGCATAATAAAACATAATCCAATTAAAATATATAATATAATCTTTTTAGTCATTTAAATCCGCCTCATCTCTATAATAATTTCCTCTAATCATCTTATCACTAATACCTATAAGACTCTTTACCTTCTCTTGTTCTTCTGGAGTAAGTCCATCTTGCTTTAAATCATAATTTGATAATAAAGCGTAATCTTTATTTGTATTAAGAAGGTTTCTTCCTATAGTTAAGTTGCTTGAATATTGTTCTTTTGGTGCTCCAAATAAATAAGCTACAGTTGGCAATGTATCTACTTGTCCACCTTTTACCGAAAATGTTTTTCCTTGAATATCTTTGTTATAAACTATTAAAGGAATTTTTCTATCGTCTTTCTCCATCCAAGGTTCTAATCCCTTAGTAGCACTTACTTCATCACCATAGAATTTATGAACACCTTCATGGTCTCCATACATTACAACAACTGTATTATCAAGAGCTCCACTTTCTTCAAGATCACTAAGTAATTTTCCAATATATCTATCTGTATAGTTTATTGATTGAAAATATCCACCAAGTTTTGTTCCCTCTAAATTTTCAGGAAGCTTTAGATATCTATCATTTTCAGGCATATCAAAAGGACTATGACTAGTTAATGTTATTGTATATGCCATATAAGGTGACTTTTGCTTTTTAATTACCTCGCCAAATTGTTTTAAATAACTTTCATCTGATACTCCAAGATTTATAACATCTGAGGTATCATAGTCTGATGCATCTAATAACTTTTCGTATCCCATAGATCTAAGGCTAGTCATCCAGTTCCAGTATGATCCTTTATCAGGATGTGATGCTAAAGTACTATAACCCATATTCTTAAAAATATTAGGCAAAGAATATTTATAAGTATTTGTTGGATATCTAAAGAATGTTGCACCTTCTCTTACTGGGAAAACTGATGTATTTGTCATTAATTCTGCATCAGAGCTTGTTCCTCCATATGTTTGCTCATAAAAATTATTAAAATATAAAGAGTTTGAAAGCAACTTATTTACATTTGGAGTTATTTCTTGTCCATCTACTTTTTGATTAATTACACAATTTTCAAGAGACTCCCATTGTATTACTAATAAGTTTTTGCCTTTAAGCATTCCTGCATATTCATTATCCGGTTTATTTTCCTTTAAACTCGTTAATGTATTTCTAACCTCTTCCTTTTCATTTGAATCAAATTTATAAGGCTTTGATTGCTGATAAAAATCATATCCATCATATATATGGTATCCAATTGGAGTTAAATTCCCCATTGTTTGATTTGGGCTCCAGCTTGTCCTAAACAAAAATTGCCCTTCAAATCCACCAGCTTTTCTATCTAATTTTATATGTAAATATGTCAAAAACGAAAATGAAACTAATAAAATACATAAAGCACCTATAACATTTCTAGAATGCTTAGTATAAGTTTTTCTGTTTTTTATATTTTTAACAGCCATAATTACTAAATCAATTAAGAATAATCCATCTACAAGTCTAACCATTGATACAATTGAACTTCCTAAGTTATCTAAATTACTTGTCATACTAAACATATGGTAGTTTAAGAATACTGAATTTGATCTGTAATACCACATATCCCCTATAACTAGTATCGTGAATAAAAGATTTAAAGTCCAAAAGCTCCATTTCTGTACCTTTCCATTAAAAAATAGCCCTATTGCTACAAAAGCAGCATTAATAGCTAGCCATGCTCCAAGTGGTGGCATAGAGAAAAATATAGATTTTAAATGTATTCCATTCGCCTTATCATCTGATAATAGAGCTAGAAATAACAGTGTTTTTATCAATATAATTACTAAAGTAAGTAAAAAATCTCTATTTTTTATACCTTCAAAAAATTTATCTTTTATCCTAGTAGGAATATTTCTATAAATTACTTCTTCTTTATAGTTCAACATTATTTTGTCCTCCTTATTTTATCTATATAGCTATAGTAACATAAACTTAATATATTAAAAATTAATTATTATTTCATATTTCTTAATTTTTTGGGTATACATATAAATTTTTTACACATAATAAAAATGATCTCACAATGTTAATGTTATCTTGAATGATAATATATTCTCATTCTCACGTAACACAATGAAAAGTCTGACTTTAATAGCCAGACTTTTTTTCCATTTTAAATTCAGTTTTTCTTTTCATCCAATCTCTTGTTATAAATAAATATATACAAAGATGCTAAAAATATTATTCCATATCCAACAAAACTCCATGCATCAGGTAAAATTCCAAATATAAAGAAGCTAAATATAGCTGCAAATCCTATATTACTATAGTCAAATATAGAAATTTCCTTTGCAGGTGCATATTTATATGCATAGGTAATACCAAATTGACCAAGACTAGCGCTAAGCCCTGCCCCCATAAGATATAAAAATTGTGTAAATGTCATATATTCATATGTTGCTATCATAAATGGAAATATCATTATGCTTGATAAAAAAGAAAAATAAAACACTATTGTCTGTGGCTTTTCTTTTCCACTTAATGCTCTAACACAGGTATACGCTCCAGCAGCTGTTACTCCTCCAAGAATTCCTATTAAAGCTGGCATTATTTCTAAATTAAATCGTGGTTTAACCACAAATAAAACTCCTATGAAAGCTATTATTAATCCAATTATCTGTTTAGGTTTTATCTTTTCATGTAAAAATAAAGCTGAAAATATTATTACAAAAAATGGACTTAACTTATTTAACATATTTGCATCAGATAAAACTAAATGATCTATAGAATAAAAGTTAAATACTATTCCTGCTGTACCGAGGGTTGACCTTAATACAAGAAGTTTTTGATTTTCTTTCTTTCCAAAAAGGCTTTCTTTGCTTTTTATAATCATAACAAGAGCAATAAATAAAGATACTAAATTTCTAAAAAATGTTTTTTCAAAGGGAGGTAAATCCCCTGCTAACTTTACGAATGCCGACATAGCTGCAAAACCAAAAGCAGATAAAGTTATAAATACTATTCCCTTCGTTCTACTACTAAAATCCAATTGTTTCACCTCCAGTATTTTGTAGTATATTTAGTTTAGCAAATTATAAGTTCATTGTATATTCTTTCATAAACATATATAATAATAATAACGTTGTAATTACTTAGGAGGATTAAAATGTACAATGATTACCACATGCACAGCTATTTTTCAGCTGACTCAATCACCCCTATGGAATCTATGATTGTTAAATCAATAGACTTAGGATTAAATGAAATTTGCTTTACCGATCACGTAGATTACGATATTATAGGAAACCCTAATGTTTTTATAGATTACGATAAATACTTTGAAGAATTATGTTTCTATAAAGAAAAATATAGAAAAAACATCTCAATAAAAAAAGGTTTAGAAATTGGCTTACAGCCTCACATTCTCCACAGATGTTCAAAAGAAATACAATCTCATGATTTTGATTTTATAATAGCTTCAATTCATACTTTAGAAAGATTAGAGCTTTATACATGTGACTACCACAAAGGTAAAACTCAAGAAGAAGTCTATGATAAATATTATTCAACATTATTTAATATAATAAAAAATTATAAAGATTATTCAGTTCTTGGTCACTTAGATTTAATTAAAAGATATGGAGATTACCCTACTATCTTAGATGACTCTATTTTTTCTGATTACTTTAAGTCAATATTAAAACAGGTAATTGAAGATGGAAAAGGAATAGAAGTTAATACTTCATGTTTTAGATATGGCCTTCCTGATTTAACACCATCTACTTATATACTTAAACTCTACAAAGAACTAGGTGGAGAAATATTAACTGTTGGATCTGATTCCCACGTAACTAAGGATATAGCTACAAAGTTTCAGCAAGTTCATAATTATCTTAAAGAATTAGGATTTAAATATGTATGTGAATTTACTAAAATGGAACCAAAATTCACCAAGATATATTAACAAAATGTTAATATCATAGAATTTGTGTTAATAAACAATTAAAAGTATTTCTTTATTTTTTAATTTTTGATATCATGTACACATAAAATTTAAATAACAGCTATCAAAGGAGATAGTGATTATGTCTTAAAAGACACAATCGCTATCTCCATTTTTTTAGAAAGGAATGATATATTATGACAACAAATTTAGGAGATAGTGCTTTTGTATTAGTAAGTACGGCTTTAGTATTTTTAATGACTCCCGGACTTGCATTTTTCTATGGAGGCATGGTTAGACGTAAAAATGTATTAAATACTATTCTTTCATCTTTCTTTATATGTGGACTTGCTTCTGTATTATGGATAGTAGTTGGTTATTCATTATCTTTTGGTGATAATATAAAAGGAATAATCGGTGGATTTAATCATTTATTTTTTAACGGCGTTAGTATGGAACCTAATGAGCTTTACGCAGCAACCATTCCCGAAACACTTTTTGCAGCTTTTCAAATGATGTTTTCAATTATTACTCCTGCATTAATCACAGGAGCTTTAATTGGCAGAATGAAATTTAGTTCTCTATTTATCTTTATAACTGCATGGTTGTTATTAGTTTACTACCCTCTTGCACATATGGTATGGGGTGACGGTGGAATCTTAAGAGAATTAGGTGCTGTTGACTTCGCTGGTGGTAATGTTGTTCATATAAGTTCTGGTATTTCTGGACTTGTTGCCTGCATTATCTTAGGCAAAAGACGTGGTTATGGGCTAATCTCCTACAAACCTCATAATATACCTTTTGTATTTTTAGGTGCTGCTCTTCTATGGTTTGGTTGGTTTGGATTTAACGCTGGAAGTGCTTTAGGTTCAGGAGAACTTGCTGTGCATGCTCTTCTAACTACTAATACTTCTGCAGCTGCTGCATTACTTTCGTGGATGTTAATTGAAAAAATCAAATTTGGAAAAACGACTTTACTAGGGGCTGCTACTGGTGCAGTAGTTGGACTTGTCGCTATAACCCCTGGTGCTGGATTTGTACCTATTTGGTCTTCTTTAATAATTGGAGCTTTAGTAAGTCCTATTTGCTTCTTCTTTATGTCAGTAGTTAAATCTAAATTTGGATATGATGATGCCTTAGATGCATTTGGATGTCACGGTATTGGTGGTGTTTGGGGAGGAATTGCAACAGGAATTTTCACTCAAGCTTCAATAAACCCAGCAGCTCAATGGAACGGTCTTATTTTTGGTGATGTTCACCTTTTTGTAGTACAAATTATAAGTATTATAGTAACAATTGCCCTTGCATCTATTATGACATTTATCATACTTAAGGTTATTCAATTATTTATGGATCTTAAAGTATCTGAAGCAGATGAAGCTAATGGATTAGATATATCTGAACACAGTGAAACTGCTTACCCATCATTTACAAGACTTGACTAAGGAGGTAATAATATGAAGAAAATTGAAGCAATAATTCGTCCTTCAAGGCTAGAAGCTCTAAAAGATGAACTACATGAAGCCAAAATATCAGGACTTACCATATCTCAAGTTTTAGGCTGTGGTCAACAAATGGGTTGGACAGAACAGTATAGAAGCAATAAGGTTTTAATAAATATTCTACCTAAGATAGAAATCAAATTAATAGTTGATGATGATAATGTAGATAATATTGTTGATCTTATAATAAAAGTCGCTAGAACTGGTGAAGTTGGTGACGGTAAAATATTCATCTCAAATGTAGAAGATTGTATAAGAATCAGAACAGGAGAAAGAGGTAAAGAAGCTTTATAAATACCAAAAAGAAGGATAACTAAAAGTTTTCCTTCTTTTTCATTTCACTTTTTAACATTTCTCCTTTAAATATACTTATATTATTTCCGCCATTCTTTTTGCTATGATACATTGCAATATCTGCAAACTTTATTAGTGTCCCAATATCATCAGTATCCCTATTAAATATGCTAACCCCTAAACTGGCTTTAATATTATAAGAATAACTTTCTTGATTAATATAATAAGTATTTAAAGATCTTAAAATAGCTTGTCCTAATCTTTCGATGTTCTCCTTAGAAATATTATCTTCTAGTATTATCAAAAATTCATCCCCACCTAATCTACCTATACTTATAGCTTCATTTTCATGCTTTCGTAAAATGGCTGCTACCTTATGAAGAACTTGATCCCCTAGATTATGTCCTAAATTATCATTTAACATTCTAAAATTATCTAAATCCAAAAAGAAAATAGCAAAGTCTTTTTTCCTCTTCTTTAAATTAGTCATATGATTATATATACTATATCTATTTTTAGTATCAGTTAACACATCATAGTTAGCTAAGTATCGCATTTCATCTAAATAACTTTTTCTGTCACTAACATCTATAATTATAACTGCAATGGTATCGTTTTTCATTCTGCATATAGAAATTTTAATCCATTTATTATCTCCTATGCTTATATAATCTTCAAGTTTATACTGACCATCCTCTTCTATATCCTTCAACGCTTTTTCATAATCATATTCTTTCCCAACATATTTAGTTAAAAAAGTCTTTAAAGAATACTTCAGTAGTGCTTCTCTTCTTTCTTCTAATATACCTATTAATGCTTTATTCACCTCCAAAACTTCAGCATCCTCTAAATTTCCCAATTCATCTCTTACTATTTTGAAATAAGCATATCCAATATCTATACAGTTTAGTAATTTTTCATACTTATTTTCAGTTATTTTTTTTGATACATCTCTTTTAATAAAAAAATTTTCAAAGCAGTTATAATTTATATCTTCTTTCTCAAATTCAGATTTTTTTTTCATAGCCTTATATAATAGAAAAATAAGTCCAAGAGCTGTAAGATATTCAAGTACTAAATTTACTATTGTAAATCTATCCAAATGAAAGTCATCAATAATCGAATTCAGGTATAAGAAGTTTGAAGTGCTTATGATCAAGAGGATTAATAATACAATCTTATTATTAGTTTTCATTCTCCCCTCCTAGTTGGAAATATTCTTACCGTTCCCCATTATTATACAACTTTTACATAAAAATGCAATAAAAAATATCTAAAAGTTAAAACATGTATAACTTTTAGATATCTTATTCATTCTACTACTTTAGACTTAAATTTTCAAAATTATCTACTATTATATATTTACTATCCTTAACGCTCATATATTTTATAGAAACTCTATCACCAACTTTACTTAAAGCCACTTCTCTAGAACTATCTGTAGACACTGTAAATACTTTCTCTTGATTCTTTAGTTTTATATCATATATACTAACACCGTCTTTAATGACTACACCTATTCTTTCAACTTCACCTTCAATGGCTTCTGTTTTATTTGAACCATCTAATGAAACATTGCTACTTGCAAGTACATCTAAATATTTATTTAAGGCACCTTGAACAGTATCTGCTACTGCTACAGTATTATAATTTTTTACATCCACCATTGCATACTGCTTAACTAATCCATTTGAATCTTTCAATGTAGTAAAGTATGTTGCTTCACCTTGTATATTAATTAAATATGGTAATGTAGCTCTATAGCCATATTGCTGAACTTTACCTTCTGCTGATTTCATAGCAGCACTTTCTGTAGCTCCTGCTGTTTTATACATAGTTGTCTTTCCTGTTTTTGTATTTGTTAACATAAATCCAACTAAGCCTTCATCGTTACCTACAGAAGTAATTCCTGTATAATAGAAACACTCATTTTTATTAAAAATAACATTCATATCATCTGTTGACTTAAGTTTGTCCTTATCACCAAAATTAAACACCCCATGAACTAATTCTCCCCATTTGTCTACATAATTTAAGATATAATTTTCTGGTTGAATTCTATCTACCCATGAAGGCATGTTATCTATATCATAAATCTCTGAATCTCCAGTTTGTGCATCCATTATCAAAGCCCCAATAGCCTTTTTTTCTTTAAATCCAATAGCATTATCATATCTTGTTATAACCCAATAAGGTTTTCCTTCATCATCAAGCTCAAAAGTAAAATCGGTATGTCCAGCTTTCATATCTCTAAGATATGCTGCTCTGTGTAGATCACTTAAAATATATGCCGAATCTAAATATTTTATTTTTAATGCTTCACCATTAAGCTCTGTAACTAATTGCACATCATTTTCGTTTGTTGCACTTACCTTAATATAACCGCTTGTACCTTTACTATTTGTAATCCACTTAATTAATGATGAATGTTCAAGTGGAGCTACATAATAAAGTTCACCATCTAAACTTTGTAAATTTAACTCTCCTATAGTTACTTGACTACCTAACGAAGGTATCTCTCCAAGTTTTTTATCAGCTAATTTTGCTGCAAGTTCTTTATCTATTGTTGGAAGTTGTTTTAAATCAATATGATCTATTTCCTTTGAAAACTCTACTTCATCCACTGTGCCAATTAAATTTCTATGATCTTTATAACTGATAATTGGACTAAAGTATAATGATAAACCAGCATAAATTATAGCTGCCGCTAAGCCTACTAAACCTAATTTTTTCATAGAGTGAGTTAATCCATATATTATGGAGAATAAAACAAAAGGAATTACAATTATAAATGCATTTAAGCTAACATCAAGAATTAAATGTGAATTTAAAAGCTCAAGTAAAGCAATAACCACATATATAAAGAATAGTCCCTTAAGATATCCTTTTACCGATCCTCTTTTTGCATTAATATTTTTATTTCTCTTAAATCTTCCCAAAAACATAGATAGAATATCTCTTATTTTTTCTTCGTAAAAATTGCCATTATTCATAAACTCTCCACCCTTTTCTATACTCATTATTAAAGTGTTTCAATTATAACATAAAAAGTTATTTAAAACCATATAATATTTAAAGTTTTTTTGCATTTTTATAAATTTCATTTTTTTCATCTTTTGAAAGACTTTTATTTATAATATAAGCAATTATTATAATACTAATAATTTCAACTGTTAATCTTATTAAAGTAAACTTTATCCCTAGAGAGGATATTTCAATTAATAACATAGGCACCTTTGTTGAAGCCCAAGCTCCTGTAAATATCATAACGTTTTTTATAGATGCTCCTTTTCTAAGGAACATAGCTGCAACAGGAAAAGCTGCATATATAGGTCCTGCTGCAAAGGAGCCAATTAAAAATGCTACAATACCACCTTTAACACCAGATTCCTCCCCTAAAAATTTCATCATCCTTTCTCTAGGTATCCATATATCCATAAGTCCAAGCAAAACAAAGACTGGAGGCACAAGCTTTATAAGCTCCCATACATTATTTAAAGTTCCTTTAATAGCTAAAATACCTACTTCATGATTAATTAAATACATGATTAATAAAATCATTATACATACAATCACATATTTATATCTTTTAAGTATATACATCTTACCACAATATCTCCAATGCCATTGCTACCATTAAAGCCACTACTACACCAAAAAGATTTCTCATTAAGGTGGCTTTTTTACCCCAGTACTTTTCTTCTAATGGGATAGTTAATAATCCTATCATCATTATAGCAGAAACAAAAGCTCCAACCTGTGGAACTCCAGCACCTTTGTCTATAAGAATTGCTCCTAAGGGGAAAGCTATAAAACCTGCCATCATGGTAACTGCTCCTATTAAAGTAGATAACAATACTCCTATAATCCCAGAGCTTGGTCCAATAAAATTTACAATGGTATCTTCATTAACAAAACTTAAGGAAATTCCTACTGCTGTCATTACACAAAGTACCATTGGCAAAATGCCTTCAAATGCCTTCCATCCCTTGATTAATGCCTTTTTTGTCTTCTCCTTATCTTTAATAAAAGATATTATAGTTAAAACTGCAGCTAAAACATACAATATACCTTGAACCATAATTTTTCTCCAACAATTATTTACTAATATAATAATATAATATACCACTCTCCATTGTGCACTAAAAAAAGAGCCCTAAGGCTCTCTCTACTCAAATTCCTCTATTCTTATTAAATTTTCTATACTTTCAACTGCATTTAACTTACTTAATTCATCTAAGGCTTTTCTCACCTTTTCTTCAGTTGTCATATGAGTAACTAATACTAAAGCAACTTTACTCTTATTTTTTATTTCACCCTTTTGGATTACAGAGTGCATACTAACTTCATAGTTTCCAAATACTGCACTTACCTCACCTAAAACACCTGGTCTATCTTGAACAGTAGCTCTAATGTAGTATTTGCTTTCCACATTAGCTACATCCATAATCTCTTTATTCCATAAATTGTTCTTAACAACCGAAATAGGATTATCTACATCTATGTTTGTTCTTACAATTGATATTATATCTGCAACTACAGCACTTCCTGTAGGTAAGTCTCCTGCACCTCTTCCATAGAACATTAAATCTCCTACGGCATTTCCTTTTATAAATACTGCATTAAAGGAATCATATACATTTGCTAGCGGATGAGTTTCTGGAATCATAGTTGGATGTACACGAAGTTCAAGCTGTCCATCTACATCTTTTGCTATTGCAAGTAATTTTATTACCATTCCAAAGCTTTTTGCATATTCCATGTCTACATCTGTTATCTTAGTTATTCCTTCTCTATAAACCTTAGAAACATCGATCTTAGTTCCAAAAGCTAAAGATGCTAAAATAGCTAATTTATATTGAGCATCATATCCTTCTATATCTGAAGTTGGATCTGCTTCTGCATATCCCATTTCTTGAGCAAGTTTTAACACATCATCAAACTTGCCATTTTCAAGTTCCATTTTACTTAATATAAAATTAGTTGTTCCATTTACTATCCCATATAATTCTTTTATTTTATTTCCAGTTAAACTTTCATTAATAGCTTGAATTATTGGTATACCACCTGCTACACTAGCTTCATAATTGAACATTACACCTTCTTCATCTGCTTTCTTGTAAAGTTCATCCCCATTAGTTGCTAGAAGCATCTTATTTGCTGTTACAATTTGTTTTTTTCTGCTCATAGACTTAAGCATATATTCTCTAGCTGGTTCTATACCACCCATAACTTCAACCACGATTTTAATAGAATCATCATTTAAAATTTCATTAAAATCTGTTGTAACTATTCCATCTGGTACTTCTACTCCTCTTGGCTTATTTATGTCTCTTACAAGGACTTTAGCTACTTCAACTTTAAATCCAGAACGCTTCATTATCTCTTCTTCGTTTTCTTTTAAGATATTCCAAACGCCACGCCCAACATTACCTAAACCTAATAATGCTATCTTTACCTTTTTCATATTTACATTTCCCCCTTCTTACTTTTCCCCAACTTTTTATATACTTTTTTATTATATTACTTTTCTAGCAAACTTTCTAGACTCTATACATCTTTTTCCCCTTTAATGGTTCCATATAAAACAAAAGCCCCAAGGAAATAAAAGGTTCCAAGAAAACCTACAGGTGTAAAAGCTAAGAACAATGCAATAATAATAACTAATGGATGAACACCTAAAAATGAAGATACTAGTTTTTGCTCTAAGAATTGTCTAATAGCAACTGCTCCTATATATCCTATAACCATTATTATGGCTCCCTTTATATTACCAGAAGCTAAGTTTATAATGGCAATAACGCTATAAACCATACCTGCTCCAATTAGTGGAAGAGCATCTAAAACCGCTGTTAATATTCCTATAACAACAGCATATTTCATACCTATTACCATATAAATGAAGGAACTATATATTCCGATTACAGTAAGTATAATAGAATAAGCTTTTATATATCCCCCAAAGATTTCATTTCTCTTTTTCTTTAGGCTTCTCATTAGAATTAAACCTTTTTCTGAAAAAGCACCTTTAATTTTAACAAGAATATTATCTATTTCTTTAGTAACAAAGAATGTAGAGACTATTGTAATAATAGTTATAATCACACCAGTTGGTATTGAAACTATTATATTTATTATATTTTGAACGAGCTTTGCTATAATTGATGTTCCAGCTGAAATAATTTTTGAAACTCCTTCATTAATGTTTTGAGCTATATCAGGATTTATATTATCTACATTATTTAAAATATCTTGAACTTTTTCCTTAGCTACACTTAGTACATTATTCATTGTTTCTTTATCAGTTATATATGTATAATAATTTTTAAGCTGATCTATTATTTGATATCCTATAAAAAATAGTAATATACCCAAAATACTTACTAATAAAAGGGTTAATACTAAAGATACAAAACCTTCTGTTAGTTTAAATTTTTTAAATCTTTTATTTATTGATAGTATTCTGTTTTTAATAGGTCTTAATATTAATGCTATAATTAAAGCTATTACTAATGGAACTGCATATTTAATTCCAAATAGCAATATAAAAAAACCTATAGTATAAACTAATAAAAATTTAAACAATCTTCTAGTATTATTTATTAATTCTGGCGAAAGATATTCTCCTATACTTTTAAAGAAACTTATCATACTATTAGTATCTCCTTTCCCATTTATATTATTAAGCATTATAAAATATAAAATGATATTATACAAGCTTATTTATCATAAGTTTTTATTAAAAAAAGTAAAATGGGCATTTTTAATATTTTGTAAAATAAACATATTATTGATAAGTAATTTGTAGGAGTTTAATATGTTTGATTTTCATTCCATAATGCCAATATTTCTTTCCCTTTTTGCTGGATTATCTACAGTCATAGGGGCTTTTATAGTTTTCTTTTCAAAATCTGGCAGTAAAAAATTAATCACCTTTGCTCTAAGCTTTTCTGCTGGAGTAATGATAACAATTTCTTTTACAGACCTTTTTCCTACTGCTGAAGAAACTTTATCCAAAAACTTTGGTAAATTTGATGGCGTTTTATTAGCACTTTTATTTCTTATTATTGGCACATTAATAGCTTTTTTAATCGATCATTTTATTCCATCTGAAGAAAGTAAACAACTTATAGATAAAAACAACACAAACCTTTATAGAGTTGGTTTTGTAACCATGATTGCATTAATGCTACATAATTTCCCAGAAGGCATAGCAACATATGTTTCTGGTTATCAAAGCACCACTCTTGGAATTTCCATAGCCTTAGCTATAGCTCTTCATAACATTCCTGAAGGAGTATCTATTGCTATGCCAATATACTATTCAACAAGAAGCAAAAGTAAAGCTTTTAAATATACATTCCTGTCAGGTATAGCAGAACCTGTTGGGGCAATATTAGCTTTTCTATTTTTAAAACCTTATATAAACGACTTTATTTTAAGTATAGTTTTTGGAATTGTAGCTGGTATAATGCTTTATATTTCCTTTGAGGAACTTATTCCAGAATCAAGAGTTTACGGATTTAATCTTCTTTATATATTTTCCTTAATTTTAGGTATTTGCATTATTCCTATTAGCCATATTTTCTTATAATATGGTGATTTTTATGAAGAATAATAAACATTTATGACGGGAAAAATAAAATTGTTTCTAAGATTAAAGGAGGTAATTTTCAATGACAGAAAAAGAACTTTTGTATTTGGAAGATTTATTAGGTGCTGAAGAATTAGCTCAAAAAAGCTGCTCAAATCACAGTTCCTGCACTCAAGATGCGGACCTTAAAAATCATTTTACTAACTTAGCAAATTATCATAAACATAACATATCAACATTATATCAACTATTAAAATAGTAGGAAGGTGATTTACTAATGCTTGGAGAAAAAGAAATGACAAACGAAATATTAACCCTTGAAAAAAGTTTAGCTTCTCTTTATCAACTTGGAGTACAAGAAGCTAGTACCGACCCTCTTCGTTATGATTTTAATAAATTATTGAATCAAACCTTAGATAAACAAAACGAAACTTATAAACTTATGGTTCAAAAAGGCTGGTATAAAACAGATCAAGTTCCTCAAAGTTCCATAGATAAAGTTAAAAATAAATTTGCACAAGTGGTGCAACCTGGTCAATAATATAATTTTTAAGAGGTATTTCAAACTTTTGAAATACCTCCTTTGTTTTTAAAGTTTTACTAAAATCTCATTAATTTGCTCACTTACATTAATTCTTTCGTCATAAATCCACTGAACATCAAATTTTAAGTTAAACAATTTACAAAATGAATAATACATATTAATCTTTTGATAATATATTTCTAATTCGTCTAAAGTTCCACTTAAAACAGTTGGTCTAGATATCTCTTTAAGCTTAGCTATAAATAACTCATCTACATAAAATAAAAACTGTTCCATAAGATCATCATTAGTTACATCAAAAGGAACTTTAAGTAATTTCCACTGAGTTTCTTCTTTAAGCTTATATCTTTTTAGCCTATCTAAAATAATTATATAATCGGAAATATCCATCTTTCTATAATAATCAAGCTTTTCTTTTCTAGTGCTCCAAAGAGCCAATTTTTCTATTAATGGCAAAGTTTTAATTCTCAAAATAGCTTCTGATGGTCCTATTACGGCCTCTGTTATCTCTCTATCCTTTTCTCTTATTTTATCCTTTAAGAATTCACTATTGTTACCACTAGCAGCAACGTAACCTACATCATAAATTCCTTTTCTTCCAGCCCTTCCTGCTATTTGTTTAACTTCCTGAGATGTTAATTCTCTTACCTCTTCTCCATCAAACTTTTTAGTTGATAGGAAAATTATCCTTCTTATAGGAAGATTAACTCCCATACCGATAGCATCTGTGGTAATTAAAATCTTTGTCTCTTTATTTATAAATTGCTCATACTGTTTTCTTCTAACTTCAGGTGGAAGATCTCCATAAATTATACTTGCCCTTTCTCCTCTTTCAGAATATTCCTGAGCTAAGCTTAATACTCTCTTTTTAGAAAATAATACTATTGCATCCCCTTCTTCTATATCTCTATGACTAAACTCCTTATCTTGAACTTCAAGAGGAATACTTCTTTTATACTCCTTAATTTCATATGGATCTTTGCAATCATCTAATATTTTCTTTATGATCTCTTTTGCATTTAATGCACCACATACATGAATTTCTCGAGCCCTTATTCCAAGTAACGCCCTGCTCCATGCTGCACCTCTTTGAGAATCATCTATCATTTGAATTTCATCTATTACTGCAACTTCATATTGTTTCTTTAAATTAAGTTTTTCTATTGTGCAAGATACATGAGTTGAACCTTCATGAGTAAGCTCTTCTTCTCCTGTTTGAAGATCACATACTACTCCTTCTTTATTTAACCTTTCATAATTTTCTAAAGCTAAAATTCTAAGAGGAGAAAGATAAACTCCATTTTTGCACCCCTTTAATCTTTCTATGGCGTTATAAGTTTTACCTGTATTAGTATCTCCTAGATGAATAATAAACTGCCTATTAATCCCCCTAGCTTCCCTATATTCATCTTTAGGGTTTTCAGGGAAGTTCTTTTCAAATTCTTCAGATATCATCTTTGGAATATGCTGCTTTGTAAGTACAGTCATTATTCCTGAGTTTAATAGAGAATTATAATTTCCTCTAGCAACTTCATAATAATCGAAATCACAGTTATTCTTTTTATTATAATCTTCTAAAATCCTCTTGCCTATATGCTCTAGGATTTCATTATATCTATCGAATACCTCTTCATATTCTTTAAAACCATCCTTCTCCATCTCCATTAATAAAAGGATCTTTTTTCTTACAGCAGATTCATGCTCATGAAGAGCTCCACCTTTTGAATGATGTGCTATCTCTTCTATTTGATTTATTTGACTTTTAAGTTTCTTAAATTCTCTTTGTGCTGCATTTCTCTTCATATAATTAATTTCCTCCAATAGAATATAGTCTATTTATATCTTTTTCCATTTCTATATTTTTATTATACTAAAAAAAATGTTTTTCTAAAAATTTCTTTATTTATAATAGCAACTTTCTTTTTATTACATAGATTATTTGTAGAGAGTTTTAAAAGGAGGCTGACATTATGTCTACCTTTAGAATTATCTCTTTTGATGGAGGTGGAGTTAAGGGAGCTTTATCTACAAGCCTATTAAAAAGGCTATGCACTGATAATCCAACCCTTGTAGATAAAACAGCACTCTTTGCTGGCACCTCATCAGGAGGGCTCATTTCACTTGGTTTAGCTGCTGGTTTAAATAGTGATGAAGTTAATAACCTTTTCTCATATGAAAATGCAAAAAATGTTTTTACCCCTAAGAGGATTAACCTTTTTCATCCTCGCTTTAAAAATAGAAATCTAAAAAAGCTTATGTCTTCCATAATAAGTTATGATAAAACAGCCCTTGGTGATTTAGATAAATATGTATTTATACCCTCTTTCAACGTTAAGGGAGTATCTAGAAACCATTGGCAAGGTGTGTTTTTTAATAATCTTTCCAAAAAATATCATTGTAATGAGAAAATCCTAGATGTTGCCCTTGCTACTTCAGCTGCACCAACTTATTTTCCTTCTCATAACAATTATATAGATGGAGGCATTATAACAAATTCACCTGCTATAGCTTCTGTTATAACTGTGATTCATAAATTTCCAGAATACAATTTAAAAGATTTTCGAGTTCTATCAATTGGCACTGGAAGTTCTCCAAAGAAAATTTCAGAAAACACTAAAAACTGGGGAATATTAAATTGGACACTAAGACCCTTTTCCACTGTGAAGTTACCCTTAGTATCTGTTTTATTAAATGATGCTGTCCCATTAGAAAATCTTTATTCAAAAACACTCCTTGGCGACAATTACTTTAGAATTAATCCTGAACTTCCAATAGATATAGAACTTGATGACTATAAACAAATAAACTTTTTAAAAAATGTGGCTTATAAATATGATTTAACTAAAGCTAACAATTTTATAAAAAATGTATTTCTCAAATAGGAGGCCCTTTGTGTTTGGTTATATAACTCCAGTTAAAGACGAACTTAAAATAAAGGATTATGAAACCTTTAGAAATTATTACTGCGGTCTTTGTATGGCTATAAAAAATAACTTTGGCAATATTCCTAGAATAGGGTTAAATTACGATGCTACATTCTTTGCAGTTTTACTTGATTCTTTATATAAAGAACCCACAAACACCTATAATTCTTCCTGTATAAAGCATCCAATAAAAAAGAGAACTTGCATTAAAGAAAATATTCCTTTGACCTACACAGCTAATTTAAATATAGCATTAATTTATTATAATGCATTAGATGACGTTATAGATGATAATAATTTAGTAAGTAAAACTATATCACTAGTTCTACTTCCTTACAAAAGAAAAATGATTTACAACAATATAGATAATATAGTAAAGACTAACTTAAACGAGCTACATTCTATGGAAACTTCAAATAATTCTTTTCCATTAGATGAAATAACTCATCCCTTTGGGCATATAATTGGAGAAATTTTAAAGGAAGCTCCCTTTACATTTAATAGGGATACTCCTAAAATCCGTAATAGTCTTTATACCTTTGGTTATTCCTTTGGAAAATGGATTTACCTTATAGATGCCTTAGACGATTTGACAAATGATATGGATAATGGTAAGTTTAACCCTATTGAAAAATCATATAATAAAAAAAATCTACCTTATGAAAGACTAGTTAAAGAAATCAAAGAAGCTATGGATTTTCTTTTAATGGGTCTTGCCATGAACTGTAGTGACCTTTTAAAAGAACTACCTATAGAAAAAAATGAAGGCATTATTTATAATGTCATAAATCGAGGACTAATAGAAAAATACATGAATATTTATTATAAGTTATAATATATTTACTATATATCAATATAAATATGAGGAGTATATATTTATGGATCCTTATAAGGTTTTGGGTGTATTACCTCACTCTTCTGAAAAGGAAATTAAAGATGCATATACAAACATTTTAGAAACTTACAACCTAGATAATCTTGAAAATGATTCCTTTAAATCCTTTAATGAAGAAAAAATAAATGAGGCAAATGAAGCCTATAGAATTATCACTAATACTATGACATGTGAGGAGGTAAGAGATCTTATAGAAAGAGATGAATTTGTAGCAGCAGAAGCTAAACTAAATATGGTATCTGACTTTTCTTCCGCAGAATGGAATTATTTAAAAGGAATACTCTTAATCAAAAAAGGTTGGATTGAATCTGGTGTTAATCACATAAAAAACGCTGTTACTTTAAATCCATACAACGATGAATATGCAGCAACCATAAATAAGTTAAATGAAAAAATCGGCAACTTTAAAAATAGCAATACATCTTCCACTCAAAGTCAAAGTGGCATGTCAGGTCTTTGTGGTGGAAACAATAACAACAGCAGTAACAAAGGCGGATTATGTTAATAATTTATTAAATAAAAAAAAGACTGGAAATCCAGTCTTTTTTATTATTAGTTGTTCCCTTCTTTTCTTCCTTCAATCACTCTTTGCATCTTTTCTCCAAAAGTTGCACCAGCTATAGAAGTAGCTAAGAAAACAATTAATACTATTGCTAATATTAAGAAGTCTTTTCCAACTACGCCGTAGTTAATTACTGTAGCAGAGCTTATTTCTCTTAAAGCTTCTACTGAATAAGTAAATGGCATAAATGGATTTAATACTACAAAGAATTTTGGTACTAATTCTAATGGGAATGTACCAGCACATGCTGTTAATTGCATGATTAGTAGTACTATACTTAATAATCTTCCTGCATCGCCGAACAATGAAATTAAACATTGAACTATGGCAATATACACAAGTGAGAAGAATATTAATGATCCAAAGTATAAACCAATATTTCCTGGAGCCAAGCCTAAAGCCATTATAACTACACCAACAAGAACAGCTTGTAAAACTCCAACAAATCCAAAGGATAAGAATTTACCAAATGCCTTATCGAACTTACTTGCTCCTTCGTATTGTTCAGTCTTAGCTGAAATTACGAAGAACATCATTATAGCTCCTATCCATAAAGATAGATTTGCAAAATATGGTGCAAAACCTGTTCCATAGTTAGGAACTGGATTTATAGGTGCAACTTCTAGATTTACTGGAGTTGCAACGAATGTTCCCATATCTTCTGATGTATTTTTCAATCCATCATTTAATTCACCTGAACCATCTTTAAGCTTAGTAGCAAGTTCATTTGAACCATCATGAAGTTTTGTAATACCATCTTTAAGGTCACTTTGACCTGATACTAATTTGTTTGAACCATCATAAAGTTTAGAAACTCCACTAGTCAATACAGGAACCTTTGAATTTAATGTGTTAAGACCTTCACTTAATTGACCTGCACCTGAATTAGCTTTTTCTAACCCTGGTCCAAAAGTATTAGTCAAACCAGTTTTTAAATCTCCTGATCCTTTACTTAATTTAGCTACTCCTTCATCTAATGCAGTAAACTTTCCATTAATTAACCCAATACTGTTAAGTGCAGAATCCTTAATCTTATCAGTTTGGTCTGTAACTTTTTGGTCTAGCGAATCCACCATTTTTTGGTTATCTTCTAGTTCTTTAGTAAAATAGCTAGCCTTTTTCATCGACTCTGGAACTTTCGAGTTTATTCCTTGAACTATTTTAAGAGCATCTTGAGTTCTACCACTTTTTAACAACTGTTCTACTGTTGCTAAATTTGTAGCTGTATCTGTGGATCCTTTAATAAGTTCATCTACACCACTTCTTATTGCTGCATATTTATCTTTATACCCTTGTACTTGAGCTAAAGTTTCAGTTTTTTGGCTTTCAATACTTGCTAATTGTGCTGCAGATTTTTCAGCTAATTCAGTTTTTCCTTCAGCAAGCTGAGACTGCATAAATTTAAGACCACCATCTATATCCCTTACTCCTGGATAAATTTGATTAGTAAACCCATCGTACAGTTGACTAGTACCGCTTTGCAAAGCACTTGCTCCATTACTTAACTGATTTGCACCAGAAGCTAGTTCAGGAACTTTGTCATTTAATGTTGAAATACCATCATTAAGTTGAACCTGACCATCATTTAATTTGTTAGAACCATCATTTGCTGTATTAAGTCCATCATTAAGTTGTCCACTACCATCAGCTGCTGCATCCATTCCATCTTTAACCTTATAAAGATTATCAAAAGCACCTGACACATAAGTTTCAGTAACTGTTTTTGTTATTTCTTCCTTTAAGGCACTTTCTACCTTTGAGTTAACTTGTGATGCTAAGAAGTTTTTCTTTTCATTACATACAAATCTTAAATCTGCCTGCTTTGGAGCACCCTCCTTGGCACTTATTATGTCCTTTGAAAAGTTTTCAGTAATTACTAATTTTGCATAGTACTTATTACCTTCTAACCCATTACTTGCATCTTCATCTGATACGAATTTCCAACCTACTCTGTTGTCATCTTTAAGCTTATCAACAAAGTCATTACCGTAGTTCTCAAATTTACCATCTAAATTAGCACCATGGTCTAAGTTTACTACAGCAACAGGCATGTCTTTTAATCTACCATATGGATCCCAAAAGGCATCTAAATATAATAGAGAATATAATAAAGGCACTATTATGATAGCTATGACACTTACTCTTATAAACCTATTTTTAAATATACCTTTTATATCTGATCCTGCTATTTTTAAGAAATTCATTCTAATACCTCCTTCCTTCTATGTGTTTTTCCATTTGACAATTATAAATTTACACCTAAAATGACTAATAGTCAAGTTTATTTTGCTAAAAAAATGACTAATTGTCTATTTTCTTTTTGTAAATGTTTTCTTTGTAAATTTTTTCATTAAATTAACTAATAAAATATTAAAATAATATCTTTACCTATATTATTTATGTACTTAAATAACATAATTTTAGTTTATACCAACAAAAAAACTGGATTTCTCCAGTTTTTTTACTATTATTCTGCGCTTTCATTTCCATTCATTTTTTGAAGTTCTTTTTCATTAGCTTTTTCTGCATACTTACCTGTAACAGCTTTATTTTCATCACTGCCTTCTTTACTTGAACTAACTTCACTATCATCATCTACATGCTTTTTAGCCACTTTAGCCATCTCACTTATTTTGCTATTGATATTTGCATCAATCCTTGCTGCGCTAGCAGTAATCTGTTCAGCTCTTTTATGTGTAAATGACTTTTCACTTGGATTATTTCCCAAATAATTTGATTCTATCTTTTCCTGAGCTTTAATTTGTCTTAAACTATGAATTTGTCTTTCAGAAGCACTAAGATTAATTAAATCATAAAGACTTCTCGAAATAACAACTCCATCCTTTGTAACATCGCCCTTTTTATTATTAGGACTGTTTTTTTCTTCTTCAGCCTTTTTCTTTTCTAGCTTTTCCTTTTGCTCATCAATTTTTTCTTGTTTCATTTGAGCTTTAATTTGATCAATCTGTGTCTGAACATCCTTAATCTTACCATTTATATCTTTAAGTCTAGCTTTCTTTTGCTCTGCAGTTAAGTTTGCATGCTCTATTTCTTCCTTTTTCTTCTTATATTCTTCCTTCATCTTTTCAAGATCACTTATAAATTTAAGTCTATTTTCATTTCTCTTTTGCTTAATTGCTTCTGAATCAACCTTTAAACTTGATTTGTTTTTGTCATCAGTTTTTGATTTACTCTTAGTATTTCCATCGTTACCAGTAAAGCTAAGTCTAACATTTGAACTATCGATTTTCATTTTTTAACCCCTTTTCACTCTATCTAAGGGTTCACTATTTCTCTCAAACTTTTCATTTAGTATACTATTTATTCTAGGACAATTTATAATCTTTTCTCTAACTATACGTCCAACCGTGTTATTTTCCTTAATTAAAGAAGTTAGACTAGAAGATACAATAATGTCCTCATCATAATCTTCACCGTTATCTCTCTTAATGTCTTCATTCTCTTTTCGTATCTCTTGTAGAGCATTCTTAAAGCTCTTCTTTTTCTTGTTAGAATCATTTTTTCTTCCGTCGTTAACTGCTGGAGTTATGGCTGTAGTTTTTTTAATTCTACTATGTCCTCTTTCAATTTCTTTATTTAGTACAAAACGAATATTATCTGTCATTTTATTAGTTCCCCCTTTCATATTATTCTTATTTTATTATCGTATACAAAAGCACAACCTTAACACTTTTTTACCTAACAACCATAAATTACTACAAAAGAAAAATGACCCAAGTACTTGCCTTAGGTCATTTATATTTTATGAAGTTTTATCCTCTGTAACTCTGCCATCTGAAGTACTTACAGGTATTTCTTCACCTAAAAAGGTTGGTTCAGGTTTTATTAGGGCATAGAAGAAGTCCTTCAATTGAGCTAACTTTTCCCTTTGCCTATAAACCTCTATCCCCTTATAGTTTCTTATATCTGATTTAACTCCATATGCATCTATTCCTAAGCTTTTAGCTATATATAATGCTCTAGGAAGATGATATTCATTTGTTACTATAATGGCTTTCTTCACCTTAAAAATTTCCTTTGCTCTATACATACTTTCGTAAGTAGAAAATCCAGCATGATCTAAGAAAATTTTTGAATCATTTATTTTAATATTATCTTGTACAAACTTTTTCATAGTTCCTACTTCATTATAATTTTGTCTGCTGTGATCTCCTGATAAAAGTAATTTGCTATTATTACTTTCTTTATAAACTTCTATTGAAGTCTTTAACCTATCTACAAGCATATCGCATGGACTACCATCAGCTTTAACCCCTGCTCCAAGTACTATTATAGCATCTACATCCTTTGGAATATCCTCTAAAGAAACTATTCTTGCTGCTCCATCTTTTTGTACTTTTGAAACAATAAATATACCTGCAATAACAGCTACACTAGTTAAAACTAATAAAGCTATTATAACCTTCTTAAGTACCCTTATAAATTTTCTCTTTTTCATACGCCCTACCCTCATTTAGTACATTTTTCTAATATTATACTTTAAGTAACTTGTAAAAGAATTATATATTTATTAATTTAAAAAAAGTTCTGATTAATCTTATTAAGACTAAATCAGAACTTTCAATGTTTTTATTCTTCTATTTTTTCTTCTTTCTTAACATCAATCTTAATTCCAAGTTCAGAAAGTTGCTTTTCATCAACTATATTTGGAGCTTCACTTAAATAGCAATAAGCGTTTTGATTTTTAGGGAATGCTATAACATCTTTAATATTATCTGTTCCAGCTAAGAACATTATCATTCTATCAAGACCAAATGCTAATCCTCCATGTGGTGGTGGTCCAAATTTAAATGCCTCAAGTAGGAATCCAAATCTTTCCCAAGCTTCTTCCTGAGTAAAACCTAATGCCTTAAACATTCTTTCTTGAAGTTCCATATTGTGTATTCTAATAGAACCTCCACCTAATTCTTCACCGTTTAAAACTAGGTCATAAGCCTTTGATCTAACCTTACCTGGATCAGATTCAATCATATCTAAATCCTCATCCATTGGTGCTGTAAATGGATGGTGGCAAGCTGTATATCTTTCTTCTTCTTCGCTATATTCAAATAATGGGAATTCTGTAACCCAAGTAAACTTAAATTCACTCTTATCTTTTATTAAATCATATTTCTTAGCAAGTTCTAATCTTAATGCTCCTAGGCTTTGGAAAACTACTGAATTTTTATCTGCAACTATAAGTATTAAATCTCCAGTCTCTGCTCCCATTTTAGATATTATTCTGTTCATATCATCATCATTTAAGAACTTAGCTATAGGTGATTTTATTCCTTCTTCTTTAAGTTGAATATAAGCTAATCCCTTTGCCTTATATCCTTTTACAAATTCACCTAATCTATCTATATCTTTTCTACCCATAGAAGCTCCACCCTTTAAGCATAGCGCTCTAACTGAACCCTTAGCTTCTAAAGCAGATTTAAATACCATAAAATCAACATCTTTAACTTCTTCTGTTAAATCAGTAATTTCCATACCAAATCTTATATCTGGTTTATCTGATCCATACTTTTCCATAGCATCTTTATAAGTCATTCTAGGAATAGGAAGCTTAACTTCATGACCTAAAACTTCTTTAAATACGTGAGCTATTAACTTTTCGTTAATTCCTATTACATCTTCTTCTTCCACAAAACTCATTTCTAAATCAACTTGAGTAAATTCTGGTTGTCTATTAGCTCTTAAATCTTCATCTCTAAAACATTTTGTAATTTGATAGTATTTATCAAACCCTGATACCATTAATAATTGTTTAAATATTTGTGGTGATTGAGGAAGAGCATAGAACATCCCTGGGTAATTTCTTGAAGGCACTAGATAATCTCTTGCTCCTTCTGGTGTAGACTTAGTTAGGATTGGAGTTTCCACTTCCAAGAATCCATTAGTATCTAAAAAGTCACGTACAGCCTTAGATGCTCTATTTCTTATCATAAAGATTTTTTGCATATCTGGTCTTCTTAAATCAAGATATCTATGCTTTAATCTTACTTGTTCAGATGCATCTAATCCTTCCTTTATGTATATAGGTGGAGTATCTGATTCTGAAAGTATCTTTATGCTTTCACATTTTAACTCAACCATACCAGTTGGCATGCTTTCATTTGGAGCTTCACGTTTTACAACTTCTCCAATAACAGCTATACAGTATTCTGGCTTTACAGCTTTAGCCTTTTCAAAAGCTTCTGCATTAATTTCTTCACCAAATACTACTTGCATTATGCCTTCTCTATCTCTAAGATCTATAAAATTAAGTCCCCCTAATTTTCTATTTCTTTGAACCCATCCCATAAGAGTAATTTTACTTCCTACATGGCTTTCTCTAGGTTCTCCACAGTACATACTTCTCTTTAAGCCACCTAAAGCTTCTCCCATTTTAGTCATTCCTTTCTTATTTAAGAATATAAAGTATCAAGCAATTCTTTCTTACCTTCTACCATTTCTTCAATTCTTTTAACATATTCTCGAACATCTTTTACATTTCCAAAGCGCTCTATCTTATTATCCTTTAAGAATACAACCTTTGTAACAGCATCTGCACCTAATGCGATAATAGTTTGTTTATCTTCTATCATCTGCATATTATAAATACATTCCTTGCCTTCTTTAGCATACCCTAAATTCTCCATATTTCCAACCATATTTTTTTGTCTATACATATAATATGGCTTTAAATCTAAAGACTTTGCTAAATTCTTACTTTCATCATACATTTTTAACACTTCATCTTGGGTTTTAAGACCTAAGCCTTTCTTTAAGATAAAGTTCTCATACATTATAGAACCTCTCTTTAAAGATAATCCATGAACTGTTAAGCTATCAGGTGAAAGTTTTTTAATCTCTTCAGCAGTATGCTTAGCTTCCTCTAAACCTTCACCTGGAAGCCCTATTATCATATCCATATTAATGTCTTCAAAGCCTAAAGATTTTGCCATGTTAAACTTTTCTATTACATCATCTGAGGTATGATTTCTTCCAATTAAGGCTAGAGTCTTATCATTCATAGTTTGAGGGTTTATACTAATTCTAGAAACATTATATTTTTTCATAGTTTCTAGCTTTTTTAGAGTTATAGAATCTGGTCTGCCACATTCTACAGTAAATTCCTTTAAATCTCTTTTGTCTACAAAGGAATTATATATCTTATTCATAATATTTTCAAATTCTTCTTCATCTATTGAAGTTGGTGTTCCTCCACCAAAGTAGACAGTCTCCACTTTTAAAGCCTTTTCATTAATATACTTACGTATTTCTTCTATCTCAAAACTTAAGGCATCTAAATATGGGGAAACTAATTTTTTATTTCCACCTATAGGGTTCGATGCAAAGGAACAATAAAGACATCTAGTTGGACAAAATGCCATTCCTATGTAAATCGATATAGTTTTCTCATCCTTATTTACAAATCTATCTTCAAACTTTGCTACATCTATGCAAAGCTTTGCTTTTTCTCCTTGAGTAAAATGTTCTTTATAGAAAATTTTCTTAACTTCTTCTTCTGTTTTCCCTCCTCTTAAAAGCTTTAAAGCTATTTTTGAAGGTCTTATGCCAACTAAAGTTCCCCAAGGGTAAGTTTCACTTGTAATTTCTTTCAAAACTTCAAATATAACTTTTTTAATAGTTTCCTTTATATGTTCATCTTCACTAAATACAGCTTCATTATGATAATTCATATAATCAAAGGTAACCTTACTAGAATCTATATTTACATGATAATCTCCCTCTAGCTCTGAAAATTTTATTTCATCTAAAGGGAAATATATATTAAACATTTGATATACATCATATCTATATTTAAAGTCATTTAACTTTATATTTCTTTCCATCTTCTCTCCTTAATCTAAAAAAGGATTTCTCATCTTTTCGTAACCTATTGTAGAACTTCCTCCATGTCCAGGATAAACTTCCACTCCATCATCTAATATTAGTAATTTAGTTTTAATTCCTGATATTAAATCTTCGAAATTTCCACCTGGGAAGTCTGTTCTACCAACAGCTCCTTGAAATAGAGTATCTCCTGTAAATAGTTTATCCTCAATTAAGAAACAAACTCCTCCTGGGGTATGTCCTGGTGTAGTAATAACCTTAGCTGATGTTTTTCCAAAAGATATTGTATCTCCTTCACTAAGATGACCATCTGCTTTTCTTAATGGTCCAAATACTGATGTTGTATCATTTTCTATAGCATCTTCATCTTTTTCATTTATATAAAAAGGTACTTTGTATTTGTCAGCTAAATATTCAACTGCACCTACATGATCAAAATGTCCATGCGTTAAAAGTACATATTTTACCTTAGCACCTAAATCATCTGCAACCTTTGATATTTCAGGCCCATTGCCACCTGGGTCTAAGATTACAGCTTCCATTGTTTCTTCATCTATTACTATATAGCAATTTTCCTGAATTGCTCCAATTACTAAAGTTTTAATTATCATATTAGCACCTCTTTTAAAATTCTTTTTTACTATCTAGCATGATAGTTACTGGTCCATCATTAACTATATCCACTATCATATGAGCTCCAAACTCTCCGCATTCCACCTTAAGACCTGACTTTTTAAAAGTATCTAGTAATTTTTCATAAAGCTCACGAGCTTCATCTCCACCCATAGCATTCATGAAATTAGGTCTTCTTCCTTTTCTACAATCACCATATAGGGTGAACTGTGAAATAATAAGTAGTTCACCCTTTACATCTTGTATAGAAAGATTCATCTTATCATCTTCATCTTCAAAAACCCTAAGTCCAAGGATTTTTTCACTTATATATTTAATATCATCTTCATTATCATCCTTTGAAATTCCAATTAGCACATTAAAGCCCTTAGAAATTTCACCAATTATTTCTTCATTTACAGTAACTCTTGATGAGTTTACCCTTTGAACTATAGCCCTCAACCTCTACACATCCTTTAACTGTTCATTCTAAATACATCAGTAACACCTTGAAGTCTTCTTATCTTCTTCATAAGTTCCTTTAATTGTTCCACTGAATCTATTTTTACTTTTATGCTTATAATAGCTTCATTTCCTTTTGAAGAATTAGCATTGAAGGAATTTAAATAAAGGTTAGAATCTGTAATAACCATAGTTATATCTGATAATATTCCTTTTCTATCTTCAGCCTTTACCCTTATTTCTGCAATATAAGAAGCTCCCTTAGCTGTTCCCCAATTAACTTCTAATACTTTGTTAGGATCATAAGCTATTAATGATTGTAAATTGCTACAGTCAGTTCTATGAACAGAAACTCCTCTTCCCTTTGTTATATATCCCTGTATTTCATCCCCTGGAACTGGGTTACAGCATCTTGCAAATCTAACCATTAGATTACTTTCACCTTTAACTGTTATTCCGTAATCTTTAATGTTCTTTGCACTTCTTTCTCCCTTTGCAATCTGTTCTTCTATGTATCTATTCTCGGCCTCTGGAGAAATTTTCTCCTTCTCAGCTATGGTTTCTTCCTTTAATCTAGCTACTATATTAGATGCATTAATATTTCCAAGTCCTATACTTGAATAAAGGTCTTCCATATTATGTATGTTATATCTCTTTTGAACTCTTTCATAAGCTTCACCCTTTGCAATGGCTGCAAAAGTAACTGATTGTTTCTTAAGTTCTTTTTCTAATAGTTCTTTACCTCTATTAATATTTTCATCTTTTTTAGCCTTTTTAAACCAATTTCTAATTTTGCTCTTTGCTTGATTACTCTTAGCTATACTAAGCCAGTTCATACTTGGCCCTTTTGATGATGATGAAGTAATTATTTCAACTATCTCACCTGTTTTTAGCTGATAATCAAGAGGCACTATCTTTCCATTGACCTTTGCTCCAACACATTTATTACCTACATCAGTATGTATTCTATATGCAAAATCAATAGGTGTTGAACCACTAGATAAATTAATAACAACGCCCTTTGGGGTAAAGACAAATATCTCATCAGAGAAAAGATCTATCTTAAAACCTTCCATAAACTCTTCTGCGTCGGAAGTTTCTTTCTGCCACTCTAGCATATCTCTAAGCCAAACTAACTTTTGCTCAAAATTCTTTTCTTTATCTTCAACTGAATCATTACCTTCTTTATACTTCCAGTGAGCAGCAATACCATATTCAGCTGTTTTATGCATATCGAAAGTTCTTATCTGGATTTCAAAGGTTTTTCCTTGTGCTCCGATAACTGTAGTATGTAATGATTGATACATATTAGGTTTAGGCATAGCTATATAGTCTTTAAATCTACCTGGTATTGGTTTATAAATAGTATGTACAATTCCTAAAACTCCATAACAATCCTTAACTGAATTAACTAAAATTCTTATGGCAGTTAAATCAAAAATTTGTTCAAGGCTCTTATTTTTATTAACCATCTTTCTATATATGCTATAAAAATGTTTTGGCCTTCCATCTATATCACAATCTATTCCAGAATCCTCTAAACTCTTTTTTATTTCATCAATAATCCCTGAAATATAGCTTTCTCTTTCAACTCTCTTTTCTGCTATATCATGAACTAAGGTATAATACTCTTCTTCATGTAAATATCTAAAAGCTAAATCTTCAAGCTCCCATTTAATCTTAGACATACCTAATCTATGAGCTAAAGGCGCATAAATATCTAAAGTTTCCTTAGCCTTTAATTTTTGTTTTTCCTTTGGTACAAACTTTAATGTTCTTAAGTTGTGTAATCTATCAGCAAGTTTAATAATAATTACTCTTATATCCTTTGCCATTGCTAAAAGCATTTTTCGCACATTATCAGCTTGTTGTTCTTCTTTAGTCTTATATTCAAATTTTCCAAGCTTAGTTACTCCATCTACCAAAGTAGCTATTTCTTCATTGAATATTTCAGACATCTCTTTAAAGCTGCAAGGAGTATCTTCCAAAACATCATGCAAAAGCCCTGCTGCTATAGTACTAGTATCCATACCAAGCTCTGCTAGAATTTCAGCAACATCTATTGGATGTACTATATAAGGTTCACCTGATTCTCGCCTTTGTTCCTTATGGGCATCCTCGGCAAAATTATAAGCTTTCTTTATTATTTCAATATCAACATTAACACAATTATCTTCTATTTTTTTTAGCAAGGTTTCTATCATAAGGATAATCTCTCCTAAACATATATTTCTAAAATCAAAGGCTGGTTGTTAAACCAGCCACCTTAAAGAATATTATATATTATTATTTTTCTATTTTCAACAATGTTTCTTTTAATTTACATCTATTAGTTTCTACAGAAATATATTCAATCTACAAATTTAGAATTTAAAATTTTGAATTAAAGATTGAAATTCCGCAGACTTTCTAAATATTTCTAGATAAAAAAAGAAACCCATAATGAACTGTCCTGTCAAATAAACAGGCAATTCAAGAAGAGTTTCTTTTACACTTTTATATTAAACTTCGTAATCAACTAGAGAAAGAATATCATACCCTTCTAACTTGTCTCTTCCCTTTAACTCTGTTAATTCTATAGCAAAGTCAAGTGATACTACTTCTCCTCCAACACTTTCTACTAATCTAGCAACTGCTTCTATAGTACCGCCTGTTGCTAATAAATCATCTACTATAGCAACTTTTTGTCCTTTTTTAATTGCATCTTTATGAATTTCTAAAGTATCTGTACCATATTCTAATCCGTAATCTACTGATACAGTTTCACCTGGAAGCTTACCCTTTTTTCTAACTGGTACAAATCCAACTCCTAATGCATATGCAACCGGTACTCCAAAAATAAAGCCTCTTGCTTCTGGTCCAACTATTAAATCTACATTTTTATCCTTTAAATGATTCACTATTTCATCTATTGAAGCCTTAAATGCTTCTCCATCACCTATTAATGTAGTTATGTCCTTAAAACTTATTCCTTCCTTTGGAAAGTCTTCAATCACTCTAATCTTATCTTTTAAATTCATATTTACTCCTCCAAAATAAATATTATATTATAATTGTACCACTTAAACAGGTACTTTTAACTTATTTAAGTATTTTACTATCTGTTTAGCTCTATACTCATCCCCAGTAGTTAATAATTCAAGAACTATTCTTGCATTATTAACAACCCCTACTGTATTCATAGTTGGAGTGATAAGTTCTATAATATTAACAATATCATCATCATTTAGCTCATTTATCTGATCCAAATTAATTATTGCCCTTAATCCATGATTATTTGTATTAACTAAAAACTTCTTACCTTCTTTAAATATTACTCCATTTTCTCCCCTTAAACTAACTTTAGCACATTGTCCACCTATAAGTATTAAATCTAAATATTTGTTAATATTTTTCATATTGTAATAGATTGCAATCGCCTGCATTAATTTAAAAGTTAGCGCACTTAAAGACAGGTTTTTATACCTGTATCCGCATCCCTTTTGTCTAGGGTTAATATAGACATAATTTCTTTCTCTAACTGTTTTTTTATTCTCTACTACAATTAGATCTATGTTTAAATCGCGGCAAAGCTTTTCTTCTTTTTGCGATCTCAAATCTACTCCTAAAGTTATCAATAGGTCAGCTCCTAAAAAATCCACACCTTCTCGTATATCATTACAATCAACTGACTTACGCATTTCCCCTCCTTCATGAATAAGATATTCAACATCTGCATTTAAATACCTTAAAATCAAACTTAGTGATGCTACAGCACATATAGCATCTACTGAGGAAGTTCCATAAACGACTATTTTTTTTCTATTATTTATTGCGTAGACTAGCTTCTCAACAGCTTCATTCATATGTCTAAGTAAAAAGGGATTATATCCAGTTATGTAGTTAGGACAATAAATACTCTCCCAAAATTTACGCATTACTTACTCCTCCATAAATAAGAAAACATCTTTATTATAGTGTATATTGTCTATAATAGCAAACGATTTTCATGGGTTTTGAAAACAAATTTCACAATATACTATTTATTGTGTTTTTCCCTCACACTCTGTCTATATATAGTATTCCTATTTTTTCATTTTTTACTACTATTTTATACTATTCCTTATTATATAGTTTTTTTAGATATTTTTATTATTTAAATGAGATAAATAACTTAACAAAGAGAAAGAAAGTTTATATTCTTTTTAAACAAAAAAAGAGCAGATATTATATCTACTCTTTTAAATCTTGTTTATTCTGCTACAACTTTACGTTTCATCTTTTTCTTTAAGATTACCCAAACTGGTGATGCTATAAAGATTGATGAATATGCTCCAGTTGCTATACCTACAACTAATGGGAAAGCAAAATCCCTAACTGAAGGTACTAATATATTTATAGCTATAATAGTAAGTAATGTAGCTAAAGTTGTATTTATTGATCTTTCAATAGTTTGTGTCAAACTTACATCGGCTATTTCAACTACATCTTTTCTTCTATTTCCTCTAGAAATTTCTCTAATTCTATCAAATATAACTATGGTATCATTCATAGAGTAACCAACAATAGTTAGCATTGCTGCAATAAATGGTGTATTTATTTGAATATCAAAAATTGCATAAACACTTAATGTTACTAAAACGTCATGAGCCAAAGCTATTACTGATGCTATACCAAATTTAAATTCAAATCTTATAGCTATGTATATAAGCATAGCTACTAAAGCGATACTTAATGATATAAATGAGTTTTTCTTAAGGTCGTTACCAACAGAAGCTCCAATTTCATTTTGTGATACTAGTGGATTATCATCAAGTTCGTACTTTTCTTTAAGTTCATTAACAAGATCACTAACATGTTGACTATCTAGATTACTAGATTTAACTTTATACTTGTTTCCATCTACAACATTAGATACTAAATCCTCTGTATATTTTTTAGCTATATCATCTGCTTCTTGTTTATTAAAATCATCCTTCATTTGGATTAATATTTCAGTACCACCTTTAAAGTCTATACCAAAATTCAATCCTCTGAAAACCATAAATCCTATACCAATTAATATTACAGTAAGTGATAAAGCGAACCATATCTTTGTTTTTTCTATTATCTTAAGCATAAACTCTACCCCCTCTTCACTCTAAAATGAGATAGTTTGCTTAATAAGCCTGCATCTACTGCTCTATTCATCATAAATCTAGTTATAACTAAAGCTGTAAATAAACTTACTAAAACACCTATCATCAAGGTTACAGCAAATCCTTTTACCGAACCAGTTCCAAAGAAATAAAGTACTAATGATGCGATTATTGTTGTAACATTTGAGTCTACAATTGAAGATAAAGCTTCATCAAAACCTTTCTTTACTGCAGCTTTAGGTGAGATTCCCTTCTTCAGTTCTTCTCTTATTCTTTCGAACATAAGTACATTGGCATCAACTGCCACACCAATAGTAAGTAAGAAAGCTGCAATTCCTGGCAATGTTAATGCTGCTCCAACTTCACCAAAAATAAGTAAAGTCATTGCAATGTAGAATGTCATTGTTATAGCTGATATAACTCCAAGTCTTCTATAGAATGCTATCATAAATAAATATACTAAACCTATACCTATTATTCCAGCCTTTATAGCATTTGGAAAAGCAGTAGCTCCAAGATCTGCACCAACTGTTTCTACAGATGCTGCTTTAACTGTAACAGGAAGTGCTCCTGCATTAATAAGTCCTGCTAATTTCTTTGCTTCTTCTAATGATGATTGACCTGTTATTGAAGCTTTTCCTTGAGTGATTACTGAATCAACTCTTGGATTACTTAATTGTTGTTCATCCATATTAATAGATATTTGCTTACCAATATATTTCTCAGTAGCTGCTGCGAACTTTGGTTGTCCCTCTGAAGTTAATTCAAGTGATACTTCTGGTGACCCTGTTTCCGGATTAGAAGTAACTGATGCCTTTTCAACATCTTGCCCTGTTAAAAGAACTTCTCCTTCTGGTGACTTAAATGTTAATTGACCAGTTTTACTTAAATCATCAACAATTCCAGCTGAATCATATTTTCCAGGAATCTCTACTCTTATTCTTCTATCGCCTTCAGTAGAAACTACTGTTTCAGATACCCCTATCTTGTTAACTCTAAGTTCTAATTGTTGCTTTGTTTTTTCTAGATCTGACTTAGATACATTTTCATCTTGAATTTCCATAGTAACAGAAACTCCACCTTGTAGATCTAAACCTTTTGTAATTGTGTCATTAAATGACTTAACTTTCCAACCGCCTATTTCTAATCCATTAAATCCTATAAAGGCAAAGGCTATAATGGCAATTGTGCATAGTATAAATAATACTGAACTCTTCCCTTTTGTCTTCATCTTTCTCCTCCTCAGTACTAGAGTCTTTATTTTCGCAATGTATTAATTATAGCATATGGTACTTTTAGAATAAAGGTGTTTTACATATTTACACCTAATATCCCCGCAATTGTTCCAGTTATAGCATAAACTAGTAATCTGTATTGCTCTCCTGTTCCCATATCCCAGTTACCTTTAAATATTGATGAAAATATAAACATCAATATAAAAAATATAATTCCAACTATTCCCCCAGATAACCATCCCTTTCTTTCGTTAACCTTCGCTGTAATAACCCCTCCTATTACTAAAGATGTTAACGTTATAACATTATAGATTATATTATATATATTTTTGGCAAAATCTACTTTAATCATAACAAGAGATAGCAAAAAAATCAATATAATACATAATACGGAAGACAAAAAAGAACCTTTTATGATATTTTTTATAAACCTAGTATTCAAAGAAAACACCCCCTAATACTTAATCTTATGTAGTATTAAGAGGTACTATTCTAATCTTCTTTATAAATTTTATTTGCAATTGCATTTCTTGAAAACTTAAGTCTAACCCTATCTGGCCCTGATTCTAAAACCATATTATCATTATCAAGAGAAATAATTTTACCTATTATTCCGCCTCTTGTCATAATTTCATCATTAACCTTTAGTCCTTCAAGCATACTATCATATTGTTTTTTTCTCTTCTTCTCTGGTACTAAGAAAACTAAATAAAACACCGCTATTATTATTAAGTAAGGTGCAAATGTAAGTATTTGTTCCATATATTGAACTTCCTTCCTATATTGTTATTTATTTTGTAGTGTACCTTTAATCCTTAGCATTGTCAATACTAAGCTTTTCCGTTCCACTCTTTAAGCTTTTGCTCTTTAAATTCTTTGAAATAGTCACCATCTATAGCTGCTCTTATATCTTCCATAAGTTTATTATAGAAATATAAGTTATGAAGCACGCATAATCTCATAGCAAGCATTTCTTTTGCTTTAAATAAGTGTCTTATATATCCTCTAGTATAACTCTTACATGTTGGACACTGACACCCTTCATCTATAGGTCTCTTATCAAGCTCAAATTTTGAGTTCATTAAGTTTATCTTTCCATCTTTAGTAAATACCTGACCATGTCTGCCGTTTCTAGCTGGAAGTACGCAATCAAAGAAGTCTACACCTCTATCAACCGCTTCAAGTATATTAGTTGGAGTACCAACCCCCATTAAATATATAGGTTTATCCTCAGGAAGATGTGGCACAACAGAATCTATAATTCTATACATATCTTCGTGGCTTTCTCCAACTGCAAGACCACCAATAGCATACCCATCAAGATCCATCTTAGTTATAGTCTTAGCATGCTCTATTCTTATATCATCATAAGTTCCACCTTGATTAATACCAAATAACATCTGTTCGTTATTTATAGTATCTGGTAGAGAATTTAATCTGTCCATTTCTGTTTTACATCTTTCAAGCCATCTTGTAGTTCTAGCTACTGAGTCTAATACATATTCTCTTGTTGATGGGTTTGGAATACATTCATCAAAGGCCATAGCTATTGTAGACGCTAAATTACTTTGAATTTGCATTGACTCTTCTGGTCCCATAAATATTCTCTTTCCATCTATATGTGAATTAAAGTAAACTCCCTCTTCCTTTATTTTTCTAATTCCAGCAAGGGAAAACACTTGGAATCCACCTGAATCTGTAAGAATTGGTCTATCCCAATTCATAAATTCATGAAGCCCTCCCATGTTAGCTACAACCTTATCTGATGGTCTTAAATGAAGGTGATATGTATTAGATAATTCCACTTGACATCCTATTTCTTTTAAATCCATTGAAGAAACTGCACCTTTTATAGCTGCTAGCGTTCCAACATTCATAAATACTGGTGTCTCTATCGTTCCATGAGGTGTTACAAATCTACCTCTTCTTGCCTTACCGTCTTTCTTTAATAATGTATATCTTTTAGACAATTATTTCACTCCTTAATATATCTCATGTAGTTACTTTATCCGATAGCTAGCATCTGTAATACTCCCTTTCTTCAAAGGGGAGATAACAGCTGCACGCTCCTGGATAGGTTCAACTAAATTCATCTGGAGTTAAAACTCCACATAAAAAGTTTCACTTTATAAACATAGCATCTCCAAAGGAGAAGAATCTATATCTTTCTTTTACTGCTTCTTCATAGGCATTCATTACATGTTCCCTTCCTGCAAGAGTGGAAACTAACATAATAAGAGTTGATTCTGGTAAATGGAAGTTTGTTATAAGATTATCTACAACCTTAAACTTATATCCAGGATAGATAAATATATTTGTCCATCCACTTTGTTCCTTTACAAATCCATTTTCATCACCTATAGTTTCTAAGGTTCTTGTAGAAGTAGTTCCTACAGAAATAATCCTATTACCTCTTCTTTTTGTTTCATTGATGATTTCTGCTGTTTCCTTAGACAATGTATAAAATTCTGAATGCATATCATGATCTTCAATAGTTTCTACCTTTACAGGTCTAAAAGTCCCAAGTCCCACATGCAAAGTTACATATGTTATATTTATACCTTTATCTTCTATCTTCTTTAATAATTCCTTTGTAAAGTGTAAGCCAGCTGTAGGCGCCGCTGCTGAACCTTCTTCCTTTGAATAAACTGTCTGATATCTTTCCTTATCTTCTAGTCTTTCATGAATATATGGTGGAAGTGGCATTTCCCCAAGGGAATCTAATACTTCTTCAAAGATACCTTCATATTCAAATTCAATAATTCTATTACCATTTTCTAAAACTTCAATAACTTCTGCCTTAAGCTTTCCTTCTCCAAAGGTAAATCTTCTTCCAACCCTTGCACTTTTACCAGGCTTAGCTAAAGACTCCCACTTGTCTCCTTCTATTCTCTTTAATAAAAGGAATTCTATCTTCCCACCTGTATTTTCCTTTTCTCCAATAAGTCTTGCTGGCATAACTCTAGTATTATTCAATACTAAGGTATCACCCTTTTCAAGGTAATCTATAATATCATAAAACTTTTTATGTTCTATCTCTCCAGTATTCTTATCTAAAACCATTAATCTTGACTGATCTCTCTTTTCTAGAGGGTGTTGTGCTATAAGCTCCTCTGGAAGATGGAAATCAAAATCAGTTACCTTCATTATATCTTCACGTCTCCTAACTACTTAAAAAAACTTCCTTGTTCTCCATTATTTTTTTTCTTCTTCATATCTCTACCTAAATGCTTATAGGCTTTCTCTGAAGCAACCCTTCCCCTTGGAGTTCTAATTATATACCCTCCTTGAAGAAGATATGGTTCATATACATCTTCAAGAGTTCCAAGCTCTTCACCTATAAAATATGATAATGTTTCTATACCTACAGGACCTCCATTAAAGTTATCTATAATAGCTTCTAATATCTTATTATCTACTCTATCAAAGCCTTTATCATCAACTTCTAGAAGCTCCAATGCTTTTCTTGCTTCATTTAAGCTAATTAATCCTTCTGAATATACTTCGGAATAATCTCTTACCCTTTTAAGAAGCCTATTTGCTATTCTTGGAGTCCCTCTTGACCTTCTTGCAATTTCAATAGCCCCTTCTTCTGTTATGTTACATCCAAGCACTATGGCACTTCTAACAACTATTTCTTTAAGCTGCTCAACTGTATAATATTCCATAGCACACATAACTCCAAATCTGTCTCTAAGAGGTGCTGTTAACATTCCTATTCTAGTAGTTGCACCTATTAAAGTAAAGGCTGGAAGATCTAATCTTATGGATTTTGCCGCTGCACCTTTTCCTATAACTATATCTAATGCATAATCTTCCATAGCAGGATAAAGTATTTCCTCTACACTTCTATTAAGTCTATGTATCTCATCTATAAATAAGACATCGTTATCTTTAAGGGTTGTTAAAATAGCTGCTAAATCTCCAGCTCTCTCTATGGCAGGCCCTGAAGTTACCTTTAAATCTCCACCCATCTCCTTAGCTATGATATTAGCTAAAGTTGTTTTACCAAGTCCTGGTGGTCCATATAAAAGCACATGGTCTAGTGCCTCTTCTCTTTTTTGTGCAGCCTTAATAAAGATATCTAGTCTTTCCTTTACTTTGTCCTGTCCTATATATTCACTAATCTTTTGAGGTCTTAAACTTAATTCTCCATTAGAATCCTCCTCTATTTCTCTAGAAGTAATGATTCTTTCCATAAAATATAACCTCCTATCCCATTAATATCTTTAAACAGTTCTTAATAATGTTCTCTACTGTATCTTCTTTATTTGCCTTACTTATAGCAGCCTCAGCTTCTTTTTCGCTATAGCCTAAAGCAAGCAATGCTCCTAGAACTTCACTTAAGTTTGCTCTATATTCTATATCGCTATCTAAGTCCATGTTAGTTCCGTTTTCATCCTTATTAACTGCCATATCTTCTTTCTTAAGCTTATCCTTAAGTTCTAATATGATTCTTCCAGCAGTTTTCTTTCCAATGCCAGGAGCTCTACAAATATGTTTCTCATCTTCCATAATTATGGCATACTTAAGGTTATTAACTCTACTTATAGATAATAGAGATAATGCAGCCTTTGCTCCAACCCCATTAATAGATAATAATAACTTAAACATCTCAAGTTCTTCTTTAGATTCAAAACCATAAAGACCTATAAAATCTTCTCTTACTATCTGCTCTAGATAAAGCATAATTTCTTCTCCAGACTTCGGCAAGCTAGACATTGTAGCTCCTGATGTAAAAATTTTATATCCAATGTTATTATTCTCTAAAATTATATAGTCTTTATTTATTCCTATATATTTACCTTTTATATACTCGTACATTTTTATCCTCCAGTGAAAAGTGAAAGTATGTTCTCATTAAATCCTTATTATACTTTATCATTTAACATAGAATCTTTCAACTATTTCTAAAGTACTAGTTAAATTAAGAAAAGGCTGATTTAATAGAAATTATGTTCCATTAAATCAACCTTTATTAAGATAAAGATAAAAAATTATTATATTTGTAGATAAATTATTATTAGCTCATATTACGAAATAAGCTCTGATAGTTTTTCTTCTGCCTCAGCCTTTGTATTAAACTTTAAATCTAGTCTATTTATAATATCTTGATCGCTTTTTGGCAAATCTTTAAATTTTTTTCTTTCATTATATATATCTGTAGAAGGATTTTCAATTAAAAGATTTCCGTCCTTATCACTGCCATAAATAGCAAAATATCCATCAAATTCTCTAATATAATATTTGTTAGGTTCCACAGCACTTTCTGGAGATCTTTTAAAAGAAATCTCATTATCGTAAACTGCATCTACAGTATATCCATTATTCTCTAGAGCCTTTCGTAGGGCCTCTTCTGTAATATTATCTCCAAGACCTAATTCCTTTTTCATATCTTTTAAGGTACTTTCTCTTTCTTTAACATCACCTTTAAATAAGGTTATTTTAAAATTATCATCTAAAACTTTTGTTTTATCTTTTGCTAAAGTAGTTTGATTGTTTTCTTCTGCTATTTGATTTTGATTATTTAAGTAATTATCAAACACGAAATAACTTATAACAAACAACAAGGTTAAAATAATTGCACCTAAAAGAATGAATTTCTTAATTTTACTCATTTACATCACTCCCTAATGTGATTCTTTCCACATTTGTAAATTTATATACAACCCTACCCTCTAATATTTTCAATCTAAAGCTAAAAAAAATTGACAAACCCTCCCTATTATCTTAAACTTTATACAAGTGTATATACACCTGTATAATCTGCAAGGAGTTGTTAAAATTGAATCTAGTAGAAGAAATAAAAAAACTAAAGAAAGAAAAAGGAGCACTTATACTTGCTCATCTATACCAAAGGCCTGAAATTCAAGAGATAGCTGATATTACCGGAGATTCATATTTCTTAAGTAAGAAAGCTTTAGAATCCTCCTCTAATCTTATTGTTTTTTGCGGAGTAAGATTTATGGCTGAAAGTGCTAAAATATTATCTCCTCATAAAAAGATACTTTTACCTGCTGAAGAATCAAGATGCCCTATGGCTGATATGGCTTTAATAGACAGGCTTGAAGATTTAAAAAAAGAACATCCAAAGGCTAAAATAATTAGCTATATAAATACAAATTTAGATATTAAAGCAGTGTCAGATGTTTGTGTAACCTCTTCTTCTGCTCTAAAAATAATGAATAACATAAAAGAAGAAGAAATTATATTTTTACCTGATAGAAACTTAGGTGAATTTATAGCTGAACATTTCCCAAACAAGAAATTTATATTATACCAAGGTTTCTGCCCAACTCATGAGAGAGTTGAACCTTGGGATATTACAGAATTAACTGAAAAGCATCCAACTTATGAAGTACTAGTTCATCCTGAATGTAAAAAGGAAGTTCGTGATCTTGCAAGTTTTATAGGCAGTACTTCGGAAATAATTAATTATGCTACTAACTCTCCTTCAAAGGGGTTTGTGGTTGTAACTGAAGAAGGTGTGCTTTATCAAATGAAACTAAAGAACCCAGATAAAGAATTTTTACCTCTTAATAATTCCATGATTTGCCCTAATATGAAGATGACAAATCTACAAAAATTATATGACTGTTTGCTAAATGAATCTAATGAGATAATCATAGATGAAGAAATGAGACTAAAAGCTCATAGAGCTTTAGAAAATATGCATAAATTAGGAGATGACTAATGTGATTAAAACCTGTGATGTATTAATTGCTGGTACTGGTGTAGCAGGAGTATATTCTGCTCTAAACCTAAACAAAAATTTGAAGATAATATTAATTACAAAAGAAAACTTAAGAGACTGCAACTCTTATTTAGCTCAAGGAGGTATTTCAACAGTTTTAAATGATGATGACATAATTCCTTATATTGAAGATACCATTAAAGCGGGAAATTATAAGAACAATAAAAAGTCTGTAGAAATCTTAGTTAAAGAATCTAAAGATAATATAAAGAGATTAATTGATCTTCATGTTCCTTTTGATAAAAATGAAGATGGTTCATTAAGCTATACTAGAGAAGGTGGTCACAGTACCTTTAGGATTGCTCATGTAAAAGATGAAACAGGTAAGTATATAATGGAAAGTCTTTATAAAGAACTTGAAACTAGGACTAACATAGAAGTAATAGAAAAATGTAGACTTATAGACATTATAAAAAAGGATAAGCTTTGTCTCGGAGGAATTTGTAGCTTTAAAGATGATACTTTAGAAATTCATGCCAAGTCTACAATCCTTGCAACTGGAGGCCTAGGTGGATTATTTACTTCTACCACAAACTTTCCTTCCTTAACTGGAGATGGAATTTCAATAGCCCTTAAAAACAATGTAGCTATTCAAGATATAAATTATCTTCAATTACATCCTACTGTTCTTTATGAAAAAAATTCAAATGGCAAAAGATTATTACTTTCAGAATCTTTACGAGGAGAAGGTGGAATCATTAGAAACTTAAAGGGAGAAGAATTTGTAGATTCTCTAAAGCCTCGTGATATAGTTTCAAAGGCAATACTAAAAGAGATATCAAAAACTCCTGATACTCCATACGTATATCTAGATTTAACTCATTTAGATAAAAATTTTCTAATGAAGCGCTTCCCATTTATATATAGTGAATGCTTAAGTCGAGGATATATAATGGATACTGATATGCTTCCTATATCTCCTGCACATCACTATGCTATGGGGGGAATAAAGGTTAATATAAATGGTGAAACAAATTTAACTAACTTATACGCCTTAGGAGAAACAGCTTGTACTGGAGTTCATGGAAATAATAGACTTGCTAGTAATTCCCTACTTGAAGGTGTTGTTTTTGCCTATAGATGTGCTAAAAAAATAAACGAAGAACTATATTCACACACAGTTAATTATCCAACTAAAGAAGAATTAATTGATTTCCTAAAAGAAAGGGTTGATGAAAATTATGCTAAACTTCTTAATTGTTGATGATCTTATAAAGAGAGCCTTTCAGGAAGATATGCCTTTTGTCGATATAACAACTAATGCCACAATAGATGAAAAAAGCAGAGGACGAGTATCTCTTATAGTTAAAGAAGATGGTATTATTTGCGGCTTAGAAGTTTTCTCTAGAGTTTTTCAAATTTTAGGAGATGTAGAAGTTTCATTTACTGTAAGTGATGGGGATAAGGTGAAAAAAGGTACCAAGATAGCTGAGGTTTATGGAAATACTAGAAATATTCTGATGGGTGAAAGGATTGCTCTTAATTTGATGCAAAGAATGAGTGGAATTGCTACTACAACCTACAAATATGTAAAAAAACTTGAAGGTCTACATTCCAAGATAGTAGATACAAGAAAGACAACTCCTTTATATAGACATTTAGACAAATATTCTGTTTTATGTGGAGGTGGAAAAAACCATAGATTTTCACTTTCTGATTCAGTTGTAATAAAGGATAATCATATAGATGCAGCAGGAGGTATAAAAGAAGCTGTTTATCTTGCAAAAAAGAATTCTTCTTTCACAGTTAAAATTGAAGTTGAAACTGAAACTAAGGAAGAAGTGCTAGAAGCCCTAGAAGCTAAGGCTGATATCATTATGCTTGATAATATGTCTCCTTCTCAAGCTAAAGAAATGGTTCAGTTAATAAACAAGAGAGCTATAACCGAATGCTCTGGAAATATAACACTAAATACTATTAAAGATTATGCCTTAACTGGTGCAGACTACATCTCCTGTGGAGCTTTAACACACTCCTTTAAAGTTTTAGATATTTCACTAAAAAATTTAGTACAAGAAGTATAAACCTCTTGTACTATTTTTTATTATATTAGCATTTAGCTATCTTTATTTTATTATGAAAAACTATGATAACTTGATTTTAATCATTTAATTAAAACCCAGTACAATCTCCATATAAATCAGCACCACTAATATTGTTATTAGCATTATTGGCAGAAACACAATCCTCAATTATAGCTCTACCAAAAGTTACTTTATATCCTAATGCTGATGGAGTTCCTGATTGAGGGAAACTATAATTAGCTCCTCCATTTGCATTTGCTGTACATCTTAACATAGTTACTACTCCTGTTTGATTGTTTCTATCAAATCCATTACGTGTATTACCTGATGCTTCACAATCTGTTAATATATGATTTAAAGGGTCTGGATGTGCTGCAACTCCTGGAGTCTTATTATCTATCCCTCCAACTTTAAATCCATTTCCATCTCCTCTTATTCCATTCCACTCACCATTATTTATTGCCTTACATCTATTAAATGTTACAGCTCCATGGGCAGCATATAAATCATATCCATCATCTGAATTACATGCAGCAACGCAATCTTCTAATACATTACCTTCTCCAGAATGTAATTTTATTGCAAATCCATCTGCATTTTCTCCTTTTGGATCTGCATTATAGTAGGAATATACATATCCAAAATAGTTATTTGCTCCTCCATTTGATACTTGAACCCCTGCATCTTTGTTATCATGAACATATACTCCATAGAATACATTATTATTACCTTGAACAAATATTCCATTGTCTCCAGCATTGCAGATTTCTAAATTTTGAATTGTAGATCCATCATGTAAAACATTTAATCCCTTTTGTCCAAATTTAGTTAAAGAAAAATCAATTACTGCATTAGTTCCTCCTACAATATTTACACCTTTTGGAACATTAACAGTTCCTGATTTTACAGTACCATTAATTTGTATGGTATCTCCTGCTTGTACACTTTCTACTATACTACTTAATAATGTTTCTCCTTCATTTACAACTATTGTTCTTCCTGTTGCTGCTTGTGCTGCTGTGTGACCTGAAGTAGTTGCTAATGTCAAAACCATCGCCACTCCAAGACCTAATAATTTTACTTTCTTCATTTACGTTTCCCCCTAGATATTATATTATGATAAGCCAATTAGACCGATTTTACTTAATATAGTTAATATTTATATAATTGACTTTTATTATAATAGCATACATTTTATTAGATTAAAAACTATTTTTTACAGTTTTAGTTATTTTATGTTACAATATTACATAAAAGTCGTTAAAGTCCAAATTTAGTGTGAATATCTACAAAGGGAGAGGTGAAACATACATAAAAAGCTATTTAAAATGAAAAAAGTATTACCTATATTAAAATTTTGAAATGTACACTTTAACACTTTATTTTAAATGATAGAACTTAGGGGGAAACTATGAAAAACTTAATAAAAAAATTTATCTTATCATTAATTGTTTTTGGTGCTAGTTTATTAACACCAGTATTTGCACATGCAGCAGAATATTATATGTCGCCAATTGGTAACGATAATAACTCTGGAAGTATAAATTCACCATTTGCAAGTATATCAAAGGCACAAGCAGTAGCTTCTTATGGTGATACAGTCTTTATAATGGGAGGAACTTATAAAAATTTTAATATTGCTTCTTCAGATAATACATATAATTATGTAAATAATATTACAAAAAGCGGAATTACTTATAGGGCATTTTCATCTTCAGATATACCGGTTTTTGATTTCTCAACTGTACCTACTAATAAGCGTGTAGCTGCATTCCACATAGCAAAAGGGGTAACAGATGTTACCATTGCAACAATTGATGTAACAGGAGTAAAGGTTGGTAATCAAAAACAATCAGAATGTTTTAGAGTTGAAGGTAATGCTCTACTTTACGAGGTAACATGCCATGATACTGAAGCTAATGGCTTCTATTTTGTTAATAACGGAACTGGTTATTGTACTAAATGTGATGCTTACAACAATATAGGAGCTACAAAATTTTCAATTGGTAACACTGATGGTTTTGGTGCCCATGGAAATGGTGTTGTATTCCAGTATTGCCGTTCATGGAATAATAGTGATGACGGATTTGACTGCCTAACTTCAAAAGGAACTAATACGTTTGATCATTGTTGGGCTTTTAATATGAATGCAGGCGGTGATTCTAACGGCTTCAAGATTGGTGGATATGCATCAGGAACACCATATGATCCTGTTCCAGTTCATACTGTTTATGCCTGCTTGGCAGCTAATAATAAAGCTCACGGATTCTATGCAAATCATCAACCTGGGCAATCTGCATATTGGTATAACAATACAGCTTACAATAATAGAGGTGGTAACTTTGATATGCTAGAACGTGTTAGCATAAATGATCCTACAGACATTCCTGGAACAAGAGAAATAGTTCATAATAATCTTTCATTTAACGGAATAGCAATAAAAGATTCTAATTTACCTAGCAAAAATGTAATTAGCAACTCATGGAATATAGAAGGAATTACTGTAACAGCTTCTGACTTCCAAAGCTTAGATATAAGCGAGCTAACTAAAAAGAGAGATTACACCAATAGTGATGAATTAATACCTGATGTTAAATTCATGCATTTAGTTAATGGTAGTGATCTTAAAGGGTTAGGTTGTTTTTAAGCTTGATTTTGTTGATTTAAACTAACACAAAAAGAACTTACAAAATTCCAAATGAATTTCTGTAAGTTCTTAAAATCAAATTATTCTTGTACACTATATAAATATCTATTTCCTAAAAACCTCACTATATCCACATCTCTTGCAAAGTTCTTCTACTCTCTTACGTCCAGAAAAGCCATCATAAATCTTTTTAGCTCTCTCTCCTTCTAAAATATCCTCAAGTGGCTTATTATATATATTTCCAAGAGGTATCTGTCCTTCCCCATCTAAACAACAAGGAACTACTGTACCATCTACCAATATACCAAAGTGATCTCTTAAGCCATGGCAAAAGCCTATGTCTCCAAAAAATTCTGCATCCATACTAGGCCATTGAAATTTTTCTGCTCCATTTAAATAAACTCTATCCCTAATCTTAACCTTATTGTCCCTGTCAAGTGTTTCCTTTAAGTCCCCAGGATAATGAAGTTCTATCTTTATTTCATTTATTATTTCTACATTAAGATCATTTTCTCCCTTAATATCTAATAGACTACTGTCATTATTCCAAAGTCTCATAGAACAAATTATATTAGTATTTTCATTAGCTTGTTTTATAAAATCAATTACTCCATTTAAATACTCATTAAAAGATACTTGATTTTTGTTTGCTTCAAAGCTATGTAAAGAAATATTAACTTGTCTTAATGCTTTTGAATTTAACAAAATCTTATATACCTTTGGAATTAAAGTTCCATTTGTAGTTATGTTAACTTTAAAGCCTTCTTCGTATGCCATCTCTAGAAATTCTTCAAGATTTGGATTAAGTAATGGTTCTCCCATCAGATGAAAATATATAAATTTTGTATAGGGTTTTATTTCTTTAAGTATTATTTTAAATTCCTCAGTTGTTAAAAACTTCTTCTCTCGCTTTGTTTTAGGACAAAAACTACAACTAAGATTACATACATTTGTTATTTCTATATAAACTTTTTTAAATTTACTCATGTATTAGATACCTCAATTAATTACTATTTGTTAAACATACAAGGTTTATTATACTTATACTTTGCCTAATAAACAATAGAAATAGTTCAGCTTATTAGCTTGTCCTATTAAAAAATAATGAACCAACCTACTTAAATTTTCGGCTGATTCATTTAATTAATTTATTTCTCTCTACCTTATTGATTTAATAATAGTTGATATAGTATTTGTTTTTTACAGTTACTTACATTGTTTTCATGCATCATTTTCTATTGTATATCTATTTCATTTAACATAATTAAATTAAAAAACTCTTCGATATTGTTAGCTACTTTTTCTACTTCTTCAAATTCAGGTTCATATCCCTTTACAATAGAACCTTTATCATTGTATAAATCAATTGCATAGAATGAATATCCTCCATTTACTGACATAACTATTGGTAGATGCTTATTCCACCATGATGTTATCTCCATTTTCCATTCTTCATCATCCTTTGCTACTTCTAAACTCAATGCTTCAAATTCATCCCACCTAAATGCAATATCAGACTTATTGTTATACTCATTTTCGCATATAAACCGTGTTTTCTCACTTGGTGATATCAATTGCTTAACCATTTTTAAGAATTCTAAATATTCAGTAGGTATTTCTTTATATCTTGATAATATTTTATCCTCTAGCATTAATGAATATTCAGTTTTATCAATTACATTCCAATTATTATCTTTAGCCCATTTAATAAATTCAATATATTTTTTACTCATAATTTCTCCACCTACTTCATTTTTTTCTTTATCCTATTTATAACACGTCTTTGTAGACCTGTTACTTGACTATGTGTTGGATTTTTTATTTTTGCTGTTCCACCTGTATGGGTGAGTGTTTGTCCTTCTGGTCATCCTAATGCTAATCTATGTGGATGATGTCCTCCACTTTCTGCATATATCATTTTGTTATTAGAAAATTATTGAAGGTTTGAAGGCTATTTATCTTCTTATTGATTCTAGCAGGCTCATAATTGTTATACAATGTTAGTCTTAATTTTTTATTTTGGTTTTGATAATTAAACTTGTTGAGAAAATTATTCAACAGTATATTTTCTTTGTTTTAGTTACTATCACTTAAATTTTTGCAGTTAGTTCAGTTTTAGTATTGTAGTGAGTTAAAATTTAATTTTGAAATTTTACTAAAAGAATTTTTTGAAAATTCACCCAATTATTGCCATAATACTCATGTATACTTTAACTATTTCATATCATTTCGTAACTCTTTGCTAAAACCCATCCATTTAAACCATATGAAGACGAAATTATATAATAAGAATACTGCTCTTTTAATAATTCTCGTGTTAATTCTTCAATGGTATTATAATCAATTGGCCAACAAGAGTCTTTTCGTTGCTCTAATAATTTACTGTTATCCCTAATAAATTGATTGATATTATGCTCATCTATATCCAAAATAGTACTACCAGGTAATTCATTTTCAAAAAAATGAACTAAAACATCATAGAATATAACATCTGTTTTTTTAGTAATTTTTCTCTTCTGATATTCAGTATATATTATTATTTTCTGATTTTTCAAGTTAACTTTATATGATATTATTTCATTATCATGTATATTAGACATATTATCACTCCCTAAATTTATTACTATCTAATCTTGGTTTCCTTTGACTCCAATCCCAATCATATCTATGTGGAAATGTATGTGTACCATCATCAGTATGATTGTAATCAATATCCTCTTGGGCTTTTCCATTTGGTCCATAATACCCTCTTTGTTTTATAGTACCATCAGGGTTTAATAAATCAACTGAAGAATTCGGTTCACTTATCGTTACTTTTTGCTTCTCCCAATATTTTTAGAAATGAAAAAAGGCTAACGCCTTTTTGTACCTGCGTTAGCCTCCATTATTACTATGATATATATTTGCTTTTCAATTTTGTTACATCTTGCTACATTATTAACATAATGTAGCATATTTTGATATTAAACTTATTCAGAGATTCACTCAATAATATATTTTCTTTGTTTTAGTTTATACCACATAAATTTTTGCAATTAGTTTAGTTTGAGTATTATAGCGAGTTAAACCTAATAATTAAAAATTTTGTTGAAAGAACCTTTGCAAAACCATCTAATTCTTACCACAATACTCTTATCAACTTTAATTATTCGATATAATTTCATAACTCTTTGCTAAAACCCATCCATTTAAACCATATGAAGACGAAATTATATAATAAGAATACTGCTCTTTTAATAATTCTCGTGTTAATTCTTCAATGGTATTATAATCAATTGGCCAACAAGAGTCTTTTCGTTGCTCTAATAATTTACTGTTATCCCTAATAAATTGATTGATATTATGCTCATCTATATCCAAAATAGTACTACCAGGTAATTCATTTTCAAAAAAATGAACTAAAACATCATAGAATATAACATCTGTTTTTTTAGTAATTTTTCTCTTCTGATATTCAGTATATATTATTATTTTCTGATTTTTCAAGTTAACTTTATATGATATTATTTCATTATCATGTATATTAGACATATTATCACTCCCTAAATTTATTACTATCTAATCTTGGTTTCCTTTGACTCCAATCCCAATCATGTCTATGTGGAAATGTATGTGTACCATCATCAGTATGATTGTAATCAATATCCTCTTGAGCTTTTCCATCTGGTCCATAATATCTTCTTTGTTTTATAGTACCATCAGGGTTTAATAAATCAACTGAAGAATTCGGTTCACTCTTTGTAGGTAAAGATCTACTACTATCATCTACATTATGGTTTGGATAAGGTTCACCTTTTGATCTTAAATCATCAGCATTACTTATCCACTCACCAGCCATCACAATCAATGGAACAAGGTCTCTACCACCATAAAAATCATCATCAATTATTCCATTTGGAATAGGAGATTTTGGCGGAATTAATAATACTTCTAATCCATCTAATATATCTTGCGGATTATCTGGAACACCTGTTATTATATCACTATCTTCTGAACTTGAATTTGGATAAAGTATCTCTGTATAATCATCCATAGTTTTTGGTGGACTGATTGGTACAGTTGTAATATTATCTCCTAATTCTGATTCAGTTGGTACAATATCTACATGCGTTGGAGCACTACCTGCAATATCGAAATTTGATATATTTACATTTATAGGCTTAGGATGATTTACTTCTGAAATCCAATTTTCTAAACCTGAAAAATCCATATCTGGAATACTAAAATCTAAATCAAAGTTGAAATCAAAATTAAAATCAAAGTTGAAATCTGGAATGTCTAAATTCCAATCAGATAAGCCAAGATCTCCTATACCAAGATCCCACGTACCACTATGACCTAAATCAAAATCCAAATCTAAGTCTAAATCAAACGGTGTACTAGCACTTCTACTATTACTTTTGCTATTACTACTGCTAATAGTTTTAACCAAGTCATATACTGAATATATCGCTATTCCTCCAATTACAATTCCTGTACCTATAGTTATTGCAGTAACTGCTGCAGGTGATAAACTAATGCCTGCTAATGCCAAGAGTGCGTCAATATCCACACCATACTGTACTCCAAAATTATGTCCGCTAGGATCAACATTTAGCACGGGTTCGTTACCGCAATAAGTATATCTATTTAATCTTGAAGTAT
>NZ_JACSRA010000012.1 GCF_014836335.1 Clostridium cibarium
ACCGCCGTATACCGAACGGTACGTACGGTGGTGTGAGAGGTCGGTAGATAAAATAATTATCTACCTCCTACTCGATTCCTACTAGGTGTATTGATTTAACTTAAATTGCCTTTGAATTTTTCAATATTTATAGGTGAGAAACCAATTACGTCAGAACAATGAATTGTTATTTCTTCAATGTCTACTTTCAAATTATTTCCATAGATTATAGTAGCATCTTCAATAACTATTAAGCTACCATCACCTATTATTTCAATATCCTCTTTATATTCTTCTTGAAAAGACTTAACATATTCTTCTTTATAATCATATACCAATTCAGCTGCATGAGGAATATCTGTTCCAGAATAAACAGGAGCAAGTTTTCCAATTACCATACCAAAACTAGTCATAATTAAAGCACCATTAAATTCAGAGGTTTTTTTTGAGGATTCTATTAATGTTGATAAACCTTCTAAATTTAAGTATTTTGATGAAATTTTTGACATATAAACACCTCCTTACTGAATATAGTAACATAATACTTTAAATAAATCTCTATAAGGAATGAAATATATTATATAGAAAAAGAAGGAAAAAGAGTATTTTTGTAGAAGATTAATAGTGAGGTGAGATTTATGCATGAAAAATCAATTAAATTAAGATTTATTGGAGATTCAAAGGAGGTAACATTTGGTGTTGAAGATTCAGCTACCTTCAAAGTTGATGTTTTTCAGATGAATAACTTGAAATATTGGCTTCAAGACCAAGGAAGTTCCATAGTTGTAACTTGCAAAGATGGTTCCGAGATAGCTTTAAATAAATATACAATTCAATATGCTAATATTCAAAAATAAAGTTTATCCTCTCAGTAAAGGTTTTCTGATAAGGAATGAAAGTTCTATGTTGATGAATATATAAGATACCATAAGGATTTTGTGGTATCTTATATATTTGGATATAGATTTAGAAATATTCTGAAGAATATATATTCTTATATGGTAATATTCTTCAGAATATGCTGGTAAAATGCGGTTTAGATGAAGTTTATATTAAATTTATAAAATTTTTCCTTAATCTTAGTTCATACTATGAAAGATTATCATCTTCTTTGATTTCCTCTTTATTTTAATTTGTTCCTTATGATATAATACTAAATGAACTTTTAAAACAGGAGGATAGTTATGACAGATAATATTAAATTAAAATATTTCATTGAGACATGGGGATGTCAGATGAATGAAGAGGATTCTGAAAAGCTTTCAGGTATGCTTAAAAATATTGGATATACAAGAACTGATGATATAAATGAAGCAAGCATTATTTTATTTAATACATGTTGTGTAAGAGAAAATGCTGAAAATAAGGTTTATGGAAATTTAGGAATGCTAAAAAAGGTAAAGGAAAAAAATCCGGATCTTATTATAGGGATATGTGGATGTATGATGCAACAAAAAGGAATGGCAGACAATATATTAAAACGTTTCCCATATGTTGACATAATATTTGGAACTCATAATTCATATAAGTTCCCTGAATACCTTAATAGAGTTAAAACAGAAGGTGTTCAAGTTAAAGAAATATTTGATAAGGAAACTCAAATTGTTGAAGGTATTCCTGTAGATAGAGAAAGCTCTGTAAAAGGTTTTGTTACTATAATGTATGGATGTAACAATTTTTGTACATATTGTGTAGTACCTTATGTAAGAGGTAGGGAAAGAAGCAGAAAACCAGAAGAAATAGAAAATGAAATTAAAGATTTAGTTTCTAAAGGATATAAAGAAGTTACTTTACTTGGTCAAAATGTTAATTCATATGGTAAGGGATTAGAAGAAGATATAAACTTTGCAGGTTTACTTAGAAGAATTAATAAAATTGAAGGTATAGAAAGAGTAAGATTCATGACTTCACATCCAAAGGATCTAACTGAAGAAGTAATTATGGCAGTTAAAGAGTGTGACAAGCTTTGTGAACAAATTCATTTACCAGTACAAAGTGGTTCTGATAGAGTATTAAAAGTGATGAATAGACATTATGATAGAGCAAGATACATGAGTCTAATCAATAAAATCAAAAAGGAAATTCCTGATTGCACTATTACAACAGATATAATAGTTGGATTCCCTGGGGAAACAGATGAAGACTTTGAAGATACTTTAAGCTTAGTAAAAGAAGTTGGATATGATTCTGCATTTACATTTATTTATTCAAGAAGAAATAATACTCCAGCTGATGAGATGGAAGATCAAGTGGCAGATGATGTTAAACATGAAAGATTTAACAGGCTTGTAGCAGCTGTTAATGATAGTGTTATACGTGGCAATAAGGTATATGAAGGAAAGACAGTTGAAGTACTTGTTGAAGGACCTAGTAAAAATGATGAAACCAAACTTATGGGAAGAACAAGAAACGGAAAACTTGTAAATTTCCAAGGAGATATAAGCTTAGTTGGAAAGCTTGTAAATGTAAAGATAAACAGAGCACAACCTTTCTCATTAATTGGGGAAGTAATTTAACAAAAAAACAGCCTTTTAGGCTGTTTTTTTTGCTATTTAATAAATATTTTGAATTTTCTTTTGTTTTCTCAATTACATTTTAGAAATCTCTTGATTATAAACTTTGACTTTCTTTGACCTTGGAATTATAATATAAATGTAATAAAAAATAAATTTAAATTTTAAGGAGGTTTTTTAATATGTTTGGATTAGTACCTTTTAGAAGTAACGGAGTTAAATCAACTGGAAATTCGTTTGATGATTTCTTTTCAAGCTTTTTTAATGATGATTTCTTCTCTCCAGTAAACATGGGGGGAAATTTCAAAGCAGATATTAAAGAAACAGCAAATGAATATATTATGGAGGCTGAACTTCCTGGAGTAAAAAAAGAGGACATTAACCTTGAATACAAAGATAACAATTTAGTTGTATCTGGTAAGCGGGATGAGATCCTTGAAGAAAGTAAAGATAACTATATTAGAAAAGAAAGACATTATGGTCAATTTGTTAGAAGCTTTTACATTAATAATGTTGATAAAGATAATATATCAGCTACTTTTGAGAATGGTGTATTACATGTAAATATGCCTAAAGTAGAAAATGTTATAAACAATTCAAACAGAATAGAAATTAAATAGCTATAATTTAATATATGCTAATTTCTATCTATGCAGATGTGCTTATGTTTCTTAATAGAAAACATAAGCACATCTGTTTTTTTTGTATGTATAATTTTTCCAATTTGTTGTATAATAATAGATATGTAAGGAATGAAAATTAATTTTAATATACTTGAAGTGAGGAAATTAAAGTGATTTATAGTGTAATTAACATGGATATAGTTGGATCTAGAAAAATCAAAGAACGTAAGCTTTTACAGGATAAGTTGAAGGAGTATTTTGATTGTTTAAGTAAGGAATATATTGAAATATTAGCTTCGGACATCTCTTTTACTTTAGGTGATGAGTGGCAGATTGTTTTAAAAAGGCCAGAGGAAAGCTATAATATTATAAGTAAAATAAAGACTTTTCTCCTTGAACTTAATATTAGTGTTTACTCTGGTATAGGAATTGGATGTATAAGCACGGATGTATATAAAAACAGTTCATTAATGGATGGAGAAGCTTTTATTTTTGCAAGAGAAGCCATTAATGCTGTTAAGAGCCGAGATCATGCAATTAAGTCTAAGTTAAATAAAGTTTACTTTAAGGGGAAGCCTTTTTATTTATACAATGAATTTGACAATTTTGATGAAGTAGCGCTTACTAGCTTAGATGATAATATATTAAATATAAAAACATTAAATGAGGTAATTAATGTTCTTATAGAAAATACAGAAATTTTGTTTAGTAAAATAACAACAAAGCAACTTAAAGTAGCAACTATGTATGAAAAGTTCGGATCATATAACAAGATGCTAGAAAATAATGTTGCTAAATCCAAGGCTGATATATCTCAAAAGCTTAATTCTGCTGAATACTTTACTTTAAAGAACAATAAGGAACTTATTAAGGAATTATTAAAACAATATATTATAAGTAACTAATAAGGAGTATTTAATATGATTACTGCTCTTTTAATAACCTTAATTTCACATCTTATAGGGGATTTTGTACTTCAAACAGATACTATGGCAAAGGGAAGAGATTCATGTAATTACGTTGGAATCACTAGAATAAAGAGATCTATTTTCTATAACTTGATCCACGGGATAATTCATGGTCTCATACTTTTAATATTAATTGTTTTTGTTAGCTATTTTACAGAAACTTATTTCTATTTTCCTATAAGTTTAATAGCTCTTATTACATTTATACATGTAATGATAGATTTATTAAAACCAATTATAAGAGGTTTCCCCTTAAAGATTTCATCACTAGCTAATCTGGTATTTAAAGATTTGAAACTTGGTTCTTGTAACTTTAATATTAGTAAAAATAAAATAAATTTTATTATATTTTTAACTGATCAACTTTTACATCTTATTGCTATTTTTATTATTTTTAAACTAACTTTAGGTATTGCACCAGATTCATTGTACGATTTTATTGTGTCCTTGCCTTCAACTACTAATATTCACGATAAAATATTAGTAATAGTGCTGATTTTATTTTTTTCAACCTTTGGAGCAGCGTATTTTTCTAAATCATTATTAGATAGTATAAAAAGTGATTCTGATAATATAAAAAATGATATGCTTCTCATTCTATCAAGTAAAAAATTGTGCAGCGAGGAAGCTAAAAAAGGTGGATTTTTAATAGGCATATTAGAAAGACTTTTCATTATTTTAGGTATAGTAATGTCTCACCCAAGTGTCATTGCTATTGTGCTTACAGTTAAATCTATAGCTAGATATAAGAAATTCGATAATGATAGTTTTGTTGAATATTACATTATTGGAACCTTTTTTAGTTTTGTTATTGCTATTTTAGGTGGTGTAGTTATAGCTAAAATCCTTTGAGTCAATGGTTATATTATTATCTTTAGCATATATCAATGACTTACGAGCTTGTATAAAAACTTCTCCATCAAGGTGATTTACAGGTAAGTTTAGATTTTTTATAGACAAATTACCTTTACCAATACCAACATAAAAAGTAATATTTTTAGGTAAATTATCTTTAAAACAATATAAAATTTTATATATTGGAGCATCTATAGATACTAAACCTTCCCATTCATCTCCAGCTGTGATTGTAAAGGGGCATATGATGTATAACTTGAAATCCTTATTACATTTTCTTATGGCTTTTATTAAGGAAATTTGAACTTCCTCTCTATTTTTTATGGTTCTTGAAGATTTTATATCACAAATTATAGCTTTATACATCTCTGTTCACCTCGTAGTTAAGATTATAACCTTAACTGTTAAAGAGTTAAGGTTATAATCTTAACTTATTTATGGTTAAGGCCAAATCCTTAACCTTTCTTAAATTTATAATTAATATATGAAATTTAGCATATTTTGTCCCTATTCTAATAACATATTGAAAAATTGATTTTTCATAAAATGATAAAATTTAATTTTGATGATATAATATATATAACTTTTATAGAGCAGGTGAAGAATTAATGATAAAGCAAGCCTTAATTGAAGGTTTTAAAAAAAGTACATATGGAAAAAATGAAAAAGATGGCGAAAGAGTATTTAAAAATGATTTGATATCAGAGATTAATTTAGGTGGAGATAGTGATTCTTTAGATATTGAAGCTTCAGTTATATCTGAAGACCTTTTTAGTGAATACTTATGTAAATTAAATATAGATAAAAAGAATAAGGAAGTTGCATATACTAATTGTACTTGTAGTGCATTTGAAAAAAACGGATATAAAAAGAATAATTATGTATGTAAGCACTTAGTGGCAACCTTTTATAAGTTATTACGTAATTTAGATGAGGACCCTGAACTTAAGGAAAGGTTGGGTCTTTATTATAACAAAGAAGAAGAGATAGTAAAGGCCACTGAAAGTTCTATACTTGACTTTTTACTTGGGGAAAATAAAAGAAGGCAAGAATTGAAATTTGAAGTTATTATAAATAAAATATCTTGGACGGGAAAGATAGCAGCTGAATTTAAAATTGGATTACAAGGAATGAAGTCCAATAAACTCTATTCACTAAAAGATATAGATGGTTTTTTAGTTGCACTATATAATAGAATACAAATAAATTATGGTAAGGAATTTGTTTTTGACATAAATAAACAAAAGTTAAGTATTAAAGATAAGAAACTTATAAAATTTATAGAACTCCTTAAAGATATTGATTTATCAGGAACTTCTTTCAAAAAGGTAGAGCAGAAGCTAGTGGTAGGTAAGCAAATTACTATACCTAAGGCTTTAGTTAAGCAATTTATGAGTATAATTAAAAATCATAGAGTTTATTTGGGATCTGGCTTTTATTCAAGACAACTTGAAACAGAAATTATTGAAGACAATATTCCTGTGCCTTTAAACCTTAAGGAAATTGGAAATATGCTTAAATTAGAAGCTCCACGTGGTGTTCCTGAGCCATTGACTGATAGTGATGATGTATATTTATATGATGCAATAATATATATTCCTCCTGATGAGCAGGTAGAAAAATTAACACCTTATATAGAAGCATTTAATCATGGAAATGCTATTTTCTTTACAAAGGCTGAGGAAGATAGGGTTCTTAGAGAACTTATTCCTTCTATGCAAAAGGTCACAAAGGATATTGAACTTTCTAGTTCTATAAGCAATAAGGTGGTTATTGCTCCAGTAAGTTTTAAGTTTTATTTTGATAAAGATGATGAAATTTATTTAGATCTTAAGGTATCCTATAATGAATATGAATTTAATTATTTTGATACCTTTACTGAAAAAGTAATATATAGAGACAGTATTAAAGAAGGGAAAGTTATTGAAAAACTTAGAGAATTAGGTTTTGAAGAGGTTAATAATAGATTTGTTTTCTTTAAAGATGAAGAATATATATTTAATTTCTTTAAAGAAGATATACTTGAACTTCAGGATATAGGAGATGTATATTATTCAGATAGATTTACAGGAATAAAGTCTTTAAATCAAGGTAGTTTCAGTGGAGAAGTAAAAAAAGGTAAGTATGATTATTTTGAATTCAAATTTAAACTTTCTGATATTCCTCCTGAGGAAAGTGCACTTATTCTCAGAGCCTTTAGGGATAATAAAAAATATTATAGGTTAAAATCAGGTGAATTTTTAGATCTTGAAGAAATTGAAATGAAAAAGTTCCTACGACTTTTAGATTCTTTAGAGAATGAGTCAAATATAGATGATAATACTATTACCATTCATAAGAGTAAGGGAATGTACTTAGAAGATTATTTAGAAGAAGAGGATATAAAATATATTAAAGGTAGGAGAGGTCTAAAATCTTTAAAGAATTCTCTTAAAAACCTAAAGGCTAAAGATTTTCCTTTGCCAGATAATATTAAGGCAAATCTTAGGAATTACCAAAAGGATGGGTATACTTGGTTAAGAACTTTAGATTATCTTGGATTTGGAGGAATTTTAGGTGATGAAATGGGTCTTGGTAAAACACTACAGACTATAACATTTATATGCTCAAATCCAAATAGTAAGTCTTTAATAATTGCACCTACATCTCTAATTTATAACTGGTATAGTGAATTTAAAAAGTTTGCACCTCATATTAAGGTAGCTATACTTGGTGGTAGTAGAAGTGATAGAGAAGATTTAATTAATGATAGAAATAGATATGATGTATTAATTACAACTTATAATATAGTAAAAAGAGATTTAGATTTATATGAAGATATAGAATTTGATTATTGTATTTTGGATGAAGCACAAAATATAAAAAATTCTCATTCACAAGCAGCTAAGACATGTAAGGCTATAAAAGCTAAAACTAGATTTGCTCTTACGGGGACTCCTCTTGAAAATTCTCTTATGGAGCTTTGGTCTATTTTTGATTTTATTATGCCAGGATATCTGTATGATGAAAAGAAATTCACTACAAGATATCATAGAAGGCTTGAAGAGGATGAAGTTATAATAAAAGAGCTAACAAAATTAATTAATCCATTTATACTTAGAAGATATAAAAAGGATGTTATAAAGGAACTCCCTGATAAAATAGAAAAAAGGCTTATAGTTCCTATGGATGAAGAACAGAAAGTAGTATATGGAACTTTTTCAAAGTATGCTGAAGAGTTAATTGAGCAAAAGGTAAAGGATGATGAGTTTAAGAATAGTAAAATTGAAATTTTATCTTATATTACAAAGCTAAGGCAGATATGTTTAGACCCTTCTGTTGTTATGGATAATTATAAAGGGGGAAGTGGTAAGATAGATGCTCTATTAGAAACTGTATCTCAAAGCATAGGTGAAGGGCATAAAATACTTGTTTTTTCACAATTTACTTCAGTTTTAAAAAATATTGCAGCTTCATTTAAATTAAATAATATAAGTTTTAGTTATTTGGATGGTTCTACTCCTTCAAAGGTGAGAGGTAAACTAGTAGAAGATTTTAATAATGACAAAGATACTTCTGTATTTTTAATTTCTCTAAAAGCAGGAGGAACAGGGCTTAATTTAACAAGTGCAGATGTGGTAATTCATTTTGACCCTTGGTGGAATCCAGCGGTAGAAGATCAAGCTACTGATAGAGCTCATAGGATAGGGCAAAAAAAGATCGTGGAAGTTATTAAGATGATTTCTGAGGGGACAATAGAAGAAAAAATATTAGATTTACAAGAAGAAAAGAAAAAGTTAATCAATAAGGTAGTAGGAGAAGAGGTAGATTTAGGAGATAACTTTAATAGTTTGCAGGAAGAAGAAATTTTATCTTTATTTTCTAAAAATTATTAAAAAGCTATTTACAAATATAGATTTAAGTTATACAATAATATCAAACAAAGGAGTTTGGTAGTGAGAAGATCACTAGCCAAGCTCCTTTTTATTTTTATATATCTTAAATCTAGCTTGCTTCACTTTATAATAATGAAGTTGGAATAAATAATTGCATTTGTAAAAGGTATTAATCGTAAAGACATATTGCCCCCCCGGCTTTATGTCTTTTCCCCTTTCTACAAGTTACTTCCATTCCAACCCCAAGTATCTACCTCTTCAAACTTTACATAAATTGACCTAGGAGGGATATTAAGCTTATCATTATATAAATCACAAATTTCTTTTGTAACCCTTTTTAAAGAGTCTTCAGAAACTCTGCCAAAAAGTTTCACTTCTACGAAAGCTCCATAATCCATTTTTTGTCCCTTGAAATATAGAGAGTAATTATCTTGAAAACCAAGCATTAAAAATTTTTCTGATTTTCCTGGTATGTCGTTTACTATTTTCCCTAGTTCTTTTTTTAGATACTCTTTTTCATTTTCGGAAAGAGGTATCGTAACTTTTGAATCAATGTAAGGCATAAATATAGTCTCCTCTCATTTATATATTTTGCTTTTATTTACTATAATATTAGAAATAGTTAATTTTATTACAATTTGTGTTAAAAATGTTTTTCATTAAAGCTATAGAATTCTCCTTTCTTTGATATTAATTGAAGCTTATAGTATAATTTCAATGAAGATAGTTAAATTAACAAAGAGATTAGATAAATTAATATTTGAGGTGATTATACATGGCATTAACTCCCATGATGAGACAATATTTTGAGATAAAAAATAAATATGAAGATTGTATTTTATTTTATAGATTAGGGGACTTTTATGAGATGTTCTTCGATGATGCAAAAACTGCTTCAAGAGAATTAGAATTAGTTCTTACAGGAAGAGATTGTGGTCTTGAAGAAAGAGCCCCTATGTGTGGAATACCATACCATGCAGCTGCTACATATATATCTAGGCTTGTAGCTAAAGGGTATAAAATAGCAATAGCTGAGCAAGTAGAAGATCCAGCTTTAGCGAAAGGAATAGTTAAGAGAGATATAATAAAGGTAATTACACCTGGTACATATGTAGATAATAATGCAGCTTTAGAAAATTTAAATACTTATCTAGTAGCAATATATGAAGATGGTAATAAAATTGGAATAGCTTCTACTGATATAAGTACAGGTGAATTTAAAACTACATCCTTTACTAATTTGAAAAGTACATTATTAGATGAATTATCTAAAATTAGCCCTAAAGAAGTGCTTATGGCAGAAGGAACTTCTAAGGAATTAATTGATGAAATCCATGCATCAACTAATGCATTAATAACAGAAAAACCTTTTAATGAGTTTATAGTAAGTGATAAGGAATTAGCTAATCAATTTTCTGAAGTGGAAGTTGATGGTTTAGATGAAGCTTCTAAATTAGCTTGTAAGGTTTTATTAAAATACATATTTGAAACTCAAAAAATGAGTTTAACAAACATAAACTTTTTAGAGAAATATGAAATATTAAATTTTATGACCATAGATGGTAATTCTCGTAGGAATCTTGAACTTACTGAAAGTATCAGAGAAAAAGGTAAGAAGGGATCTCTTTTATGGGTAATGGATAAAACAGCCACTTCTATGGGGGGAAGAGCTCTAAGGAGATGGATAGATGAGCCTTTAATAATAAAGAAGGAAATAGAAAAAAGGCTTGGAGGCGTAGAGGAGCTATTTAATAATATATCCCTTAATGAAGATTTAAGAACAGCACTTAAGGAAATTTATGATATAGAGAGAATCGTAGGAAAAATATCAAGTGGAAATGTTAATGGTAAAGATATGGTGTCTTTAAAGTCATCTCTAGAAAAAATACCAAATCTAAAAAAATCATTAAGTAGTTCAGAATCTCCTATATTAAGAGAATATTTTAATGATTTAGACGAACTTACTGATATAAAAGATTTATTAAATAGAGGTATATTAAATGATCCATCTATTAACCTTAAAGAGGGAAATATAATAAATGATGGTTTTAATTCTGAGGTAGATGAACTTAGAAAGGCAAAGTTACACGGAAAAGAGTGGATAGCTTCTCTTGAAAACAGTGAGAGAGAATTTACTGGTATTAAGTCTTTAAAGGTTGGATACAATAAAGTATTTGGCTACTATATAGAAATATCTAGGGCAAATTATTCATCTATACCTGAAGGTAGATATATTAGAAAGCAAACTTTAGCTAATGCTGAAAGATATATAACTTCTGAACTTAAGGAAATGGAAGATAAAATCTTAGGAGCAGAAGAAAAGCTTGTTAATTTAGAATATGAGCTATTTATTTCTATAAGGAATACTGTGGAAAAGGAAATAGGACGTCTTAAGAAAAGTGCTAGAATTATTGGAAGCCTAGATTCTTTATCTACATTAGCTTTAATAGCTTTAGAGAATGATTATGTTAAACCATCTATTAATGAAGATGGAATTATAGAAATTATAGAAGGAAGACATCCTGTTGTAGAAAAGGTAATAGGAAGAGGAGAATTCGTTTCTAATAATTCTCTGTTAAATAATGAAGATAATGAACTATTATTAATTACAGGGCCTAATATGGCAGGTAAATCTACATATATGAGACAAGTTGCCTTAATCACTTTAATGGCACAAATGGGGTCTTTTGTACCAGCTAAGAAAGCTAATATTTCAGTTTGTGATAAGATATTTACAAGAATAGGTGCTTCTGATGATTTAGCTGGTGGTAAATCTACATTTATGGTTGAAATGTGGGAAGTATCTAATATATTAAAAAATGCTACTAGCAAAAGCTTAGTTTTATTAGATGAAGTAGGTCGTGGTACTTCTACTTACGATGGTCTTAGTATAGCTTGGGCTGTTATAGAGCATATAACAAAAATGAGTAATTTAAAATGTAAGACGTTATTTGCAACACATTATCATGAACTTACAAAACTTGAAGGTTCTTTACCAGGAGTTAAAAACTATTCTGTAGCTGTTAAGGAAATAGAGGATAATGTAATTTTCTTAAGAAAGATAGTAGAAGGGGGAGCTGACCAATCTTATGGTATAGAGGTTGCTAAGCTTGCAGGGCTTCCAGAAGAGGTAATTAATAGAGCTAAAGAGATACTAGAATCTCTAGAAGGTAAATCAAAGGTTAATATAGTGCCTAGTGAACCTATAGAAAAAGAAGTTTGTGTTACTAAAACAGAGAAACATGTAAAATCTGAAAAAAGCCAAGTTATGCAGATGGATTTTGAATCCTTAGAAAAGGAAGCACTAATTAAAGAACTTGCGCAGTGTGATGTTTTAAATATGACTCCTATGGATGCAATGAATACTTTATTTAAACTTATAGGAGAAGCTAAGAAATTACAATAAGGAGGTTTAAATCATGAAAAGAATTAATTTACTTGATGAAAATACCTCTAATAAGATTGCAGCTGGAGAAGTAGTTGAAAGGCCTTCTTCAGTTGTTAAGGAACTTATTGAGAATAGTATTGATGCAAGATCAAAAAATATAACTATAGAAATTGAAGATGGTGGAGCTGCTTTAATTAGGATAATAGATGATGGAGATGGAATTCATCCAGAGGATATAAAAAAGGCATTTTTACCTCATGCAACAAGTAAGATAAAAAAGTCAGAAGATATATATTCAATTAATACTTTAGGTTTTAGAGGAGAGGCCCTTCCATCTATAGCTGCTGTTGGTAAGGTTAATATAAAGTCTAGAATAGAAGATGAAGACTTTGGCCGTGAGCTTGTTATAGAAGGTGGAGAAATTCAAGTGTTTCAGGAATGCGGTATTAACAAAGGAACTACTTTAGAAGTTAGGGATTTATTTTATAATGTGCCAGCTAGAAAGAAATTTTTAAAAAGCTCTTCAAGAGAAGGAGCATTAATAACTGATATAGTAAATAGAACTTCCTTAGCTAATCCTTCTATAAGTTTTAAACTTTATAATAACAGTAAAAAAGTACTTCATACATATGGAAGTGGAAATTTAAAAGATGTTATAAGAACTGTATACGGAAAGTCTATAACTGATAATCTTTTATATTTTGAAAGTAGTGATGATACTATAACTATATATGGATATATAGGTAAAGAAGAAATAGCAAGAGGATCAAGAAATAATCAAAGTATTTTTGTTAATGGAAGATATATAAAACATAAAACTATAGTAGCTGCTGTGGAAAATGCTTTTAAATCTTTTAGTACAGTAAACAAGTTCCCTTTTTTTACTTTATTTATAGAAGTGTATCCTGAGTTTGTAGATGTAAATATACATCCTACAAAGGCAGAAATAAAATTTACTGATGATAGAGTGATATTTAAAAAGGTATTTGATACAGTACATGAAACTTTAAAGAAGGATGTATTTGATACTTTTAAGATGCCTGAAGAAGAGGAAAAAGATAGGATTTCCTATACTCCACAATTTGAAGAGATTAAATTAGATATTAAGCCTAATCATGAAGAGAAGGTATCTTTTAATTCTTTTGAAACTCGCGAGAAAATACATTTAGAAGTTCCAATTGATCTTAAGCCAATAACTATAGTAGAAGAAGAAAATAATATGGTTAAAGAGAATACTTTACCTATAATAAATGAGAAAATATCAGATGAAAAAATAGGAATTGAGAAGGAAGTAAATAATATAATTATTAAGGAAGGTAATGTAACTGTTAATGAGGTTCAAGCAAAGTTTCCTCCATTAAAAATAATTGGACAGTTTAATAAAACTTATATTTTAGCTGAATATGAAGAAATACTTTATATGATAGATCAACATGCTGCTCACGAAAAAATCCTATTTGAAAAGTATTTGAAGAATATAGAGAGTGGATCTTTAGTGGTTCAACCTTTACTTATACCAGCTATAATAGACCTAACTATAGATGATTATGCTAATTATGAAGAAAATGCAGAAGTATTTAAAAATGCTGGTTTTACCCTAGAGGAATTTGGAGGAAATTCTATAACGCTAAAGGAAGTACCTTATTTCTTAGGTAAACTTGATCCTAAATCTTTATTCTTAAGTATATTAGATAATATTAAGTCATTAGGATCTGGAAAGACTACAGAAGTTAAATATAATAAAATAGCAACAATGGCATGTAAGGCAGCTGTTAAAGGAAATGATACATTATCAGATATAGAAATGATAAAACTAGTTGAAGAACTTAGATATATAGATGATCCTTTCCACTGTCCTCATGGAAGACCAACCATAATTAAGTTTAGTAATTATGATTTAGAAAAGAAATTTAGAAGAATAGTATAGAGAATGGTGATTAGATGAAAAAGAAACTTTTAATTTTGGCAGGTCCAACAGGGGTTGGAAAAACTGAACTTTCTATTGAATTAGCTAAAAGGCTAAATGGAGAAATAATTTCAGCAGATTCTATGCAAATATATAAATATATGGACATAGGTTCGGCTAAAATAACAAGAGAAGAGATGGATGGAGTACCTCATCATATGATAGATATCGTAGATCCTTCAGAAAGTTTTTCGGTGTCTGAATACAAGGATAGGGGAAGTGATGCTTTAGAAGAAATAATAGCTAATAATAAGCTTCCTATGATAGTTGGGGGCACGGGGTTATATATAAACTCCTTAACTTGTAATATGAACTTTTCTGAAACGGATAAAGATGAAGATTATAGGAAGTATTTAGAAGATTTAGCTAATGAAAAAGGCAATGAGTTTGTACATGAAAAGCTTAAAGATATTGACCCAATAAGTTATAAAGAAATTCACTACAATAACTTAAAAAGGGTTATTAGAGCATTAGAGGTATATAAACTTACTGGTAAGCCTTTTAGTTCTTATAATTCAGGTGAAGAATTCTATAAATCACCGTATGATATACATTTCTTTGTTTTAACTATGAATAGAGATACATTATATGAAAGAATTAATAAAAGGGTAGACATTATGATAGATAAAGGTCTACTTGATGAATGTATAAGTCTTAAGGAAAGAGGGTATACTTCATCTATGCAATCAATGCAGGGAATTGGCTATAAAGAGATGCTTTATCACTTGGAAGGCAAGATATCCTTTGAAGAGGCAGTTGATATGGTTAAACAAGGCTCTAGAAATTATGCTAAAAGGCAATTAACTTGGTTTAGAAGGGATCCGAGGGCAATTTTCTTAGATAAGGATGTTTTAAGTGATAGTGAGATTGTAGCTGAAATTTTAGATGACATAAATTCTAAATAACTGTATAATTATTTTAAAAGAAAACGGGAGGTGCCTTAATGACTAAACAACAAAATAATTTGCAAGATATATTTTTAAACAGTGCTAGAAAAAATAAAAATCAAGTAGTTATCTATTTAACTAATGGTTTTCAACTTAAGGGCTTTGTAACTGGATTTGATGCATTTACAGTTGTGTTAGATCAGGATGGTAAGCAAGTTCTTATATATAAACATGCAATAACCACAGTAACTCCATCAAAACCAATATTATTTACTGAAACAAATACTGATAATAATATATAATAAAAGATGAAAGCTTGGCTTTCATCTTTTTTATTTGTTATAATACAAGAGGAATAAAATTTTGGAGGAATACAATGTTACAAATTACTAAGGACTTATTAAAAAATACCTATAACTTTGGAGATGAAACTTTAAAGTTATATGATATAGCGATAAAAGATGTAGAAGAACAATTTAAGATCTATGATGAAATAAGGGAGTATAACCAAATCAAAGTATTAAAGGCTTTTCAAGAGGAGAGAATAAGTGATACTCATTTTACTAATTCTTCAGGATATGGTTATGATGATATAGGGAGAGATTCTTTAGATAAAGTATATGCGAGAATATTTAACGCAGAAGCTGCATTAGTTAGGCCACACTTTGTTAACGGAACTCATGCAATAGGAGCTGCACTATTTGGAAATCTTAGACCTGGAGATAAATTACTTGCAGTATCAGGGAAACCTTATGATACTCTTCATAATATTATAGGGATAAGCGGAGAGGAGAAAATAGGCTCTCTTAAGGAATATGGAGTGAATTATGAACAAGTAGACCTTAAAGAAGGTAAATTTGATTTTGAAGCCATTAAGGAAGCTTTAAAAGATAGCTCTGTTAAAGTAATACATATTCAAAGAAGTACAGGTTATGGATGGAGAAATTCATTCCTAGTATCTGAAATTGGAGAAATAATATCTTATATAAAAGATATAAGAGAAGATGTAAATGTATTTGTTGATAATTGTTATGGAGAATTTATAGATGTTATTGAACCTACTGATGTAGGTGCAGATTTAATAGCAGGATCTCTTATAAAGAACATAGGAGGTGGCTTAGCTCCTTCAGGAGGATATATAGTAGGTAAGAAGGAGTTAGTTACTCAAGCAGCTTACAGACTAACTATCCCTGGAATAGGAGGGGAGTGTGGAGCAACATTTGGCCTTATGAGAAGCTTATATCAAGGATTATTCTTAGCTCCTCATGTAGCTATGGAAGCTGTTAAAGGAGCAGTGTTCTGTGCTAGAATAATGGAACTTGCTGGATTTGAAGTGTTACCTAAGTATGATGAAAAGAGAAGTGATATAATTCAATCTATAAAATTTGGTGATCCTAAAAAGGTAATTGATTTCTGTAAGGGAATACAACATGGTTCGCCAATAGACTCTTATGTAGAATGTGAACCATGGGCTATGCCAGGATATAAAGATGAAGTTATAATGGCAGCAGGTGCATTTATACAAGGTGCTTCTATTGAATTATCAGCTGATGCACCTATTAGAGAACCTTATATAGCATATCTTCAAGGTGGATTGACATTTGACCACGCTAAAATAGGTATACTTATAGCACTAAATAATGTATTGAATAAATAAGGACAAGAAAGCCATCTCAAAATATATTTGAGGTGGCTTTTATTATAAATTCATATTATTAGGCATTCTTTTTTTTACAATAAAATATCTATTAGCCGATTTTAATATAATATTTCCTGAGCCTGGAATCTTTTTAAGTAAAATATATATATCATATAGATCAAATGCTGATAAAAGAGCATTAGCATAAGCAATTGATAATAATAACATACTTATATGATTATAAATTATTATGAGAAGTGGAAATATAGTTAGTATAAATAAAGGGGAGATAGCTGCTATAATAAGCCTGAATTTTTTAAGTTCCTTTTTACAATAGCAAAAAGGTGTTAAGTATTTTCTATAAAAACCTAAATAACATTTTTTATTCCAGGTGCTAGTAGGAAAAAATAAGCAGTGAAGCAGCAGATGAATTATAGTTACTACTAGAAAAAACAATAAAAAATATCCTAAAAACCAAATTAAAGATTTAATAAAATTACTATGAAAATTAAAAGTACTGTAACCAATTCCGAAGCAAAAAGGATAATGAATGAGAATCATTATTCTTGATGCATATTTTCTCTGTTTCTTAGGAGAATTACGATCTGCTGAGGTAATTGTGTACTCGCTTGAAATCTCACTTTTGAAATCAGGAAAAGGACCATTAACAAACATAATTTAATCCTCCTTAAAAGAAATAAAAAAAGAACTATATTTAAATATATAGCTCTTTACATAATATTATTACTTAATATTGTCTAAACAATCCAACAAGTTTTCCTAGTATACTACAAGTATCCACAATGATAGGAGACATAGTATCGTTTTCTGGCTGCAATCTAATATGGTCTTTTTCTTTGAAAAATCTCTTTATAGTTGCTTCATCTTCTATAAGGGCTACTACAATTTCACCATTGACTGCGTTGTCAGCCTTTTCGATTATAGCTAAATCACCATCACAAATACCTGCATTTATCATGCTTTCACCAGTAACCTTAAGCATAAACAACTCTCTATCATGTTTAATATAATCTAAGGGAACTGAAAAAGTATCTTCAATATTTTCAGTTGCTAAAATAGGTTGCCCTGCAGTAACTTTTCCTACAATAGGTATTGTTGCCATTTCTCTTTTTGCTGAATTTAATTCCACTATTTCTAAAGCTCTAGGTTTTGTAGGATCTCTTTTAATTAACCCTTTTTTTTCTAGTCTTTTTAAATGTCCATGAACTGTTGAAGTAGATCTTAGTGAAACAGCTTCACAAATTTCTCTAACAGATGGTGGATATCCTTTAGTTTCTGTATAAGTTTTTAGAAAATTATATATATCAGATTGTTTATCTTTACCTTCTACCATGTTAACACCTCTTTAAAATATTATAGCATAACATTAATTGTATATCAAACCTATGTTCTCAAAACCTATGTTCTGTATATAAATTTGATTAATGGGCAATACTTTGTTATAATAAAATTTGATTATTTTAATAGGTGGTGTATTAATATGGCTAAATATACTGAAGATGATTACTGCGATATATACAAAAAGAAAATTTGTGATAATTGCGGAAAGTGTTTAGAGATGGATGGAGTAGATATTAGAGCGATTAATATTGAAGATATAGCTAAGACAGTGGAAGAAAATAAGGTTTTAGAGGAAGAGTACATAAATGAATTAGAAGCTCAAAAGGATGCTTTAGACGAGGAAGTAGATACAACAGATGATTCTTTCTATGATGATTATGATAAATTAAAGGATGCATATAAAGATTTTGCTAAAGAAAATGATTTAGGCGAAGAATATGAAGATGCATTTGACCATATAGATTATTCAACTGAAGAAGAATTATTTGAAGATGGAAATTTAGAAGAAATGACTGAAGAAGTTTTTCCGGGTGTTAGGAAATTAAAGAAAGACATATAGATAATAAGAATAAAATCACCTTCTAATACAAAAAATACATTAGAGATATTTTTGTGTTAGAAGGTGATTTTGTGTTTAAAGAAAGAAAATTTGCTTTGTTTACAATAGTTGTTTTGCTAATTTCTCTATTGTTTAGTGGATGTAATGCCAAAAATACAATAGAGGATGCTGGAAAAAACATTAAGCAAGGGACTGAAAAGGTAAGTGAAGATGCTAAAGATATAGTAAGTAAAATTAAAGATGAATCTATGGGATATAGTAAAGATGAATTAAAAAAAGAATTGGCTAAGAAAGGAATAACATTAGAAAAGCAAGATACTACTAGCCCTTATTTTTCTGTAAAGAGTGAAGATTACAAAATAGTTGGTGGTAGCCTAATTATATATGAGTATAACTTAGAAGATAAAGAAAAGATTATTAGTGATCTAAAAACAGTAACAGAGAATGGGTCTGTTATAAATGGTACTAAAATTAATTGGTTAAAAGCACCTCATATATATAAAAAGGGGAGAGTAGTAGTGATTTACGATGGAGATGACGAAGCTATCAAGACTAATTTAAAAGAGATACTAGGAGAGCCTTTGTTAGGATAAAAAAGAAGAGAGTAGAATCTCTTCTTTTAAAGTTTTGATAAAGGATTTGATTTTACAGCTTCCCTTAAGGAATCATCATCTACGTGAGTATAAATCTGAGTAGTTGAAATACTTTCATGACCTAAGATGTTTTGTAAACTTCTAATATCTACATTGCCGTATTTATACATAAGGGTAGCAGCAGTGTGTCTCAATTTATGAGGGGTATATTTGCCGTCTACGATTCCTGCATTTCCAATATGTTTTTTTACTAAAAGTTCAACAGTTCTTTTATTTATAGCTTTATTTCTACCTGAAATAAATAGATATTTTTTATCTTCTTCAGAAACTTTTGAAACATCTCTGACTTTTAAATAATTATCTAAGGCTTTAAGGCAAGCTTCGTTTAGGTATACAGTTCTTTCTTTATTACCTTTACCTATAATAGTTAATGTATCTCCTTTAATTTTTTCTATGTTGATAGAGCATAATTCTGAAAGTCTCATTCCGCAGTTTAGGAATAAAGTCAATATGCAATAATCTCTATAATAGTTTTTATCGGTAGTATCTAACGAATTTAAAAGTTCTAAGCTTTGATCTAAAGTTAAATAAACTGGCTGTCTTTTATCTAATTTTGGAGATTCTAACTCTAAAGTTGGATTTTCATCGATTACTTTTGCTTTGTTTTGTAAAAATTTAAAGAAGGATTTTAATGCAGCAACTTTTCTAGCTCTAGCGTGAGTGCCGTTTTCTCTTTGTTTTTCTACAAAAGAAAGGTAAGCATAAATATCTGTAAGTTTTATTCCTCTAATAAAATCTTTGGTTATATCGTTTGTAGGAATTTCACCAAACTCTAAAGAGGTATCTTTAATTAAACCTTTATATACCTTTAAAAATCTAAAAAACAAAGTTAAATCAATAGCGTAACCTTTGATTGTGTTGCTGGATTTACCTTTGATGGTCTCTAAATAATTTAAAAAATCTTTTAAGGTTTCAGGATAAGTGCTAGTATCAGCTAGCTCAATACCAAAGGTTTCAGATATATCTGAACCTGTGATAGCTTGTCCATTTCCGTTAGGAGAAAGGTTAAGATTTGAGTTTTTATCCTTAATTTTAGATGCTGTCTTTAAATCTCTATTAAGGCCTAATTCTTTAAGCCAAATTTGTATAGTTCTAACTCCGACACCATAAATATTAGCTAATTCACTGGTGGATAGTTTATGTTTATATGAAAGTATATATAAATCTTCAATAATATATTCATATCCGCGTTCAGCTTCTAAATCATAAAAATTTGAATAAACTTTATGAAGTCTTTTTCGATCAGCGTTGTTCAAGTCAACTTCAAATAGTGAAAGTATTTCTTCAGGATATTCGTAATTTTTATATTTAAAAGTTTTATTTCGTGCTTTATTCATTTTTTTACCTCCATAAATGCCACTTAAAGCCTTGATATCATTATATCACAGCATTTTTTTATAAACAATAACACGAAATGTAATAAATGTATATTTAGCGAAATAACTTTTAGCTGATTTTTAAAGATTTTCTTATAAATTCTTGCGATTATATCAAATCTTTATTGCTGATATTATCTTTATCATAACTTGTGTAACTTCAAAAAACTGTTTTATAACCTAATTGGTTTATATAATTTAAAGATCTTTTGCTAAATGTTTCATTTTGAAATCTAAAAAAATTACATATATCTGTACCTGTTGATTTTTTATAAGAATCTTCAGTTTTACATATTTCTTCAAGCATTTCTCCAGGACTATTTATTGCAAGTTCGTTAATATCTATATCTTTAGCTAATAAATTTATAAAGAAAGGATGAAGCTATTAATAATAAAATTGTAGCAAAAGCAATCTTGCTATTTAGGATTTGTTTTTGCTTTCTATTCCTTTGCGCCTTTTTATTTCTCAATCCTACCACCCGCTTGTTTGTGCGTGTTTTTATTTAATTTAATACTATTACATTTTATTTGGTTTGTAAATTATGTAAGAATATTCTTAGTTATGGATTTTTTAAACGGAGGGAGGAATGAAACTCTAGAACATTATGAAAAAATAAATATTATGAAAAAAATCTAATTTTATTACAAAATATGGGTAAAAAACGCTGATTTCGATTGTGTCAAAAATTATATTCTAACTTTTCTTTATCCCTCACAATTCTACATTTGTATTAAAGTTGGAATTAAAAAAGCGTATAAATTGATGCAGTGTAATTTTATTTAAATTATTAATATATATGTAATTACTTAAATAAAATTATATATTATATAAAAAATTACTTATAATCAATTTTGAAACATATAAGTAATTTTTGATTAAATTGCTAAAATATAAGAAATGAAATGTTTATGAAAATCTATGAAAACAGAGGGAGCAAATAATAAAGTAAATAAAATTTAAGAGAATCATTTTTGATTCCCTTAAATGTATTACATTATTTTACTTTTGAACTTTTCATTACTATATCATTTAAAAAATTAAGAAGATTTTTTGTGTTGTCACAATTAAGTTTATAATAGTTCCAAGTACCCTCTTTTCTGCTAATAACTAAACCGCATTCCATTAATACTTTCATATGGTGAGATAAAGTTGGCTGTGTAAAATTAAATTGGTTTAATATTTCACAAGCACACTTCTCTTTACAAGATAGCATTTCGATTATTTTTAGTCTGTTAGGATCACCTAAAGTTTTAAATATCTTAGCAGTTACTTCGAATTTATTATCCATTCTTTCACCTTTCTTTACACTATTTATATCATTTCAAGCATCTTAAGCACTTCGACAGCTATACTTCTCTCCTTCCCTCTATATGGGAAACAATGAATGTGAATAGCTGGATTAAAGTTAAGTTCTATGATTCCGTAATTTGAATTTTCATGGCTAAAATCTTCTAACATAATGTCAACTCCGCAAATTTTTGCATTAACTGCATTGGCGCATTTAATTGCTATATCCTTAAATTTATCTGGGATTAAATCAGTGTAATCTATACTATCTCCACCAGTACTAATATTAGAATTTTCTCTTAAATAAACTACTTCATCTTTTTTAGGTATATAATCAAAATCTTTATTTTGATTACGTAAGAACAACTGAGCATTTTCATCTAATTGAATTTTTTCTAAAGGTGTCACGTAACCATGGCCTCTTAATGGATCTTGATTTTTAATATGGACTAATTCTCTAATGGATTTAGTGCCATCTCCTAGTACATTAGCTGGTACTCTATGAAGTATTCCTACTACTTTATCTCCTATTACTAAGAACCGATATTCTTTTCCTTTTATAAACTCTTCTAAAAGTACAGTTTTGTCATACTTAAATGCAATTTTAAAAGCTTCTAGAATATCTTCCTCTTTTGCGCCTTTTTTAAAAATGCTTATCCCTGTACCAAAGTTAGTTGATTTGGGTTTTATGACTATAGGTTTATTTACGTATTTTTTTATTCTCTCCCCTGCTTCTTCCATGGAATTAAATTCTTCTCCTTCTGGAACTCTAATACCTTTTCTTTGAAGAATTTTTTTAGTAACTGTTTTGTTTTCCATCATAAGTACCGTAACATAATTATCCTTAGATGTCTTTGTAGCTTGCTTGACATATTCTATTTTATCCTTAAATTTTAAAGAAATAAAGTTATCGCTTCTATCTATGAAATCAACCTTAATACCTCTTTTTATAGATTCTTTTATTAAGATTTGAGTAGAAAGTTCTAAATCTTCATAACCTTGAAACTTAAATCTATTATTGTAAGCTTCTTCTTTATAAACTTTTGCAAGATCTAAATGAGTTTTAATATACCCATTTTCTCTTACATCATTGTAAATTTTATATGCGTAAGTAAGCTTTTCATCCATGATTTTATCTATCATTTCAGTAATGACCTTTGCTTTACCGAGATTTAGTTCATCGTTAATATGCATTACTTCATTTAGAATTTCTAATGCCCAATCTTTTTTAGAAATAGGCTTTCCATCTTTAATCAATGTTACGTCATTGCGCCCTTCTTTAGCTATAATATGCTGATTTTCGAGAGCTTCTTCTTGCCAAGTTTCATAATTAGTTTCGTCTTTTATTAACATAAATAAGTTAAAGATTTGAAGAAAATATAAATCATTTAAACTTATACCACCCTTTTCATAAGGGTTCACATCAATACTTCTATATTCTAAATAATCTATTCCATCTTGAAGTAATGAATTTAATAAATCACTCTTGTTCTTAGGCTTTAATCTAACTTGACTATAAAGTTCCTTTGATGATGTAATAACCTTATCGTCAATGAACTTATTTAAACTGTTAACATAACTATCTACTGATTTATAACTTGGAAATAAGTCAATTTCGTTTTTATAACCACATTCTCCATTTCTATAAGAAAGAGCTCCATCACTAGAAAAACTACAATCTGAAATCTTTTGTAAGCATTTTTTACATTCGTTAAAATAACTTTCATGTACTGTAGAAGTTGAACCTAGTAAATATATAATAAGCCATCTATATCTTAAGAAGTTTCTTGCTACTTTTAGATAAATTCTATCTCTAAAGTCCTTATAGGTTTCTTTTTTTTCGCTTTCATTATACAATCCTGCTATAATATCTTCATTAAAGGAAAAATTAAAATGTATTCCAGAAATAAGTTGTTTCCTTCCACCATATTTGTTCATTAATTTTTCTCTATAAGTTCTAGCAGTTATACCTTCAGGTGAATTATCGTAAATAGCTATAGGTATATCCTTATCCTCTGGAACTATTGAGGGCATTGATTGAGGCCAAAGACATTCATCCCCTATTTCCATAGCGACAATATCATATAGAGAGTTTAAATAATTATAGGTTTCTTCTATTGTATTTAAAGGTGGTGTTATCATTTCAATTTGACTTTCTGAAAAGTCAGTAGTTATATATGGATTTTTTACCTTATCTCCAAAAACTTTTGGATGAGGCTTTAAGGATAAATTTCCATTATCCTCAATTCTTAATGTTTCTCTTTCTATACCATAATTCCCTTTTAGTAATTCACTCGGGCTAAAAATCTTTTTAATTCTCTTTAACATATTTATAATCCTTCCTTATCTTTATTCTATAGACTAAATATGAAACGCTTCCTTTTAATACGCTTGATAAAGTAATGCTAAGCCAAATACCATCAAGTCCTATGAAATTTGTAAATATAAGTGCCATAGGAAGTCTTAAAGCTGTAAAAACAATGCTTATAATAGATGGTATTTTAGGTAATCCAAGTCCGGTAAAAATACCATTAGACACCATCTCCATTGTACTAAATATTTCAGAGAAAGCTATAACAAATAAGTATCTTTTTGCTATTGCTATGGTTTCGGTATCTCTAATAAATAATTTAACCAAGTCTTCTCCCCAAAATATAAATAATAAAGCCATAATAAAAGAATAGGTCATTCCTATTTTTAGAGCTGTATTGTAACCAGCAATTATTCGGTTATACTTTTTTGCACCAAAGTTTTGACCAGTAAAACTTGAAATAGCTCCATTGAGACCACCTATTACCATGTATGTAACAGACTCTATTTCTAATCCTAATTTTTGAGCAGCTATAGCATTAGATCCAAAGGTAGCTGTTATTCTTGCAAGTCCTATATTAATGAGTGTAAATAAAACTCTTTGACAAGACATAGGAAATCCAAGTTTAATTATTTCTACTATCTTCTTATAATCTAACCTTAATTCAAAATTATATTTTAGTGTTTCTTTAAATTTAACTTTGTATATTATAAACATTATAATATTTGCAGCAAGGGTTGCTACGGCAGCTCCAACCACTCCAAACTTCAAAGTATATATAAAGAAAGGATCTAGTATAATGTTTGCTATAAGACCTACCAGATTAATATTAAAGGCATAATGATTATTGCCGTAGCTTCCCATAATTCTCGCATATAACATATTGAAAAATGAGAATAATAATATAGGTCCGTTTACTGCTAAATATAAATAGGAATCTCTTTCTACTGTGGGATTGTTCATATTTAAAAATTCAATAAAGTTTTTCCCTAAGAAAATAAGTACTAAGGCATATAATAATCCTATGATTAAATTAATAACTAATCCTGCATTTATATAGCCTTTTGCTTCTTCTTCGTTCTTTCTTCCTACTGCATGTGCTATCTTTATTCCAGCACCTATAATAACTAAGGAATTAATGGAATAACCAAGTCCTATATAAAAGCTTGAAGATCCAACGCTTGCAACAGCATCGCTTCCAATGCCTCCAACCCAAAACATATCAACTAAGTTGTATGTGAATTGCACCAAAGAACTTCCCATTATAGGTAAAGCTAGTGCAGTCAGAACTGACATTACTTTTCCTTCTGTTAAATCAATTTTCTTCATTTTTTGCTCCTTACATAGATGTGTATCTATATTTAATATAGATAATTATCTATGTATTGTCAATATATTCTTAAGAAGTTTATGTCCTTGAATAAAAATAAACATCCTATCTAATTAATAAGATGTCTATTTTATAGTACTATTAGATTATTTTTTATTTACTATATATATGCCAATGCAGACACAAATTAATGAAATAATATTTTTAATATTAAATACAGATTCATATAAGAATAAAGCAGATAGCAATGATCCGAAGATCGGTATTAAAAAGTTATAAATTGATATCTTACCTGCACTATTATACTTTAATAATATAGTCCATATAGTGAATGCTATAGCAGATAAAGCTGATAAGTAGATAAGTAGAGCTATACCTTCTTTAAGGATAACAACGTTAGGTTGTCCTTCTATAAATGAAATAAGTGTCAATACAAAGCCGCCAATTAATAATTGATATCCTGTTATGGTCATAGCATCACTATCATTAGCAATTTCCTTGCTAATTACTGATCCTACTGAAGAAGATACTGCTGCTAAGATTATAAAGCCTTCTCCAAATAACGAAAAATTATTACTACTACCAGTTGTAGAGCCAAGACTAATTATTATAACGCCAACAAAGCCAATTAAGCTACCAAGAGCTTTTTTTAAGTTTATTTTATCATCCTTAGTTATAAAGTGACAAATAATTATAACTAAAAATGGAGATATCGAGTTTAATATAGATCCTTTTACTCCGGTGGTATTTGAAAGGCCTATGTAAAAAAATATGTACTGAAGAGTAGTTTGAATTAAGCCAAGTAGACTTATCCCCAAAATATTCTTTCTATTTGGAATAATTAATTTCTTGTTTAATAAAATGCCTGCTAATATAGTTAATATACCTGCAAAGAAAAATCTAACTCCAGCAAAAAGCATTTGTCCATATATATTATCAGAAGTTATGGAAAAAAACTTATAGCCTATCTTAACTGCAGGGTATGCACTTCCCCAAAGTAATGTACAAATAATAGCTAAATATAATATATTTATGTTTTTAGTAAAATATGATTTTGTGCTTTTCAATGGTTCTCACTACTTTCTTTTATGGTTATCTCTACTTTTAATTATATTATCTTTGATTCTTTCAAAAGCTTCGTAATATTTTGTAGATTTGAAATTCGGGAAAGCCTTCATAATTCTCTTATCTTGAAATCTTTTGACACTTAAGATGTGTTTTATTTTTTCTGAATAAAATTCACTTTCTTCAAATTTATCAAGTATATTAAATTTAATTTTATCAGTTTTAACCTTAGATGCTTCTATATATTTATTAAAGGCTTCTTGTACCTGTTTAAGCCTGCTATTTAAGGATAATAAGCTATTTACAGTAAATATGGTGTCTACAACTAATATTATTAATAGAATAAGGCTGATAAGGTTAAGTATATTATCATTAACTACAGAAAGTACCTTATTAGTAAATAGGTTTATGTAAAATACAGTAATAACTGATAAGGTTCCAAATACCAAAGCCCCTTCTAAGCATACCCTCCCATTTATATTAAATGATCTATAGGAATAATCCCACCACTTAGCGTGAAATAACTTTTCCATAAGGTAAGAAGTAAGATATTCTAATATTCCAGTTAGCAAAATACTAGATAGAAATAAAGCTAAAATATCTTTAACATCACCTAAGAGAATGATAACAACCAATGCACCAGTTCCATATATAGGACATATTGGTCCATTTAAAAAACCTCTATTTATCAGTTTTTTATCTCTAACAGAACAAAGTGTCGATTCGTAAATCCAACCAATAAAACTATATATAATAAAAAGTAAAAAATAATACGTCATATAATATTCCCCTTAATTCTAATTTATTTTTATATACATTATTACAATACCATAATATCCAACTTTTTCATAATGCAACATGAAGGATGGGTTAATATAATTAAGTTTTTATTTATTAAAAACGTGTAATAAAAAGTTATAAATGGTTAATATTTCTTGATAAATTTATAAAATCCGGTTATAGTTTTTATATACACAAAAATGAAAGGAAGTGTTCAATATGAAAAAATTTATAAAAAAACTAAATTTCTTTTTAATTTTCGCATTTTTATTCACAACTATCTTTACTGTAACTTCACTAAATACTGCTAGTGCTTATAGTATAGATGAAGCAAACTTAGCAAGGTATAATGTGATAAATGACTTTAAAGGGGTGGCTGACTATATCCATGAATATGGGGTTTTGCCAAGTAATTATATTACAAAAGCTAAGGCTAAAAGGCTTGGCTGGAGACCTGGCAGAGATTTATGGCAATATGCTCCTGGTAAGAGTATAGGTGGAGATATATTTACTAATGTAGAAAAATCATTACCAGATGCTAAAGGCAGAGTTTGGCACGAATGCGATATTAACTATAATGGAGGACATAGAGGGGCCGACAGACTACTCTACTCAAATGATGGATTGATTTATGGAACTATAGATCATTATCAAACATTTACTTGTTATTATAGTGGGAAAAATTAATACTAAGGAGAACATAATGAATGAAATTATTTTAGACGGAAGAGAATTTACTAGCAAGAAGGAACTTCATGAAATATTAAAGTCAAAACTTAAACTTCCAGATTACTATGGAAACAATCTAGATGCTCTTTGGGATTGTCTTACAACAGATGTAGAACTACCTATGACTATAGAATGGATTAACTTTAGTAATAGTAAAGAGTTACTTGGAGAATACGCAGAACAAACAAAAAAAGTATTTATGGATGCTTCTGACTTTCTAGAAGAAGACTTAAATATAACTATAAACTAAATAAATATTAAAGCCCTTGATTTAAAATCAAGGGCTTTAATATTCGCATTAATCTGCTAATAACATACAACAGGAGTTCCTGCTTCAATATTTTCAAATATTGTTTTTGCTAACTCAACTGGTGCATTTACACAACCATGTGATCCATTACCTAGATAAGTAGTTGCAACAAAATCTGTTGGTGGCCTCCACCAAGCATCATGAATTCCTATGTTGTTATTAAAAGGCATCCAATAACTAACTGGTGTATTGTAATCTGTTCCTTTTAAGTGTGTATCTTTTTCCTTATATTTAAGGAGATAAACACCAGGTGGAGTTATTGTATCGGCACTTGCCGCATTACCTGTAACAACATTTCCTTCAACTACAAGAGAGCCATTTTTATAAAACCACAAATGTTGTTTAGCTAAATCAACTTCTACATATGTATTTCCTATATCATTTGAGCTATGAGAAGCAGCTTTTTGAGAATATTTTGGTTCTTTAGTTACAGTTTGTCCGTTTTTAATTGTTTCAATTAAATCTTGAGTTTCTGCTGAACCATCAATGTGCCATCCATAATCTCCGCCACTAACTTTTATTGTAGCACCAGATGAATTTTTGAAATCCCTTGTGATCCCAGTAGTATTATATTTATCACCAAGGGAATATACGTAGTTTTTAACTTTACTTTCATTAAAGATTAATTCAAAGTTTCCGTTTACTTCAAGCCAGTTATGTATTGTAGATCCATTTAATTCTACAGATTTATTATCACCAAATGTGTAGTCTATTTTTGATGATACATACTTATCTGCTAAATCTTTTGCATCTAAAACTTCTTTAGAGTTAGCAGTATATTTTGGATTTTCATAAACGTTAGATGAATCCAAATTTAATTCTGTCTTATTATTTTGTATAGCGTCTACTAATGCATCGTGTAAAGCAGTTTTATTAATTTTATTTCCATACACTTCGTCGACTATTTCGTAACCACTTTCAGTATACTTTAAGCTAGCATTTTTAGGTTCAACAATGTTTTTCCCCTTAACACAATCTAATTGGTCTATTTTTTTGTTTAACATTGCATCATCATAAGAAATAATTCCAGATATCTCATTATTATTATTAATGAAAGGTGCAAATATCCATAAAAAAGCATTTTGATTGTCTTTTAATTCTTGAACCTTCCCATCTGAAGTATATTTAAGCCCAAGATCAGAAGCGTTTATCTGCTCTTGAGTGTCGCCTCTTTCCTCTAACTGTAGTGAATATGATTCGATCCTAGATGCTAATAATTTATCTGCTTCCTCTGCAGTCTTACCTGTAATATTAATACCATTAAGTGCAGTGCCAAAATAAAAATGGCTTGTAAAATATATTGATATTCCTAGATATAAAACAAGCAAAGTGCTAAACGAAATTATAATACCTTTAATAAATTTATTGCTTACAAATTTACTGCGTTCACTTCTTTGTCTTCTCATTAACAATTACTCCCTTCCATAAGTTATTATACTAAAACTATAGCAATTTGTCCCACTTTTAAGATATATTTAATATCTTTTTTTTTATTTTTTTTACATGAGCAAATTAGACTTGGATGGGATACTTTAGTTTGGATAACTATCCATAAACTTCATGTCGCTGTTCTTATATGTGGAAGTTAATTTTGTTTTTAAAATATCAATTTATATATGAAAAAACTCTCGATAAATATTTTCGAGAGTTTTTTAAATCCACTTTTTAGTTGTCTATTTAATGTGTTATTAGTCATAACAAATTACAGGAGTTCCTGCTTCAATGTTATCGTAGATTGTACTTGCTAAGCTATATGGAGCATTGACGCAACCGTGTGACCCACCAGATAAATATATGCTTCCACCAAATTCACCTCTCCATGTTGCATCATGAATTCCTATTCCTCCATTAAATGGCATCCAGAAACTAACAGGTTGAGCATAATTGTCACCTCTTAAAACTGCATCTTTTTCTTTGTATTCTAATCTGTAGGTTCCGCTTGGAGTGCCCATTGAATTGCTAACATTTCCAGTTACTACATCTCCATCAGTAATAAGAGATCCATTTCTATAAAACCATAAATGTTGCTGAGCTAAGTTAATTTCAACATAGGTATTTCCTATATCATTAGCATTATGATTTAATGCAGTTTGTGCATATTTAGGCTCTTTAGTTACGGTTTGGCCATTTTTTATAACTGCCACTAAATCTGCCATTTCTTCTTCTTTATTTATACTCCATCCATAGTCTCCACCACTTACTTTGATTTTGGTTCCAGCTGTTGTAGTGAAATCTCTAGATATTCCTACTGTATCGTGCTTATCAGCTAATGATTCAATGTATTTATTCACTTGATTTTTATCAAAAGTAACTTCCATATTATCATTAACATTAAGCCAATTGTGTATGGTTTTCCCATCTAGTACTTCACTGCTATCTCCAAAATTATAAGTAACTTTTGTACTCGCATATTTTCCTAAAGTATCTTTGGCAGCTAAAACTTCTTTAGAATCCTTAGTATATTTAGGTTTTTCATAACAATCTTTATCATCTAGATTTAATGATTTATCCATATTCTTTAGAGCATTTTTTACATTGTCAGATAAAGAAGCACTATTGACTTTATTACCATAAACTTCATCAACTATGGAGTAACCTTCATCGCCATAATTAAAAACTGGACTTTTTGGGTTAGTGACATTTTTACTATCAAAACAAGATAAAGTGGTTAAATGCTTTTTTAGCTTGTCTTCATCGTATGAAATAATATCTTTAGAATCAAAATTTTTGGTAATAAATATACCTGGAATCCAAGCAAAAGGATTTTGCTTATCTTTCATCTTTTGAGTATCCTCAGTCTCATTGTATTTTAACCCTACATCTGAGGCTTTAATTTCTTCATTAGCGTCATTTCTCTCTTCTAATTTTAAAGTGTAAGATTCAATTTCAGACGAAATTTTTTCATTAGCATCTTCTACGGTTTTCCCTGAGACATTAATGCCGTTAATTGTTGAACCAAAATAAAAATGATTCCTAAAATAAATAGAAAATCCTAAATATATAACTAGCAAAATGCAAAGAGAAATAATTATACCTTTCATTTTTTTCTTACATTTACTTTTCTCTTCTTCCACCTAATTAATCCCCCTCTATTTATTGTTTTCTGAAAGGTAACAAGTACACTACTCAATAATATACTTATGTCATATAAATTATATACCATAATATGGAAAAATAAAAGAATTTGTTTTATCTTATATTATAAAAACAAAAAAATATATTATTATAGTATTCAATTGCTCTAAGAAGTGCTATCTGCTATTTCAAAATTATAAAAAAAAGACATTTACTAAGTATATTTAGTAAATGTCTTGTATATAATTAATTAGTTAAGGAACATTTTTATATCATCTTCAACATTTGTTATTCCACCAATACCAAAGTTTTCAACTAAAACGTTAGCTACGTTTGGAGAAAGGAATGCTGGTAATGTTGGTCCTAAGTGAATATTTTTAACACCTAAGTGAAGTAAAGATAATAATACTATTACAGCTTTTTGTTCATACCAAGCAATATTGAATGCTATTGGTAGATCATTTATATCTTCAAGTTCGAATACTTCTTTTAGCTTTAGAGCTATAAGTGCTAGTGAGTAAGAGTCATTACATTGTCCTGCATCTAACACTCTTGGAATTCCACCTATATCACCAAGGTCTAACTTATTGTATTTATATTTAGCACAACCAGCTGTTAATATAACTGTATCTTCAGGAATTGCCTTTGCAAATTCAGTGTAGTATTCTCTCTTCTTAGATCTACCATCACAACCTGCCATTACAAAGAACTTCTTAATAGCTCCAGTTTTAACTGCTTCTACAACTTTATCTGCTAAAGCAAGAACTTGATTATGAGCAAATCCACCTATGATTTCTCCGTTTTCAATTTCTACTGGTGAATCACACTTCTTAGCTAAAGCTATTATTTCTGAGAAATCTTTCTTGCCATTTTCATCTTCAACAATATGTGTACAACCTTCATAACCTGCTGCACCTGTAGTAAATAATCTGTGTTTATAAGTATCCTTTGGAGGAACTATACAGTTTGTAGTCATTAAAATTGGTCCATTAAAGCTTTCAAATTCTGAAGTTTGCTTCCACCATGCATTTCCGTAGTTACCTACAAAATGAGAATATTTCTTAAATGCTGGATAGTAGTGTGCTGGCAACATTTCTGAATGAGTATATACGTCTATACCAGTTCCTTCAGTTTGAATTAATAATTGTTCTAAGTCTTTTAAGTCGTGACCTGAAACTAAGATTCCTGGCTTACTTCCAACTCCGATATTAACTTTTGTAGCTTCTGGATGTCCATAGCTTTCTGTATTTGCCTTATCAAGTAAAGCCATTCCGTCTACTCCAACCTTACCAGTTTCTAAAGCTAAAGCTATATATTCATTTAATGTTACACTGTCATCAGCTGTTTTAGCTAAAGCCATTTCCATGAACTTGCTTATTTCTTCATCATCATATCCTAAGGCATTAGCATGCTTAAGGTAAGCTGACATACCTTTTAATCCGTATGTGATAAGTTCTCTTAAACTTCTTATATCTTCATTTTTAGTTTCTAATATTCCAACTGAACCAGACTTAGCATCAAATTCAGCATCAGTTTCTGCTGTCCATAAAGCAGCTGAACTTAGTTCATCCTTGTTAGTTAAAAGATCTAATAATTCTTTCTTTAATTTTAAAGTTTCTCTTATTTTAGTATAAAAAACTGCATTATCAAAGTTTGCATTAGTAATAGTTGAGAAAAGATTTAAAGTTACAGTTCTGTTTGCATAAAAAGGAACTTCCTTTCCTTCTTCTCTAACTCTTGTAGCTACTTCAGATAAACCTCTTGTAACATATACTAATAAATCTTGTAGCTTAGCAAGTTCAGGTGTTTTTCCACATACACCTTTAACAGTACATCCTGAACAACCAGCTGTTTCTTGACATTGATAACAAAACATCTTATTTTCCATAATATCTCTCCCTTGGTCATTTATTATTTTCCATGAGTTTATTGTATTAGAATATAAAAAAATAGTCTGTAACTGTTGTTACAAACTATTTTTTTATTCAAATAATTCTTCTTCTAAATCATCTATATTTAAAATTGTTATGGTATTTCTATCGAAGGTTATAAGTTCTTCATCTCTAAGTTTTATAAGTTCCCTTGAAAGAGACGGTCTTGGCATACCTAAATAAGCTGCAATAGATTCTTTACTATCTTTAAGCTTTATTACTAGTGATTTTTGAGTTCTACTTTTTTGAATTAGATAGTTTATAACCCTTTGTTTAAGACTTTTAAAAGAAATACTCTTTATCTTACCATTTAGCATAAACACCTTATCACTTAAAAGTGTCATAAAATTTTCTAAAATAAGCTTTTCCTCTAGGCAAAGTTTTAAAACCTCTTCTTTATTAATAAAGATTATATTTGTCTTTTCTACAGCCTCTATAGTAGCTGGATAATTACCGTGAGAAGAAAAAACTAAAGCTTCTCCAAATACATCTCCCACTCCAAGTTTTTGTATAGTTATACTTTTACCACTTGAATATAATCTGATTATTTCAATACAACCACTTATTATAAGTCCCAGAGAATTACACTTTTCATCTTCATGAGCAATAACTTCGCCTCTATGATATTCCCTCTCATGATAAGTTATTTTAGAAATTATTTCTTCAATTTTTTCTTCCTTCATATTTTTAAAAAGTTCATTTCCTTTTAAAGCCTTTACTATCTTCATCTTTTCTCCTTTGATTGCATGATATTAAGTTAAGTTTCTCTTAATCTTATATTAATTGTTATCTTTAACTAATACAACCTTATTTTTTGTGAAAAAGATACTTAGCAAGAATAGTAAGATAGATAATAACAATACTCCCCCTACCATTGGCAAAATACTTACTATATCCTTTCCTTTTTGTAAATTCTCTATAGCTAAGAAAATCCATCTTGGAGGTAAAGCATTTCCTATTTTTTGCAAGGTACTACTCATAAGATCATATGGCCAAAATGAACCGCTAAGCATAAACATAGGTATTGTTAGGGCGCTAATAACCATTGTGAAAACAGGTTTATTTTTTATTATAGATGAAAGCATAATACTAAATGATACTGCTAATAAGGATATCAAGAAAATAATTGGCAATAATAATATTTTATTTTCAAATCCAAAATCCAAGTCAAGGAAATTAGATATAATATAATATTCTAGAGCTGGTACCATTGTAAATAGCAAAAATAATATTCCTAATCCTGCAAAATATTGTTTTTCTTTTATATTTCCCATAAGAACTCTTTCTTTTGTACCTTGCCTTTCATCCTCTAATAGGAATCCACAGCCAATGCTCGCGGAAATAAAAATTATATAAAATATTAATCCTAGAGAATCTTCACTTATTTTAATTTTAGCATCTTTGTTATTTGTAATTTCATAATCTGGCTTATATTCATTATAGCTTTTAATAACATTATCCATGCCATTTTCTTTTACATTAACGTTATTACATATACTAGCTAAGGATGATGTTTCACTTTTGAGCATATTCTTAACAACTTGAGTTGTATCGCTTTCAGATAGAGCTTGATATTTAATTTGCGACAATTCTCCATTTAATAATTTATCAGTAAAATTTTCATCTATGGTTATAAGCATTTCATATTTATGATAAATTAAACTTTGAGTATAATCTCCTTCATTTAAATCTGTAGTTTTAATTAAATCCATACTTGATAACTTGTCTTCAACAACTTTTCCAAACTCACCTTTATCTTTATTAATTACTCCTATATTTAATTTTGTAATACTACTATTTAAACCGGTAATTGCAAATATTAATATTATTGGAAATATAAAAGTTGTTAAGATAAAACTTTTTCTCTTTAAAAGAATTTTAGCAGCATTTTTCATTATTCTAATCATTTGCAAGACCTCCTTTAGTATTTATAAAAGCAAAATAAATAATTAAGCATATAGCAGATAATATAAGCGGAAGCCAGAGGGCAATTATATATGCTTCTGATTGCATACCACATAGCAAACTACTAATTGATGTATTTATCCAATATATAGGGCTTAAATAAACCAACTTTTGCATAATAGGCGAAGCTATAATAATAGTTAATGGTACGTAACAACCTCCAAGAAAACACATAAATATTATAATTCCTTGTAATATTCCTGTTGTTGTAGAATCATTTTTTGAAATAAGACCAACTAAAGCTCCAACTACTGAAACAAAAAATCCAAATACTAAATAAAGAGAAAAGAATTTAAATAAGTTTCCACTCCAATTTACACCTAGAACATAAGTTGAATATACATATATTAATGCGGTTTGTAATATAGAAATTATAACTCCCATAGCAACCTTAGAACCTATTAATAGATTATCATAAGCTTTTGATAACCTAATTCTATTTATTGTAGTAAGTCTATTTTCACTATAAACAGATTCTCCAACAGTTGTTGCTACATATAGTATTATTAAAGCTAACTCCGCAAAAGTGTAATATTCTGTGGAACTTATTTCTCTAGCACCATTTGGATTTTCCTTAACAACATATTCATCATATTTATTTTTTACTAGATTTTGAAAAGCTTTTGGATTAAATTTTTCTATTGTGCCATATGCAGCATATTCACTTAAGGATGATTCAAAAACATTTCTTAGTACTTTTTCTCTTGTCTTTTCCCCTTTACTTGACGAATATAAATTAAATCCATCAGTCCCAACTTCTACATGAAAAAGTGCATTGTGATTATCAATATTTTCTTTAATATTATCTAGATAAGAAACCTCTTCAAATTTAACATTAATACTATCTTCTACTCCTTTTTTAAATTGCAAAAAACCTTCTTTATATGGAGTATTATCTTCTATTGTATAATATACTTTTGAAGTTTCATCGCCTTCTTTAAATATTGTGTTATTTGCCATCATATCTTTTAAGCCAACGCTTAATGTAGTTATCAATATTATAGGAAATAAAAAAAGCATTAATAAGTTTCCTCTTGATCTTAAAAATTGTATAGCTTCTTTTTTTAGCATAGATAAAAACATAATTCTTCACCTACTCTCTTAGATTTTTTCCAGTTAAAGCTAAAAATACTGCTTCAAGGCTTGGTTCTTCACTTGCTATATTTTTTATATCTCCACCGCTTTCAGCTACTGTTGTTACAATGTTAGAAATTAGATTATTACTCTTTAATGTAGAAATCTTGTATTCATTTTCTAAGAAAGTAACCTTTTCTACCCCTGTTATTTCTTTTAGTTTTTCTTCTAGTCCATTGACCTTTTTTGTAACACTTAGATTAAAAATATTCATCTCTCCTACTAAATTTTTAAGTTCATCACTTGTTCCTTCAGCAATAACATGACCTTTATCTATAATTGCAATCTTATCACAAATATCATCAACTTCTTGCATATAGTGTGATGTGTAAATCACTGTTGCACCTTCTTCTCGAAGCTTAAGAACTGATTGTAATATATGATTTCTTGATTGTGGATCTATCCCTACTGTAGGTTCATCCATAATTATAAGTTTGGGAGAGTGTGCTATAGCACAACCTATATTAAGTCTTCTTTTCATACCACCAGAAAACTCTGAGGCTTTTTTATCTTTTACATCTAGAAGGCCCACAAATTCTAGTGTTTTTTTAGTTCTTTCTTTTAATTCTTTCCCCCTAAAACCATATAGAGAACAGAAAAAACTTATATTTTCCTCTGCTGTTAAATCCCAATAAAGAGCAAAATCTTGAGGTACAATACCTATATTTTCTTTCCATTTTCTTATTTTGTTTGTACTTTCTTCATATATAACTTCACCAGAAGTCTTTCTAATAAGTCCACAAATCATTTTTATAAGTGTACTCTTACCAGCTCCATTAGGTCCTAATATTCCATATATTTGTCCTTTATTTATAGTTAAGTTTATTCCGTCAACAGCTACTTGATTGTCATAGTCTTTATAAATCTTTTTTATTTCTAACATTTTCATTTTTTTATTCCTCCTGATATTTTCTATGATATTAGTATATAAAAAAAGATGATATTCCAATAGTTAGAAATATCACCTTTTATATATTACATTTGTCATATTATAAATTCCCTTTTAAATAGTTAACTGCAATAGCTGTTCTATGCTCAAGACCTGTTTTATCTAAAATACCAGTAATATAGTTTCTTATGGTTCCTTCTGATATATATAATTTTTTACTTATTTCTTTATTACTTAAGCCCTCACTTATTGCTTTAATTATATCTATTTCCCTATCTGTAAAATCATATTTTGATATCTTAGGCTCTGAAGTTTTACCTTGTATCTTTCCTAGTATATTTTCATTCATTACTATTGTATTGTTATAAACAGAAACTATAGAATTTGCTATTTGTTCTGGAGAGTTGTTTTTTAATATATACCCTTTAGCTCCATAACTAATAGCTTCATTGATATAATCTTCTTCATCAAAGGTTGTAAGAACCAAGCATTTAGTATTTGTTCTTTTAGTTATTTCTTTTACAGCCTCTACACCATTAACTTCAGGCATTCTAATATCAACTAAGGCCACATCAACTTCTTTAGATTTACATATATCAATACATTCCTGTCCGTTAGATGCTTCCCCTACTATTTCTATATCACCCTTTAATGGTATAAGTATTTTTAAACTTTCCCTAATTAGACTATCATCATCACATATTACAACTTTTATACTCATATTATTCCCCCAAGGTTATGATCATATTTATAATAAAACCATTATTATTATCAAATTGAATTCTTCCACCAATACTTTGAATTCTTTGCTCCATTCCTCTTATCCCTAGACTCTTATTAATTGATGGACATCCTTTACCATCATCTTTAAACTCAATCCTAGCAAATTTATTAAACACTAAAATAGATACTTGTACATTGGAGGCAGCGGAATATTTTGCTGTATTAGTTAAAGCTTCTTTAATGTTTTCTTCTATAATAATCCAAGCATTATACCTGATTCTCTCTACATCACCAGTGATATTCAAGGTTGTTTTTATGCCAGTACTATACTGAAACTTTAATAGTTTTTCTTTAATATCCTCTATTCCCATCACTTTTTCCTTAGGCTTAATGTTTTTTAGAACCTTACGTATTTCGTCCATGCCTTCTCTTAGGTTTTCCATGGAACTTATTAAATATTTTCTGCTAAGTTCGTTATCTTTTCCAAGAGTTTCTTTTGTGACTTCAAGCTGCATAAGAGAACTAGTTATTCTATGTCCTAAGTGATCATGAACCTTTTGTGCCATATAGTTTCTTTCTTTAAGGCTTGCCACTATGTTGTTTTGTTCTATATATCTTTCAAGATTTAGTAATCTTTGTTCCATTAAGTGACTTTCATATCTTTGTCCTCTACTAAATTCCTTTAATTCTAGCTCAGATTCTGATTGGTTCTTTATTTCAAAAAGATATAGATTTATTAGTATAATAAAAAACATATAGTAAAAAAAATCTTCTTTTACAAATATACTATTAACACTTATATCAAATAAGCAAACTATAGGTAAACTAAATTTAGGGCTTGCTAATTGAAATACTACTAAAGGAATAAAGAGTTCTACCCCTGTTATTTTAAAGAAGAGGGACACAATTATAACAATGGTTAATCCTCCTAATATAAGCTTTTTGTTTATTTTAATTATTTCATTTAGAATTTGAAGAATACAAATAGAAATAATAATACCTATATTAATAATAGAACTTACATCCATATTTGTTTTTATAACATTTAAAATTATGGCAAAAATGCCTACTATTAAAAAAAGTATCGATATTTTATTCCTCATCTAAATCCCTCTTTATTTCTTTTTAATAACACCTATTGCCTTACCTAAAACATAAAATTCTTGATCTTTTGTAACTTTAATAGGATCGTATTTATTATTTTCAGGCATTAGTAAAACTTCATCCTTTTCAAGTTTAATCCTTTTTAAGGTAGCACTTCCGTCTATGTTTACCGCAACTATGTCTCCATTAACTGGAGATGGATTTTGTTCTATAACAACTAAATCTTCATCATAGATATTTGCATTTATCATGGAATCACCTTTAATCTTTAAGATGAATTTTTGATTTTGCCCCTTTACCCAAAACTTAGGTAGTGTAAATATATCTTCTTGAGTAGGATTAATAAGTATAGGTTCACCGGCAGCTATGTTATTAAATACTGGAACATCTTGCAAATCACTTTTATCATATTTTTCTTTTGCTTCACCAACAAAGCTAACTTCATGACCGTTATCTTCAAGGGTAAATTCGAAGTCTCTTCTATGTTTTAAATCTACAAATAAATATTTATCTTCTATTTTTTCTTCTTTTAGTAGTGATAAGCTTTCAAAACTATTAGCTTGTACATCTGTTTTGAAGTTAAATATCTTCTTTTTATCTCCAAAAATCTTTTTAGCATATACCCTACCTTTTTTCACAAAAGAAGAATAGACATTTTCCCCCTTATCTATATCAACAGCTAAGGTTATGGTTCCATATGTCTTCTTATTATAAAGTGCAAGTAATAAGTCAAGTTCTAATTTAGAAAGCCCTTCTGCATTATCTACAAATATATGGACATATCCCTTATCAGCACTTTCATTTATATTATTTAATGCATTGATAAGCCTGTCCTCATCATCTTCAAGATCTTTATCCCACAATGCATCATTATATAAAGCAAAAAACTTAAACATATCTTCTCTTGCTAAGGAATTTTTTCTAAGTCTTAAGGGGCCTCCCATAAGGGTCATAAAGTCTTCAGAAGAAGAAACTCTATGGTTTTTAATAAATTTTATTTCGCTTAATATAAGATGTAAGTTTTGAAGTTTTAGTTTCTTACATTTCTTAAAAATATCTAATTTTAAAATTGAATTTATTATCTCTTCTTTATCTTTTAATTTAGCAAGTTTTTTATTAGTTGAATATTTCTCTACTACTTCTTTTATGGAAAGAAATTCAGGAGCCTTATCAGTAGATAAAAGAGACATATAAGTATACTCATTTTCTTTCTTAAAGAATACAAATCTATTTAAAAATTTATCTTTTAACTTTTCTTCCTTTTGAATAACGAGAATTTTATCATCATTTTCATAAGCAAAGTTGTTTGATAGGTTTAATATTCTATGAAGTATAGCTTCACTTTTTCCTGTATTTGATTTCCCTTTTAGTATATTTATTTCAACTGGTTTACTTTCTATAAATTTTTTTTGTATCTTTAGCAATTTCATAATTTTATACTTCCTTTATTAAATTCATGCTTATATTAATAATACCCGAAAAACATTATGTTATCAAACATTTCACAGTTTTATAGATTAAATTTTAATAAGTTGTAGCATAATATACCATATTATTTTATAATCTTATTTGAATAACTTTTAAGGTAGCTTAAGTAAGGTTATAAAATATAATTTAACGAGGAGGTAATTTCATGAAAGTATTAAGGTATATGCTTATTTTTATACCTATAAGCTTTATTTGTAAATTCTTAAATGTATCCCCGTCTATAATGTTTGTTTTAGCAGCATTATCTATAGTTCCCCTAGCAGGACTTATGGGGGAAGGAACAGAGGAGATCTCTTTTTATTCTGGTCCTAAAATAGGTGGTTTTTTAAATGCTACATTTGGAAATGCAACAGAACTTATAATATCATTCTTTGCTTTAAAAGAAGGTCTTTTTGAAGTTGTTAAATCATCTATAGCTGGTTCCGTTATTGGAAATGTACTATTAGTTCTTGGAGCTAGTATGCTGTTTGGTGGGTTAAAGCATAAGAGTCAAAGTTTTAATAAAAAGGTAGTTGAAGTATCTTCTAGTATGCTTCTTTTTGCAGTAGTAGGTTTATGTATACCTGCATTATTTACACATACTGTAGATCCAGAGCTTTTAAATACTAGATATGAAGGATTAAGCATATTTGTTGCTGTAGTTATGATACTAATATATATCTTAAGTTTAGTATTTTCTTTCTTTACTCATAAACATATTTATGCTAGTGCTAATGAAGAAGAGAATCACGGAACTGCAAAGTGGTCATTAAGTAAAGCTATAGGAGTACTAATAATTTCTACTGTATTTATAGCAATTGAAAGTGAATTTTTAGTAGGTGGTATTGAATCATTAACTGAAAGCTTAGGTCTTAGCGAATTCTTTGTTGGTATAATATTAATTCCTATAATAGGTAATGCAGCAGAACATAGTACTGCTATTATTATGGCTATGAAAAATAAGATGGATGTTGCCATAGAAATAGCTATTGGCTCTAGCTTACAAATTATTTTATTTGTAGCACCTGTATTAATATTTTTAAGTTTATTATTTACCCCTATGAGTATAGTATTTAACGAATTCGAACTTATAGCTTTAATAGTTGCTGTTTTAATAGCTAATAGAGTTTCTAGTGATGGTGAATCTAATTGGCTTGAAGGTGTACAACTTCTTGCTGTTTATTTGATTATTGCTGCATCATTTTTTATTCTTTAATACTGGACAAGCAAATATTTGAGAATTAAAAAGAACTGTCTAAAATAAATCTAATAATTTTATTTTAGGCAGTTCTAATATTTTTGTTTCCAATTGGTTCTATGATTTGTTTAGCTCTAACTCCTTTTCAGGACCCTTTAGCAAACTAATTCTAAATTTTAATATAGTTATAAGTAATATTAGTGAAGCAAAAATAATACATACCCATGCTTCAAAATTATCAAATAATATTCCAAATATCAGCTGCCCGATAGGAACAGCCGAAACACAACCGGTACTTATTACTGCACTTACTCTTCCCATCATTGTTAATGGTATTTCTTTTTGAATTATAATAGTTACACTTATGTTTGCAATAGAAGTTATCATACCTATTATAAATCCTACTACAATTATACTTATGTATGGCACAAAGTTGCTACTAAACAAACTAGTGTATACATCTGATGAGATTAATGCAATTAACACAGTTAACAATGATGAGCTAAAGATACTTAAAAACATAATTTTACCTGGATTAATATTTCGATTTAATTTACTAACTATAAATGGTGAAATAATCATAGATGCCATTAAAATTGATTCCATTATTCCATATTGAGAGTCAGTTATTTTTAGCACCTGTTTTCCTATATAGGTTAAACCTAAAGAAAATATTGGACTTAATGCAAAATTTAAAACTAACGCCAAAATTATTATATTAAAAACAAATGATTTTTGTTTTACAAATTTAATACCCTCAAAAAATTCTGTAATAAAAACTCTTGTATTTAATTTTTCAGATTTTATGTCTAACTTAGGAATATTTATAAACATTTCACCTATTGCAGAAAAAATAAAACTTATAGAGTTAATAAGTAATATCCCCTCTAAACCCAAAGTGGTGAATAAAATTCCGCCAATAAGAGGAGCTATTAGATTTCCTATATTTGTTGTCAAAGAATCTAATCCATTTGCATCTACTAAATCATCTTTTTTCACAATAGATGGCAGAATTGTGCTTATTGCAGGTAAGAATATGGATGAAATTACAGATAAAATGACTGCTAAAAAGTAAATACCTATTAATGATATTTCACCATTAAGTCTAAACATTACCCAATATATTCCTACTATAATACCAGATAACAAATCAGTATAAACTATTATTTTTTTCCTGTTAAACCAATCTGCAATTACTCCTGCTAAAGGTCCAATGACTATTCGTGGTATTATTGAAATTGCTGTTACTATAGCAAAATTTGTAGCTGATCCGGTTAATGCTAAAACATATAGAGACAAGGCAAATGTTTGTAGTTGACTTCCTATAAGGGATATAAATTTTGCTGTTATTAGCAACACGAGATTTCTATCTTTAAGAAGTTTTAAATTCATTTCATTTCCTCCACTAATTTATAGAGAAACAATATTGCTAGTTAAAGTATCAATATTGTTTCTCGAAATATTCTTCTAAACAACCTTAGTATTCATTTTTTAGAATATGGTCTAAGGAATTTTGCAAAAACTCTTGGATTCTTTCACTTTCTTCAAATAAGAAAGTGAAACATGTTAAATATAAATAATCACTTGAGTAATTAATAGTAAAGCCAATAGTATTCCTGTTTATCTTATTAGTATTAAAATTTTGCATTAAATCACTTATATAATTTTTTGTTTCTACATGATCAATATCCATATTACCTAAAAAGTTTAGAATTATATTATAATTTTCTCTATCGTCAGAGAAAGTGTTTAGCAGCTCTCCGATCTTTTTATACTCATTACTTAATTTGTAATCATTAAGTAATGTTAAAAAGTTTATATTATGTTTAGATGCATATTCTAAAAGATTTTCACAATATTTATAAGTGATAGTATTAATTTGTTCTTTATCAATTATTATAGGTATTCGATCTATACATTCACCAAAAACATCGTTAAATTTTTTATCTTCATACAATCTTCCATAACTTATTACTTGTAGTGGTATCTTAGTTGCATTTATATAATGCATAAAAAATTCTTGTATAATTTTGCAAGCAATTTCCCAAGAGTTATTTTTAAAAATGTCTTGATAATCCTTTGGTATAGGTAATTTTGCCTTGACAAATCCGCATCTCTTGGAAACTTCACTCAATTTTTCTTCTATTTCTTTAGAATAGCTACAATAACTTTCTAATTTATAAGTATTAATTATCTCTTCTTCAGTTGAGTTTACTGGTCCCTTAGTAATCTGTTTTGAATATTCACTATATGGTTTAACCTTCTTCAAATTGATCTCTTGACAATTTATCAATTTATTGTAATATTCTTTGATAGTACTTTGAAGAATTAAATTACTTGTTCCATCAAATATGCAATGATTTATAGGTATATAAACTATATAATCCTTTAAGTTCTTCTTAATTATTAAAATTCTGTATAATACATTATTATAGTCATATTCTTGAGTGAAGGATTCATAAAAAAGATCCTTAACTATTGCATCTTGTTTATTTACATCTTCTTCAGATAAATCTATATATGGGATAAATAAGTTATTGATACACTCATCATTAACTATCTTTCTCCAGAAAATATGATCTCCTTCTTTTGATAAAATACTTCTTAAGTTATCAAAGGTTCTTATTGTATATATTATTGCTTTCTTAAGTACATCAATATCTATATAGTTATCAAAGCCTATTGCACACAAAGAAGGGGTAGATATTGTTGTAGTTATATTCAATCTTTGAATAGCAGTTAATTCACACTTTTCGGTTTCAACATTACTAAAAGATGATTTGAATTTATCTACAAGATTACATAGAAGAAGTTTATAATCCTGATTTTTTGAAATAAGAAATTCATTTTCTTTAGATCCATCTAAAATGTAATTTGGAAAAATGTCATTCGTTACAGAACTAGATAATAATTTTAATATTTCTTTGCAAGAATTTGATTCTAAATTATTTACATATAATATAGAGAGTTGTTTATTATTAAGAATTTTAGTTTCTAATTTACTTTCTATACCAAAAGTCTCCATTAATAACTTTTCAACTTCTATATTATTATTGATATTAATTGCTTTGTCTTTATCTCTTTGCTCTAACGTACATGCTAATTCAAAAACTGTTTGATTTGTAAATAGATCATTTATATTAATATCATAATCAAGATTTTTTAGTTGCGATACTATATTTATTGCCTTAAGTGATTGTCCGCCAATATCAAAGAAATTATCATGTAGTCCTATTTTGTTAATTTCAAGAGCTTTTTCCCAAACTTCTACAATTTCTTTTTCTGTATTAGTTGTAGGAGGTTGGTATTTTGCTCTAATTCCATTTTCTTCTTGAGGCATTGGTAAATTCTTTTTATCAACTTTACCATTTACAGTTAATGATATTTTATCAATCCGTACAAAATAGGTAGGCATCATATAACTTGGAATTCTATTCTTTAAATATTCTCTTAATTTCTTTGGATTATAATCTTTATTTGACACAAAATATGCACAAATATATTTATTATTTTCTTCCTCTATTACCGTAGCAACAGACTGAGTAATGCCATCCATTTTTAATAAATTACTTTCTATCTCTTCTAGCTCTATTCTGAAACCGCGTATTTTAACTTGATGATCTATTCTACCTAAAAATTCTATATTTCCATCTGGCAACCATCTTGCTAAATCTCCTGTTCTATACATTCTTTCACCAGGTTCATAGAGATTATCTACAAATCTTTCATTTGTTATTTTTTCATTATTTAAGTATCCTCTAGCTAGTCCACTACCACTTATGCATAATTCGCCTGGGGCTCCAATTGGTTGAACTTGTCCATTTTTTCCTAATATATATATTCTTGTGTTATTAATAGGTTTTCCTATTGATACATTTTCTGAGGCACTATTTATTTTATATACTGTTGCACAAATACTATTCTCAGTAGGTCCATATTCATTAACAAGTTTTATATCAGGGAATCTGTTAAAATGCTCTTTTAACACTTTTTTTTGTAAACTTTCTCCAGCTACAGTTACTTTCTTTAAAGCAGTTATTCCTTCTAAACCAGTTCCTAAAAGTGTTCCGTAAAATGCTGGTGAGATTAGAAGACTTGTGACCTTTTCTTTTAACATAATTTCTTTTAAATATTTAACATTTAAAAGATTATTTTTACTTATTAAAATTAATTTAGCCCCTGAAATAAGTGCAGTAAATATATCTCCTACTGAACCATCGAAACAATATGCCATTATTTGCAGTACTGCATCATTTTTATTAAAGTTGTGATAACTACATCTCCATAATAAAGTATTTAAAATACTTCTATGTTCTATTAAAGTTCCTTTTGGTTTCCCTGTAGTTCCAGAAGTATATATTACATATGCCAAATTATTTGACTTTGTAATATTTTTTATATTCCTACAATCGTTAGAGTATGCACTTTCTTTGGTAATATCTATAATCTCACCTTCAAAATCAACCTTATTCATCAAGCTACTTTGAGTTAGTAAAATATTTGCGTTACTATCTATTAACATGTTATTTATTCTATCGGATGGTAGTTCAGTATCTATTGGTAAATATGCCCCACCAGCTTTAAGTATAGCTATTATACCTATTATCATCTCCATAGATCTATCTATCATTATTCCTACTATAGTTTCAGGAATAACTCCCTTTTCTCTTAATGTTATAGCTAGAGCATTACTTTTCTCATTTAATTCCTTATAACTTAATTCCTTATCATCGAATACTAAAGCAATATTATTAGGAGTTCTTTCTACTTGTTCTTGAAATAATTCTTGTATTGTTTTATTGCTTGGATAATCTACTTTGGTATTATTAAATTCATTAAGAATTATATTTTTGTCTTCAGGTGTTACTATGTCAACATTTGAAACTAATTGATCAATGTTATTTGTAATTTCTTTAAATATTTTAGCTAATTGATTTGTAATTTTTTCTATTAAGTAAGTTGTATAAACATTCTCATTGTACATTACTTTCAACTTTAAACTATCTTCCAAAACAAAGGATAAATTAAAGTCATAATTTGTTTCTTCTCTTCCTTGGATAAAATCAATCTTTATACCATTATTGCAATTATCTAATTCATTAAATGGGAAATTTTCAAAAACAGTTAAATTTTGAATTAAATTTTGTTTTAATTCACTTTGGTCTTGAATTTCAGCTAAAGATAAATATTCAAAGTTTCTGCTCTGATTTGCTTTTTCATAAACTTCTTTAAGCATTTCTTTTACTGTTATTTTTCCATTGTCAGTTATCCTTACAGGGACTGCATTTATGAATATACCTACCATTTCTTCTATCCCATTTATTTCTGGTGGTCTACCTGAAACTACAGAACCAAAAACAACATCATCAGTTCTATTATATCTTTGTAGAAGAATTCCCCATGCTAACTGGCATATTGAATTTAGAGTTACTCCACATTGACTAGATATTCCCTCTAATTTTCTTGTAACCTCTTTACCAAAATCCCACATTAAGTTTTTTTGTTTATATTTAGTGCTTTTTGACTTTGTTTTAGGCAACTCAACAATTTGATTATATCCATCTAAATAGTTTTTCCAGTATGCAAGTCCATCCTCTTTTCTTTGTTTATACAGCCATTTGATATATTCATGAAAATTAATATTATTTTCTATATTAAGTTTTTCTCCTCGTTCTATATCTTCATAAAACTTAAACAAATCTCCTATAAGAATATTAGTTGACCATCCATCAATTATTATGTGATGGATAGTGAATATAAGTCTACTAGAGTTATCATCCATCTTAATTATGCTTAATTTAAATAATATGTCTTTGCTTAAATCGAAACCTTTCTTTACTAATTCAGTGCTAAATACTGAATAATCTTTTTCTTTATTACAGCTTTTAGTAAAGTCTTCATAATATATTTTGAAATTTCTATTCTCTAAAACTACTTGAGAAGGATGTTTAGAATTACTATAAATGATAGTCTTTAAGATATCATATTTTTTAGCTAACATATTATATGCTTTATTTAAGGATTCAATTTTTAGATTTCCTTTAATATTAAGTTCTAATTGTATAACATAAGCTGTAGTTTCTTTATTTTGCATATACGTAAATAGCATTCCTTGCTGCATAGGTGTTAATTTGTTTATCTTGCTTATATTAATATCTTTATCTATATTATTTTTTATAAATTGCTTTAATTCTTCTACATCTTCTAGAGAATATTCATTTATTCCATAGTCTGTAGGTGTAAGTTCTGCTTCTTTTCTAGTGGAGCAGTGTTCTATTATTCCATAAATATTTTTATTAAATATTTCAACAAATTTTTCAATTTCATCTTCTTTATATTCTAATTTACAGAAGTCAATATTAAATTTTAAATTTCCTTCTTGAATTAGCGAGTTTATTTGAATGCTATCTTTTAACTCGAAATTATTACTAATATCACTGCCCGTAGATAGATTTGAATAAGTAAATAACTCGTTATTAGAATTTGAATCTATCTGCCCTAAATAATTAAAGCTAATATCTGTTTCTATTGTCATATCTCTATTTTTTCTATTTTTACTACTAGTTAAATATTTTAATATTCCATAACCAATACCCTTATTTGGTATTTTCCTTAAAACTTCTTTATTTCGTTTAATGATTGTACTAATATCATTATCACTCATATCAAGTATAACTGGGTAACAACTAGTAAACCAACCTACTGTTCTAGTTATATCAACATCATTTATTATGTCTTCTCGACCATGGCCTTCTAAGGTTATAGCTGCATTTTTTGCACCACACCAATCTTTAATAGTAATTCCAAGGGCAGATAATAAAATATCGTTAATCTCAGTATTATAAGCCCTATTTGTTTCCATAACTAGTTTTTGTGTAGCTTCTTTATCTATTATAATATTTTTAGAAATCATGTCCTTAATTAATATTTTATCTGCTTTATTAAACTTAGGAAGTTCATCCAAGTGTGTATCAGCTAAATTGCTCCAATAATCTAATTCATTTAACAAAGCGTTACCATTTGCATACTCAATTTGTTTTTCTGTCCACTCTTTAAATGAGGTAGTCTTTTTAGGAAATTTTATTTCTTTCCCTTGTAATAATGATTTATAACCGTTATAAAAATCTTCAAGAATTATTCTCCAAGATACTCCATCTACAACTATATGATGAATTACAAAAAGTAAATAATCCCCTTTGTTAGTTGAAAATAATCCAACATTCATTAATGGACCATGTTCTAGATCTATTGATTCTTTTAATAATTGTCCTTCTTTGGCTATCTGCTCTTTAAAGTTATCTTCATGAGATAAATCAAAAAATTTAAAGTTAAATAAGTTTTCATCTATTTTTTTATTATATAAACTTATTTCTTCTCCATAATTTAGATTTATTCTTAGTGCATCATGATGAATTACTATTTCCTTTAAAAGCAATTTTACCTTATCTATTTCAAGTTTTTCTTTGCAGTAAATTAGTGTAGATTGATTAAAGTGTTTCATTACTTCTTTATCTTCTTGTAAGAATTTTTTCATTACCGGAGTAAGCATAGATATTCCAACAACTTCATCTTGAGATATTTGTATTTCTTCTGTTTTTGCATACTTAGATATTTTTTCAATAGTCTGATGGTCAAGAATATCTTTTATATCCACTTTTAGTCCTAAATTTTTAAGCCTTGATACGATTTGTATAGACTTTATAGAATCTCCTCCAAAATCATAAAAGTTATCTTTAATACCTATCTTTTCTGCTCCTAATACTTCACTCCATACAAGAGCCATTTTTTTCTCTACATCATTACTTGGTGCAACGTACTTATTAGTTTTTTCATTTAAATTAGGTTCAGGTAAAAGTTTTTTATCAACCTTTCCATTATTAGTAAGTGGTAAGGTTTCAAGTGTTAATATGTATGGAGGAATCATATATTCTGGTAAAGTCTTTTTTAGAAACTTTTTTATTTCATCTTGACTTACTTTTCCAACTATATATCCACATAAATATTTTTCTTTATTTTTATCAAATCTAACTATGACAGCAGCTTCTTTAACTTGTTCATGTTTTAAAATTTCTCTCTCTATTTCTCCTAGTTCTAACCTGAAACCACGTATCTTAATTTGATTATCAATTCTTCCTAAAAATTCTATATTTCCATCTGGTAGCCACTTTACTAGGTCTCCAGTTCTATAAATAATTTCATCTTTTATATAAGGATTTTGTACAAATTTTTCTTTTGTAAGCTCTTCTTTATTTAAATATCCTCTTGCTACTCCATCTCCCCCTACACATAATTCACCTGGAACACCTACTGGTAAAAGTCTCAAGTTCTTATCCATTACATAAGTTGTTGAATTTGATATAGGTTTCCCTATTGGTATTGGAATTTTTTTATCCCACATGTTTAAAGGGTCTATAGAAAAATAAGTAGAAAATGTAGTGTTTTCAGTTGGCCCATAACCATTTATGATTATCGTAGACTTATTATTTATTCTTAATTTATTAACCTGATTACTATCTAAAGCATCTCCACCAATCATCAAGGACTTAATGTCATCGAAAGTACTAGCATCAACATTGCATATTTGATGAAATAATGCTGTAGACATAAACATAGTTGTTATATTGTTCTTTTGTATATATTGCTTAAGCATTTTAGGATTTAAAATTAATTCTTTACTTTCAATATGCACTGTTAATCCATTTAAAAGTGCACCCCATATTTCAAAAGTTGAAGCATCAAATGCAATAGATCCTGTTTGAAGTATTTTATCATCAAGTTTTAAATCTATATAATTTTGATTTTTAACTAGTCTTACTACGCTTTTATTTTCTACACATACTCCTTTAGGATTTCCGGTAGAACCTGATGTATAGATAATATATATTAAATCATCAGAATTAATATTACCTGTAGAAATATTTTCTGTAGGTTGATTTAATAAATCATAACTTTCAAAATCTAATATTATAGGAGTTATTTCTTTAAAATCAAATTTGTTTAGTGTTTCTCTTCTTCCTATAATAAGATTGCTACCACAATCTTCAATCATATATTGAACTCTTGATTGAGGATAATCTTCATTAATTGGTACATAGGCAGCACCATTTTTAATAATAGCAATTATAGCTATAATTGTTTCCATACTCTTATCACATAATACTGGTATCAAACTTCCCTTAGTTACTCCATTATCTGCTAGTAAATGCGCTAACTGATTAGATTTATTATTTAACTCCTCATATGTTAAATTCTTTCCATTAGATATTATAGCTATATTCTTAGAAAATTCCTTGACTGTGTTTTCAAACAACTCTTTTACTGACATATCTTTTGGGTAATCTACCTTTGTATCATTAAATTTATTTATTATTATATTTTTCTCATCTTCATTAATAATCTCTACATCTCTTAATTTAACATCCATGTTAATTAATATGTTTCTTAAACATGATAAAAATTGATTGAATAGATTTCTAACCAAAGTCTTATCATTAATATTGTAATGAATATTACATTTTGTTAAATTATTTTCTTTTGAAAAACAGAATATTAATGTTAAGCCTAATTCTTTCAAATCATCAACTTTATGAATATTGCTAAGAGCACAGCCTACGTCAGTTATATCGATTATATTTTCTTTTTCTAAACTATGTATAATATTGTCAATAGGACAATTTTCTCTTTTATAAGATTCAATTACTATGTTTTTTGTATTTACCACCAGTTGCTTAAAACTTATATTGTCATCTATTTCCATAGGAAAGATTACAGCATTTTTATTTTCTTCCTTTTTATATGTTGGAGATACGATACATACTTTGTTAGTATTATATTTACTGATAAGTATTCCTAAGATCGTTACTAGAAAAACATATAATGGCAATTCAGAATTATTAGATATTTTATTTAATCTAACAGATAGATCTTCAGGAATTATAAAAGATTCTGTTTGGTATTCATTATTTATATGATTATTCTTTTTTATATTAAAGCTAGTAATCTCATCATAATCTTTTAAAAGGTTAGTCCAATATTTCATTTCTTTTTTATTTATTAATTCTCGCATAAAAATCCCCCATAGTTTTTTTATTGAATAACAAAAAGTTTTGATATATTGCTAGGTTACAAAAAGGAGAGCAAATGAATTACTCGCCTTTTTATAATCTGAGCAAAGCTTTAACTAAAAATTAAACGAAAAGTCTTCTATATTTTTATCATTATTGTCTGATATGTTTTCTTCAATTAATTTAATATCTTTTAATAAAACTTTCGGTTCTTCAAGTACCCTTTCAATAATATTTTTGTAATTATTTAATAACTCTTCTATTGTATCTGCCTTAAATGAAGAGGAATCATAAACACATTCTATTGTTAGTCCATCACAATTCTCAGCTACAATTATTGTTAACTCATTTTTAGAGGCAGTTGCTTTTAATTCAAGTGTTTGTAACTTAGTACCATCAAGACAAATAGATGAAAAATCATCATATTGATAAGAGAAAATCACATCAAATATATTATTATCCTTCATTAAACCTTGTTTCATAAGTTCTTGTAACATAAATTCTATTTGATAATCTTGGTTTTCAAATACTTGCAACGAATTCAATTTCACTTCATTTAATAATTTTTCAAAAGATACTTCATCCTCTACTGTACATTTAATTGGTAATGTATTTACAAACATTCCAACTATATTGTTCAAATCTAAATTATTTCTTCCAGATACAGGTGTTCCAATTACTATATTTTTCTGTAAGGTATATTTATTTAGTAATATATTTAGAGTAGCAAGCATAAATATATACTTACTTAGTTGCTTTTCCTTTGAATATTCATCTATTTTTAGTAATGTATCTTTATGAATTTTAATGTCAAGACTTCTTCCTTCGAAAGAATATTTATCTTCATTTATATAATCTTTTGGCAAATCTAGTTTTTCAAGATCATCACTTAAATATTTAAGCCAAAATTCTTTTTGTTTCTTCATTTGTCCTGTTTTAATTAAATTATTTTGCCATTCCGAAAAATCTTTATATTGTAATTTTACTGGTTCTAATTTTTTACCTTCATATAGATTAATAAATTCTTCAATTATAATTTTCATAGAAACACCATCTGTTATAATGTGATGCATATCAATAAACAAGATACTATTATTTTTTAATTCTATTAAATCAACTCTAATTAAAGGTGCTTTATCTAAATAAAATGGAATAATATGTTTTTGTATTAATTCTGCTATTTCCTCTTGATTTTCTTCATCAATATCATCATATTTGAAATGTTGGATTTTGAAATTAATAGTTTCTTCAATTTCTTGGATAAATAATCCATTTAAAACGCTAAATTTCGTTCTTAGACTTTCATGTCTAGCTATTATTTCATTAAATACATTTTGAAGTTTATTTATATCTAGCTTTCCATTAAACAAATATGCTCCTGGGACATTATAATTTGTACTATCTACATTTAATTGATTTATTGCATACATCCTCTTTTGTGCTGAGGATAATTCATAATAATCTTTCTGTGGTGCAACTTCAATCTTTTTATCATAATAACTTTTCTCATCTAATCCTAATGTATCTATCTCTTTTACAGAAATCATTAAACTCTTCACATACGCTGCCATCTCTTCTACAGTTGCTTTTTCAAATATATCTTCTATCTTTATTTTCACGTTGAATGTATTTAATATCTTCAATAATACATTTGTTGCCTTTAATGAATGTCCTCCCAATTCGAAGAAGTTATCAGTTATTCCAGGTTTCTCTACTCCTAATACTTCACTCCAAATATCTACTAGTTTTTCTTCTATCTCATCTCTAGGTGGAATATATTTAGAGGTTACTTGAGAATGATTAGGAACAGGCAATAGTTTTCTATCTATTTTTCCGTTTCCAGTAATCGGCATACTGTCAAGTTCAATAATATATGTTGGTATCATATAACTTGGTAAAGTATTTTTTAGGAATTCTTTTATTTCAGCCTGAGTTACACTTCCGACTATATATCCACATAGATACTTGTCTTCATTTTTATCTAGCCTATCTATTACAACAGCTTCTTTAACTTTTTCATGTTTTAAAATTTCTCTCTCTATTTCTCCTAGTTCTATTCTAAAACCACGTATTTTTACCTGATAATCAATTCTTCCTAAAAACTCTATGTTACCATCTGGTAACCATCTTACTAAGTCTCCTGTTCTATAAATCTTTTCACTTTTTACATATGGATTTTCAACAAACTTTTCCCTTGTAAGATCTTCTCTATTAAGATATCCCCTTGCTAATCCATCTCCTCCAACACATAGTTCTCCTGGAACCCCTGGTGGCAATAATCTTAAGTTTTTATCCATTACATATGCTGTTGAATTTGATATAGGTTTACCTATTGGGATTGTAGTATTTTCAACCCATATGTCATGTTGGTTTAATAAGAAAGATGTTGAATATGTTGTATTTTCTGTTGGTCCGTACAAGTTGATAAATAATGTAGAGTTATTATGTTCTCTAAATTTATTGAATTGGTTAGTATCTAAAGCTTCTCCACCTACTAACAAATACTTAAGATTATCAAAAGTACTTACGTCAATATTGCATAATTGATGAAATAATGCTGTTGTCATAAACATTATTGAAATACTATTTTCTTTCAAATATTCTTTCAATCTTTTTTGATTTAAAATTAAATCTTTTTCTGCAACATATAGTGTTAATCCATTTATAAGGGATCCCCATATCTCAAAAGTTGAGGCATCAAAAGCAATTGAACCTGTTTGAAGTATTTTATCATTGTAATCTAGTTCCATATAATCTTGATTTCTAACTAATCTAATTATATTTTTATTGCCTACACATACGCCCTTAGGATTTCCAGTAGAACCTGAAGTATAAATGATATATGCTAAATCATCAGGTCCATTTGTATCCTCTAGATTTTCTTTTCCTTTATTGTCAAATTCCTTTGAACCTATCTCCATAATCCTTATATTTAAATTTTCTAAGTTAAGCTTATCAATTTGATGTCTTTTTGCTAGCATTATTTTGCTTCCGCTATCTTCAATCATGTACCTTATTCTTAGTTCTGGATATTCTTCATCAATAGGTAAATATGCACCTCCAGCTTTTATTATAGCTAGCATTGAAACAATAGTTTCCATACTTTTATCGCATATTACTGGGACAATGCTATTTTTCCCTACTCCCTTTTCTTTTAATGCATGTGCAACTTGATTTGACTTTTCATTAAGCTCTTTATAACTTATTTTTTGACCTCTTGATATAATAGCTATTTTGTCTGATGATTTTATTACCTGTTCTTCAAACAATTCTTTTATTGTTTTATTGCTTTCATATTCTCTCTTAGTATCGTTGAAATCAGTTAATATCATTTTCTTTTGATCTTCATCTAATATTTCTATAGTAGATATTAATTGAGTAACATTTTCAGAAATAAATTCAAATATAATCTTTAGCTGCTTAGTTATATTTGATATAACTTCATTTTCATATACACTTTCATTATACATAACTCTATATTTTAAATTTCCTTCTAGTATAAATGAAATATCCAAATCATAGCTTGTTTGTTCTCTTGTATGATATTCCTCGACTTTTATAGTAGATTTCTTATTTGACTTGTTACTTTCAGGATAATTTTCAAATACTGTAATATGTTGAATAAGATTTTGTCTTAGTTCGCTTTGGTCTTGAATATCTGATAAAGCTATATATTGATATTTATTACTCATATTAACTTCATTTTGTACTTGCTTTAACAAATCAGAAATTATTTCATTGTCTTTAGCATTTATTCTGATAGGGATAGTATTTAAAAATATACCTATTGATTCTTCTATTCCCTTAATCTCAGGAGGTCTTCCAGACATAACCATACCAAATACAACATCGTCGCTATTAGTATATTTCTGTAACAATAGCCCCCAAGCTGTTTGGCAAATTGTATTTAGAGTTACTCCATACTTATTAGATATTTCTTGTAATTTTCTTGTTGTATTAATATCTAGTTGTTCTATAAGTTCTCTATGGTTATATTCTTTATTTACTGCATTATCTTTTTTTGGTAACGAAGCAATTTGGTTATAGTCATTAAGATATTTTGCCCAATACTTAATGCCATCTTGTTTATCTTGCTTATATAACCATTTAATATATTCGCTATAGCTAGTGCTAATTTCATAATTTAATTTTTCACCATTTTCTAACCTTTCATAAGTGTCAAACAAATCATTTATTAACATTGCATTTGACCAGCCATCAACTATTATATGGTGGATAGATATTATTAACCTATAATATTTTTCACCTAATTTAGCGACATTAAGTTTAAACAATATATCTTTGTCCAAAGCAAATCCTTTTTCAAGCAACGCTTTTACATACTTCTTGCAAGCTTCTTCAGTATTAATTTCATGAGTAAGATCTTCATAATAAATTTCATTATCTCTATTGTCCAAAACAACTTGCGCCGAATGTCTGGAATTGCTGTATATTATGCTTCTTAGAATATCATGCCTGTGTAATAAATGCTCATATGAAGTTTTTAAAATCTCCAAATCTAATTCTCCATGTATATTAAATTCTAATTGTAGTACATATGCATTGCTAGACTCGTTCTTTAAATAGGTGTATAGCATACCTTCTTGCATTGGAGATAATTTATTAATCTTACTTACAATTGCTTTATTGTCTATATTTGATTTAACAAAGGATTTTAACTCATCAACTTCTTCTAATGTATAGTCATTTATTCCATAATCTGTTGGTGTATATTCTACCTCTTCTTTTTGAGAACAATGATCTACTACCTTTACTAAATTTTCTTTAAATATTCTAATAAACTTATCAACTACTTCTTCGGAATATTCTAATTTATTAAAATCTATACTTATAGTTAATTGATCATCTTGTATAAGTGAATTTATTTGAATACTACTAATAGCTTCAAATTCAGTACTTTCATCACGGCCTCCTCTTAAGTTAGTAAGTTTAAATATTGAATTATTTTTATCTTCATTAAATTGACCTAAATAGTTAAAACTTATTTCAGTTTTTATATCAAGTTTTTCAATATCTACAGCATCATTTTGTGTTAGATATCTTAGTATTCCATAGCCTATACCTTTATTAGGAATTTTTCTTAAAATCTCTTTATTTCTTTTTATATTTAAACCTATATCACTGTCACTAGTATCCAAAACTACTGGGTAGCAGCTTGTAAACCATCCAATTGTTCTGTTTATATCCACATTTTCAATTATATTTTCTCTTCCATGACCTTCTAACATTACCGCTACTTTATCATTTCCGCTCCACTTTTTAGTGACAATTCCTAATATTGACAATAAGATGTCGTTTATTTCTGTGTTATATGCCCTATTAGTATCCTTTAGTAGTTTATTTGTTATTTCTTTATTGAAAGTAAAAGTTTTTGATTGCATATCTTTAAACAACAAATTCTTAACCACATTATACTTTGGCATTTTTCCTAAAGGCTCTTGTGGGACAATATTATTCCAGTATTCTAACTCGGCTAGAATTTTTGGACTTTGTGCATATTCAACTTGCTTTTTAGCCCATTCCTTAAATGAAGTTGTTTTTGGAGGTAGTTTAATTTCTTGTCCATTTTGTAATGCACTATAGCCATTATAGAAATCTTCGAATAAAATTCTCCAAGACATTCCATCAATAACAAGATGATGTATTACAAAAAGCAAATAATCTCCTTTTTGTGTTTTAAATAACCCTAGTTTTACTAGTGGGCCACTTTCAGTGTTCATGGATTCCTGAATCTTTTGACCTTCTATTTCAATGGAAGCTTTAAAATCCGAAATTTCTCTTAAATCATATTTTGCAAAATCAAATAATTTCTCTTCAATTCCTCGATTATACATCTTAACTGTATCAGTATATTTTAAAACGCTCCTTAGTATATCGTGATGGCTTACAATAGCTTTCATTACTTTTTGAACTTTATCATCATCAAATCCCTCATAACTATGAATTATCATAGACTGATTAAAATGAGTATAGACATTCTTTTTAATACCTATAAACTTTTTCATAATAGGGGTCAATTCAATTTCTCCTTTTACCTCTCCTTGAGAAAACTCTAACATATCCTTTTTAACATGCTTAGATAATACTTCAATAGTTTTATACTCGAGTATATCTTTAATTTCAAGTATAATACCATATTTTCTGATTCTAGATACTATCTGCATAGATTTTATAGAATCTCCTCCAATATCGTAAAAATTATCTTTAACGCCTATTTTTTCTATACCTAGTACTTCACTCCAAGCATTTGCCAATTTTTCTTCTACATCATTTCTAGGTGCAACATATTCATTATCTAATTCCTTTGAAAGATCAGGTTTTGGTAAGGCTTTTCTATCAGTTTTTCCATTTGGTGTTAGTGGCATCTCCTTAAGTTGCATTATATATGATGGAATCATGTAGTTAGGAAGTTCTTTCCTTAAAAATTCCTTTATCTCTAATGAAGACATTTCTCTTAAGGCAACTATATATCCACATAGGTACTTATTTCCTTTACTATCTAATCTATCTATTACTACTGCATCTTTTATTTCATTATGTTTTAAAAGTTTAGCTTCTATTTCACCAAGCTCTATTCTAAATCCATTTATCTTAACTTGATTATCAACTCTTCCTATAAAATCTAGATTGCCATCTGGAAGCCATTTTACTAAATCTCCAGTTTTATATATTATTTCATCTCGTTTATATGGATTTTCAATGAACTTTTCTTTAGTAAGTTCACTTCTATTTAAATATCCTTTTGCAATTCCATCTCCACCTACATATAATTCTCCTGCTATTCCAATTGGTAACAACTTATTATTTAAGTCCATTACGTAAGCTGTTGAATTTTGAATAGGAGTACCTATAGGTATTTTGTGATCTTCTTCCCAATTTCCTATAATTCCATACATAGTAGATGCAACTGAATTTTCAGTTGGGCCATAACCGTTAATAATTTTCAAATCTTTATACATTTTTGTTAATTTAGATACTTGCTTGCTGGAAAGAACATCTCCTCCGACTAACAAAGCTTTTACGCCTTTGAATATCTCTGGACTATATTGATTGAATAAAGGAGTTGGTATAAGCATAAAGGTTATTTTATTTCTTGTTACATATTCTTGCAATGATTTTTCATCAATTGTCAGACTCTTATCTTCTAAATGAATCTCACCACCATTTAATAAAGTGATCCAAATTTGGAATACAGATGCATCAAAGGATAAAGATCCTGATTGCAATACTCTTTCAAGCTCTTTCTTATCCATGTACTCTGGATCTTTAACAAGATTAATTAATCCTCTATTTTTACAACATACACCTTTAGGATTTCCGGTAGATCCTGAAGTATAAATAACATAAGCTAGATCATCAGGTCCATTTAAGTCTTCTAAGTTTTCTTTACTTACATTTAAATCCTTATCATTTATTTTTAGTAATTCTATATTTAAATTTTCTAAATCTAATCGTGTATATTCACTTTCCTTTGCTAGCAATATCTTACTTTTACTATCTTCAAGCATATATCTTATCCTTGATTTTGGATATTCTTCATCGATTGGTAAATATGCTCCTCCTGATTTTATTGTAGCAACCATTAATACTATAGTTTGCAAACTTCTATCGCATATTATTGGGACAATAGTTCCCTTACCTACACCTTTTTCCTTTAACAAGCGTGCAATTTGATTTGCTTTTTCATTAAGCTCTCTATAGCTTATTTTCTCTCCTCTAGATACGATAGCAGTTTTATCTTGAGATTCTATTACCTGTTCTTCAAATACTTCTTTTACTGTTTTATCATTTTTATACTTTTTCTTTGTATTATTAAAATCAATTAAGATTCTTCTCTTTTCTATTTCATCTACTTTTTCTATATCCTTAACTGATGTTTCAACATTATTGATCATTATTTTAAATACTGAAATTAATTTATTAGTTAATTGTTCAATAAATTCATCATCATATATATTTTTGTTGTACATATATTGAATTTTTAATGTATCTTGTTTTTCAAATGATATATTTAAAGGATAATCAGTTTGTTCTCTTGACTTTAGTTCTTTTACAATTAAACTTTCCTCATAATTTTTGCTATTATCAATTGGATAATTTTCAAAAACCATTATGTTTTGTATTAATTGATCTCTTAAAGGTGTAATCTCTTGAATTTCTGATAAAGCAATATGCTCATATTTCTTTGTATTATTGTTATCTTGTTGTACTTTTTGTAAAAGATTTAGTATTGTTACACAGTCATCAGCTTTTATTCTTGCTGGAATAGTATTTATAAACATTCCAACCATCTTTTCTATATTAGTAACTTTTGCTGATCTTCCTGAGACAACAGTTCCAAACACAACATCATTACTTGAAGTATATTTTTGAAGTACCAATCCCCATGCAACTTGATATACTGTATTCAGTGTAACATCACACTTAACTGCAACTTTATCTAGTTTTTCACTAAGATTTTTATCTATAGAAAAGTTTAAAATTCCTTCTTTATAATTTCCTGTAGTATTCTTTTTAGCTGGAAGTATTGAAGTTTCATTATAATCATCAAGATATTCTTTCCAATAGTTAAGCCCTTCTTCTTTGTTTTGTTTAGATAGCCATGCTAAGTATTCCTCATATCTTAAGTTTTCTTTAGGAATTGATTCTCCCTTTTCTATTGCATTGTATATATTGAATAACTCGTTAATAATTATAGAATTGGACCATCCGTCTATGATTATATGATGAGCTGTTATTACTACCTTGTAATCTTTATCACCTGTTTTAACTACACTTACTTTAAATAATACATCCTTACTTAAATCGAAACCTTTGTTAATAATTTCTTTAGCATATTCTTGATAATCTTTTTCTACATTATCTTTTTCGCTAAAATCTTCATATATGATTTCTGTTTTTCTATTTTTAATAACTATTTGCGCTGGATGCTTCCAGTGATTAAAAATTACTGTTCTTAAAATGCTATATCTATTAAGTAATTCATTATAAGCCTTATTTAATATAGATAAATCCAATTTACCCTTTACTTCCAATTCCATTTGTAATACATATGCAGTTGTATTTTTATCATTTAAATACGTATATAACATTCCTTCTTGAATAGGAATAAGCTTATTGATACTTTCTATTATTGCATCTTCATCAACATTTTCTTTAATAAATGATCTAATCTCTTCTAAATCTTCTAATGTATAATCATTAATTCCATAATCTGTAGGTGTTAGCTCAACATCAAGCTTTTCACTACAATGACGTATTACAAGCTCTATTTTTTCTTTCAATATATCAATAAATTTAGTTGCTACCTCGTCAGTGTATTCTTTAGTGTTATATTCAATAATTACTTTTAATTGTCCATTTTGTACCATTGAATTTATCTGAATACTATCTGTTGCTTTAAATTCAGGACTTATTTCTGTACCACTTGATATATTTGAAAACTCAAATAATTCATTATTAACATCTTCATCAAATTGCCCTAAGTAATTAAAACTTATTTCTGTTTTTAGATTAAAGTTTTCTTTATTTTTATTGAAATCTTCTGTTAAATGTTTTAACATACCAAATCCTATACCTTTATTTGGTACCTTTTTCAAGATCTCTTTATTTCTTTTTATATTAGACGCCAAGTCATTGTCAGTTAAATCTAAAACTACTGGGAAACAGCTTGTAAACCATCCAATCGTTCTTGTAATATCTACATTTTCAATTATATTTTCTCTTCCATGGCCTTCTAATGTTACGGCTACTTTATTAATTCCACTCCACTCTTTAACAGCAATTCCTAATGAAGATAATAAAATATCATTTATTTCAGTATTATATGCTCTATTAGTTTCTCTTAATAATTTCTTTGTTGTATTTTTATCTAAAGTAATAGTCTTAGAATTCATATCTTTAAATAATATTTCATCTGTCACATTGTATTTTGGCATTTTTCCTAGTGGCTCTTTTGGTATAATACTATTCCAATACTCTAATTCTTTAAGGAATTTACTACTGTTTGCATATTCATATTGTTTCTTTGCCCAATCTTTAAAAGAAGTTGTTTTTAGAGGAAATTTTATTTCTCTTTCTTCTTCTAAGGCTCTATATGCATTGGAAAAATCCTCAAATAATATTCTCCAAGACATACCATCTATAACAAGGTGATGAATTACAAAAAGCAAATGATCTCCATTCTTTGTTTTAAATAATGCTAATTTTACTAAAGGCCCTTCTTCAACATCGATAGATCGTTGTAACTTTTCAGCCTCCATTTCTATTGCTTTTTCATATTCTAGATTTTTAGTAAAGTCAAATCTAACATAACCAAATAAGTTTTCAGTTAACCCATTATTGTACAGAGTGATTTTGTTATCATCATATTTTAATATCATTCTTAAGGCATCATGATGAGTTAAAATCCTATTCATAGCTTCTTTTATGTTGTTTTCATCAAAACCTTTTTTACTGTATATCATCATAGATTGATTAAAATGGTTAAATATCTTTTTAGAAGTTCTAGTAAAATCTTTTATAATAGGTGTTGGTATTATCTCTCCTTCTACCAAATCCTGTGATATATTAGTTTCAAACTTTTTAATGTAATTTGAAATAGTTTTTATAGTCTTGTATTTCAAGATATCCTTAACTTCTATCTTAATTTTATGTTTAGTAAGTCTTGATACAATTTGTATAGCCTTTATTGAATCTCCACCAATATCATAAAAATTATAATTTGTACCTACTTTATCTATTCCTAAAACCTCACCCCATATATCAGCCATTATTTGCTCTTGCTCATTTATTGGTTCTATATATTCATTAATATTTTGAGATAAATCAGGTTTAGGTAGCAAGCTTGTATCTATCTTCCCATTTGAAGTCATTGGCAATCCTTCAATTTGGATAATATAAGCTGGTATCATATAATCTGGTAAATTGAAACTTAAACTTTTCTTCATTTTTTCTGAGGAAATCTTTTCATTACTAGTAACATATGCACATAAGTATCCAACACCTCTATTATCTTTATTTTCAATGACTAAAGCTTCTTTTACTTTTTCATCTTTTAAAAGTTCAGCTTGAATTTCACCTAGTTCAATTCTAAAACCTCTTATTTTTACTTGATTATCTATTCTTCCTAGAAAGTCTATATTTCCGTCCTCTAACCACTTTGCAAGATCTCCAGTTTTATATAAGCTTTCACCTTCAACAAATGGGTTATCTATAAACTTATCTTTTGTAAGTTCTTTACGATCTAAATATCCTTTTGCAACTCCTACTCCACCTACTAATAGTTCTCCTGGCACTCCAATTGGGCATAACTTGCCACATTTATCAACAATATATGCTTTAGAGTCATTTATTGGCTTTCCTATTGGAATTGTTTTGTCTTTATCCCATGACTTTTCAATTACATATTCGGTTGAAATTATAGTGTTTTCAGTAGGTCCATAGGCATTTATTATTTTTATATCTGGATAAGTCGCAACTAAAATTGCAACTGCATTAGAAGAAAGAACATCACCACCAACTGTTAACTCTTTAATTCCGTTAAATACATTAACATTTTCAGAAACTACATTTGCAAATAAAGCTGATGGCATCTGCATAGAAGTTATTTTAAATGTTTTTACTACGTTTTCTAATGAATTTAAATCCATTATTTCTTCATTAGATGCAATATATAACTCTTTACCATTTAATAGCGTTTTCCAAATATCCAAAACTGATGGATCAAATGAAAGTGAAATAACTTGTAATATTCGATCTTCTCTACTAGGATTTATGCAATTTAACGATCTATTAATTAACCCTCTTTGACACAAACATACACCTTTTGGCTTTCCTGTTGATCCTGAGGTATATATTGTATACATAAGATCATCTAATTCATTTATACTTTCCAAATTTTCTATACTTTCTTTACATATTTCTTTATTGTCTGTAACTAATGTTTCTATATTATATTCATTAAAATCATCTTGAGATAATTGTTTTATGTTTCCTAGTAACATTTTGCATTTGCTATCTTCAATCATGTATTTCTTTCTTGATTGTGGATAATTATTATCTATTGGCAAATAAGCAGCCCCTGATTTTATTATTGCTATCATAGAAATAGCTGTTTCGATTGTTCTATCACAAAGAATTCCTATAATATTGTTTCTACCAATACCTTTCTTTCTTAATAAGTGAGCTATCTGGTTAGCCCTTTCATTTAATTCTTTATAAGTTATTGTTCCATCTTTACTTATTAGTGCAGGTTTATCTTTGAGTTTCTTTGCAGTTTCTTCAAACATCTCTTTAGCACCTTTAAGAATTAAAGTATTTGTCTTTGTATTATTAAAACCATTTAGAATAGTATCTCTTTCCTTTTCAGTTGCAACTTCTATTTCATTAAGATTTATATCTATATTTGATACTAGTTGATTTAATACATTTTTATAATTATCAATGAATCTTGTAATAGTCTCATATTTAAATAGTTTAGTCTTGTATTGAATCAACCCTTCATAGTTATCATTCATAATTACTGTCATATCAAGTTTTGCTATAGTATCTTTTCTTAAATATCTTTTTAATTTAATTGTTTTACTATCTTCATAGTTTAAATTAAAGTCTTGTACAGAAAACATTATGTCAAAAATAGGATTTCTATTAGCTTCTTGCTTTATATTTAACTTTTCAACTAAATTAGCAAAATCATAATCTTGATTTTCAAAAGCATCTAATATAGTATTTTTTACTTCATTAAGTGTTTCAATAAAAGTGCTGTTAGGATTAAGTTTATTTCTAATTGCAAGCGAATTTACAAACATTCCAACAATATTGTTTAAACTATCATTACTTCTTCCTGAAGAAGGAGTTCCTATAACTATATCATCTTGACCACTATATCTAGACAAAACCACCATAAATGCAGTAGCTAGCAACATATATCTTGTTGTGCCTGTTTTCTTTACAATGCTATCTAATTTTGTAGTTAAATCAGCACTTATATTAAAGAAAATAGTGTTTCCATTAAAATTTTGATAAGCTGGTCTACTATAATCTGTCGGCATATTTAGCACAGGGATATCCCCTTTAAACTTTTCAAGCCAGTATTTTTCTTGATTATCTAAATAACCATTTTTATATAAATTATTTTGCCAATGTGCGAAATCTTTATATTGAATTTCTAATTTATCTAGAGTTTTTCCTTCATATAGGTCTACAAGCTCTTTAATTATTATTTCGCTTGAAATACCATCAGTAACTATATGATGAATATCTAAAACTATAATATCTATATCATCAAGTTCAATAACAGATAATCTAATAAGAGGTGCCTTGCTTAAGTTAAAAGGATATATTAGATTGTCAATTTGCTTGTTAATATATTCTTCCATATTACTGAAGTTACCACTATACTTGAAATATTCTATTGGAACCTTAATATTTTTATTAATCTTTTGAACAATTTCTCCATCTACTACGTGAAAACTTGTTCTTAATGATTCATGTCTATTTATCAGCTGTTGTAATGCATTTTCAAACTTTTGCTTATCTATATTTCCATATACAGTATATATTTCTGGTTCATTATAATTTATGCTTTCTAGATCAATTTGATTTATAGCATACATTCTTTTTTGAACAAATGATGTTTCGTAAAACTCCTTTTCTGGGATGCATTTAATTCCATCATATTCTTCTAAAATCTCAGTTTCATCTTTAAAATTATGTTTTTCAATAAATTGTGATAACTTTTGTATTGTTGGATTTTCAAATATATCAGCAACCTTAATTTTTATCTTAAGATTTCTTCTTATTTTACTTACTATACTTATTGCCTTTAATGAATGCCCCCCTAATTCTAGGAAGTTGTCAGTTACTCCTATTTGAGATAATCCTAAAATCTCACTCCATATACTTTCAATTTTTATCTCTAATTCTGTTGATGGCTTTATATATTCTCTTTCTAACTGTGTGATATTAGGTTCAGGTAACTTTTTCCTATCTAACTTACCATTATCAGTAAGTGGCATTTTTGATAATTGTATTATATATGGTGGAACCATATATTCAATTAATGATTTATTTAGAAAATCTTTAAGTTCTTTAACGTCTATTGTTACATCAGAAACTATATATCCACATAGATATCTATTTCCACCATTGTCCAATCTATCTATAACTACAGTTTCTTTCATGTTTTTAAACTTTAATATTTCTTTTTCTATTTCACCTAATTCAATTCTAAAACCTCTAATCTTAACTTGATGGTCTATTCTTCCTAAGTATTCAATATTTCCATCTGAATTCCACTTTGCAAGATCACCTGTTTTATACATTTTTTCTCCAGGGACAAATGGATTCTCTATAAACTTTTCAGCAGTTAAAGTAGGGTTATTTAGATAACCTCTTGCTACTCCTACACCTGATATGTATAATTCTCCTTGAATTCCTATTGGTTGAAGTTTCTTTTCTTTATTTAAAACATATAGTTTAATATTATCAATAGGTTTTCCAATTGGAATGCTTTTTAGTTCTGTATCTTCTGAGCAATCAAAATATGATACATCAACGGTCGCTTCTGTTGGACCATATAAATTTGCTAGCTTTGCTCCAGTTTTTCTATATAACATTTTATTAAATCTATCAGCTTGTTCAACATGTAGTGCTTCACCGCTACAGAATACTTGCTTTATACTACTTAATTTATCGGCATAATTATCACTATTGAAATCTTCAATATAATCTAAAAATACATTTAGCATAGATGGAACAAAATGAAGAGTTGTTACTTTGTTTTTGCTTATAGCATTAATAATTCTATCTGGATCCTTTTCTCCATCAGGGTACAACATACAAACCTTTGCGCCCACAAAAGACCACCAAAATATCTCCCATACCGATACATCAAAAGTATATGGAGTTTTTTGAAGTATTACATCATCAGGAGAAATTGGATATTTGCTTTGCATCCAGCTTATTCTGTTTATAACTGAATGATGCTCTATCATAACCCCCTTTGGTTTTCCTGTAGAACCAGAAGTGTATATTACATATGCTAAGTTTTTAGATGTACTTAAAGGTACCAAATTTTCACAGTTTCCTTTATATAAATCATCACTTTCAACATTTAAAATAGTTAATATATCTTCTATTTCTGATAGTTTTTCTAAATATTTTTCTTGAGATAATAAAACAGTCATCTTACTATCCTTAGCCATATATTCAATTCTTTGGATAGGATAGTGAGTTGCTATTGGTAAATATGCTCCTCCTGCTTTTAATATACCCATAATTCCTACTATCATTTCTAGTGATCTATCTAGCATAATTCCTACTACGCTTTCTTCCTTAACACCTTTTTCTCTTAATACTCTTGCTAATTGATTGGATTTATCATTAAGCTCTTTGTAAGTTAATTGTCTATCTTCAAATATTACTGCAATATTATTTGGTGTTTTTATAACTTGTTCTTCAAATAATTTATAAATAGTTTTTTCGCTCATATAATCTTTTTTTGTGTCGTTAAACCTATTTAGAATTAGCTCTTTCTCATATTCAGAAATTATATCAATGTCACTTATTTTAATTTCATAATTATGTAATATTAACTTTAGAGTATTAATAAAATGTTCTTTAAATCTATCAATAGTCTCTTCTTCAAAAGCATTGCAGTTATATTTTAAACTACAACTATATGTATTAGTGTTTTCTACTATTTCTAAAAACATATTTCCTAAAAAGTTACAACCTGATTCATTTCTTTCCCCTGCTTTAAAATCTATTTCATTACCATCACCTATATAGTTGAAAAAAACTTCGGATAAAGTATCACCAGTTTTTTCAGGAGCAAGCGTGTCTAACAATTTAGTAAAATCAAAGTTCTTATGTTTTAAATCTTCTTTCAAATTTTTATTAACTTCCTTTAGAAAAGCACTAAAATATTTAGTGGAAGCTGGATAATTTCTGATTGGAATATGTTTATTGTCTATAATATTAGATTCTATATTTTCAGATGTTAGAATCTCTACAATAATATCTTCTTGCCCACTTTTTTTGGACAGTGCTATGTAAAATAAAGACAAGAAAAAATCAAATTTTTTTACTCCCATTTTTTCTGTAATACAATCAATTTTATTACTTAATTCTTCCTCCAAACTAAACTTTATAATTTTTTCTTGAAATTTATTGACAGATACTTTATAATCTGTTGGAATATTAGTTACTGGTATTTCGCCATTTAACCTATCTTGCCAATATTCAAGTTTACTATTTTTTTTTACACTCATTAATTTCTCCCCCTTTATTAAAACCCTTTTTTTACATGTATTATATTTTTTGAAATTAATGTATTACTCACTCAGAAATAGATAAAAATGGAATATAACTCGATTTTTTTTTGCTTTATATCAAATAAAGCAAAAAAATAAATTTAATATGTAATGCAATTAGGCTTATTATAAAATAAGTCTAATTGTAGTTATAACTATATCTAATAGTCCTAATGCAACTATAATTAAAAAAGCTTTCTGCTCTTTATTTCTATAGTATAATATTCCTCCTATCAAAAGAGCTATAAATCCACCTAAAAGATTGAGTGTAAGTAATTGCATAAATTTTCCTCCTAATTAAATTTTTTTTCAACTTTTTTTATTCTACTTAAAAGTGCTATAAATATTAAAATAACACTAATTAATGCATAAATAATTGGTGTTCCCATAGAAATAGATTCTTTAGTAAATCCAAGAAAATCAAAGACTGGAATCTTATTTAATGGGCCTAAATACCATAATGCCATATATATTAATTCAAATAAAATTGTATTTCCACTTACCATTCCTAAAAATACAGCAAGTGATGATATAAATGCTATTCCAACTAATAGAGCTAGAACATTTACAAAACCTACAGAAACTAAAATTTTTATTATCGTGCTTACTGAAATTAGTAATGTAAAAATTGCTACAGATATCCATAAAGCTACAAATTGATCTATTCTATAATGCTTGCAACTAAAAAGATATTGTTCAGTTCCATATTTATTGTCAAGTGTTCCTGCTTTTGACCAAACAAGTAAAGGTGCTATAAATGTTGCTGGAATAATAGAACTCATAGCAACATCATTAGGAACTGGTACAATATTAAGTATTAAAACTCCCTGTATAAGAAACCACCATGGAGATACACCTTTTAACATTAAGTTTAATTCTTCAATGATCATATCTAAAAAGCTAAATCGATCTTCAGTTATATCATTTGTTGCGTAATATGCTAAGCTTCTTGACTTGCTTCCACTATTCACTTCTAAGTCATTCTTAGTCTTTTTCTTTGACTTTCTAATTTTTATTGGTTTTCTTATACTAATCACTTTATCGATAAGATATTCTTTTTTGAATTTACTAGAAGCATATATAAATAGTACAACAGTCAGTAAAATCCACAGAAGTCTTGGTAATAATATAGCTGTGCTCCATTCAATTCCATCCCACTTAAAAGTATTAATTTCTGTTATTCCCACACCAGAACCTAATGTGAAGCCTCCATTAAAGTTTGGATAATTTTCTAAAATTCCATTTAACATGGAAGCAGATAATTTACCTATCCCAAACACATCTATATAACGACTAATTTGACTAAAAATATTTCTTACAAATTCAAGTGGAATAAGCTTTCCTATTGTTCCTAAAACAGAAAGAGCAACTATTCCGCACCATAAAAAGAAATATAAAATATTTCCTCCTGTCTTTTGCAGAGAAGGTGTAGAATCAAAAATTACCGATAAAACTCCAGTAATAAACATAGCAGGAATTGCTATAAATATAAATGGAGAAATAAGTTTCCACAAATCCAATTCAGTGGATTCTCCCCTGGTCAATTGAAGAAATATAGCTACTAGCATAAATATTCCTACCATTATAGCTAGATAAATAAAATTACTAAGTACTTTACCAAATAGATAATTTACATCTTTTACATCTGAAGCTGCAATAACCTGACCAACTTTTGTTTGTTTATCTCTGCTAATTGTATTTTTCGTAAGAAAGAAACCAATTAAAGTCATATATGTTACTACAATGAATGTAACTAGAAATCCAATCCAAGCAGAATTATATATCCCTCTATAGGCAACATTGTTTTCCATGCCAAATACCGTATTATAATAAGTGGCTTTAATATCTGGAACAGCTAAATATGAGAAATACATCATAAACGCTATAGCTATTAATGTACTTTTTTGCTTAATTCGCTGAAGAAAATCTGCTCTAGCTACTTCATATATTACTTGAAACCCTTTCATTATAAGGTACCTCCACTGCAATTAACTTGATACAAATATGCATCTTCAAGAGTAGGAAAAATATTTTTGCACTTTTCAAGAGGTTTATTCTTCGATAAAATCCTTACATGTACACCATCATTTCTTCGAATGGTATTACTTATTATATATTTACTTCTTATACTTACTAATTCATCTTCTCGAACCACGCAATCCCAAACCATATTTTCAATTTTGTCTAATAGCTCTTCTATAGTGCATTTTGATATTAAGCTTCCTTTATTCATTATTGCAATATTAGAAGCAGTAGCTTCTACATCAGAAACTATATGAGTTGAGAGGATTACAATTCTTTCTCCAGCTAGATCTGAAATTAAGTTTCTAAATTTCACTCTCTCCTCTGGATCTAATCCAACTGTAGGTTCATCTACTACTAATATTTTAGGGTTATTTAGTAATGCCTGCGCAATACCTATTCTTTGTCTCATTCCTCCAGAATAACTTCCAATACTCTTTTTAGCTGCTTCACTTAAATTGAGAGCTTCTATCAATTCTTTTATTCTTTTTGTTGCTATAGTCATATTAATACCTTTTACAGCAGCAATATATCTTAAAAAATCAACAGCATTTAAATTTGGGTATACACCAAAATCTTGTGGAAGGTATCCAATATTATTAGTTATAATCTGAGGATTTTTATGAATGTCTTCCCCGTTAAAAAGCACACATCCTTCCGTTGGCTTTGAAATAGTAGTTATAATCCTCATCAATGTAGATTTTCCAGCACCATTAGGCCCTAAAAGTCCTAGTACACCATTTTCTAACTCCAAATTAAAGTTTTTTAGTGCCCAAAAATCCTTTCCGTATTTTTTACTTAAGTTTTTTATAGTAAGTTTCATTTATTAAGTCCTCCTTATATAACTAGATAAAATCTTATGACTTCTAAAATAGAACTATTAACTTTCTAAATAATACTACACTCATCTTTAAATGTCAAATATTCAATAATATGGAATTTGTCTCTGTTTAAAATTTTACCTTGCTTAATTCCCATATATAATAGGTTAATAATTAAGCTTTGATAATTGCTTTCTTTTTGTTAAAAATTTTTTACTTAAAGTTAACTATTTAAAAATTATTAAATCCTTTTTTCATGTCATAAGTCACTGAAAAAATAACTATAAGAAATTTGTTAATCATATTTCTAGCAAATAGAAAAGAACGGACAAAACTTATCCGTTCTTTAAAAATTTATCTATTATTTTTATTAGAATACTTCTCAGCTAGCATTTTTACAGCATATTCTTAAGAATATTACCATACTGGAATATTACCATATTAGAATATTCTAATATAACCTTTATATATTATTGAACCTAATATCACTTAAACCATCTTAGTTTTCTTTTTCTTCCAAAAATAATTGCTGAAGCTGTACTAGCAAGTAGTAATAATACAGTAACAAATAAGTTTGTACCTGCAAAATCTCCTGTCTTTACTAAAGTTTTAGTGTTATTTCCTTCTTTTTGAACTTGCCCATTATCATTTGTTCCTTGGTTAGGTGAATTAACACTAGCTTTTCCGCTAACTGAAACTGAAGTTGCCTTTGCTTCTTTATTATCTGCTTGTCCATTGTTTACTTTTAAACTAATATTATCAGCATTTTGAGCTACAGATACAGTATATCCTTTAGGTAATCCTGTTGTTTCAACTGAAGAAAATGCCCCGCTTCCTCCATCTTTTTTGTAGGTTATTATAGTAGAACCATCAGCAGGGATATAATTATTTAAGAAGTTAAGCTTTAATGTCCCAGCGAAATTTGCTTTATCTCCAATCTTTAGAATATCTGTGTCACCGCTTATATTAAGCTCTAGTGTACTATTTGAGCCTTGAGAATAGGCATCTTTTATAAATACTGGACCAGATACATTTTCTGTCACTTTTCCACCATTATTTTTTAGATTTCCAGCACCAAAAGCAGTAGATGAATCAGCTTCAAGGTTTCCGTTATTCACTTCTGTTCCACCACTAAAAGTATTGTTACCTGATAATTTTAAGGTACCAGTTCCATTTTTAGTTAAACTTCCAACCCCTGATATATCGTTACGCCAGCTATCTAATGCATTAAAACCACCTTTTGAAGCATCCATATTTACTTCAACATGGTCAAGGAAAGAACCATATCCATCTGCAGCTCTAAAGAGGTTAAGTCTTCCCCATCCTTCAGCATCATCAAGTAATGGATAACCAGATTTAATACCTGTTGTATATAAAACAGCTCTACGCTGATTTGAGTCTAAGTATGGAAGTCTCGTTTCTAATAAAACTTCTGCTCCTTTTGGAACTTTCATCGGAGTAGTTGTTATACCTATTTGAGGAAAACCATATGTTAATCTATATGTATAATCTTGTTTATTTTTATTATAATCGCTAAATCTATCAACTGAGGTTCCGTTTTGTGTAAGAAGTTTTGTATGAGCATCATTATAGGCTGCGGTTTTTAAACTTTGGTTATCAGGATTATTTAAAGCAGCTGCAACAATTGCAGTAGCCATAACACGTCCTCCCATCACATCAAGAGGTGAATGCATTCCTGCAACTATTCTATCATTCCCAAGTTCAGAAGCACGTGTAATTATCTCTTGAAAGCGTTCTGGTGTTGAGTATGCGAGGCCTAGAGCTGCAATAGTTGCTGCATTTGTGTGTCCACTTGGAAATCCTCCATCCTTTTCAGGAGTACTGCTTTTTGCTGGTTCAAGTGTTGGAAGTACTTGTACACTATTACTCCAACGCCATGGACGTTTATATTGAAAGTAATTTTTAGCAGGGGTGGTTGAAGCTGAAGAATTTCTCATAGTATTTATTAAATTTACCATGTTTCCAAGGTTGGAATCAGTATCAGCCCAATTACCATTACTATTTCCTTTATCATCATATTTTTTTTGATTAGCATCTTGAGGAATTTCATCAGGTATTGTTGTTCCAGCATGTGATCCATTACGGAATGCATCAGTATATTTACCAAGTCCATCAACTATGCCATAGTTTTGATCTCTACGATCATCTAGATAAGCTTGATGGGCTTCCATATCAGTACGATTTTTTGTTATATCAATTGATTTTTGTATATTAGCATTATGAATTTCATTGTTAAGTATAGTTCCGTTATTCCATGCACTTCCTGGAGTCCAAAGTTTAAGATATTCTGAAAGTACTCCTATTGCAGGGTTGGTATTTGGAGTCATATTAGAAGTATTATTGTTTTTCCATGTATCTACGTAATATCCATAAGATCCTGGATTAGGATCAATATATGTACTAGCAGAAGTACTTTTAGCTATGCAGGTTTGTGAAACTGCTACAATTAAAACTAGTGGAATAATTTTATTTTTGTAATTCATTTAAATCTTATCCTTTCTGTTTAGCTTCTCACTTGCCATATTACATTAATAAATTGCAAACTTATATCATGAAAGGGTTAACTTAATGTTAAGAAAAAGTAATATTAATCAGTTTAGGAATATAATTCTTTTATTTATAAAATAAAAAAATCTCCAACACCAAAAGATGTTGGGGATTTTCTATAAAGATTTTTTATATTTTTTATAAGAATTAATAGCAAAAAAACAAATACAATTATAAACAATATGGAAAAATAATTTTTTTTAGTTAAATATAATATTCCAACAGCTAGAAATAGACTTGCTGTAAATAGATCGAATTTCCATAAGTTTTTAGCATATAATTTTTTACTATCATACTTGCCATACTTTTCTATTTCTTTAATCCTAGAATTGTATGCTAAGTAAGGCATAAAGTTAAAAGTAAATATAACAAAATCAATAAACAAAAGTCCAAACATAATAAAAAATATAGGTCTTATAAAATTTATTGAGGCCATTAATAAACATATTAATGGAACAGCTATTATTGAAGATATAATTGATCCCTTTTTTGTTATATTTCTTATATTTGAATACTTATCTATTTCCGATTCACAATCAGTATAGATAGGTTTAGTACCAGCTTTAGCTGAAAAGATATGCATTTGGTTTTCCATGGATAAAACAGGAGACCATCCTGCTTCTTTAAATAAAGTAAAATATTCTTCGTTAGCTTCACTTTGATAATCTAAGGTATAGCCTATTCTTTTAGGTTTATCTTTTTTTAACTTGTAGAAGAACCCTCCTGTTATGCCTTCAAGTATCCAACCTTCACTAGATCTGCTGATAAAAGTTTTTTTATGTTGTGTATAATGATGCAGGCGCAATTGTAACCATTCCTATTTATATATATGTCAAAGTTAGTTTTGCAAAAAATATCTATATTTCAAACTTTCTTAAATTCCTACTTGATTCAGTAGTTTTAAGCTCTGCAAGTTTTGTTACTCCAACATAAATATCTGATATTTTATACCATGTAGCATAATCAACTACACCTGTTTGAGGCAATGTAAATATTCTCTGAAATGTCTTTACCGCATCTGAAGTTTTTTCAGTATATTGTCCATCTTCAGCTTGCTTTGGAATTGCTGGATAATCTTTTGCTATTCTATTTAACTGCCCTTGAATTGTTTTAACTGCTGGGCTAGATATTCCAATAGTTAAATCTTCACCTGGATATGACATTGGACTTCCAGAAACTTTTTGTGCTGTAACTAATTCGATATTATTTCCATAGTAATGTGTCAATATACTATAAGGATCTAAACCTTGAACTCCTAACTGTTGACTGCCCCATTGACTTAACCATTCTGGACAAGTAACGCTCTTTCCGTCACAGTATTGTGAGAAAAGTGGTTGCTTCTTTCCGCTTCTTTTTATATAGGTAGAAAAAATCTCGTCTACAATTTGACTTATATTATCATATATGTTTCTGCCATAACTAAATGCCTGATCATAAGCTGTAGAATTTGTAATATCAAATTTTTTTCCTTTACCTCTATACCATTCAGTAAAAATTCTATTTAAAGTAAAAGATACGATGCAAAAAACATTTGCTTTTAGAGCTGAATCTGTCCAAGTTGAATATATTTCACATGAAGCTACATTTTTTATGTAGTCCTTAAATGGTACTTTATAGTTTTGTGCCGATGTATCATCGGGAACTCCTTGATGAACAGTAATATACTCTGGAACTACTGGTTGAGCTAATACAACTCCTGATGATGGAGGTGGTAATGGTTTATCAACTTGTTCTGGTATTTTAGGCGGGAAATTTCCGTATAATGTATTTGGTTGTACACTTATAACTTCTTGTCTCATATCTCCTCTTCCCGAACTAGGTTCCAAATTACATATTTGATATGCAACTCGTGTTGGTAATACCTGACACCCGTTTATTACTAGCGGCTTAAATCCATTTCTCTCAATAGTTATATCATATAAACTATAAGGCATCTTATCATTATATATATCCAAGGAATACTCTAATGGTGGAGTTGATAAATCTATCTCCTGCGTTAATCCAGCATCATCTGTAACTAGGTCAATAGTCCCTAAACTTTCACTTCCTTCTATGCCTTTGACAGTTATCTTAGCTCCATCAATTGGAATATAATCACTGCCCCTAAAGCATTGAATCTTTAATCTACCTGTTTTGTTCAGTAAATTTGTATTATTTGAATTCTCCATATATATCCTCTTTATAATTTTTAGTCAAATTATTATATTTATTTCGTTTAATATTTATTACTTGTTCTAAATTCATCGTAGGATAAGTTTCCTTTGACTAATTGTTCAGTAGTGTCATTGTCTATTTTGTTCTCTTCAATCAAATTTTTTATATTGAAAAATTCTTTTGTTCCTATTTTGCAATTTGCATACCTTTCAAGAAGCATAGGAATATATGAATTTGAATATTTTATATCTTCTATAATAGATTTTCTTTCTATAAATTCATCTGCAGTAATAATTCCAGAAGCATATTTTTCTTTAAGTATATCTATTAACCTTACTGTGAATTCGTTTGGAGTTGGTTTTCTTCTTAGCAACAAATATATTAATATACTAAAAATTATTAAAAATATTATTAAAACATAATGACCATAAAACCCCATCCCCATGTGATAACCATGCCTCATATCTCTACCTCCATTTAAGTTTCTCTAATTGAAAATGCAATAATTATTGTTGTTCCTTTTCTTAAATCACTTTCTATATAAAAGTTTCCCTTTAAGACTTTTATTAATCTCTTTGCTATTGAAAGTCCAAGCCCAGTGCCCTCAATTTGTGCATTTCTTGACTTATCAGCTTTAAAAAACTTTTCACCTAAATACTCGATTTCTTCTTTAGGTATGCCAACACCATTATCTTCAACCTTTATATATATTTTTTTGTTATCTGAATATGTTGTTACCTTTAAAATGCCTTTAGAATAAGAAAACTTTATAGCATTATCTAAAAATATAATTAGCAGCTGTTTTAATTTATCATAATCACTTAATAACTTTGGCAAATTACTTTCTAAATTTAATTGCAAATCTATATCTTTACTATAAATTAAAGTCCTAAGACTTCTTGCAGTATCATTTATAAGCATATTTACATCTAATTCATTATGGTCAATTTCTACTTTGCCTGATTCTAACCTACTTAAATTAAGCAGATCTTTAACCATTCTTTCAAGTCTATTTGTCTCTTTTATTAATGCTGTGCAAGTATCTACTACCTCGGTAGGTTTTGTCATACCATCTACAATAGACTCTAAGTTACCTTTAATAATGGTTAAAGGAGTTCTAAATTCATGAGAAACATTTGAGATAAAGTCTTTTCTCATTTGCTCTAGCTTCTCTTTTTCACTAATATCCTGGATAAGTATTACTCCTCCCATAATCTCATTTAAGCTATTCTTTATGAGAGATATAGAAAAGTCTAATATTTTATTTTCATGTTTTTTTACTAGTGACTTTTTTTCATTATTTTCTATAGCAAATTTAAATTCATTAATTACACCTAATTGTGATAATAAATTAATCATTTCCCCATCATCTTTCATTTTTTTGCTAAAGAGCAGACTATTTGCAGCTTCGTTTACATTTATAATATTAGAATTTTTATCTAAAGCTAAAAGCCCCTCACTCATACTGGTTATAATGTTACTTAATTTGTTTTTCTCCTCAAAAAGTTCACTTATTGTATACTTAAGCTTTAAAGATAATAAGTCAAATGAGCTTGATAATTCCCCTATTTCATCCTTTTGATATATGTTTGTTTTGATTCCATAGTGTCCTCTTGCAAGTTCTAAAGCTGACGAATTTATTTTCTTTATGGGATTAGAAATATTTCTTGAAAAATAATATCCTAATAGTCCTACAATAAATATTTCACCTAAGACAGTTAAAATTAAGCTTTTAAAAAATTTATCTATGGAATTTGATAAATCAGATACTGGCGAATTAAGAATTACACCTTTTATTAGGCTACTACTATCTTTTATAGGAACTGCTACTATCATCATTTCTTCATTATAGTAAGGGTTATATCCTTCATCATATGCATCTTTTCCATCCAGTACCTGCACATTAATGTCTCTATATAACTCCTTTATCTTAGAATCATTAATATAATTAATATCATTATTATCTGATGCAGTTAATAGACTACTATCATCTTTTAGTATCCAAACCTTTGCATTGTCAATATTTTTTATCAGATTCATAACTTTTATAAATTCATCATTATTTAAATCATTTCCGAGGTATGGCTCCATAGCTTTAGCTATTGCTATAGCGTGTTTTTTCATATTGTTTTTTTTAACTTCATAAATATTATTTTTAAATATATTTAATGCAATAATTCCTATAAAAAGCGTTGATACCATAACTATTGATAAAAAGCCAAGAGTTAGTTTAAAGGTAATATTTTTCTTAATCATCTTCCACCTCAAATTTATACCCTATTCCCCATACAGTCTTAATATCCCAAACATATTGATTATTTAAATTAAGCTTTGTTCTTATTCTTTTTATATGGGTATCTACAGTCCTAGGATCTCCAAAATAATCCACTCCCCATATATTATCAAGGAGCTCATCTCTTTTGATTATCTTGTTTGGAGAACCTGAAAGCATCCAAAGAACTTCAATTTCTTTCTTTGTAAGATTCATATTTACATCATCTACTTTTACTAAATAATTATTTATATCTAGTTCAAGTGAAGGATATTTAATTACTGATAATTGGCTATTTGATACTGGAGCAATTCTTCTTAGCACCGCTTTTATCCTTGCCACTACTTCTCCAGGGCTAAATGGTTTTGAAATATAGTCGTCAGCACCAGAATTTAATCCTAAAATTTTATCTGCCTCTTCACTTTTGGCAGTTATCATTATTATAGGAGTATTTGATTCTTTTCTAATTCTATTGCAAACTTCTATTCCATCTATATATGGCATCATAATATCTAGTAAAATTAGTTCAGGATTATAGTGCTTAAATTTTAATAATGCTTCTTCTCCATCTAAAGCAAAAATTACGTTAAAACCTTCTTTTTCTATATATGGTTTTAAAATTTTAATTATCTCCATATTGTCATCAGCAATAAGAATACTATTATTCATTTTTATCACCTCGTATCTCTTCCATATATGCCTAAATTATATCATTTCCTTTAATTAGAATTGTGTCCTAATTGTGTCCTTTTATTTCACAATTAAGACACTTATGCATATGTAAAATGATTTAATATTATGGCATAGACAATAAACACACAAATTTAATTTGAGGAGGAAATTAAAATGAAATCAAAAAAATTAATAGTAACATTAGCTATGGCCATTTCAATAGGGTTAGGTGTGACTGCTTATGCAGCAAATGCAGAAGCAACAAATAATACTACTACTTGTACTCAGCAAAGAGTTGGACTTTCTAAAGTTACAGGGGTTAAAGGCTACAATTATGGAGAATCAGTATTAAAGGATAAACTTGGTATGACAGATAATGAAATCTCAACAGGTTTTAATTCAGGAAAGACAATATATGATATGGCAAAGGAAAAAGGAATGGCAGAAGCTGATTTTAAGAAAGCTTTACTTGAAGAAAAAAGCAATGCTATCGATGAAGCTGTTTCTGCTGGAAATATAACAAAAGCTGAAGGTGACTCAATGAAAGCAAAGATAGAAAGTAATTCACAAAACTGCATAGGAATACCGGGTAGTAAAAAAGGTTCTATGTCAAAATCTAATTCTAGATGTTTAGCAAATTCATAATTTATATACTTAGTAATTATTGACATATAAATTCAATAAAGATATTATATATATAAAAGGCATATGCCAATAACTAAAATTCATATGCTAATTTATTATATATTAATGGAGGTTCTTTATGAAAATTGCATTACCATCACGTAATAATAATATCGATGATCATTTTGGTCATTGTGAATATTTCACTGTCTTTACAGTTAACACAGAAACTAAGGAAATAACAGCTTCTGAAACAGTTCAGTCACCATCAGGTTGTGGCTGCAAATCAAATATAGCATCAACTCTTTCTAACATGGGTGTCAAAGTTATGCTTGCAGGCAATATGGGTGAAGGTGCTGTAAGAGTACTTAATAATTCAGGAATAGAAGTATTGAGGGGCTGTTCTGGGGATGTAAAGGCTGTAGCCTTAAAATGGCTTGAAGGCTCTATTAAAGATTCTGGTGATTTCTGTCATGCTCATGAGCACGGATGTCATAATGAATAAACTTTTATAATATTTAAGTATAATTAATGAAAAAAAGAGGAGACATTTTATTTAGTCTCCTCTTTTAAATAATTACAAATTATTACTTGTCTTACACCACTTCTTGCAAAATTGTTTTTTCTTGCTACACATTACTTTTTGTGAACCACAACTAGGACAAATTGTCCTGTCTTGGTCATAATTTATTTCGTAAGTTTCTCCGCAATCTAAACAATTAAACTTGCAATGATTTGTAGTGTAATTTCCACCATTTATATTAATTGCCTTCCCTTCTGTTAATGCAATAGCAACTTTTTTCCTTGCGCTATCGATTATGTTTTGAAAGGTTTGTCTTGATACTTGCATCTTTTCTGCACATTCTTCTTGATTTAATTCCTCTATATCTTTAAGCCTCATAGCTTCAAGTTCTTCAACCTTTAGAATAATTTCTTCTAGTTCACATTTTGGCTTTCCCCAGGGTACAAAATAATTATCTTCTGGAAAAAATTCAACTCTTCTAAACTTTATTGGTCTAGCCATCCTTATCCTCCTTGCATTCACTACATGTTTAAAGTTACCATTAATATCTATTATACTATTACATTTAAAATAAATCTTCAGGAGGTTTGAGTATTTCTTTTTATTCTAGATTATTTCTATTGAGTTACCTGTATTGTTATAAATAAACTCTTTTCTAAATTCATGTTTAAGTTTATATATGGCATTTTCTCCTGTACAATGTGACAATCTTAGAAGAGATATGCTATTTTCTTTGAAAAATTCCATGGTTTTATTTAATCTTAATTCATCTGCTTCTATTAAATGACTTCCTCCAACAACGCAATAAATAGGCATTCCTGTCCTTTTCATTATTGTTTTAAGTATATTTACAATTCCAATATGAGAACATCCAAGTATAACAACTAACCCCTTTTCGTATTTAACTCCTAAAGAAATTTCATCTGAAAAATCGTCTAAAATATACCCCTCATTTTTCTTTATAAAAAACTTTTCATTAAGAGTTTCAAACTCAGTGCTTCTCTCAAAATTAGTAAATACCATTAACTCATCAGTAATTTTAAAGATATCTTCAGTAACATATTTTACAGCTATATTGTTTTTAACTATAAATTCCTCACTAAAGGAATTCCCGTTGAATTTATAGCCTTCTTCTATTAACTTATATTTTTCATTAAAAAATCCATTTCCAACTATGAGTTTAAAATTTTTTTTTGAATATTTGGTAAATTCTCTAAAGCCTCCACTATGATCATAATGACCATGACTTAATATTACGTAATCTAAATTATTAATATCTTTATTTAGCTTTTCTGCATTTTTAATAAAATCTCCACTTTGCCCTGTATCAAATAAGATTTTTTTATCCTCAAATTCTATAAATAAAGCAAGTCCATGTTCATTAACTAAAGTATCATTATTATCTTGCTGGTTCTCTATAAGAGTCGTTATTTTTATGCTCATATAATTCTCTCCTTGTTATAATAATAAATTTAAACATTTCATTATAAGCATATGATAATTATAACAAATTGACTTATACTTTTTTGATTTAATTTAGATAATATCTCTTATATAGTTATTTTCACTATCTCTACTAATTTTATTTTACATTACATATTACCATATATGTAATGTATGTTGTATAAAAAGACTAACAGATGCAATACTTATCCAACAACAAAGTCCCATAATAATTGGTTTTCTACCAGTTTTAATTAATTTCACAATATTAGTATTTAGTCCGATTGCTACCATAGCCATTGTAATAAAGAATTTACCTGCTTCAGTTAATGGTTTTGTAATGCTGCTACTCATATTAAATACCGTACTTATAATAGCAGCTAACAAAAAAAATAAGATAAACCATGGGAATATTTTTGATAATTTGACTGTAGTAGTGGAATTTTTTTTAGAACGATATAAGGCAAGTATTAATGTGATTGGAATTATTGCAAGGGTTCGTGTAAGCTTAACAATTGTAGCATAATGTAGTGCTATATCACTTCCATGAGCGCTTGACCATGTTTGTCCAGCAGCAACTACAGAAGAAGTATCATTTATAGCAGTTCCAGCCCACATTCCAAAGTCTATATCATTGAAGCCTAATAAATCCCCCAAGACTGGGAACAAAAATGCAGCTATTACATTAAATAAGAAGATTACAGAAATTGACTTAGCAACATCCTCATCCTTTGCATCAATAACTGGAGCAGTAGCAGCAATGGCTGATCCACCGCATATAGACGAGCCAGCCCCTACTAAAATAGATATGTTTGATGGGATTTTCATTAATTTACTTACTACATATGAAACAATCAGCGAAGTTGATATTGTTGAAATTATAATTAATAATGACTGGCTCCCTACTTTAAATATTTGAAAAAAATTCATTCCAAATCCTAGTAAAATAATTGCGTATTGAAGTATCTTTTTTGACGTAAATTTAATTCCACTTTCAAAAGAATTTTTACGTGGGAAAAGTGCTATTATCAAACCTAATAAAATTCCAAATACCGGACCTCCTATAATTGTAAATTTTTCTCCAAATAACGCGGCAATTATAGCAATTAATAAACAAAATAGTAAACCTTGATAATTCTTTTTAATAAACTCCATAATATTCCTCTTTTCTTAAACTTTTCTTCAAGGAGTATATTATCACAAGAGAACCATAACTAAAAATTATTTATTTTTATATAATCATAAAAATATGTTATGCTTAATTGATGGAGGAATATGTATGTTGGATTTTAGAATAAATACATTTTTAACTGTATGTAATTACATGAATTTTACCAAAGCTGCGGAAGCTCTATGTATTACACAGCCAGCGGTATCGCAGCATATTAAATATTTAGAAAAGAGTTATGATACTAAATTCTTTGAATATGAAGGCAGAAAAATAACCCTTACTAAGCAAGGAAAAATATTTTATGATGCTGTTGCCACAATGAAGCATGATGAGCAATATTTAAAAGAAAAAATTATTCAAGAAAAATCAGGTGTAAAGAACCTTAAATTTGGAGCAACTCTCACAATTGGAGAATTTATATTGCCACCAAAACTATGTGATTACTTAAACAGGAATAATAATATGAATATTACTATAATTGTAGAAAATACCAAAGAGCTTCTTTATAAGTTAGAACATGGCGAAATTGATTTTGCACTAGTAGAAGGATATTTTGCAAAAAATGAATATGATTTTGCTGTATATTCAAGTGAAAAGTATATTTGCGTTTCAGGAAAAGGCTACCAATTAAAAAAGCAACCACGTGTATTAGAAGATTTACTTCAAGAAACATTGATTATAAGAGAAAAAGGGTCAGGCACACGAGATATTTTTGAAAAGAACTTAGAAAAACAAAACCTTACTTTAAAGGATTTTAGCAAAGTTATTGAGCTAGGGAATATTAATGCAATAAAATATTTAGTTAAAAATAATAATGGAATTACTTCTCTATATGAAGCTGCAGTTAAAGATGAGCTGGAAAATGGATCTTTAAAAAAAATAGAAATTGAGGATTTGCAGAAAAATCATGATTTTTATTTTATATGGAGAAAAAATAGCGCCTTTAAAAATATCTACCAAAAATTAGTTGAAGAATTTTAAAGAAAATACCTTGGACTACTCATATAATAAAATCTCCAACATCTTATATAATGTTGGAGATTTTCATTATAATTATTTCACTGTAAGTAATGCGTTCTTTACCTTTGGAACTACATAGTGACTTCCACCTTTATCCTTTGCATTTTCAACCATTTCTACTACAAGCATGTTGCTAGTTTTGTTAGTAGTCATAGCTGCAAACCAACCAATTTCAGTTCCTGTTTTATCATCTTGCGATGCCTTAACTTCTGCTGTTCCTGTTTTACCAGCTATAGTAGCACCTGGTATTTGTGCCTCATGGCCTGTACCATTAGGATTTGCAACTACCTGAATCATATCATTTAATATGGTAGTTGTAGATTCCTTAGAGACTACATTTGATTTCCACATCTCTCCTGTTGGATTATCCTTATATAATAAATATGGTTTAACCATGCTTCCGCTATTTGCAAACATAGAATACATAGAAGCTAAATGTACAGGATTTACAAGAATTTCTCCTTGACCATATCCACTATCTGCAAGTTGTACATCAGTTTTTATGTTTCCATCTGTTGCATATTGTGAATTAGTTAATCCAAATTCAAAAGGCATATCTTCACTAAAACCAAAGCTTTTAAGTTTTTCTGCGAATTTATCTTTTCCTATATCTAATGCAGCTTGAGCAAAATAGATATTATCAGAATAAATCATAGCATTTTGAAGGTTTGAACCTCCTCCATACTCAGATACTCTTGTAACAGAATAACTTCCCCAGCTATTATCCTTCTTCCAAGATAAACCGCTGATTTTTTTATCTGCTTCTGGATCTAATGTTTTTGTATCAAGTCCTATAGCGCCAGTTATAGGTTTAAATGTTGATCCTGGAGCTACCGTACTCTTAAACCTATTATATAAAGGTTTATTAGGATCGTTATTTAAACTATTCCATTTATCATTTGACATACCTAGTACGAAGTCATTAGGATCGTATCCAGGAGCACTTACAAGGGCTAATACTTCTCCTGTATTTGGATTCATAGCAACTGAAGCACCTTTGTCTTGAGATAAATCTGTATATAATGAACTTTGAAGGCTACTATCTATAGTTAATTTTATGTCTTTACCGTTTTCCACTTCTTTAGAAAGTACGCTGCTTACTTTACTACCCTTGCTATCAACTATAAGAATTTCTTCTCCATCATTACTTCTTAGGGTGTCTTCATAAAGTTTTTCGAGTCCTGCTTTTCCTATAAGGGAATTTTGATTATAATGTTTATCTTTATTTTGCTCTAATTCATCAGCATTTATAGCTTGTACATAACCAGTTAAATGAGCAGCTTGTGCTCCTAATGGATATATTCTTGAATCTTTATCATTAAGCAAAATCCCAGGAATTTGTAATAATGAAGCTTTTCTAGGATCATCCTTTGACATAAGCTTAAGTGGTACAAAGGTATCACTCTTTACATATGATGCACTTAACTTAGAATTTATATCATCTGCTGTCATTTGAAGAATTGATGCTATTTTATTTACAGCGTCTGCTTTATTTGCTAGCTTTCCAGGTACAATACCTACGTTAAAAACTTTACCGTCAGTAGCTAAGATTTTACCATTTCTATCTAGTATGCTACCTCTTTTTCCTTTTGTAGGATTAGTATTTACCTTATAATCATTTTGAAGTTCTGGAAGAATAGCTTTTGAATCCCAAACTATTTTATAATCCTTCCCGTCATCCTTTTTCAGTTCTATAGAGTTTGAAAAATCAAGTTCTCCAGCTATAGTATTCATAGAGGTATCGTAATTTATAGTAGCTTCACTACTACTTTTCTTAATATCTCCTACTTTAACTTTTATATCACTTGCATCTATCCCGTTATATATGTTTTTATTTCTAGAAACAAAATCCTCTTGAGATATATTGCTATCCTTAGAAATTAAGTTATACATACCTTCGTAATCTTTGTCATTTAAGAGACTTACATACTTTTCTAGTACATCACTTGGCTTACTTGAATTATTAATTACATAATAAATTCCTCCACCAATTAATGATACAACTACTATACCGCTGCCTATTATAGCTGCTAATAATCCTTTTTTCATTAATTCACCTACTTTTCATCTTGTAATTTATAATTAAAATTGCATTACATTTCCATTATACTATGTATTTAGATGAAATTCATAGTATTAAATTATTAAGAAAAAAAATTCTAAGATTTATCTCTTAGAATTTTGTAGATCCTTATAATGTTTCAATTATTAAAGTTGACCATTCAGTATCATCATTTTGAATCCACTTAAAGTTTACTTCTATTTTATTTAACCAAGCACTTAGTCCACTGCTTTCTTTTGATGCATTAGGTAATTGTCTTCCATAAATATCTTTAATATCTTCTAGTAACTTTTTTTGTTCGTCTTTACCTAAACTTTCACCTAAAAATGTTGAAACAAGATTTCTTGCTTCTATATAACTTTTTCCATCTTCAAAATAAAGTTCATCAGCAAGGGCTTGCCTTTCTCTATTTAAAAATTCTCTTACCTCATCGATTTCAGCATGATTTGATAAGTACTTTTTTGAAATCTTTAATGCTTCTATTTCTTTATCCATCTTTTTCACTTGTTTCTCTAATTGTAAATGTCTCATCTATTAACCTACTTTACTCATATTATTTTGTCTTTTTATTACTATTAGCTTATTATATCATAAATATAGTTTTTTAATGCATACGAAAATATTTAAACTTTTTATTTTAATCTCTATCTCTATACGAATAAATACTTCCTAGGAAAATAGTTATACATATTATACTTGTTGCAGAAATAACTATTGCAATAAGTTTTGCTAGAATAGATAAAGGGATAATATCTCCAAAGCCTATGGTAGTAAAGGTAACTACGGTATAGTAAAAAAGATCAAAATAACTAGGATTATTTGAAAATCCATTTTGTAAAGAGCTAGCCAAACATACTCCAAGAAATAAGTTTAGCACAATCATTATAACAACTATACCAACTATTAATGATACCTTAATAAAACTTTTTTCATCATATGGAGAAATCTTTACCTTTCCTGGATTTCTCATAATATTTAAAAGTATTTTTAAATTTAAAATATAACATATGAAAACTCCAATAAATCCACTAATTACATATTTACTTACTTGCGAAGGATATGCTAAAGTTGCTGCTAAAAAGGTACTGGTTATAAAATAGCTTAGTAAAAAATCCCCTTTCATACTGTTATCTTTTGAGCTTGCCATAAAATTATTTAAATTATTGCTTATTATTAAGATAAATCCAAAAAGGTAATGCACAAGCAAACAGCAATTAATTATAAGTATAAGTTTAATATACAAGCTTAGCTGTAGGTTTACATATTTAATAAGAATAATATAAACTGATACAAAGCTAAAGAACTCTGAAAGACAAATTATAATACATTGACTTATTCTCATAAAGAGATCCTTTTCTAAAAATAAATCTAGATAGTTCTTATTTATCTTTTTAATAGCTAGGAAAATGGAGTTAATACAGTTACCTATGCTTCTTCCGCTTCCTAAAATTAATATAATAATAGCTAAAACTGTTATCAATGTTATTATATCCTCACCTCTAAGTATATAATTCTTTACAACTATAATAATATGTATTAAATGTTATATTAATAACTTCTAAAAAAAATAAGGCTTTATCACTAAAAATTAATCATATATCTCTAAATAAAAAAGACACATAAAAATGTGTCCTTTGGTTTATCTAGTATTTAAATCTAACAGCAAATAAGTATATTATGGTTTATAAACTAAGGTAGTTAACATTCCACCAGGTCCATCAGTAAAGTTGTTAGACATATGATGTGAAATATGGCAGTGAAAAGGCCATATACCTGGATTGTCAGCTTTAAATAGAACATCCCAAGTTTCCCCAGTAGCAACTAGTATTGTATTTTTAAAAACTCTATTCATATCATTTATAGGATTACCATCAGCTTTTTCAACTAAAAATTGATGCCCATGAATATGCATAGGATGATGATTAGTTTGTATAGCGCCTAATCTTAAACGTACCATATCATCATATTCAATAGACATAGGTGTAGTATATGGAAAACTCTTGCCATTTATAGTGAACATGTTGAAGTCCATTGTAAAAGGATTTAAGTTGTATTGTCCATGTTCTATCTTTTTTCCTTTTTCTAAGCCATCAAGACCCCATTCTTGCATTAGTAGTAAATAGTCTTTATTAATATCTTTTTCATGGGGATCTAGAATTACAAAGCCACCTAATAACCCTAGCATATCTTGCTTTGCTACATTAACATGAGAATGATACATATGAGTTCCAGGTGGATTAGTTATTCTAAAGTGATAATCAAAATAATGCCCTGGTTCAATTCTAGGTGAAGGTTCCACATCTGGCACTCCATCCATTACATTAGGAACGTTAAGTCCATGCCAATGAATACTTGTATCTTCTGGGAGGTGATTAATTACTCTTATACAGACATAATCTCCTGGATAAACTTGAATAGTTGGTCCTGGTATACTTCCATTGTACCCCCAGCCTCTAATGGAGACACCTGGAAGTATTTCTTGATTTACAGGTTCTGCTATTAATTCGAAAAATTTAATACAATTTCTAGTAGTATATTTAAGTGTAGGAATATCTGGTGTAATAACCATAAAGACACCTCATTGAATTATATATTGTTTAAATAATAAATAATATTACATTATATTCAGAGCTCTCTTATTATGCCACCAAACAATATATTTTTGTGTAAAATTTACTTGTTTTAGATGCATTATGGTGTCTAGTATTTATCTCAAATTGTTCTTATTTATTCTACAACTTTATAATTAAATTTGGGTGGTCCACTAAAACAGTAATATAAAAATAAATTATCATCTATCTTTTCAATATTACATTTAATATCATCTACATAAATTTCTTTATAATTATTATTCGTACCAGTAAAAAAGCCATAAAGAATTCCTTTTTTATCTGGGTCTTTTGAACTTGTTAATCTGCTCCAGCTGGATGTAAAATTATATTTATTTGAATTTGATTGTATAAATATATAATTATCTAATTGATCGATATTTGCTCCCAATAAAAAATCCTCTACACTCCATCCCTTAAGAAATTTGTTTCTTGTTATTACTAAATTTAATTGATTGTATGGAGTTTTATTGACAAACATAACCTTATCTTTATTTAAATTTATTTTTTTTAAGGTTTCCAAATTCTTTAAATTATCTATACTTTTTGAATTAGTCCTACTAAAGGATTGTTCAGGTGACCAATTGTGGGTAATTCCTATAATTAATGCCAATAATATTAATAATGATAAACTAAAAATTAAAATAATCTTCTTTCTCATATAAACCTCCCTTTTGGAAAATATAACTAAATAATAACATGGGAGTATATATAAGTAAATTAATGGATTATATAGTTAATAGCCAAAGAACACTAATATATTTAAAACAATATTTTTTAAATCAATATATTTTTGTGGAAGATTTTCTTTTGCACCAAGCATTTGTAGTGGGTTTACTAAATCTCGAAGCTTGCTTAACCCATACCAATTAGATGGCAAGACTCTATTAGAAGAGCTATTATATGCTTTTTCAAACATTTCAATTTGCCTTTGATTAAAACTATTCTCATATCGAAAAAACTGTCCTATATCTCCTAAGCTATGGCCAAAACCCGAAAATTCCCAATCAACAATCCAAATACGATTATTTTTATCAATTATCATATTTGCAGGATGAAAATCTGAGTGAATGAAACTTATATACTTATCAATTTCATATAAATCTCTTTTTTTATCTGCTATAAGTGTCTTAACTCTTTCTTTTATTTCTTTTCCAATACGTTCAGTAACAATTTCTTTTTCAAGGAACAAGTCATACCATGTTAGAAAAGGTGGATAATCATCATGAAATTCATCTTTATTTAAAATATTACAGTTATGTATATATGAAGCACTTTCAGCAACTTCAACTATAATTCTATCTTCAAGCTTGCCTTTTTGTATAAGCATTTCTTGCATAGAATTACCATTCACATATTCATATATTAAACATATTCTTTGTGTAATGTTATTTTCAGATACAAAAAGCAATTTAGGAACATTTATATAGCCGTAAAATAACTCGCTAATAAATCTTTCCTTTTTATAACTAATATCCTTTAATGGGCATACTCTTAACAAAAAATATCCCTTATTTGTATGTATCTTATAATTACTATTTCTACATCCAACATATATTGGAGTATAATTTAATATTTCAAAATTCTTATCATATTCTGTGAATATAGCTGTTATTTCTTTAATGCTCAAATTATAAAAAGGTATCGAGCGTTCCCATACATTATCCATCCTATCCTCCACTTAAATGTTAAATCCAGTACCTACATTCCTGAATTACCAATTGTTCTTCCAGCAATATATAAAATCAATATTATCTACATTATTTTTAATTATTATCTTCAGGAAATACAATTCCACTTTTATTCCTTGCAATTGTTTGAGCTTCACTTACTATTAAGCTGTGTTCTAACATTTTATAACACTTTTCCAAATCATTATTTTTAATCATCTCTATAAATTCAATGAACTCATTAACCATACGATGATCATAATTGTTTTCATTAATTAAAGAGCTAGTTCCATCATTCATTAATAACTCAAATCCTTTACAAACATTAGTTGGAGTATCTTGATATATGCATCCTTTATCCCCTTGAATATTATTTGCAATAGGAGCCTTACAATCTTTTGCTCCAATACAAACACATTTAAATGTTTCATAATCTAATATTAATACTCCTGATGTATCTATTCCTCTTTCTATATTAGGATAATATTCAACATTTTTAGGTTTTCCAAATAAACCAACTATATAATGAATGTTGTAAATATTCAAATCCATTAATGCTCCACCAGAAAAATTAGGATCAAATGCAGGCAGTACATTACCTTCCTTAAAACTATTATATCTACTAGAATACTGAGAATAATTACATTGAACAATTTTTATATTTCCCAAGGCTGGAAGCAGTTCCTTAATCTTTTTATAATTAGGGAGATATTGATTAGTGATTGCCTCAAATATAAATAAGTTTCTTTGTTTAGCTAAATCCTTTAATATTGATGCTTCTTTATAATTTGATGTTATAGGTTTTTCAATAATAACATTTTTATTTGCCACTAATGCCTTTTTAGCAAACTCAAAATGCAGATTATTAGGTAATGCAATATAAACAGTATCTACATCACTATTAAGCAGTTCGTCATAATCATAATAAATATCCATAATTTTATATTTATTCTTCAATTCATTCATTTTCTCTTCAGCACTTTTTCTTCCATAGATAGCTGCTAACTCTAAATCCTTTAAATAGGAAGTAATAGTTAGGAACTCCTGAACGATCATTCCAGATCCAATAATGCCTAGTTTCATGTTAATACCTCCATTACATATAAATTGTACTATCAGATGGAGTTACAACTTTAATTTTCAAACCATCCTGTATTTCTTTACTTATAAGCTCAATTAAAGAAGCTATAGTTCTTCCTGCTCCTAAACCAATTACAGTATTATTTTTTATATATTCCATAGCTTTTTCAGCACATAATTTTCTTAAATCCTCTTCATTCACCTTATCTTAAGCCTCCATATTAGCTACTTATTTTAAATCTTTTATTCCAGCTTCTAATATTTCCATTTGCAATAATACTTGTTCATCAGTAATAGTTTTACTTTTACCATTTATAATTGTTTCGTATAAATCATCATATACACGGCCATAATCACCAGAGACAGACTTCACCTTTTCTTCGTGTATGTCGCCTTCTTCATCCATATATGTAAGTACCCCATAATGATCAAATGTATCAATACCAAAATCCTTGTTTTGAGGCATATAGAATAATTTTAAATGCTCTTCTTGGCGGTCCTTTGTCTTCTTTAGAAAACATCCTTTTTTACCATATACAACAAAGCTTGGTCTTTCCTTGATTCTAAAATAACTGGATTTTACTGATACCTTTAATTTTCCATAATATAAATCCAAATCGAAGTAATCATTCATTTTGCCTGTGCCTAATAATTGCCTTACATCATAATGGATATTATCTGGTTTGCCAAAATAACTAATTACTTGATCCAAGGTATGACACCCGTGACCATATAAATATGATGAGTGAGGATCAAAACTAGTACTAGCTTCAGGTACTTCTGGTCTATAATAATCAAAATGCATTTCTAATTCTAGTAATTCACCTAATTTTCCCTCTTTGATAACTTTTTGAACTGTTAAAAAATCACTATCAAAGCGTCTATTTTGGTAAGGTTGAACTATTAATCCTTTTTCTTTTGCCAAAGCAAAGATTTCTTTTGCCTGCTTAGAATCTTCCATAAATGGCTTTTCAACTAGACAATGTTTATTGTGTTCTAACACCATTTTTGCATATTCATAATGACTATTATGAAGTGTACAAATCACTATCAATTGTATTTCTTCGTCATTTAATAGCTCATCTAAGTTAGAAGTATAATTTACTCTATCGATTCTATCCCAATTTTCATTTTTAGGATTCCTTTGATAAATAGTCTTTACCTTTATATTTTTTCTTTGCACCACAAATGGAAGATGATATCTATTAGTACTTTTACCATTTCCAATATAACCTATTGTAAGCATAGCTACCTCCTAAAAATATAATTCTGTGTGTACTTATCTCTAAGCTTTGGTTTTATTATAATCATTCTAAATTTTTTCCACAAACTAAAATATTTCACCTCAAAGGGTGAAATACTTTATGATGATTCGCTTTTATAACCATCAAGATATTCAGCTATCATATCCATGTCATTTTGCTCCACTTCAGGACTTATTCTAATAAAAGGAATATTAGTAATATCCGCTATTGTTGAGGTGGTTATTATAAAATCTACCTTTTTAAGATTCTCCTCATTTTCATACATAAATTCTTGATAATCATAAAACCTGCATACCTCTATTTTTTCTCCAAAATAATTTTTAATTTTATCATTAATAAAACTTAATATAGACTCATCATAATCACAAACAATTATAGTATTTAATTTATATCTACCTATCCCACACATGGTTACTAAGTGAATAGTTATATAAGCTAAATCAATAAGTCCTATATTCAAATTTAGTTTCTTCTTAATAATATGTATAATTTCAGTGGCCATTTTAAATTCTGTTTTATAGGTTTTAACAACTTTTTTATCTATGGTATTTGATATACAATGTCTATATTTCAAACGATTTATCATTGGAGCTACATATAAAATTAACTTATATTTATTATCTGGATTAACCCTTAAATCTATTTTAAAGTTTTTATATAAAATGTTTAAAAACTCATCTACTATATAAACAACTTCTTCTGTTTGAATATTTTTAATATCTGTTCCATGAAGGAATTGCTTTGATTTAAAATACTGCTGTAAATTGAGCCATTCTGTTTCTGATAATCTTTCCTCTAATATCTTTTCTACTTTTTCTCGTATAGCAATGATTACAGGCATAAGTTCACCGTTTATATCATCTGAATCATTTAAATTAAATCCTAATTTCTGACGATTAACTGCAACTAATATTTCATAACATAAAAGTTGGGCGCTATGGCCTGATAAATAATAATTATGCTTTTTAGTTTCAGCACTTACCACATGATAAATATCTCTAGCTAATGTAATAACATCTTTCCCTTCAAATAAATAACTCCAATATTTCGAAACAGTACTTATATTAATCCGTTTTGCTAAAACCCAACTGATAATATTTCTTTTTTCCTTTTCATCTGCCCTAAGTGTAATTCCTTCATTTAAAGAATAACTTATTCCCAATTTCAACTCTTTCTTTAACCACTTATTCATAAAAGCAATATCATTATTTACAGTAGCTGTAGATACATATAAACTTTCTGCCAATTCTTCTACATAAATATATTTTTTAGTAGTTAATTTTAGCAGTATGTACATTTGCCTATCTATGGGCAAACTTGGTGCTTCTATTATATACTCATAATCTAAAACTTTTCTTATAAGATCATTTTTCTTCAAAATCTCTTTATTTCTTTTAGTTAGGAAGTAACCTTTTTTTATACTAGAATCTATTTCTGTATCGTATTCTTTTAATAAATTGTTGATTTCTTTGATATCTTTTCTTATTGTCCTAATTGTTACATTGCAAAGCCTTGCCAGTTCATTACCTGTAATGTATTCTTCTGTATTAAAAATTAAATTTAAAATATCTCGACGTCTTCGATTCAAATTTATGGTCACCTACCTTATATCGTTAGCTTTCAATTGCCAATTGTTCTTCCGGCAATATATAAAATTAATTTTGCTTCTTCTTCTGGTGGTTTCAAACAATCTGAGAAAATCCATTCTTTAAGAAGTCTTACTGTTCCATACTGTACAAAGGAAGCGATTGCGTTCTTTTCATCCAAATCAAGATCCTCTGGTAGATGTTTAATGACCATCCCATCAAACTGTGGAAGTGAGATTTTGATGTGGGTGATTAGGTCATAATTACCTTGATCTAGCACAAGTTTTGCAAATTCAAGATTGTCTTTTATATATTGTAGAACCCGGGTCAGACATTCAAAGAAATTTTTGCCTGCTCTAATATCATTTATAACGGCAAATGAAGTATTTTCTATGTACATTTCAGCAATTTCATTTAATACATCATATTGACTTCCATAGTGATTATAGAAGGTAGTACGATTAATTCCTGCAATTTGACATAATTCTCGTATTGATATTTTTTTTATATTATGTATCTTTAACATTTCTAATAAAGCCTCACGGATCAAGCGTTTTGTTAACATGACCCTCTGATTGGTATTATTTTTTTCTGACATAACTCCTCCATTGAATTCGACACTTTTAAATCATCTGTCGGTTGCAAAATCAACAGGTGTTGATATTATTATAGAGTACTTATGAAATAAGTCAATGAAAAGGAGATTGGAAAATGAAGAAAAAATCAAAAAAAATATTAAAAATAATCATTGCATGCATTATGTTCGTGATAATACTTATTTCTGGTTATGAAATCAAAGAAAATATGAGAATTAATAAAATCGTGAACTCACACAAAACGGAGCAAAACATAAAAGAAAACGATGTTGTAAGAAATAGTGATGAGAAGGATTCTAAACATATTGTGACTGGAGTTCAACAGATTATGATAGGAACAATGTGTAATAGTTATGATAATGCTTTACAGACATTACTTGATATTAAAAACGCAGGTTATGAAGGAATCGAATTAAATGATTTTATGATCCACAAGTCTTCTATTCTGGTAAAACTAATGACAAAGTTCTCAGGAATGTCTATTGGCAACGGTGGCGAGCTTGATTGGCCAAAGCTCATAGAAGAAAGTGGACTAAAGGTTACAAGTCTCCACAGTGATTTGGCAAGCATTGAGAAAGATCCTAAAGCTATAGCTGATGAAGCTAAAAGTTTTGGAACAGATACTGTAGTTATTACTGGTATGTACAAATTTGATTATAGTAGTTTAGAGGAAGTGGACAAACTTGCCCAAGGTCTGAATCAGGCAGGAAAGGCTCTTTCGGAGGAAGGAATACATCTTTTGTATCATAATCATAATTGCGAATTACAAAAGGAAGCCAATGGAAAAACAGCTTACGATGTTATAATTGAAGAAACAGATGCTGAATATGTGAACTTCGAGTTTGACAGCTTTTGGATGACAGATGGTGGTGCTAATGTTACAGCCTTAATGGAAAAGCTAGGTAATAGGATAAAACTATGGCATATTAATGATCGTGGTTGCACTAAATCAGGTCCATATATGACGCCAATACTTGAAGAAAATGCTACAGAATTAGGAAATGGAAATATGGATCTAGATACGCTCTCAGAAATAGCTATAAAAAATGGAGTAAAGGGTGTTATATTAGAAACTCATAAGAATTGGGTAGATAAAGATCCAATTAAGAGTCTACAGGTTAGTGGAGAATACATGCAGAAGAAGTTTGGTGACAAATAACGTTATTTTGTAAATGCTCCACCCTCCATTTAAATGTTAAAAAGGCCTTTTTAACTAACAAAATTTAATGTTAGCGAAAAAGGCCCAAATAATTTTAATACTTATTGTAACTCATTATTTCAGTTACATCTTTTCTAATCTTTTTTCTTGGTTCCTTATTTTCATAGTAACCTAGAGATATTACTAAATGAACTTTTTTGCTTGATGGAATATTTAAAAGTTCCTTTATGGATTTTTCCTTAAACCAACCCATCATACAGGTTCCTAAATCTAAGGAAGCTGCAGCTAAACAAATATTTTCACAGGCTATTCCTATATCTAAAGAAGTAAAGTCTTGCTTTTTAATAACTTCTCCCATTTTAGACGTTAAGTTTCTCTTCTCCCCTACTACCACAATAAAAGCTGGCGAAGAGAGAGCAAATTTATTTATCCCACTTACTAAAGGATCATATAATTTTTTAGCTAGCTTAGAAACAATTTCTTTATCATCTACTACAACAAACTTCCAAGGTTGTGCGTTACATGCAGAAGGCGACATTCTGCCTGCCTCAATTATCTTTTCAATCTTTTCTCTTTCAACTGGTTTATCTATATATCCTCTAACACTTTCTCTTTTATATATCAATTCAAAAAAATCCATTACTGTCCTCCAAACACAAAGTTATTTTATACATTATATCATACTATTTATCTTTAGATATTAGATCTGTTTTTTTTAATTTTAAGGCAAGCTTTACAAATTCATACCACATCACTGAAGCTATGGATGCACCTATAACCAAAAGCATTTCTTTAAAACTTAAAGCTTCAAGGTTTAGAAATTTTGAAATAGGAGTATAAAGAATTATTCCAACCCCAAGAAGTATTGCTATATTTACTAGCCATAAAACCTTATCCTTACTTAATTTTTTAAAAGATTCATATACAAAGTCCTTATTGGAACTATTAACTTGAACTAGAAATATATTAGAAAGTATTATTATAGCTAATCCCATGGAACGTGCTACTGCTGCCCCTTCAGGATTATAACTTAAATACCCATAATAGATACCAAAGGAAGCAATAAAAATGACTAATCCTTGAATTAAGCTTTTTAGCAAAAGCCTTGGATTTATTATGCCTTCATTTTGGCTACGTGGATTACGTTTCATAATATCAGATTCTGATGGCTGTCTTTCAAGAACTATTGAACATGTTGGATCTATAATTAATTCTAAAAGAACAACATGTATTGGTAATAATAATAAAGAAGAAGAATCTATTTTTAGAAGAGGTGCAACTAGTGAAGCTAAAGCTATTGGTATATGAATTGTAAATATATAACCTACAGCTTTTCTTATATTGTCATATATTCTTCTGCCGTCTTTAACAGTATCCACTATAGTAGAAAAGTTATCATCTAAAAGTATTAAATCTGAGGCATCTCTTGATATCTCGGAGCCCCTTTTACCCATGGAAATACCTATATCTGCATATTTTAATGCAACAGCATCATTTACACCATCACCAGTCATAGCTACTACTTCTCCATTTTCTTGAAAGGCCTTTACTATCTTCATTTTATGCTCTGGAAGTACCCTTGAAAAAATACATACATCCTTTACTTTTTCTCTTAATGTACTATCATCCATAAGGGAAAGCTCATCACCAGTGATTATTTTATTTGAACAAATGCCAACTCTTTTTGCAATTGAAGCTGCAGTTAATCCATTATCTCCAGTAATCATAATAACTCTAATACCTGCAGATATACATTTATTAATGTCATCTTTTATATAATCCCTTGGAGGATCTATAAGCCCTATTAATCCTAGAAACTTTAGACTGCAATCTTCTAATTCAAGAGGAACTATTTCATTATCTTCAATGTCCTTTTTTCCTACCGCTATTACTCTAAGGCCTTTTGAAGATATTTCATATGCCTTTTTATTTATTTTATCTATTTCTTCCTTTTTGAGATTGCAAAGGTTAATTAACTTTTCAGAAGAACCTTTAGCACAAATTATTATTTTATTATCACGCTTCCAAACATGCCCCATCATTTTTCGTTTATTGGTAAAGGAATATTCATTAATAAGCTCACCACTAAACAGGTAGTCCTTTTTTATATCATTATCTTGGCAGTATTTAAGCATGGCTTTTTCCATAGGGTCATAAGGATTTGTTTCACATGCCATCCCCATAACTTTTAGCAAATTATCTTTATCTTCTTCAATAGACCAAATATGATCTACTTTCATATTATTTAATGTGATAGTGCCAGTTTTATCTACACAAAGTATGGATACAGCACCTAAAGTCTCTACTGAAGGAAGCTTTCGAACTAGAGATTGTTTCTTTGCTAGCCGCCATGCTCCCATTGATAAAAACACGGTCAAAACTACAGGGAATTCCTCTGGAATCATCGCCATTGCAAGGGTTATACCTGAAAGAATGCTTTCGATTAGCCTTTCTTTTAGTGGGGAATCAAAGAGATTTAAATACGTTATTGCTGCCACGATAAAACAAAGAACTATAGCTAATACAGAGCATATTTTTACAAGATATCTTGTTTGTTTTTCAAGTGGAGTTACAATATCTTTAGCTTCTGATATGCCATGCCCTATTTTCCCATATTCAGTAGCCATTCCTATTTTTTCTACCTTAACTACTCCACTCCCCTGAAGGACCAAGGTTCCAGCATAGCAGTGATCCTTTTTTAAATAATCCCCTTCATCTGTAGAATCAATGGATTTCCATATACCTTCAGCCTCTCCAGTTAAGGAAGATTCATCTATGAAAAGATCATTAGAAGAGATTAGCTTTCCATCAGCTGGCACTTTTATACCTTCTGTTATAATCATTAAATCTCCTGGAACTAAGTCTTCACTATTTATCATTTTTTCTTTATAATCTCTAATAACCTTAATATGAGGTGCAGATAATTTCCTTAAGGACTTTAAAGTTTTATCTGTCTTCCACTCTTGAACCACATCAATTAATATCATTCCAACTACAAATATTAGCATTACCGAACCATCAGTTGGTTCCCCCAGTAGGAAATAAATAATAGCCGACATTATTAGTAATAAAAACATAGGTTCTTTTAGTACATTAAGAAGCTTTAAAAGGAAATTCTCCTTTTTCTCTGGAATAAGTTGATTTTTACCATACTTATTTTGAGCTTTCTTAGCTTCCTCATTTGTTAGCCCCTGCAATTTCATTGTCTTTCTTTCAATTGTCATAATAAGTTACCTCCCTTTAATCCATAACAACTCTCTCTCTCTGTTATGAATAAATTTGTTTGATAGCTCTATGGCATTGCATTTATAACAGTTAATGCTCTAAAAGAAAAAATACCTGTAGAACATTAAACTGTCCCACAGGTATTAAATAACCCTGTTGCCTATTTTGGCCCGGCTCCTTAAATTACTACAACTTATGGCCTGATCAGTTTGTACTGTAGTTTATATGCAGCGCAAAGAGATTTTTATATATTATATTGCAGAATTATTAATAAGGTTACTTTATTTGATAAAAATATTTAATTTTCTAACTTACTTGTGTTAAATATGGGCTAAAATGCCTAATATCACTTGATGCAAGGGGTAGTATATATAAAATAGCCACTTCAAATTTTTGCTTTTCCCAAGGGTTCCATTATACTTTAATAAAACAGGAATACCAAGAAGTAAACCAAAAAGGTAGATCTCACTATACCAAGCTCCAGCCCCCCTTAAACTTAGTTGATAAATAGTTAAAATACCTATAAACATGGCACATATTCCAAGAAAAATCATCTGTTTTTTTCTGTTTCCATAATAAATATTAAATCCAAATATCAATATAACTGCAAATATACCCCAATCTCCTAAAGTTGATAAACAGCAAATAATGATTAACAAAATTATCTTATATATTTTTTTAAATCTATCATCATTCCAAACACATATTAATATTAACCCTAAAAGTAATGACCATATTACGCTGGTATGAAAATTACGTTCACCAAATAATAAAGATACTTTTCCTGTGAAAAGAAATACATAAGGTATATGAGAAATGAGAGCAAATATAAACATTCTTAATAGATACTTTTTTATGTTATGTGTATGTTTATATCCTTCTACAACCATATAACACATTATAACGATTGTTAATTTCCCAATTGCTCTAAAAACTTCATATGTGATAGTACTTGGGGTAATAAATCCATAAGCGATATGGTCCATAGTCATAGCTATGATAGCCAGTATTTTTAACTCATTATTAGTTAAGCCTTTATAACTCTTCATACTTAGTTATAATCTTATTTACAATACCGTAATCTACAGCTTCATTTGCATTCATCCAATAATTACGATTTATGTTTTCATTAACTTCTTCTAATGGTTTTCCTGTAGCATCACTTATTAATCTTGCTACTCTATCTTTTATCTTCATTATTTCTTCAGCTTCAATAGCAAGATCAGTACTTTGTCCTCTAGCTCCTCCAGATGGTTGATGAATCATATATCTTGTATTAGGCAAAGAATATCTATTTTCTTTATCAGCTGCAAGGTAAATGGTTATACCTGCACTAGCAACCCACCCTGTACCAATCATTATTACCTTAGGCTTTACAAATTTGATCATATCATGAATTGTATCTCCAGATTCAACATGGCCACCTTGGCTATTTATAAAAATCTTTATAGGTTCATCACTTATTTCTTGCAAAATCAATAACTGCATGCTAACTTTTGCTGCTAGCTCTTGATTAATTTCTCCTGAGATTATAATAGTTCTAGAATTTAGCATTTTCTCTTGATATATATCAGGTTTATTTGCACTTGCTTCTTTACTATCTTCCTTATTTATCACTTTTTTTATAATTTCCATAAAAAAACCTCCTATATTTTCCATTACATACCATTTATTCTATTCTTACTTCATGTATATGTCAACTAATCATGTTGTTTTTCTTAGTATAATCAGCAATGCCTAATGGGTAAAATAACATGAGCATTGAATCTTTGAATAAAGGAGGTACATATTTTATGAATTTTTTACAAAGCCAAGAGACCCTTACTGGAGCTCAGTGGGTTCTTCGTGCTATTACTTCATATTTCTTCTTGCTTATCATGGCAAAAATCTTAGGACAACGAACTATATCACAATTAAGACTTCTTGATTTTGTTATTGCTCTAGTTATTGGAAACATAATTGCTCACCCTTTGTCTGACGAACACCTTGGTTTAGAAGGCTCTATGATTACAACAACTGTACTAGTAATTTTATATCTTATTAGTATCTTTAGTATTCTTAAGTTCCCAGCCTTAAGAAGAATTGTAAATAGTTCACCTATTACTATTGTTAAAAATGGAGAAATTCTTTATAAAGGATTAAAAAAAGCAAGAATATCAGTTGATGTGCTATTAGAAGAATTACGTGAAGAGAAAGTAGAAGATGTGAAAAAGGTAGCCTTGGCAACTTGGGAATCTGATGGGAAAATTTCTGTTTTTTTGGATCCTAAATATAGTCCTGCTACTCTTTCAGATTTAAATATACAAGCAGAAGCTTTTAATTTTCAAAGGACAATTGTTAAAGAAGGTAAGATAATTTCAAAGAGCTTAAAGGAAATACAGAAGGATGAAGATTGGGTTCAGTCTAATTTGAAACGGTTATATCAAACAGAGGTTAAAAATGTTCTCTTAGCTACATTTGATGATAAAGGTAATCTAAAGGTGTTTTTATATAAATAAGAAAAGCTAAGACATAAAGCTTAGCTTTTCTTATTAATTGTTTTTAGAATAAAATTTTAGGGCTTCTCCAATAAATTTAGATGCACCATTTCCATATTTCTTATCCATTACTTTTATATAAGTAGGATCTGATAAATATTGTTCTGCTGTATAGCCCCAATAATTTTCTCCTTCATCTCTTTTTAAAACCTTAAGCTGTTTCTCAGTCTCATTTACTATTTTCTGAACTATTTCTTGAATTTCCTTTGAATGAGGATCTTTATTTAAGTCAGATGTAAGATTTTTATATAGTACCTCAAGCTTAGGCTTATTATCTCCTAAATAACTTTTTAGAGCTTTACCGATAAATTTAGATGAGCCATCTCCATATTTACTGTCAACTGCTTTTATCCAATCAGGTAAGACTAAATAAAGTCGTACCATGTAGTACCAATAGTCATCTCCCATATCAGCTTTAAAAATTTCATAATCTTTTTTAGCTATATTAGTTATTTCTTCAGCTACTTGTTGAATTTCCTTTGAAGAAGGATCTTTACTTAAGTCAGATACAAGCTTTTTATATAATTCTCTTAATTTAGGATGCTTATCTTCCAAGAGATCTCTCTTAAACTCATCATATTGTTCTGCTTTAGTAAACATCTTATCATTTTGCCAATTTTTCTTCATAGCCTCAACATATTTTTCAATGCTTCCATACTGTGTTATGGCCATTTTAGCAATCTTATTAGCTGTATCTTCCTTAGATTTCAAACCTTCAATAAATTCATTATATTTATTTATACTACCATAAGCTTTAATTATCTTGTCTTTATGCTCTTTTTTAAATTCCTCTAAGGCATTAAAATATTCACTCATATCAAATTCTTTAAAACTCATTGAATTCTCTCCTTTTATTGTCTTATTTATAAGATCTATTAAATCATTTAGTCTATCACGTTTTAAAACAAGCAACTTCTCCTGCTTTTTTAAAGCTTTCATTTTATTAAAACTTGGACTGTCCATTATTTCTTTAATATCTTTTAAAGGTATATCAAGCTCCTTAAAAAACAATATCTGTTGCAATTTTTCAATAGATTTATGATCATAAAGTCTGTAACCTGCATCTGTGATTTCACTTGGGTTTAATAATCCAATTTTATGATAGTGATGTAGTGCGCGCACACTAATTCCTGTTAAATCTGAAACTTCTTTAACTGTTTTCAATTGTTATACCTCCAGCCTTGATTCAAAGGTTGTTAATATTGCAATTTATTAGCTAGCTATGAATTTCTTTTACAATATGTTCAACCTTTACCTATATGCTACACTATAACCTTATGTTAGGGTCAACAGTTTTTTATTTAAATTACAATTAAAAGGTTATATTCCTTATGAGGTTTATTTCTTGGGAAATACTGGTAACTAATTCTGATATGAATATTATTTATCTAGATAAGTTTTTATTACATCCTCCATTGAGATAACCTGAGCAAAGCGGTTATTCCAAATTCCATAATTAAAAAATTTATAAAGATTCTCACCAGAAAGATATTCGTTATCAAAAGTTGTATTTGTTTCTTCTGGAATAATTATTTTATATCCTGCATCAAAGGCACTTTTACAAGTAGCATCAAAACAATATTCTGTTTGAAGCCCTACTAGCATTATTGTATCTATCTCTTTACTTTCTAAATATTCTCTTAAGCTTGTCTTTAAAAAAGCACTATTAAACTGTTTTTCAATAATTAACTCATCATTATTAGGTGCTACTTCATTATAAATCTGCCATCCATATGTTCCTTTTTCAAATTCAGTCCCTACTCCATCATCATGACGTACATATATAACTTCTTTCATATTATCTCTTGCAGTTGAAATTAGCTTTTTTATATTTTCAATTACTTTCCTTTCATTATAAGGATGTTTTTCAATCAATGCATTTTGAACATCTACTACTAATATAGCTACGTTACTCATATATCTTTTCTCCTTTATTGTTTTTTTATATCAGATAATGATATTTATAACAATTATAAACCTTTTTCTTAAAAAATAGTTTATATATTTTTTTATTTTATCTATGATTTTAAGATAAAAAGTAAATAATAAATATAGCTTTATCTAGAAAAAAGAAAAGGAAGATTAAATATGAATTTGATTAGAAAACAAAATAATATTTCTAAATTGACCTTAGGAGGAGTTTTAGTAACCTTAGGGGTAGTTTATGGAGATATTGGAACTTCACCACTTTATGTAATGAAATCTGTTTTAAATGGTAATGGCGGTTTAAGTAACGTATCTGAAAGTTTTATACTTGGAACTTTATCTATGGTTTTTTGGACAATTACCATTTTAACAACTATAAAATATGTTCTTATAACATTAAATGCAGATAATAAGGGCGAAGGTGGAATCTTTTCTCTTTTTACTCTAGTTCGTAGGCGTGCAAAGTGGCTTATAGTTCCAGCTATTATTGGTGGTTCTACATTACTAGCTGATGGAATGTTGACTCCTGCTGTAACTGTAACTTCAGCAATTGAAGGACTAAATCTAATACCAAGTTTTAATGAGGTTTTTGGGAACAATCAAAATAATATTGTTGTAATTGTAATAATAATCATAAGTGCTTTATTTTTTATTCAACATTTTGGAACTGATTTAATTGGAAAATTATTTGGTCCAATTATGCTTATTTGGTTTTGTGCTTTAGCTTACTTTGGAATTATTAATATGTCTCATGATTGGACACTATTACGTGCATTGTCTCCATATTATGCAATTAAAACACTTTTTAGCAGTGAAAATAGACTAGGCTTCTTTATACTTGGTAGCATATTTTTATCATCCACAGGCGCTGAAGCTCTTTATTCAGACCTTGGGCATGTTGGAAAAGATAATATATATGGGTCTTGGCCCTTTGTTAAGATATGTTTACTATTAAATTATTTTGGTCAAGGAGCTTGGATACTGGCAGCTAAGAATAGCACTGAATATGCTGATATAGAAGGCCTAAATCCATTTTTTCAAATGGTTCCTGAAGGACTTTTAATATTTGCTATAGTAATTTCAACTTTAGCTGCAATTATCGCCTCACAAGCTTTAATTTCAGGCTCCTTTACACTTGTTTCTGAAGCAATTAAATTGAATCTATTCCCTAGATTACATATTATGTATCCCTCTAAGTCTAAAGGACAGTTGTATATACCTTCAATTAATAAGCTTTTATGGATTGTTTGTATAGGAATAGTTCTCTACTTTAAAAATTCAGAACATATGGAAGCAGCTTATGGTCTTGCAATAACTGTTACTATGTTAATGACCACTATTTTATTGTTTAACTATTTATTAAAGAAAAAGACTCCACTTATTGTTGCTATATGTATACTTATTTTCTTTGGAGTAATTGAATTTTGTTTCTTTATTGCAAATATAGTTAAATTTATGCATGGAGGATTTGTAGCTGTTTTAATTGCCTTAGGAATACTAACAGTTATGATTATTTGGATTAAAGGTCACTATATTAAGATGGGATTACTAGAAGAAGTTCCAATAGAAGATTATAAGGATCAATTAAATCAATTACGTCAAGATGAGGATCGCCCTAAGTATGCAACAAACTTGGTATATTTAACAAGCTTAGGAAGCCGAAAATATATTGAAAGAAAAATAATGTACTCCATTTTAGACAAAAGACCTAAAAAAGCAAATGTTTATTGGTTTGTAAATATTGATGTTACCGATGAACCTTATTTAGCTGAATATAATGTAGACACCTTTGGAACATCTTACATTGTGAAAGTTCGATTAAAGCTTGGATTTAGAGTAGAACAAAAATTAAATGTTTTCTTGCGCCAAATTTCAAATGAATTAGTTGAAAGCGGTGAAATAGAAATGCAAGCTAGAACTTACACAACTATGCCCGATAGAAAAATTAGTGACTTCCGCTTTATTTTAATTCAAGAACATCTTTCTTATGAGTCAGAATTAAAGTCTTGGGATTCACTTATACTTAGATCAAAATTATTAATAAAGAAAATTACTGTTACTCCAGCAAGATGGTTTGGACTTGAAACTAGTGATGTTTATATTGAAAAAGTTCCATTATTTGTAGGACATTCAAATCCTGTAGTTTTAAAAAGAAGTAAAAAATAAAGAATAAAAGTGTTATAATTATTATACTGTTTAACTATAATTTAGTAATATGTGAATATAGTGGTACTCATAATAAAAGGGGGATACGTAATGAATAAAAAAGAGGTTTTGGGATTGACTTCCTTAGCATTTTCAATTGGAGTAGTTTTTGGATTTATTATTTCACCAGTTAAAAATGGTGTTGGTAATAATTCAGGTAATACTACAAATAATTATTACAATAAAGAGAAGTCAAGCGACAATGAAGAGATTCCAAGTGTTGCTGAATAATGAATGTAAAGAGGCTGTCGCATTAGCATTTTCAAAATGCTAATGTAACAGCCTCTTTAAAAAATAAAGAATTAATTTTCCTGTAATACTTTCAAACTTCATTTTATTTTTTAATGTATTATATATCTTCGATTTTCCATCTTTTATTTTCATAAATCTTTTTTTATATAAATTAGCCAAATAACCACTACTTAAGTTATCTTAGCCAGTAAAAAGAAAAAAAACCTGGTAAGCACTAAATGCTATATCAGATTTTGATATTTTATCTATAAGCGTAATTTAATTTTAATAATGAGGATTTACTAATATTCAGCTGTGAAATCTCTCGATGCTTATTATTACCTAACAAATAAACTTAGCTTAACTTTTCCTCATTAGCAAAATTGTAATATCTAGCATATTGTCTTGAAGTTTAGCAAATACTTGCCCTCCCATCTTTTCTATTAAAAGCTTTGTTATATAAAGCCCTAACCCAGTACCATGTTTATTACGAGCTTCATCTCCAGTATAAAATTTTTCAAATAGTTTAGTTGGATCAAACATTTTATTTTGAAAAATACCATTTTTAAAACTTATATTAATCCATTCAGATGCAGTTACAGTTATACTAAGATCGCCATTGCTATAACGCAATGCATTTATCAATAAGTTATTTATAATTCTTTCTAACATCAATTTATCCACATAAGCATAATCTACTTCCTTTGAAATTTTCAATTTTGGGACTATATTTCTCTTGTCAAATTCTTCAAAGTAATTAAGTACACATTCAGTAATAACCTTTGAAATATTGACCCTTTGGAAATTTGGTTTATTTTCACTTATTTCCAAAATAGAAAGCTCATAGAAATCACAAATTAATTTTTTTAATCCATCACTTCTATTTAATACTATTTCAACAAATTCATTTTGTTCACTATTAAGCTTTGATCTTTTCAGAAGTTGTAAATATCCAATAATAGATGTTAATGGTGTCCTTAAATCATGTGAAATACTCAAAATTGCTTCCTTTAGTTTTTTTCCCCTTTTTATAATATCCAAATTATGTTTTTTTTGATTTAGAATATTTTTATTTATTATAGAAGCTAAATTAATAACATCTTTATTAATTAAAGCGATATTTATTTTTTCAACTTTATTTTTTTGCAATTGATTTGATATAGCTCTTATCTGCCTTTTTATTAGATATAAATGAAGAAATAATATAATGATTATGCATATGAGAATTATTAGTATAATATTGGTTATGAACATATTATTTCTCATATTTATCTAACCTCTATTTAATTTCTGCTTTATCAAAAATTATATAAGTTAAACTTAATGTTATAATTGTTATAATTAAAAATGATAAAAATATTACAAATATTTGTTGATAGCTAATTGTGGCGATTGATATATTTTTCAACTGTGCTAAGGTTGTAACGTTGATTACACTCTTTAAAATTGGAATAACATCTCCTATTAATGACTGAAAAAACGAAAATAAAATTGGAAATAATAATGAAGCGCAAATAGTTTTGGGAATATCTTTAAAAATAAAAGCAAAAAGTACGAATACACTATTTGTTCCAATATTTAAAATTGAACCTAATAAAGCAACCCTTAATATATAGCAGAATGAAAGAAAAGTAAATGGTTCACCCCACCCAAATTTAATTGTATTAATAATAGTAACTGTAATTGGATAAAGTAACATAATAATTGTTGTCCCCATGAAAAAGCCTAACGATTTTGCTATAATTATTGAAATACGGCTATGTCCAGAAGAAAGATAAGACTGAATTGTCCTATTTGAAAAATCAGCCCCTATATAAAGACCTGCAAATACAGCACATACAAAATACATAAAAATATCTTGAAACGCTTTTTCATAACTTAATTTTCCACTGCTTGAAACTCCTTGCTCAGCAAGTATTCTAATCTCAGAAAAAGCGCTTAAAACAGATAGCAAGATTACAAGTAGTAATAATACTTTGAGTGTCTTTTGCTTTTTCAATTTATATAATTCTAACTTAAATAGATTTAAAATTTTCAACACCTCCAATAAGATTAATGAAATAATTTTCTAAACTGTCTCCATTTACATTAATCTTTTTAATTATAATTTCACCTTTTGATAGTGTATTAATAACCTTCTGGACATCATCAACATAATCATATAGTAAGATGCTATCATCAGGCATAATTTTATATTTTTTTATATTAAGTGATTTTTCTAAACTTGCTATTGCAAGTGAAGTATTATCTACTGATATAGCAATATGTTTTTCACATTCTTTATCTAATTCTTCTTTTGTTATTGTTCGTAAGATTTGCCCTTTATGAATAATAATATAATCTGTTACTAATTGGTATAACTGCTCCAATATATGGCTAGAAATTAAAATGGTAATATTCTTGTCACGTGCTAAACTAGCTATTAAATCTCGTATTTCTATCATGCTAATTGGATCTAACCCATTTGTAGGTTCATCCAGAACAAGAAACTCCGGTTCATTAAGTATAGATATTGCAATACCTAAACGCTGTTTCATTCCCATTGAAAAATCTTGCACTTTTTTCTTTCCTGTATCCTGTAACCCAACAGCAACTAAAGCTTTCTCACTTGAATCTTTACTCGGAATTCCGTAAGCTATTCGTGCTGCTTCAATGTTCTCATATGCTGTCATATATGGATAAAAAGCTGGTGTTTCGATCATAGATCCCATACGTTTTCTTTCTTCTATTAATCCTTTTCTATCTGATACCCCAAACATTTCTATATACCCAGAATCAGCGATAGAAAGACCTGATATAATTCTCATAACCGTAGTTTTTCCGGCTCCATTCTGTCCAACAAATCCATATATTCTACCTTTTTTTATAGTAATATTTACATTGTTTAAAACTTTAGTTTGATTATATTTTTTATTCAAATCAATTGCCCTTAAAATAATTTCTTCCATATTCAAATACTCCACTTTCTTTTATTTTATCTTTCTCCAAATAGAGCCCCTTATAAATTACTGAATATTTTTTAACATAGGTTTATTTAGTGTTGATTTCCTGTTAATATAACTATATCGCACTCCCTGTTATTAAAATTTTTCTTAACTATTAGTTTGGATTTGAAAATCATCCTATACTTTTATCATAATAAGTAATTCTAACAAAATCCTTACAAATTAATAAAAAAAATATAAATACTTACTTCGACAAACGATATCCTAAGCCCCAAAGAGTTTCTATATATTCCATATGCGGATTTGCAACTTTTAACTTCTGTCGTAATCTACTAACATATACATTAATAGTATTATCACTTACAATATAATCTTCATTCCAAATGCTTTCAAATAAATTAGCCTTAGAAAATAATTTTTGAGGATTACATAAAAAGAGTTCTAAAATTTTATATTCAGTTGCTGTTAATTGAAGTACTTTTCCACCAACCTTTACCTCTTTTTCAAGCAAATTCATTTCGATATCCTTATTTTTAAATATACACTTTTGTTCTTCTTTGTTTTCATTTCTACTACGTCGCAAGTTTGACTCAACTCTAGCTACAATCTCATCAAGATCAAATGGCTTTGTTATATAATCATCTGCTCCTAATCGAAGTAAATCTACTTTAATCTGTGTTGTTTCTTTGGCAGAAATTACAAGAACTGGAACTTGTGAAAATGTACGAAGCTCACTTAAAATTTTATCTCCACTCATAAAAGGTAACATTAAATCTAGTAATACTAGATCAAATTTTTCTGATTTTAAATATCTCATTCCATCTAATCCTGTAAAGGCAGAAGTTGTAAAATAATTATTATCTTCTAATACCTTACAAATAAGTTGATTAATTTCTTTATCATCTTCTAAAACCAAAATCTTAATCATGTTCTACTCCTCCCTCTTTTTATTCATACCTATAACAATAGCTTATAAATAATACATTGTTGTATAATTTACATAAAATGATTGATCTATTTTGTTAACTTCATGTAAAAACAGATTAGTATTCCACTACTTTATAACACTATCAATCCATTTCATTACTATAATTCAATGTTTTTACAATAATATTATACTGTAATTGTTTCTGTAATAAAATAATTTAATTCTAATTGTTACTGCTATTCAAATATTGATTCACATTTAAAGAAATAAGTTGCATATATTAGTTGATATATTTTCAAGTATAGAACATTATTTTTTTATACGTTACTTTTTTCAAGAATACAGCTAAAAGTTCTTCTACCTAAACATGAATAATTGTAGAATACTTGTATCAAGATTTTTAACTTTTTACTAAAGATCATCTGAAATCAATAATCTATTATTAAACTTATCAAAAAGATAGAAGAAAAACTATGAAGACTTATGACACCAAGCAGTAGACATAATGTAGACATAATGTAGACATAATGAAGATACAAAAAAATACTGCAATGTTCCAATATGGAATTACAGTATTTTGAACCATAAAATATCTTTATTGTTAAAATTAAATTTAAAAATCTAAAAGTATAATGAGAATGTAGATAGATTTGTGTAAAACAAATCTACTACATTCTTTTTTTGTATTGTTTGATGGTAGATTTGGAATAATA
>NZ_JACSRA010000013.1 GCF_014836335.1 Clostridium cibarium
AAGCTAATGGTTGGCACTATCAACCCCCATATCGGACTTTCACCGACTAGTACGTGCCCATGCTGGGCACACATAAATATAGGGATAGTTGAATTTCTCTACTATCCCTATATCTGCTAAAAACTGCTATATTCTTAAACTTCAACATCTTGGATTTCATCAAAAGCATAATTCTCCTTTAACATTTCCCCAATAAACTCAAGTTTTTTATTAAAGAACTTAGCCATAAGTCCAACAATTAAAGCCGCTATTATGGTACCTTCTCTAACCCCTACAATATTATGAAATAAAACTAAAGAAATAACACATGCACCTATAGTCAGGGATCCATCAAATACTATTTTGGTAGTACCAAATTCCTTTTTCATAACTTCTGAGATTGCTTTTACAAAAGCTTCCCCTGAAAGCATAACTACATCAGCAATTACTTCCATACTAATACCCAATGCAAGTATTATACATCCTATTATTAAATATGCAATTTTTTGAACATATACTGCAGGATTAAGAAAGGACAGCCCAGCCATAGTTAAATCAATAAAAAATGCAAATAGAAATGATACTGGAATTTGTAAAAGTTGTATTTTTTCAAAATCTTTTCTTAATATAACAATTTGTCCTAATATTAAGAACATATTTAATATAAATGTAAACTCTCCCATTGTAAGTGAGAATCCTTTGCTAAGGGTATACGGAATGCTTGATATTGGTGATGTACCCAAGCTTGCTTTTGTGATAAAACTCACACCTAATGCATTAATAAATAATCCAATAATAAAAAATAAATATCTTTTCGATAACTCCTTCTTCGTCATATAGAAAAACCTCCTGCTAAATTTATTTTTACATTTTCATCTTCTTTTACTTGTCCTAATCTGTTTAACTAATAAACTTCAAAAGGAAATAGTATATTGTATTTGATTTATAATCATTCACATCTACTTATTATAATTCTTCATTCTATTCTTATCTAATACATTTTTCATAACTTATAATAAGTAGATACTTATTATTGATATTTATAGAATAATTTATAAATTGATGCACAAAATAAATCTTAATCATTTATTTTAGACAGATTAGGGTGATAATATGAAAAAAATATTAATTACTGGGTGTGGTTCTGGACTTGGAAGAGAAGCAGCAGTCGCTTTAGCTAATAGAGGGCATTATGTATACGCAACAACCCATACAGAAGAACAAGCAAATGAATTAAATATCATAAGTGAAAAATATAATCTACCCCTTGAAAGCTTTAAATTAGATGTTTTATCCAAAGATGACAGAATGAAAGCAACAAACATTAGAGTTGATGTTTTAATAAATAATGCTGCTATTGGCAGTTCTGGTTCAGTTGCTGAAATAGATATTAATAATTACAAAGATACATTTGAAACTAATGTATTTTGTCCTATTGAGTTAACTCAACTTGTTTTAAAACAAATGCTCACTAGAAAAGAAGGCAGAATAATTTTCTTATCTTCACTAGCTGGACTTTCACCTATTCCATTTTTATCTCCATATTGTGCTACAAAATTCGCTTTAGAAGCCATAGCCCCCTCTTTAAATGAAGAATTAAAAGAATTGAAAGGCGTTAATATTCCTGTAATATTAATTGAACCTGGCAGTTTTCCTACTGGCTTTAATCAAAAAATTATAGGAAAACAATTTAACTGGATGAAGATGAATTCTTATTTCAGTAATAATATAAAATCACTAAAAAAGAAGCAATATGCATACTTCAAATTAACTGAATGCAGTGATATAGATTCTATAATTGATAAATATATTAAAGCAGTTGAAGATAAATATCCAAAGAAAAGATATACTGCTCCACATAATCAAAGTACTTTTATAAAAATAAAGAATAGCCTTTTTAAGAAGTAATTTATGTATTAGTCTAACAATACCTTTATCTAAGTTTGATAATTCTTTACAATATGTATTCTCTTCAGCCTTTGCCAATACTATTTTAATGACTTATAATAAACATATACTTATCATTGGCGGTGATTTTATGAACATAAGACAATTAGAATACTTTCTTGCTGTTGCAGAAAATTTAAACTTTACCAGGGCTGCTGAAAAATACTATATCTCACAAACCGCAGTCACTCAACAAATACAATCTTTAGAAAAAGAACTTAATGTAAAACTCTTTAATCGTACAAATAGACATGTAGAATTAACTTCTGCTGGAAGGATTTTTGTTAAGGAAGCAGAATCACTTATAAAACACACAAAAGAAGCATTAGAACGGACTCAGATAGCATCTACTGGATACTCAGGGGCATTAAGTCTTGGATTTGTAAAAGGTTATGAACAAACTTCCTTTTCTAGATTAATTCAATCTTTCCATACTTTCTTTCCAAATATATCTTTATTTCTAGTGCGTGATAATACTGCAAAACTATATACAGATTTAATAAATAGGCAACGATATGATATAATTTTTGCCGTTAAATTTCATATTGAAAAATATAATAATGTTAATTATAAAGTTATTGAAAAACATCCTCTTATTGTAGTTCTTTATCCTGACCATCATCTTGCTAATAAAAGATCTATTAAAAGGTCTGATTTAAAACATGAATTATTTATTGCAAATGAAATGCGTAATAATAGACATAACGGAGCTAGTTCTATTATTAATGATTCTATAAATGTTGGATTCATGCCTAATATAGCTAAGCAGTCAAGAGATGTTGAAACTATCCTACTCATGGTTTCCGCTGGTATGGGAATAGCAGTTCTCCCAGACTATGCAATCAAGGCATATACTAACTTCATGAATTTAGTGTATATTCCCATTGATGTAGAAGAAGAATATATAGAAACTGTTGCTGTCTGGAATAAAGATAATTCAAATCCATCATTAACTAAATTCTTAGAAATCCTTAATATTTAATTTTTCACATATACTAAAAATTATATTACTTTACAAAAATAACAGCCTCTATTATATAAAAAATCTATAATAGTAAGCTGTCTTTCTATTTTCCCCTAATTAACTTAATAGCTTATTTTAAAACATATGAAGCCAATACACTTTGTAGCTCATATATATTTAAACTTTTATTAAATTGTTTTTGTATTGGAAGGGCCATACTAGAAACCCATATCTTAAGTTCTGCATCTAGATCTAAATGCCCAGCTGTTTCAATACTAAATTGTGTAATACTTTTATATGGAATTGAATGATAATCTGTCTTTTTACCAGTAACTCCTTGCTTGTCTATTAATATAAGACGTTTATCTGTGAATATGAACATATCTCTTATTAACTTATATGCCTTTTCTATTCTTTCTGTAGGTGTTAAAAGATTAGCATATTCATTTTCAATTTCCTGAATGTTAACCTCAGAAGCATTTCCCATTAATCCACCAAGTAGTCCCATTATTAAATCCTCCTAAAAATATATTTTTTTAATATTGTATCATGGGAATTCATAAAATGTAATATTTTTTTATTTTGTGCATATATTACTCAAAATATAAATAAAAAAGCATTTCAAGATGATTCTCCAACCATCTTGAAATACCTAATTTTAATTCTATCTAAATCTTATGATAATTCAAATGCTCCTGTATATAATTGATAGTACTTTCCTTTTTGTTCAATTAAATCATCATGATTTCCTCTTTCAATAATTCTACCTTGTTCTAAAACCATAATTACATCAGAATTTTTGATTGTTGAAAGTCTATGAGCAATTACAAATACTGTTCTTCCATGCATAAGTTTATCCATACCATCTTGAACAATTTTCTCTGTTCTTGTATCAATACTAGATGTAGCTTCATCAAGTATTAAAACTGGAGGATCTGCAATAGCAGCTCTAGCTATTGTTAATAATTGTCTTTGTCCTTGTGATAAATTTCCTCCATCACCTGTAAGTATGGTATCATATCCCTTTGGTAAATGTTTTATAAATTGATGAGCGTTTGCAAGTTTTGCTGCTTCAACTACTTCTTCATCAGTTGCATCTAATCTACCATATCTAATATTATCTGCAACTGTACCTGTAAATAGATGAGCATCTTGAAGTACTATTCCAAGTGATCTTCTTAAATCATCTTTTTTAATCTTATTGATGTTAATACCATCATATCTTATTTTCCCATCCTGGATATCATAGAAACGGTTAATTAAATTAGTGATAGTAGTTTTCCCTGCACCTGTAGCTCCTACAAATGCTATCTTTTGGCCTTGTTTTGCATAAAGTTTTATATTGCGCAATATAATCTTTTCATCATTGTAGCCAAAATCAACATCATCAAATACTACTTCACCAAGGAGCTTAGTGTAGGTAAGGGTACCATCTTCATGTGGATGTTTCCAAGCCCAAATTCCAGTACGCTTTTCAGACTCTACTAACTCTCCATTTTCATTTTCATTTGCATTAACTAAAGTTACATACCCTTCATCCATCTCTTTTTCTTCATCAAGAAGCCTAAATATACGTTCTGCTCCTGCTAAAGCCATAATTACAAAGTTAAATTGTTGAGACATTTGATTTATTGTTTGGCTAAAAGTTCTTGTTAATTGTAAGAACGACGCAAGTGCTCCAAGAGTAAAGCTCCCTATTGAACCAATGGCAAGAATAGCACCTATAATAGCAACAAGCACATAATTTATATAACCTATGTTACCCATAATAGGCATTAAAACATTAGCATATTTATTTGCATTGTTTGCACTATTCATAAGCATATCATTTAATTTATCAAAATTTGCCTTTGCTTCTTCTTCATGACAAAAAACTTTTACAACCTTTTGTCCTTCCATCATTTCTTCTATATATCCATTTACTGCACCTAAATCTTTTTGTTGAAGCCCGAAATACTTTCCACTTTTTGCTCCAATTGATTTAGTTACATAAAACATTAATATTATGATTAAAATTTCTACACCTACTAATGGCAAGCTTAAAAATATCATAGAAATAAATATACTAACAACTGTTATTATAGCTGATAATAGTTGTGGTATACCTTGGCTAATCATTTGCCTTAACGCATCTGTATCATTGGTATAAAGACTCATTATATCCCCATGAGCATGTATATCAAAGTACTTTATAGGCAGTGTTTCCATATGTGAAAACATATCATCCCTTATCTTTTTTAGTGATCCTTGAGATATAAGAATCATAACACGGCTATATGCATAAGTTGATAAAACTCCAACATAATAAATTACAGCCATAGTAACTATCATTTTAAATAGTGGTCCAAAATTAGGCGAAGCCTTACCTAAAAGTGGTGTTATATAATCATCTATTAAATTTCTCAAAAATAATGTTCCTACAACATTGGCAAGAGAACTTATAATTATCATTATTAACACAATAAAAAATAATAATTTATATTCTTTAAGGACATAAGCTAATAATCTTTTTAACACTTTTAAAGAATTTTTATTAGCTTTTACAGGTCTACGTACCCCACGTCCATGGATTTCTCTTGGTTTTACTCCATTATTTTGACCCATCATTATCAGCTCCTTTCACTTGTGATTCATAAACTTCTCTGTATATATCATTTGATTCCAATAATTCTTCATGAGTTCCAAATCCATTTATTTTTCCATCATCTAACACAATAATCCTATTAGCATCTTGTACTGAGGATATACGTTGAGCAATTATTAGTTTTGTAGTATCAGGAATTGATTCTTTAAATGCTTTTCTAATTAAAGCATCTGTCTTAGTATCTACTGCACTTGTAGAATCATCTAAAATTAATATTTTAGGTTTCTTAAGAAGTGCTCTTGCAATACAGAGTCTTTGTTTTTGTCCTCCTGATACATTTGTTCCACCTTGTTCTATAAAGGTATCATATTTGTGAGGAAGATTTTCTATAAATTCCTCTGCTTGAGCTTGCCTGCAAGCAATGATTATTTCTTCATCTGTTGCATTTTTATTTCCCCATCTTAAATTTTCTTTTATTGTCCCTGAGAATAATACATTCTTTTGTAATACCATTGAAACTTCATCTCTAAGAGTTTCAATATCATAATTTCTAACATCTATTCCTGAAACTTCAACAGAACCTCCTGTAACATCATATAATCTTGGAATAAGCTGAACAAAAGTAGATTTTGAGCTACCAGTTCCTCCTATAATCCCTATAGTTTCCCCTGAATTTATTTTTATGTTGATATTTTCTAAAGTTAGGTTGTCCTTATCTTTAGCATAACTAAAATTAACATTATTAAATGAAATAGATCCATCTTTTATTTCATAGATTGGATTTTCTCCATTTGTTAAATCACTTTTCTCATCTAAAACTTCTACAATTCTTTCTGCTGATGACTTTGCCATAATTACCATAACAAATACCATTGATATAATCATAAGGCTCATTAGGATATTTGTTGTATAAGTAAATAAACTCATAAGTTCACCAGTTGTCATTGAATTAGCAACAATATTCTTTGCTCCAAGCCAAGATAAAAGTAAAATACAAGTGTAAACTGCAAATTGCATTGCTGGTCCGTTAATTATTATTAACTTTTCGGCTCTTATAAAGAATTTGTATAGTACTTCTGAAGCTTTATAGAACTTGTCTGTTTCATGTTCTTCTCTCACATAAGCTTTTACAGCTCTAATTGCAGTTAAATTTTCTTGTACACTTGCATTTAAATCATCATACTTTTTGAATACCTCCATAAAATATGGATGAGCTTTAGTCATAATAAAATATAATATAACTCCTAAAAATACTATAGCTCCTAGGAATATTGAAGACATCTTTGCATTAATATAAAAACTCATTGCCATAGCTGAGATCAGCATAAATGGTGCTCTAACAAGTATTCTTATTACCATTTGAAAAGCATTTTGAACATTAGTTACATCTGTGGTAAGCCTTGTTATAAGTCCAGCTGTAGAATATTTATCTATATTAGAAAAAGAGAAATTTTGTATATTATAATACATTCCTTTTCTTAAGTTTCTTGCAAAACCTGTTGATGCACTGGCTGCATGTTTACCTGATAATGCACCACAAGTAAGAGATATAAATGATACTATTAACATTACTCCCCCAACAATGCAAACATACTTCATATCACCTTTTCCTATTCCATTATCAATAATCCATGCCATTAATAGTGGAATAATAGTCTCCATTATTGCTTCTAAGGCAACATATATTGGAGTGAGAATAGTATCTCTTTTAAATTTTGCTACATAACCTACTAATCTTTTTATCATAATTTTCCTCCCTTTTTGTTAGACTTCTAACTAATAATTTTCCAAAAAAAAATTGCATCTAATCCGCAACTTTTTCAGATAATCTATCAATTAATTTTATTAATGTTTTTTGTTCATCATCACTTAGTTCATCTCTTAGTGATTTTTCTATTTGAATAATAAAAGCAAAAACATTCATATGAATATCTACACCTTTTTGTGTAAGTATTATCTTCTTAAGTCTTGCATCTTTTGAAACACTTACTCTTTCTATAAATCCATTTTTCTCCATAAGTTGAAGTACACTAGTTACTGAAGAACGTCTAATATCTAGCTCTTCTTCTATATCTTTTTGGAATATGTCCTTTTCCTTAGATTTATTATATATAAATCCCATTATTCTGCCTTGAACACTTGTTATCCCATATTGAGCAGTTTCTTTCTCTATTCTTCTATGGATTCTTCTAGCTAATATATTTATTTTTTTCCCAATATGAAATTCTCCATCCATCTTTGTACTCCTATGTTTTTGTTAGATTTCTAACTAATTTTAATTCTATTTTTTGTGCTTGTCAATAGTTTAGTATATATATTCCTCTTAATTATTAAGGTTATAAATCATTTATATATTCAAATTATATGATTTATAACCTTTAAGATTTTGTATGTAGATATAATAATGAGAGGATACACTCCTCAATTAGTTGTATCCTCTCATTGATATTATTTACAAATAAACTAAATTAATAAATTCTCCCCATTTGTACTGCCATTTACTTCATTTGCAACTGCAGGCCATACTTTTTCATATCTTATACCTGTTAAATGCTCAACAACATCTTTTGTTTTAGCATCTGCATCCTTTTTTAATCCATTATTTTTTAGCCTTTGAATTTCATTGATTAATATTTTATGAGTAGAAGTATTAAGTTTAAATCTAAAAGCTACTAACAATGAAATTAAAGTTAACCCCCCACCTCCAATTAACAAAGTTAATACAATAGCATGTTGTACTACCAATGGTTGAACAGTTGCATCTTTAACTAAACCTGCTGATTCAAGCATAATTCCAATAATAATTGCTGCAATCCCGCTTGTTGCTTTTCTTAAGAAAGTCATCACCGCAGCAAAAAGTCCTTCACGCCTCTTTCCTGTCATTATTTCATCTACATCAGGAATAAACGGAAATACGTTCCATGGCGTAAAATATACACAAGATTTTCCCGCTTGAAATACAAATGAAACAACAATAAGTGCAATAATTAGTGTACTATCTGTTAAATGCAGAACATAAATTCCACAATATCCTAAAATACCTATAATAACTGTTATATAGCAGAATTTTAATAGATTAGCTGGTCCAACTTTAACAAAAAGCATTCCCCACACTAAAGTTAATGGTACCCCAATAAGATTTATTGATAATAAACTCGAAGCAAAAGAAGCAGTAGAACCTAAATTGAAAACAATAAAATAAACAAAAACAGTTACAATAATATCCTGTGCTGTTACAGCAAATAAGTACATAATTAAATGCTGACGAAAGGCTTTTACTTTTAAAGTTGAAAAATATTCTTTAACTATATGAGCCACTTTTCCTGCTATTTCTATAATAGAAATACCTTTAAATGACTTATTCATATTTTGCTCTTCAATCATCTCAGCTGTTAATTCTCTTTCCCAAGTAGTGTTATAAGTAATCAATATACATATAACATAAAGTGTAGCAAAACTGAAACCAAGAACAAAATAAGCATTAGGGTTATTTTCCCCCATTATTTTAATTAATGTACCACCAACTATAGTACAAATAGAACTAGTAAAACCAGAACATAACATTCTACCTGTAGTCAATATTGTCCTTTTATTAAAATCAGAAGTCATTTCTGAAGGTAATGTTTCATATGGAATAAGAACAACACTGGCAAGAATATCGAAAATGACATAAGTCCAGAAATAAAACCAGTAGTTTAGTCCATTAATCCATAGCAATCCATAAACAAACATTAATGGAGCTCCAAATAAAAGGAAGAAACGTCTACGTCCAAATTTTTTTCCAAGCTTTGTACGATAAAAATAGTCGGTAATATTCCCCATGCAAATACTGACTACAGAGTCAATAAGTTTTGAAGATGCAAATATTGCTGCTGCTTCCATGGCGCTTAAGCCAACAAAGGTAGTATAGAAATACATAAGATAGGCCCCTATGAGCATTCCAGAGCTCCCTCCCATAACATCAGTTAATCCATATCCTAAACCTGTTAACAGAGTAATTTTTTTCTCTTTCCTACTTTTAAACATTCAATTTTCCTTCTTTCCTAAATATTAATTATTGTAGTATTTAATTACAATATAGAAACTCACTCATAATAATCTTACTTGTACCTATTGCGTTTTGTATTAAAACGTTTTCTTAAGTATGTTTAAAATATGAATTTCCCCTACTTTAAACAAAATATTGAAATCACTTTGTTTTCTATCTATATTGCAGTAAATGGAGATGCTGGTAATCCTTCTTTATTGTATAAAGTAACATTAGTAGGATTATCTGCCCAGCAGTATCTTACACCTATTGGATTTTTTATATTCTTGTTATAAACCTTTACTCTATTTCCTTCTATTTCAGCACTTGCTTGCACATAGTTTTTATCCTCTCCACATATAAAAAATTGATTTAAACTATTCTCCTTAATCATTAATCCGCTACCTATATTTGAAAAATTTAAATAAATTTTATTTTCTAAAACCTCCATACTCTCATATAAAGGCCCACTATAAACTACATCTTCTCCATAAGCTATTTTTTGAGCTGCAAGCGCAAGTCTTCTTCCTACTTCTTTTTTATTTTGTGGATGTAAATCATTATATTCTCCTAAATCAATTGAAACTACCATGGCAGTATTATTTACTTTTAAAGCTCTTCTTTGTAAATCTCTTATCTTAGCCCAATTTTCACTGTATTCCTTAGAAGGCTCTAAGAAATTTGCAAGTTGAACAAACAAAAATGGGAATTCTCCTATGTTCCAAGCACTTCTCCATTCTTTTATCAATCTTGTAAATAGCTCTTCATAACCTTTTGTATCACAAGTATTAGACTCTCCTTGATACCATATAACTCCTTTAATTGTATAATGCCTTAATGGTGAAATTAATCCATTATATAACCCTGTAGGCTTATATTGAAAGAATGTCTGATCCTCTAAAGGTTCCATCTTGCATCCTACTCTATATTTCCAATTTCCATCTAGTTTTATCTCTTCACCTTTTGCAATTATTTTATAAGCCTTATCTTTAATAAATCCACCAATATTAATTTTACTGAAGACACGTATGGCAATAATATTTTTACCTTCCTTCAATACTCCACTTGGAATATCGTATTTGCGTGGTGGATATCTATAATCTGTGTTTCCAACTAATTTTCCATTAATATATATAAAATCAGCGTCTACAATTGCTCCAAAATATATTCTAGCTGGCATATCTATCATTGACTTTGGTATATCAATTTCCTTTCTAAACCAGATCGAACCATTGATTTTTTCTAATTCTGTACCTTCAAAGCTCTGTGGTATAAAGAACTCATTCCACTCTGAATCATCTAAGCTTTCACCATACCATCTCTTGCTTTCATCTTTATAACCTTCATCAATTAAATCTATAAACTCATACCAATTGCTAATTCTTTTCTCATCATCCTTCTTTACTTTTTCTACATAGGAATCATCTTTGCACTCATGTAATAAGTTCTTAAGTTTTGGAAAATCCTCTAGTGACTTTTCACTAATCCATGCTTCAACTGGAGTTCCCCCTACTCCTGCTGAAATTAATCCTATTGGAATTTTATATTTTTCATATAATTCTTTTGCAAAAAAATATCCCACTGCAGTAAAGTCTAATGCAGTATCAGGGGTAACTGATGTCCATGGACTGTTACACTCCAACTCTTCTTTTGGACCATGAAAATTATATGTTTGTTTAGGTAAAAACTGACGAATATTAGGATTTGAATAACTTAATATTTCATCTTCAAATAGATCCATAACTCTTCTACAAGGCAGTTCCATATTTGATTGTCCACTACAAAGCCAAACATCTCCTATTAATATATCTTTAATAGTTCCTCTTTTTCCTCTTTCTATAATGGTCATTTCATATGGCCCACCAGCTTCTAGATCTTCCAAGAGTATTTCCCACATTCCTTCTTCGTTCGCAGTAGTTTCATATGTTTTTCCTAAAAATTCAATTGTTAATTTTTCTTTTTTATTTGTTTTTCCATAAACCTTTGTTTGCTTTCCTCTTTGAAGCACCATACCATCACTTATAATACATGATAAAGGCATATCCTCTTCACCCTTCATATTTATCAACTTCCTTCATTTAATCATTAATATATATTTCTTTCCTTTTCATCCTCTATCCCCGACATCCTATAAAAATACGTATTAACCTGATCTCTCCAATCTCTAGCACTTCCTAATTGAATACTAAGTCGTTCAAGAACTTCCTCATATACTTTTTCATCTATAATACCTTCTAGTTTTCTCCACCTATCGACAAAATTTTCCACTTCCTCGTAGCCTTCAAAATGTGTATCATAAATATGCTGAATTACAGTTTTACCTGATTTCAATAGATGAGTATAAGGAACATGGTGAAAAAATAACAACACCTCATCTGGACAGGTTTCTAAATTATCATATTGACTTTTGAGTGGCTCATTGTATTGTCCTACATAACCTGTCCCGCTTTCTATAGTCCGATCAATTCCAATCCCTCTAATATCTGCTCTATGGTATGTTCCCCAAGGTGAAAACTCATATCCATCTACATCTGGACCATAGTGATGTCCTGTTGCTACCATCCAGCCTATACCAAGCGGAGCTGTATAATTTTCATATGCTTTCCAAGAATTCATTAATATCTCCATTACATTTTCTATAACTATCGGATTATCACCAAAGGTAAGATTAATCCATTCCTCTGCAATTTCTTCACTTGTCATTTCACTATTCCATGCAAGTCTGCCATATCCATAAAGATTTGCTTGAGCTAAAAAATGTCCTGTCCAATTTTCATCATCACCTACATTGACTATTGCAGCTATTCCATTAATTCTTTTAGCAACACTACTTTCATTTCCATTTGCATATGTTGGAGAACTTAATGCTTCTTTCCATAAGGGAATTAAAAAGCATACATGTTTTTGCTGACCTGTGTATTCTTGAGTTATTTGAAATTCCATTAACTTGTTAGTTTTATCCATTGCTCCAAATAGTGGCGATATTGGTTCTCTAACTTGAAAATCCATAGGTCCGTTTTTAATTTGTAAGTATACATTATCTAAAAATTGTCCATCTAATGGCTCAAAACAGTCAAATGCAGCCTTAGCTCTATCTATTGAATAATCTCTCCAGTCTTGCTTACAGTTATATACAAAGCATCTCCATATTAATATTCCTCCAAATGGTGCTAGTGCTTTCCCAAGCATGTTGGCCCCATCTGCATGATTACGTCCATAAGAAAATGGTCCTGGCCTACCCTCTGAATCAGCCTTTACCATAAAGCCTCCTAAGTTTGGAATTACACTATACACATATTGAACTCTTTTCTTCCACCACTTTTTTACCCTCGCATCCAAAGGATCACAAGTTTCTAAGTCCTTTAAGGTAATTGGTGCTGCAAAATTTATACTTAAATAAGTTTTAATTCCCCATCTGTTAAATATGTAGCTTATAGTTTTTACAATATCAGCTTTGTTATCTATTAAATAAGTTTCTGCTTCATGGACATTTGTGTTATTTATAATTACTCCATTAATTCCAATGGAAGAAAGCATTCTCGCATAATCATTAATTCTATCTAAATCCGAAGCTACCTTATAATCATCATTAAATGCCTTTCTTAGCCCTGGTCTAGCTGCTGTAATACCACCTATTTCATCCATAACAGCTTTCATAATCTCTTTATTACGGCAGCTTTCAAATAGTATAGAACACCCTGCAAATCCACGTTCAATAGTCCCATCTATGTTATCCCAATGATCTATTAGTCTAAGATCTTTCCTCGGATTGTCTATAACTTCCTTTCCTTCCAGCTGTTTGTTTTGTTCAAATAAACTCAATAATGCAAATACTCCATAAAGAATACCATTATCATTCTTAGCTGAAACACTTATACATCCATTAGTTGCATTACAGTTTATTTTATATCCATCATTAACTAAAGTTTTGTCTTGTGTTCTCTCTAGTTTTATATATTTAACCTCTTTAATATCTTCTTCACTTTCATAAAACACCTGTGTTCTTTTGCTATCACTTATTTGCTTAAATGCTCTTTTTAGTTCTGATAATGCAGAATCTATAACTTCACTTCTATGACAAACCAACACATTTTCAAGATATTCTTTATATTTACTATTTTTGATATTATTATGGCTTAGCCAACAAGAATATAATTTACTTTTTTTATTTACCATATCAACATCACCTCTTCTTTCCTTTTGCAAATTATAAATAATTCTTCAAAGTTCTTCTTACTGCTCCCTTACCATCTATCATTTCTTCAAAACATAGTTCTATTAAACTTCCTAAATCTGCTTTATATAAATCTAACCCAAAGATCTTTTCATTTGAAAGAATAGGTTTCAATTCTTCATGAAATGGTCCTTTTTGTCCTAGTTTAATTCCTTTAAGATGTTCTCTAAGTATAGATAGCATTGGATCATCACTAATTTCAAATTTATTACCATTGTCATCAACACCTAGCAAATATCTACACCACCCCGCTATAACTATAGGAATAAACTTCAATTGGCTTACTTCTAATTTAGGATCTTTCAAATATGCCTTGATTGTTTCTCCAAAGCGAATAGGCAGTTTTTGTGAAGTATCTGTGGCAATTCTTTGTGGAGTATCTGGCATAAATGGATTTGGTATTCTAATAGTTAAAACTTCATCTATAAAATCTTTTGGACTTATAATTTTAGGATCAACAACTACTGGTAATCCTTCTAAATACGCAATATTCTCCACTAAAGATCTTAACTGCGGGTCTTTCATTTCTTCACAAATTCTAGTATAAGATAGTAAACATCCAAATACAGCTAATGCAGTATGTAGTGGATTTAAGCATGTACAAACTTTCATCTTTTCCACACGATCTACTGTACTTCCATCAGTAAATTTGACACCTACCTCTTCAAGTTTTGGTCTACCATTTGGAAATGAATCTTCAATTACTAAATATTCTGCTTCCTCTGCATTTGTAAAAGAAGCTACATAAGTATTTTTAGAAGTTATAATAGGTTCTACATCTGAAAATCCACTCTCTATAAGCATGTTTTTTACACTATCATCTGGTCGTGGTGTAATTTTATCAATCATTGTCCAAGGAAATGTTACACTACAGCCATTATTAATGTATTTCAAAAATCCCTCCTCTGCTTTCCCATTATCAACCCATTTCATTGCAAAGGTATTAATAGCATTGTATAATTTTGATCCATTATGTGAACAATTATCCATACTCACTAATGCAATTGGCATTCTATTATTAAGATATCTTTCATAGCATAATGCAGATACTTTCCCTATATAACTCTTAGGTTTCTTAGGACCATTTTTAAAATCTTCTTCTACTTCTGGAATGAAGTTTTCATTCTTTCCAATAAGGCTATACCCCTTTTCAGTAATAGTAAAACTAGCCATCTGCAGCGATGTCTTTCTAAAAATCTCTTTTAATCTTTCAAAATCTTTTTCATTGTCACTATCTAATGCAAGGGATTCTGTAATACTTCCAATCACAGTTTTTTCAACAGTTCCATTAGCTTTTAAAATTACCATTACACTTAAGTCATCATGCTTTTTATTTACTTTTTCAATAATCTCATAATCATAACCTTCTGCTACAATAATACCTTTATTGGTTTTTCCTTCATCTAAAAGAGTTTGCTGTAATGCAGCTGGAAATGACCTGAAAATATTGCCTGCACCAAAATGAATCCATGTAGGATTTTCTTTTGTCTCCTTTATAACTTTTTCTCTATTAAATTTAGGAATCTTAAAGCCTCTTTTTTCCCATTCTTCTCTGCTTTTAATTCCCTCATTATTTAACTCCAACATTTTTTCACCTACTTTTATTTGATTTTTTCAAGCTTTCTAATATTCCGTTTAAATATGTTACTCCAAGTGCTCTATCATAAAGCCCATATCCAGGCATGGCTACTTCTCCCCAGATAGCACGTCCATGATCTGGTCTTACAATTCCTTTAAATCCAATTTCATATAATGCTTTCATAATTTCATACATGTCTAGAGATCCATCTGATGATAAATGTGCAGCTTCATCAAATTTACCCGGAGCAATATGTTTAATATTTCTAACATGTGCAAAGTGAATTTTTCCTTTTAGAGACCTTATAATATCAGGAATATCATTATTTATGTTAGAGCCTAGTGACCCTGTACATAATGTAACCCCATTGCAAGGACTATCTACCATTGTTACTAATTTTAGTAAATTTTCCTTGCAAGTCATAATTCTTGGGAGTCCGAATACTGGCCAAGCTGGATCATCTGGATGTATTGCCATTTTTATATTGTATTTTTCGCACGTTGGCATAATTGCTTCTAAGAAATACCTTAAATTATTAAATAACTTTTCATCATCTACATCTTTATACATTTCAAATAATTCTTTTATTCTGGCCATACGCTCTGGTTCCCATCCTGGTAATTCAAAGCCATTAGCTTTTGAATCCATTGATGATAATAAGTTTTCAGGATTTATTTTATCTATAATTTCTTGGTCGTAAGATAATACTGTTGATCCATCTGGTCTTACCTTTGCAAGATCAGACCTTGTCCAATCAAATACTGGCATAAAATTATAGCAAACGACATTAATCCCCTCTTGTCCAAGGCCCTCCAATGTTTTGATATAATTTTCAATGTATTTATCTCTATCTGATGTACCTACCTTTATTGAATCATGAATATTAACACTTTCTATCCCCGAAAGCTTAAGCCCAACAGCTTCTACTTCTGCCTTCATAGCTTTAATTCTTTCCTTTGACCATACTTCTCCAGGCATTGTATCATATAAAGTAGTAACAACACCTGCTACTCCTGGAATTTGCCTAATTTGCTCTAGTGTCACTGAATCTGCTTCTTTTCCAAACCATCTTAATGTCATTTCCATAATAGTGTTTCCTCTTTTCAATTTCGTATTTAAATTTAATAGATTTTATACTACTTCAATATCAGCTTCTAGCGGAGTAATTCCTATAAGCCTGATACTTCTACTGTCTGGTTGTGATATACCAACAAACAACTTAAACTTCTTGCTATCAAGAATTCTTTCACCTTTATCATTTACAGCTTCAAAAGATTTTTTATCTATTTTGATTGATACTGTTTTACTTTCCCCTTTTTTAAGCTCAACACGTTTAAATCCTGATAAACTATAATTATCAACTGCAAACTGTGATTCAAGGTCCTTTACATAACATTGAACTACTTCCTCTATATCAAAATTTCCTGTATTAGATATTTTAAGACTTACATTAACGCTATCAAAATTTTTATGAATATTAGATACTACTAAATCAGATAATTCAACAGATGAATAAGTTAATCCATAACCAAATGGATATAGACTTTCATTCTTCATATAACGATAAGTTCTACCCTTCATAGAGTAATCTGTAAACTCTGGTAATTCTTCAATAGTTTTATAGAAAGTTACAGGTAATTTACCACTTGGTGAACATTTCCCAAATAGTATATCAGCCAAAGCTCTACCACCATGACTACCTGGATACCATACATCTAAAATAGCAGCACAGTTTTCTTCTTGCCCTTGAAGAGTTAATGCACTTCCAGCTCCAAGCACTACTATTACAGGTTTGCCAGTTGCAATTACTTTTTCAAGCAATTCTTGTTGTCTTCCAGGTAAATTTAAGTTTAATTTATCTCCAGCACCATCACTATTACTAGCATCTCCTTGTTCTCCTTCAATTGAAGAATCTAAGCCTAAACAAAGAATAACTACATCGCTATGTTCTGCAACAGTAACTGCTTCAGCCATTCTATCATCTGCTTCTGCTAAATCTGAAACTCTATCTTTGTATAGATGGCAACCTTCTGAATAAAATACCCTTATATCATCTGAATCTACAGCTTCATGAATTCCTTCTAGTATTGTAGTGTACTTTGAAGCAGTGCCAAAATAATTTCCCTTAAGCATTAACTCACTATTTGAGTTTGGTCCAATAACTCCAATGGATTTCAATTTTGATTTATTTAATGGAAGTACTCCATTATTTTTTAACATTACTATAGATTTTCTTGAAGCTATTAATGAAATTTCATTATGTTCCTTACTATCATTCATCTCATAAGATATTTTGTTATACTCACATTCTTCATCAAACATACCGAATCTAACTCTTGTTGCCATTAATCTTTCAGCAGCAGTAGTTATATCCTCTTCTGATACTAAACCTTCCTTATATGCTAATAACATTTGAAGATATACATTTCCACAATTTAAATCACAACCATTCTTTATTGCAAGAGCCGCTGATTCAGTAGCAGTGCTTGTAACCTTATGATATAGATGAAAATCTGCAATAGCCCAGCAGTCAGATACTACATGTCCTTTAAATTGCCATTTTCCTCTTAAAATATCCTTTAATAAAAGTTTACTTCCACAACAAGGTTCATCATTTGTACGATTATAAGCCCCCATTACAGCTTCAACGTCAGCTTCTTTTATGCAAGCTTCAAAAGCTGGTAAATAAGTTTCAAACAAATCTTTTTTACTTACAACAGCATTAAATTCATGCCTTAAGCCTTCTGGTCCACTGTGCACTGCAAAGTGTTTAGCACATGCTGCTATTTTTAAATACTTTCCATCACCTTGTAATCCTTTGACAAAGGCCACTCCTAACCTAGAAGTTAAATATGGATCTTCACCATAAGTTTCATGCCCACGTCCCCATCTTGGATCTCGGAAAATGTTTATATTAGGAGACCAATATGTCAACCCTTTATAAATATCTCTATCACCTTTCTTAGAATTCTCATTATATTTGGCACGCCCTTCAGTTGCTATAATTTTTGCAATTTCTTTTAATAGCTCATCATCAAACATGGCAGCTAATCCAATAGCTTGAGGAAATACGGTTGCTGTGCCTGCCCTTGCTACACCATGAAGCCCTTCATTCCACCAATTATATCTTGGTATATTTAAATGTTTTATAGCTGGTGCCTTATATGTTAATTGCTCTGCTCTTTCTTGAAGAGTCATTTTAGCTACTAATTCTTTTGCTTTCTCTAATGCACACTCATGAGTTATTCTTTCATTGTTTCTCATAATATTTCCTTCTTTCTCTATATTTTTTCTTATCTAACGAAAAATTTATTAGCTGTCTAAACATCTCTTACATTTCTATTTTTACTGTTTCTTCTACTTTAGTGCTTCCATCAATTCTGTAACTTTTCTTTGAGTTATACTACTACTTATTAACGCTTCCTCACTCTCATTAACAAGGCTGCTATTTTTACCTTTATACTTCCTAAGTGCATCTCTTAGTGCATCACGATTTGGTGCTGGAACAATTGAAAGTTCATCCACATAAAGTATATTGTCATCTTTAGAATACAGTGACAAAATAACCTTAGTAGTACCCTTGGGCTCATCGTATACAAAAGCCTCATTATTACATTCAGCCCAATTTGCCACTCTCACATTAACAGGTTGAAATGAACTTATACTAAGAGGGCCACCTTCGAGAATAGAACCTAACAATGTATTACCATTAAACCAAGCCCTTTCACCAGCTTCACGTGCTGCAAGTGGTTTTGGCATATCACGTCCACCAATTTTGGTCATCCCTAACTGCTTACCGTTTTCATCATAATATACTAATGCAACTTTAACATCTCCTGGTTTTTCAGCTGCAACTTCATAACCTAGTGATCCATCCTTCATTGAAAGAAATTGACCATTAAAATGGTATCTCTCACCTTTTGTCATCTTACCAGTGACATCTTGCCATATCCCATCATATTTCCCATTAGCACTTGTACGATTTCCCAACCTTGCAGAACCAGCAACTTTCGAAGTATTACTATTTTTTAGATATCTTGAAAGTCCTGAATAGCTCTGGATTGTGCTTGCACTTAGTGCAGGTCCAGTGACATTCTGCTCAAACTTTCCTTTGCTATATCTTCCTACTGACCACCCATCAGTATTTGAATCAGTTGTAGTATCAAAATCACCATTCTTTAGCACGTTTCCTTCTGTAATTACCACTGAATTATTTGCATCAGCACTCCAATCAGAATCGTTAGCCCCAAATAAAAAGCGATCAACTGTAATCTTATCATGTAAGCCACCTAATGCAGCTACAATATAAAGATCTTTATGTCCATAAGCCCCATTATCACCAGTGTCAACCTTAGCTTGATATTTGCTATAACTTGTTCCTTCTGGCACAAGTATTTCAGCTACTCGTTTTCCTTTTGATGTTATATCGCTAACGCTTCCTACATGTGTGCCAACAGGCAATGTGTATGCGAGTAAGCTTCCACCCTTACCTGATGTTGCATGTGAAAGTGCAGTTAGATATAGCAAGTGTCTACGAACGACGCCACCATTAGCAGAGCCATCAGCAAAGTTAACATTTTTATAAGAAAGATAATCACTATTTCCAAGTGAAACTGCTTCTTTAGTACGACCAGCATTACCAGCTTTATTTCCCATTATACCGTTATCGTTTTCTTCAGCTTCAAAAGTAGAGAAAATATCGCGTTCACTGTCAAGACCATTAAAAGTAGCATATCTGCCTTCAGATGGTACTATTGTAACAATACTTGCTGATGGAATATCTATGATAAACTTACCATTCTTCACAGGAATCTTTGCAAGCTTCTTCTGATTTTCGCTACCAGAAGTACGAAATACTGTTACACTCTTAGTACCCTCTGGAAAATCCTTCAAGGCAAACTCTAGATGTTTAATACTATCATCATTGTTAGAATTAGTTATGGTTATTGAAAAATCCTTATCATCTGAACTCTTAAATCCAACAACATTTAAATTGTCACCTGGCTCACGTGTCACACTAAAACGTTTGTCCCCTGGATTCATAAAACGTGAAAAATGACCAAAACCATAAAAACGTTTGAAAATTTGATATTCGCCTGTTAATGTACTAGTATGTCCAGCGTATTGTTGGGAGTTTGTATTTACCAATCGAATTAGGTCAGAACCATTTGCACCGTTATTATCCCATGTCATCCACCATAGATAAGCATTAATACCTGGATTGCTTGTAAACATATTTGTCATAAGATATGCATATCGCACAGCATCATTGATATTCTGATTACCATAACGCTGAGTATATGCACCTGCTGATCCATCACTAACATCCTGATTCATAAACTCGGCTTGCCAGATCTTATATCCATTTAGGTATGATGGCCACTTTGTACCATCTACTGTGTAGTCATAAGGTTTAAGTGCAATATTGCTATTTCCTTCTGCATTATGTTTTAGTATAGTTTCATCTGTTCCAGTGCCAACTGAACCATATAAATGGGTAGTAGCCACATCGAGATACTTATGTTTGTTGATACTAGAATCTAGTTCTGGAAAAACCTCAGCCCCCCTATCCAAAGTAGCCTCCAGGTTAGTTCCATCCAATGCACATAACTTTGGTTGAAAATCAATCACTTTACCATCAGGGTTCTTAATTCCATATAGCATACCTCCTGGTTGTACAGCTTTCTTTAAAGTTGGACCTATGTAATCATCAATAAGTTCCTTAATGTATGAAGAACTTGCACCTTCAAGGTCAGGTTCATTAAATGGGTTTATGTTAGTAATAGGAATTCCCCATTGCTCCCAATAGCCCTTAATATAATTGACTAGATAATCTGCATATGCTTGATAGTAGATTTTTTTACCATCTGAAGCTTTATCATCACGTATTATCTTACTTGGAACATTGCTTCCAGATGAAGATGGCTTGCTCATCCAATAAGGTGCCTCCCACATACATGCATAAAATGTATGTACCCCATACTTCATTGCTTGTTTCATAGTCCACACTTGGTCTATATCAAAAATTTCTTTTCTAGTACGAGAACTGCTCTTAATTACTACAGGTTTATCTCCTGATTCCTTAATCCAATTTACAGGGCCACCTTTGTCATTTGCTATAGACTTGTCCCAATTATCATAATCCCAAGCGAAATCCTTTACAGGAACCATAGTGCCAGTTTTATGTTCAGGTTCATTTGGCCAAATTGTATCAGTTTGACCATCGTAGAAACGATTTGATGCTTTCATCATCTTATAACCATACAAACCAGCTGTTCCATTCACAGGAATTGGGTTTCCACCCACGTCATAACCAGGTTTGCTTATGTCAACCCTCAAACCTGTCTTTGGATTAAACCCCGGACTACTTTGCGAAGTCCCACTAGCAGTAACACCACCATTGCCAATAATAACTCGTACAATATCATGCCCAGTTCCATTCTTTTCACTAAACGCCAAGTTAAGCAGATGATTAACTGTTTCTTGTTTACCTGCTGTAGCTAACTGTATAAGCATGCTGGAAGCAGTATATGCATAGGCTGATCCTACACCATCCATAGTCTGATATGTTGTTTTCCAATCAGCAATAACTGGAGCTGCATAATTTACTGCCTTTGCCTGAAAAGGAACCAGCATTGTAATACTGATAAAAAACGCTAGCGTGATATTAGCAAAGAGCATCAGAAACGATTTTGTATTATTTTTCCTCATTGTATAAACCCCTTCCTTAATTTCAAATTATTGATAATATTTTATTACTGTAATATAATAAACTCAATGGTCAAAAATTAGATGACTTGTACAATTTTAGAAAGGATAGTATATTTTTATATGAATTATGCTGATATTAATCCTCAAATTGAATATTTTATTAATAGACATTCCACACCTAGTTGGATTATTGAAGATGCTATAACAGATTTTATTGATTTAACATATATTTCTAAAGGGAAAGTTTTCTACACTATTAATGATGTAACATATGAATTAAATGAAGGCGATCTTATATGTATTCCCAAAGGTAGCCGTAGAAGTGCATTTACTGATTCTGAAAACTTAATGTCAAGCTATGCTCTAAATTTCCACCTCTATAATCTAAAAGGTGATACTGTAACCTTACCATTTCCACTAGTATCACATATTGGTAAGCCAGAAGAATTGCTTTCCTTATATAATAATTTGACATTTGAATGGTTAAAGAAAAATCAAGGTTATGAATTGAAAACTCGTGCTTTGCTTCTTATGATACTTCATTATTATTTTAAACATTTATATTATAAAGATAATATCATTGATGTAGACAAACGTATTCAAAAGGCTGTTAACTATATTTTAAGAAATCTGCAAAATCAAATAGAAGTAAAAGAATTAGCATCTACTACTGGTTTAACCACTGCCTATTTTGGCACTCTTTTCAAGAGATACATGGGATTATCTGTTAAAGAATATATTAATCGAATGAAAATTAATAACGCTGAAAATATTTTGTTGAGTGGTGAATTCTCTGTTCAAGAGGCTGCATATAAATGCGGTTTTGAAGACGTTTACTACTTTAGCAAACTATTTAAAAAAACAAAAGGATTCCCACCATCTAAAATTCTATTAGAGAAAAATAAGAGCTATTAATATTTATAACTATCTATATTTTATGGAATCGTCAATTATAAATGCACCAATCTCACAATGATTGGTGCATTTATTCATACTACACTTAAGCTAAACTAAAATGATATTTTATATTATAATGTTTCTTTTCATCTGCATTTAGCACAATGTGTCCAAAACCTTTATGATTAATTGCATCTGGTAAAGTTTGAGGTTCTAAAGCTACTGCCATATGCTTAGCTATACTCTTCCCATTCATTTTAAAATTATCATAACAAGCATTTAAAGTATAAACTATTAATGCATTACGTTCTGATTCAATATCTAATCTTATACCTGTATCCTTACTAATTAAAGTAGCAATATTTTTACTATTAACTTTAAATGGATGATCAATTCCATCTAATTTTAATTCCTTCTTAAAACTTTCTACTACCTTCATTAAATCTTTGGGTTCTCTAAAATCAAAAGGTGTTTCCTTAACCTCTTTAAGCTTTCCTGTAGGTATATTATCAGATCTAAGTTCTTCAACGTAATCTGAATTAATTTGTAAGGTATGATTTCTTAGTAAATTTTCAAAATTGCCACTTAAATTAAAATATGAATGCACAGTTGGATTAAATAATGTATCCTTATCTGAAGATGCATCAAAGTCAATATTCAAATCATTATTATCATTTAAAGAGTAAGTGATTTTAACTTCTATATTACCTGGAAATCCATCCTCTTCTTCTTTGATAATATTATAGAAAGTTACACTATTATTACTTTCGGAAATTCTACTTTCCCAATTAAACGAATTAAATCCATGAGTACCTCCATGAAGAAGATTTTCACCTTCATTAGATTCTACCTTGTACCTTTTTCCCTTAATCTCAAATTCACCTTTTTCTATACGTCCAGCAACACGTCCTATAGATGCAGCTGAAAATATTTTTGTATCTTTTAAATAATAATCTAAATTATTAAATCCTAGCAGTACATTTACTGGATTATTATTTTTATCTAAAGCATAAATTTCTGTTAAAGTAGCTCCATGAGAGATACATGAAAACTTCATGCCATTTTTATTATTTATAGTATACTTATATACAGGCTTTTCTTGAAATTGTCCACAAATTTCTTTCTTGATCACATTTCTCCCTCCCTTATTATAAATTTTCTAAAACACTTTTAGCTTTTTGTACTACATTTTCTATAGTAAAGCCAAACTCTTTAAATAAAACTTCTGCCTTTCCTGATGCTCCAAATGTCTCCATTCCTATTACTTCACCATCAATACCTACATATTTATGCCATCCAAATGGTGATGCAGCTTCCACAGCAACTCTTGCTCTAACCTTTTTAGGCAATACTGAACTCTTATATTCTTCGCTTTGATCATCAAATAATTCAAAAGAAGGCATGCTAACAACTCTAGCATCTATATTTTCTTTTTCTAACTCTTTTGCAGCATTTAAAATAAGTTCAACCTCGGAACCTGAAGCCATTAATATAACATCTGGATTTTCTTTATTTTTAGAATCCTTAAGTATATATCCACCCTTTAATGCATTTTTACCTGAACCATCATATAAAGGTAGTGTTTGTCTTGTAAGAACCAACGCAGTTGGACCTTTTTTACTATTTATTGCACTGTACCAAGCTGCAGCAGTTTCATTTGAATCCGCCGGTCTAAATGTAGTCATATTAGGAATTGATCTAAGTGCTGCTAACTGTTCAATAGGTTCATGAGTTGGTCCATCTTCTCCTACTCCAATACTATCATGGGTTAACACATAAGTAATTGGAAGTTTCATTAAAGCTGAAAGTCTCATTGCCCCCTTCATATAATCACTAAATACAAAGAAAGTTCCTACAAATACTTTAAGTCCTCCATGTAAATACATTCCATTAGCAATGGCTGCCATAGCATGTTCCCTTACTCCAAAATGCATATTTGAACCTTTTCTATTTTCAGCAGAAAAATCTCCTCTATCATTCATATATGTTTTATTTGATGGAGCTAAATCTGCAGAACCTCCCATAAGATTAGGAATTACTTTAGCAAGTCTATTGATTATAACCCCTGAAGATTGTCTTGTTGCCATTGGTTTATCAAACTTCCAAAACTCTTCCGCTTCAAGAAGATTAACTTCTCCTTCCCCATTAAACCAAAGCTCCCACTCTTTAGCTAATGAAGGATATTCTTTTTCATATTCTTTAAATAACTTATTCCATTTTTCTTCTTCTTTTTTAGCTCTTACTTTAAATTCTTCTCTAAAAGCTCTTACTTCATTTGGAACACTAAAAGGCTCATAATTCCAATTTAAATTTTCCTTTGTAAGTCTTAGATTTTCTTCCCCTAAAGCCTCACCATGAGCTGATGGTGTTCCTTGTTTATTAGGACAACCAAATCCTATAATATTTTTTACTATTAGTATAGAAGGCTTATTCTTTTCTTCTTTAGCCTTTTTAATAGCTGCATCTACTTCTTCTATATTATTACCATCATCTACATTTATGACTTGCCAACCATAAGCTTTATATCTTAAAGCTACATTTTCTCTAAAAGCAATATCTGTATTTCCTTCTATAGATATGTTGTTTGAATCATATAAAACTATTAATTTTCCTAGTCCAAGTGTCCCAGCTAAAGAGCTAGCTTCACCTGAAATTCCTTCCATTAGACATCCATCACCAGCTACAGCATAAGTATAATGATCTACAACCTTATATTTTTCTCTATTAAACTTTTCTGCTAAATAAGTTTCCGCTATAGCCATACCAACAGCATTACAAATTCCTTGTCCAAGTGGTCCTGTTGTTGTTTCTATCCCATGAGTATGTCCATATTCAGGATGTCCAGGAGTCTTGCTTCCAAATTGTCTAAAATTCTTTATATCATCTATACTTACATCATATCCAAAGACATTAAGTAGTGAATATAAAAGCATTGAACCATGTCCTGCAGAAAGTACAAATCTATCTCTGTTCTTCCACTCAACATTTTCTGGATTATGTTTTAAATATCTACTCCAAAGTGTATATGCCATGCTTGCACAGCCCAAAGGCAAGCCTGGATGCCCAGACTTCGCCTTTTCTATAGCTTCTGCAGAAAGTATTCTTATTGTATTTATAGCTAAATTATCTATATTCATGGTGTTTTATCTCCTTTGCTATCTATTAAATGCATCTTTCCAATCCTTCATAAATCTTTCTATCCCTGCATCAGTAAGAGGATGTTTAACTAATTGCTTTAAAACTTTATATGGAATTGTCCCTATATGTGCTCCAGCTTCTGCTGCATCAACTACATGCTTTGGACTTCTTATGCTTGCAGCTATTATTTCTGTCTTTATTCCATGAATATTAAATATATTGACAATTGAATTTATTAGCTCCATAGAATTAGATGATATATCATCTAATCTACCAAGAAAAGGACTTACAAAAGTAGCACCTGCTTTTGCTGCTAAAAGAGCTTGCCCTGCTGAAAATATAAGTGTTACATTTGTTTTTATTCCTTCTTTAGATAACACCTTAACAGCTTTTAATCCCTCTTCTGTTATTGGTATTTTTACTACCATATTCTTATGGATTTTAGCTATTTCTCTACCTTCCTTAATCATTCCTTCTGCATCTAATGCAATGACTTCACCACTTATAGGTCCATCCACTATAGATGTAATCTCTTGTATAACTTCTTTAAAATCCCTACCTTCTTTTGCTATAAGTGAAGGGTTTGTTGTTACTCCACAAATTATCCCCATGTCATTAGCTTCTTTTATTTCTTCAACATTAGCTGTATCTATAAATAGTTTCATTTCTTATCCTCCTAATTTCTTAACTTACTTTGTTGTTTTTTCTATAATATCTCTAAGTTTAGTTTCCTTATCTATAACTATAGTTTCAAGTCCTACCATACGGCTCCAGTCATATACTTGTTCTACTGTTAAATCTAATGAAACAACTGTATGATGTCCACCACCTGCATAAATCCAAGCTCTTACACCATCAAGGAAATTAGGTTCTGGTTTCCATACCATCTTTGCAACTGGCAAGTTAGGCATATCTTCATCTGGTTCTACAGCAGTTAATTCATTTATAATTAATCTATAATTACTTCCAAGATCTAGCATAGACACGGCTACACCTTTTCCTGTTGATCCATTAAATATTAAACGAGCTGGATCTTCTTTATCACCTATTCCAAGTGGTTTAACAACAACCTTTGGTCTATCTGATGCAAAAGTTGGGTCAACTTCTAACATATGTGCACCTAATACCTTTTCATTTCCACTTTGTAGTTCATATGTGTAATCTTCCATAAATCCAGTTCTAGTGTTATTAGTCATAACTTTTAACATTCTATCTAAAGCTGCAGTCTTCCAATCTCCTTCACCTGCAAATCCATAACCTTCTGCATTTAAACGTTGAACTGCTAGTCCAGGTAATTGCTTCATTCCATAAAGATCTTCAAAGTTTGTACAGAATGCATTGTAATTTCCTCTATCTAAGAAAGTTCTTAGTGCTATTTCCATCCTAATTTGTTCTTTAACTTGCTTTTCATAATATGCTGGATCATTTTCTCCTGGATCTAAAATATATAATTCTTCAAATTCTTTGTAAGTTTTATCAATTTCACTTTCTGATACCTTGTTTATTTCAGCTACCAAATCACCTACAGCAAAATAATCAACTGTCCATCCAAATTGAATTTGAGCTTCTATCTTGTCCCCCTCTGTAACAGCAACATTACGCATATTATCACCAAAACGAGCTACCTTTATATCTTGGCTAGCCATATACCCTACTGCCACCTTCATCCAATCAGATACTTCCCTTTGGATATTTTTATCTTTCCAGTATCCTACTATAACTTTATTATTTTTATTAAGTCTTGCATTAATAAATCCATATTCTCTATCTCCATGGGCACTTTGATGCAAGTTCATATAGTCCATATCTATTTTCTTCCAAGGAATATTTTCGTTAAATTGAGTTGCTAAATGTAGTAGTGGCTTTTGTAGAAGTTTAGTTCCAGCAATCCACATCTTAGCTGGTGAGAATGTATGCATCCATGTAATTACCCCTGCTACCTCATCTCTATAGTTAACCTCTTTCATTATCTTTTTTATTTCATCAGCTGATGTTGCTAAAGATTTAAATACTATTTCATAAGGTAAATTTCCACTTCTATTTAGTTCATCTACGATTTCTTGTGAATCTCTTCTAACTTCAGCTAAAGCTTCTTCTCCATATAGATGCTGACTTCCTACTACAAACCAAAATTCCATTTTACTATTTTTAAACATAATTTATCTCTCCCTTTTCACTTATATTTTGACCATAATATGCATTTTCTCCATGCTTACGGAAAAAGTGCTTATCTAATAATGATTTATTCATCCTAATATTTTCAGGATTTAACTGCAAAGAATGGTAAGTCATCTTTGCCACCTCTTCTAATACAACAGAATTGTGTACAGCATTTTTAGGATCTGTTCCCCAAGTAAATGGACCATGATCATTTACTAAAACTCCTGGCATGTAATCAGGATTTATATTTTTACTTCTAAAGGTTTCAGCAATAACATTACCTGTTTCTTTTTCATATTGACCTTTAATTTCTTCTACTGTCATTTGACGAGTTACAGGTATATCTCCATAGAAATAATCTCCTTGTGTAGTTCCCGATGCTGGAACTTCTAATCCTGCCTGTGCAAATGAAACTGCCCAAGGTGAATGTGTGTGCACAATTCCCTTTATATTTGGAAACGCCTTATATAAAACTAAATGTGTTGCTGTATCACTGGATGGATTCAAGTTTCCCTCTACAATCTTTCCATCTAAATCCACTACAACCATGTCACTAGCTTTCATTTCTGAGTACTCAACTCCACTAGGCTTAATTACAACTAAGCCTTTCTCTCTATCTATACCACTTACATTTCCCCATGTGAATGTCACTAATCCATACTTAGGTAATAACAAATTAGCTTCCAATACCTCTTTCTTTAACTTTTCTAACATAACCTTACCCTTCCTTTACAGCATTCTCCTTAATTTTCTTAAGGCGCTTCATTACATCGTTTTCTCCACGACCAAAGTAATCATGTAATTTTACATATTCTTTATAAATAGCTTCATATCTCTTCATATTTTCAGGGATAGGTTTTATAGATTGTTCCTTAAGTCTTGTCATCTTTTTAGATGCCTCTTCTATAGAATCAAATCCTCCAAGTTCCTTTCCTGCTGCAACTGCAGCAAACATAGCTGCACCTATTGCAGGTGCTTGAAGATGTTCAGCTATAAATATTTCTTTTCCTGTTATATCTGCATATATTTGATTTAACATTTGATTTTTATGAGGTAATCCTCCACAAACAATAAGCTTGTCGATTTTTATATCATTTTTTTCAAAATTATCTATAATTAATCTCTTACCAAAAGCTGTAGCTTCTATTAATGCTCTATAAATTTCTTCTGGCTTTGTTTCAAGATTCATACCAAAGATAAGTCCTGTAAGATCAGTATCTACTAAGATAGATCTATTTCCATTCCACCAATCTAAGGCTAATAGTCCACTTTCGCCAATATTTAATCTCTTAGCTTTCTCTTCTAGTAATTGATGAATATTCATATTTCTTTCATTTGCTTCATTAAAATATCTTTCTGGAACTTGATTTTTAACAAACCAAGCAAATATATCACCAACAGCATTTTGTCCTGACTCATAAGCATAATAACCTGGTACTGCTCCATCTTTTACTACACCACATATCCCTGGTACTGGAACCTCTTTATTTCCAAGTGTAATATCACAAGTTGATGTTCCCATAATATTAAGCATTGTTCCTGCTTCAATAACTCCAGTTGGAGCAACTGATACATGAGCATCTACATTTCCTATAGCTACTGGTATACCTGTGTTTAGCCCTGTAGCTTCTGCTACTTTCGATAAAAGATTTCCAGCCTTCTCTCCAACGGAATAGAAAGTTGTTCCTATCTTTTCTTCTATAACGTTTTCCATCAATGGATTTAAAGCTTTAAAAAATTCTTTGCTTGGAAATTCTGTTTCTGCATTCCAAATAGCTTTATAACCAGCAGTTGTCTTATTACGCATTTCTACTCCAGTTAACTGCCAGGTAATCCAATCTGTAGCTTCTATAAATCTATCCATTTCTTTATAAACTTCTGGTGCTTCTTCAGCTATCTGCATTAGTTTTGGAAATAACCATTCAGATGAAATCTTACCTCCATAATATTTAAGCCAAGCTTCATTCCTCTTTCTTGCAATGGCATTCAGCTCATCTGCTTGTCCTTGTGCAGCATGATGTTTCCATAGTTTTACCCATGCATGAGGATTATCGTGCCATCTATCAATATTCATTAAAGGAGTTCCATCTGCCTTAACAGGAAGAACGGTACAAGATGTGAAATCAACAGAGACACCAATAATGTCATCCTTTGATATTGTTTTACAAGCCTCTTGAACTGCTTTTTTAACAGTTGTAATAAAACAATTGTAATAATCATTTGGATTCTGAAGTGCCCAGTCGTTGCCAAGCTTAATATTAGTTCCTGGCAAATATTCATCTATAACTGCATCAGGATAATCCATAACATCTGATGATAAAACCTCACCATCTTCTAAGCTAACAACTACTGCTCTTGCAGACAAAGATCCAAAATCAACTCCAACAGTATATTTATTTGACATTTTTACCGACCACCTTTTCTTAAGTTAATCGCTTTCATAAGAAAAGCATAATATTCATACGTACAAATGTCAATATTTATTTTTAAATTTATACGTACTAATATTCTACATAATGTTGTTAAGTCAGTTCAATTTTGATATAATTTATGTAAAATATTTTATTTAGGAGAAGATCATGAAACACAAATATGAAGAGGTAGAAGAAAGTATTATAGACTGGGCCAAAACTGGCAGATACAAACCTCACGAAAAAATACCAACTGAATCAGAATTAATGGAAATATTCAAGGTAAGTAGGCATACTATAAGAAAAGCCATAGGTGATCTAGTTTCTTTACAATATGTTTATAGAATCCAAGGAAGTGGCATTTATTTATCTAATTGGACAGAAAATAGCACTAATATCATAGATACAAAAAATGTAGCCGTACTTACAACTCACATATCTAATTATATTTTTCCAGACATAATTAGAGGTATGGAAGATACTCTTTATTCTGAGTCCTATTCACTTTTATTATCTTCAACAAACAACAACGTTATGTTCGAAAACAGCAATTTAAAAAATTTGTTAGCTCACAAAATAGATGGACTTATTTTAGAACCAACAAAGAGTGCATATCAAAGTCAAAATATTGGGTATCTAAACAACATAATTGACAAAAATATCCCATTTGTAATGATAAATGCTTGTTACGCCGGACTAGATTCGCCAAGCCTTAGAGTAGATGACTTTAAAGGTGGAAAACTTGCAACAAATCATCTAATATCCTTAGGGCATACAAATTTGATGGGTATTTTTAAAGTTGATGATTCTCAAGGGATTAATAGAATGAACGGATTTATTTCAGAATGCCAAGAAAATAATATTGCACCTATACCAGGACAAATTTTAACTTATCTTTCTGAAGAAATAACCACATCCCTTCCACCAAAAATAGAATATGCATTAAAATCTGTAAAAAAGCCTACAGGAATCTTTTGCTATAATGATGAAATAGCATTTATGGTATTAACCATTGCTGAAAAACTTAATTTAAGAGTTCCCGAAGATCTTTCAATTGTGGGCTTTGATGATTCTCATCTTGCAGTAGTAATGAATCCTAATCTAACTTCCATAACTCACCCCAAAGAGCAAATGGGTAAAGATGCTGCTAACTTAATTATAAAATTAATTAATAACAATAATAAATTTGAACCTACTGATTCAATTCTTTATGATCCAGAACTTGTTGTTAGAAATTCAACCTGTGAAATAAAAAAATAATTTTTTAAGTCCTCTGCACTAAGACTGCAAGGGACTTTTCTTTTCTTCTTTATTCCAATTTGTACGTATAAAAAATTTTTTTGTATTGACAATTATACAGATAAATATTACCATTTAAGAGTAATCGCTTTCATAAAAAGTTAATATTGTTTAAATATACTAAATTTAAGGAGGAGTTTTCAATGGAAGGAAACAATTCACATAAGCATTCTTTATTATTTATAATCTTAATTTCTTGTGCTGCAGGTCTTGGCGGTTTACTATATGGTTACGACACTGCAGTAATATCCGGTGCAATAGGTTTTCTAAAACAACTATATAACCTATCCCCTGCTATGGAAGGTTTCGTAATTTCTAGTATTATGGTTGGTGGTGTCATCGGTGTTGGTTTTTCTGGTTTTTTAGGTGATGCTATCGGTAGAAGAAAGGTCTTAATGATTGCAGCTGCATTATTTGCTATTTCCGCTGTAATTTCTGCTGCTTCTACTACTGTATTCGTCTTAATATTTGCTCGTATAATAGGTGGACTAGGTATTGGAATGGCATCAGCATTATCAGTAACATACATCACTGAATGTGCTCCTCCATCAATACGTGGTAGGTTATCTTCTCTGTATCAGTTATTTACTATATTCGGTATTTCAATAACTTATTTTGTCAATCTTGCAATCGTAAACATGGGTGGAGATTCCTGGAGAATTTCTACAGGTTGGAGATATATGTTAGCATGTGGAACTCTTCCAGCTGTAATATTTTTATTAACTCTATTCTTTGTTCCTGAAAGTCCACGTTTCTTAGTTAAATCCGGTAATCTTGAAAAAGCATCTGCTGTTTTAACTAAAATTAATGGTCCTAAAATAGCAAAAGAAGAACTTGATTCTATTTCAAAATCTATTGACTCTGAAAAGGATTCATCATTAAAACAACTTTTTCAACCTGGACTTCGTAGTGCTCTATATATAGGTATTTTCTTAGCTATATTTAATCAAGCTATTGGTATGAACTCAATTACTTACTATGGTCCTGAAATATTTCAAATGATCGGGTTTAAGAGTAATTCAAGTTTCCTTGCTACAAGCATTATAGGTGTAGTTGAAATTTTCTCAACTGTTTTAGCCATGTTCTTAATAGATAAACTTGGTCGTAAAAAGTTAATGGAAATAGGTTCAGCTCTTATGGCAATTTTCATGCTATTAATCGGAACTTCTTTCTATATACATCTTTCTAATGGATATTTAATCTTATTATTTATTGTTTGCTTTGTTGTTTCTTTCTGTATTTCAATGGGACCTATTCCTTGGATTATGATTCCTGAAATATTCCCTAATCATTTAAGAGCACGTGCAACAGGTATAGCAACAATTTTCTTATGGGGTGCTAACTGGGCTATTGGTCAATTTACACCAATGCTTCTAAATGGTATTGGAGGAGCTTATACTTTCTGGATGTTCTGTGGAATAAATGTATTTTGTTTTATAATAGTTAAAACTAAAGTTCCAGAAACTAAGAATAAATCTTTAGAAGAAATAGAAAAATTCTGGCTTCCTAAATCCAAAAAACATGTTTCACCTTCTTTGGATGCAAAATAATTTAATATAAAGAATCCGTAACCCTTTAATAAAATTTTATATAAATTAGAAAGATGATTACTGAACATTCAGTAATCATCTTTCTAATTTATGCTATTAATCTAATTTTACCTTCACAAACCTTATGTCCATTAATCCTCATTATATTTTTTCAATAACATTATAAATATTAAAACTTCATTTACTCATTAGCTTTTTTAGTAAGATTTCTTTTATCATTATCTTTTTTTATAATCTCCTCTGCTAACTCTTTTGAAAATTCTACTGCTAATTTCCCCCTATACCTCTTAATATTTAAACTTCTAACAGCTAAATTTTGAGCTTTGGAGCTACTAAAAGATTTCATTCCAAGATAAATTAATGAATATAATGCTATCATTACAACTCCAGCTATAAGTCCTACTCCTTGACCTGAAATGAATGGCATACTTAAAATAACAACAATCATGCCTATTAGAGCAAATAAAGATGCATAGGGAAATCCAGACATCTTCCCCTTTCCATCATTAGAATATCTATTCATTTTGCGAAATCGTATATGAATAGCCAAAATTACTACATATGTAAAAAGAAATGCAAAGCCACTTGAACTTATTAAAAACAAATATACTCTTGGAAACAAAAGACCTAGCCATAATGCTATTAACATTGAAAGTCCAGAAAACAACATTCCTCGGAAAGGTACATCTCTTTTATCTTTTAACCACCTTGGCGCCTGACCTTCATCTGCAAGTGATCTCATCATCCTTCCAATTCCAAACATAGATGCCAGTGAAGCAGATAGTATTGCTGTAATAAGAACTAAATTCATAACTGCACTAGCCCATCCCATTCCCCATCTATTAAGAGCAACTACCATAGGGCTTATACTCTCACTTAGTTCAGCTGTTGGAACAATTGGAAGTAATACAATAACAGAAAGTATATATAACCCTACAAGTCCAAAAACAGTATTTCTAATTGCTTTTGGAACTGTTTCCCTAGGATTGGCTGTTTCTGATGCAGCTAATCCAATTATTTCAAAACCTGCATAGGCAAATATAACTATAAGCATGCTGCCTGCAATGCCCTTTAATCCTCCTGCCATAAAAGGCTCCCTAGCTAACTCTCCAACTCCAATTGCTGAAGTTCCTGGAATTATTCCTGTAATCAATAGCACTGATATAATAATAAAAAAAACTATTGCTAATAATTTCACTGAAGCAAGACTGCTTGCTAACTTACCTATCTTATCTGCTCCTAAAAGATTAAGCAGAGTAACAGCAATTATTATTATGCTTCCCATCAATGATACAGGTATTTTAGGAAGCCAATTAAGTATCAAAATTGATACAGCAGTAGCTTCACTAGACATAGAAAGAATCATTCCAGTCCAATACACCCAGCCTACAACAAATCCAGTTCCTGGTCCAAATACCTGTGTTGCAAAAGTACGGAAGGAGCCAGAATGAGGGTTTGCTACAGTTAGCTCAGATAAGGCATATAGTATATAATAAACTAATATACCTCCTAAAATATAAGATACTATAATAGAAGGTCCTGCCGCATTTATGGCTACAGAAGATCCAAGAAAAAATGAACCTCCTATAACAGTTCCTAGAGTCATCATTGTAAGATGACCTGCTGATAATCCTTGATGTTTTTTTTCCATAATACTCTCGCCTCCCAGACTAAACCAATCTAAAACTAATAGTATTATTCCTCAAATATTTAAATACATTCAGTTTCTTAATAAATAAATTAAGGATAGAATTTCTTCTATCCCTGAGTATATAAAATATTTAAAAATTTCTTCCGTTCCATCCCCAATCACTAACTTCCTCATACTTAACATATATTTCATTTTGAGGTATTTCTAATTCTTCTTCATAAATATTACAAATAGCTTCTGTTAATTTTTCATAAGCATCTTTACTTGTTTTTCCGAATATTTTAACTTCTACAAAAGCACCCTTTTCCAGCTTCTCTCCAGCAAAATATAATGAATATTCATCTTCGAAGCCAACCATTAAATAAGTCTCACTTTTTCCTGGAATTAATTCTATAGCCTTTCCTAACTTCGTTTTTATAATTCCTTCTTTTTCTTTTGAGATTTTAACACTAACTTTTGATCCTATAAATGGCATTATTCTATCCCCTTTCAAATTAAACTTATATATTAATATTACAATATAATTTTATTATGTACTATATTTCTTAGAAATAGTGCCTAATAGCCTCAGAAAAATATAATACCTAAAAAGGATATTTCAAAGCTTATAAAAAATCCAAATCATAAAATATATATTTTTATGTCAGCAAATCCAAGAAATTTTAGGTAATATATGGTAAAATAGAGATAAGAAAGTAAACGTTATCTGAAAGGAGGGTATAAATTTTAAAATAAAAATTTTAACATTTGGAGGGAATTTTTATGAAAAGAATAAAAATTAAAAAACTTTATAAGAGAACAGCGTTTGTAGTAATTGCTAGTATGATATTTTCAATAATGCCTGAAGGATTTATTGCAAAAGCTGATAGTAAAGATTCAGAAAATCACTTAAAACTACATTATGATTTTAGTCAAAAGGACGGCAATATCGTTAATGATATTTCTAATAATGGAAATAACGGACAATTATTGGGAGGTGCTACTTATGTAGATGATATTGGTGATGGAGCTTTACAGCTTGATGGTGTTAATGGATATGTGAAATTGCCAGATAATATTACTAAAGGACTAACTGATTTTACAATTAGTACAACTTATGAGATAGACTCTGTTTCACAATGGTCTAGACTTTTTGACTTTGGAAGTGGTGTAGATAATTATATGTTCTATACTCCAACATCTAATCAAAGTACTTCAAGAATTGCCTTTAGTAAAAACTCTAAAGAGGCTTATTACAATACAACAAGGTTAGTAAATGACACTAATTCTTGGAGAAACTTAACTTTAGTTATGTCTAAAGGAAATTTAACTATTTATGATAATGGTGATGAAATATTAAATAAACAGGTGAATATAAATTTAAATGATTTAGGAAACACCACAAGAAACTTTATTGGAAAATCTCAATATGATGGAATACTTTCAAAATATACTGATCCTTATTTTAAAGGTAAAATAGCTGATTTTAAAATATATGACACAGCACTGGATAAAGAGAATGTAAAAGAGTTATCTTCAGGCTTAGAAGAGGATTTATTAAATACTGATGTAAAAAAATTATCATTAAATAATACAGAAGTTAGTGAAGATATCACTTTACCCTTAGCTGGAGAACATGGCTCAAAAGTCACTTGGATATCAAGTAATAATGATGTTATAACTTCAGAGGGTAAAGTTACTAGACAAGCTGTAGATACTAAAGTTAAATTAACAGCAACAGTAACTAGAGGAAACCTAACTGCTACAAAAAATTTTGATATTATAGTTTTAGCTCCAAATCAAAAGGAAGATATAAAAAAAGATTTTAATGAATTATCTGTTGGACTTGTTACTGTAGCAACTGAAGATTTATATCTCAAAACAGCTACAAAATATGGGTCAACTGTTTCATGGAAATCTTCAGATACATCATTAATAGAAGACAATGGAAAAGTTCATAGACCTGAAAAAGGAGAAGGAAATCAAAATGCAACTTTAACTGCCACAATAAAGAATGATGAATATACTATGTCTAAAGATTTTAATATAAAGGTTTTAGAAGAATATTCAGCATATATAATGGCTTATTTCACAGGAGAGCAAACTGAAATAAGTGATTCATTACATCTTGCTTATAGTTATGATGGTGTAAATTGGACACCTCTTAATAATAATAAAGGTATTTTGTTCCCAAAGACAGGAACTAAGCATATCCGTGATCCTTTCTTATTTAGAAAACAAGATGGATCATTTGGATTACTTGCGACTAACAATTGGAACGACAATAAAATTTACACTTGGAATTCTAATGATATGATCAATTATAGTGATGAAAATCTTGTTACTATGAATTCAGATGGACAACATACATGGGCACCAGAATGTATTTATGATAAGAAAAATGGACAATATAGAATCTTCTGGTCTGGCAATGTTATTTACTCTAATACAACAAAGGATTTTAAAACTATGTCAGAGCCTAAGGAATACTTTAATCCAGGTTATTCAGTAATTGATGCAACTGTTGTAGAAAATAATGATTCCTATTACATGATTTATAAAGATGAAACTAATTCTGGTAAGAGTATAAAAGTTGCTAAGTCTAATTCTTTAGAACCAGGTAGTTTTAATGTTATCACTAATAATTTCATAACAGATGCTAAATGTGAAGGACCAACAATAGTTAAATCCTTAAATTCAAAGGATTGGTATGTATTATATGACAGATATTACGAAGGTAAATGGGGAGCAGTAAAAAATACAAACCTTGATAACGAAGCTGACTGGAAAGCATTAAGTGATACTGAGTTTACAGTACCGAAAGGCGCAAGACATGGAAGCACTGTTAAGGTTACAGAAGCTGAACTTGATAACTTAAAAAATAAATTAGGAAAAGTAACTAATACTGGTGTGGAAGATATTAATATTACAACTAAAGAAGGGGTAAAGCCAGAACTTCCAAAGCAAGTTAAAATGAAATATAGTGATGGCTCAACCGATGACATGAATGTAAACTGGGAGAATATTGATGAAAGAAAGTATAAAAGTGAAGGTTCTTTTGAAGTTAAAGGAACTGTTCCAAATTTGTATGAATACTCTAATCCATTGATTCAACAAAGAGCCGACCCATATATATACAAACATTCTGATGGATATTATTATTTTACAGCTACAGTTCCTGAATATGATAAAATTGTTTTACGAAGAGCAAAAACAATTGAAGGGTTAAAGGATGCAGAGGAAGTTAAAATATGGACAAAACATGCTACTGGAGAAATGGGTTCTCACATATGGGCACCAGAGCTTCATTATATTGATGGAAGATGGTATATGTATTTTGCTGCTGGAGCAGCAGAAGATGTATGGGCAATAAAACCCTATGTGCTTGAATGTAATGGAGATAATCCAATAGATGGAACTTGGACTGAAAAAGGAGTTGTACAAAAAGCAACTGAAAATAATTCTGTAGTTAATGCATTTTCTAACTTTTCACTTGATGCCACAACCTTTGAAATTAATGGACAAAGATATCTAGTATGGGCACAAAAAGATTCAGCAGGTAATTCAAACTTATATATGGACAAGATGGTAAATCCATATACAATAGAAGGTAACCCAATCCTTTTAACAAAACCTGAATACGGCTGGGAAACTATTAGATTTAATGTTAATGAAGGACCTACAGTTATTAATAGAAATGGAAAAGTTATCATCGCATTTTCAGCTGCTGGAACAGGATCAGAATATTGTGTAGGAATGCTAACAGCAGATGAAAACAGTAATTTAATGGACAAAAATGCTTGGGCAAAAACGCAATACCCAATATTGACAACTGAAGATTTGAATAGAGAATATGGTCCTGGACACTGTACATTTACAGTAGATGAAAAAGGTAATGATATTTTAGTTTATCATGCAAGATCCTATGCAGAAATAAATGGAGACCCATTAAATGATCCTAATAGAAGCACAAGGATTTTAAGAGTTCATTGGAATAGTGATGGAACTCCAAATTTAAGAATGTCTAATAAAGATATTCTAAATGATAAATTTAAGACTATTACAGCAACAATAAATGTAGCTAAGAAAGAAAAGACTATTACAAGCATTGCCAAAACAGATTTAACCACAACAGTAGGAAAAAATGTTAATTTACCAAAATGCGTGAATGTAAATTATAATGATGGAACAAATGAACCGCTTGAAGTATTATGGAATGAATATAATAAAGATTTAATAAATAAACCTGGTAAATTTGAAGTTGAAGGAAATGTTCAAGGAACAGAAATTAAAGCTATAGCTGAAATTACAGTTTTAAAGCAAGATATTCCAGACCCATCACTTTTTGATATTATTAAGAATTTTTTTGACAAGATATTAGATTGGTTGAAAAAGATATTTAATTAGGTTTATAAGGGCTTTTGTACTAAATAATTAATTCAAAGCCCTTTCAATTATACCCTTTAAATCTCTCTAACTCTCAAATAGTTCTCTTAAATATTCTTGATACTCTTTGCTATTTTCCCTACTAATATTGAAATACTCATTTATATTTAAGAACTCTTCTTTTCCCATATAATCTGCCACTTCTTGATACTGCATGAATGCTCTTAAACTGCTTTTATATACTTGTACTATATACTCACGATTTAAAGGTGATAATTCATTTTCAAATTCTTTAAATGTTAAATTTAATATATCTGATGTTTTCATATATCCTCTTAAACCTGACCCCTTAGCATAAAGCTTAATAGCCCTATTTCTATCAAAGGCTGGCTTTTCCTCCTATATTATTCATTTCTCTTTTTTTATTTTTTAATTTAGAAAAGCTTATACCCTCAGCTTTCCTAAATTAAAAATTTCTCTCTAAAAATATCTCTTTTCTCCAAACCCGTCTTCAACCAAATTGAAATTTTTTAACCCGTTATACATATCTCACATCATAATTATATTCAATTTAATTGAAGTGGTCAAGAAAATTTATGGAAAAACATATATTGTTTAAAATTATTCTTGTATAATATACTTGAAGATACTTAAAAAATAGGAGGTTTATTTCTTGAGAAAATTAATATCTAATCTAGGAGATCACTACGGATTATATGATTTACATAAAGATTATAGTAAAACAGATCAATTTTTTTATAATGAAAAAGAAGTTATTGAACTTAATAGTGATGATTCAAAAGTTTATTTTGAACCCAAGCTACCAAAAATAGAATTTGAAAACAGTTTTGAAGAAAATAATTACATACATGGAAAATTAAATTTCTTAAGTCAAGTCAGCAATGAGGAATGTAATAAAGATGCAATATTTTATTATGATTTGTGCAAGTGCAAGAATGAAGATAAAGAAAATGTTAATGTTATTATGATTCACGGATGGAGAACAAGCAAACTGGATAAACTAGAAAATTTGTTTTTAAAAGATTTCATCGAGAATAATTATAATATTTATAGATATGTATTACCATATCACTTAGACAGATCCCCTAATACGTCATCTTTTAGTGGAGAATATTTCTTTAGTGCTAATGTAAATAAAACTATAAAATCAATTCAACAATCTGTTAATGATATTAGAGCATTGATCAAATTTATAAAAAATAATAAAAAAGGAAAAATTATTTTAATGGGCTTATCCTTAGGAGGGTTAGTTACAAATTTAGTATCTGAATTTGAAAAAGAAATTGATTTATTAATTTCTTTATTTTACGCAAATGATTTATCTTTTGTAACTTTTAAAAGCATACCTGGAAAATTTATAAAACAAGATTTTCATAATCATGATTTTCATATTAACTTACTAAGTGAATCTTGGAAAGTTATAAATCCTGGTATAAGAAAACCATTAATAAGTTTAGATAAAATATTTTTGGCTTCTGGTATATATGACAAATATGTTTTAGAAGAAGATACAAGATCCCTTTGGGAAAATTGGGGGAAACCAAAAAGGCATTTGTTTAAATGCGGACATTCAGGAATAGTTTTATATAAAAACAAGATAAGAAAAGAAACTTTAGCATTTATAAAGGAAAGGTTATAAACTATGGTATTTACTGTATTATCCATTTGGATAGCAGCATTAGTAGCTATTATAAAAGATAGTAAAACAGAATCAACAATATGGTTAAGTGCTTTTTTATTCACGTTAGGAATTGGTGGATTTTCTGTAATTATTAAAGAAAATTATTTTGTTGATAATTTCCTTATTACTGAAAGTGGAATGAATAAAATATATTTTTTTAATGCCTTAGCTTCAGCTATTTCTCACAATCTTGTTCCATACTTCTCTTTGCTATATGGTATATCTTATACCAGTATTTCAAAGAAGTATAAAAAAATACTCTATAGTTTACTACTTATACCTCCAATTTTATGCTTTATATTTTTACCGTTAAAAAGTAACTATTTGAAAACACCTGAAGAAATTATTTTATATTTTAGAATAATTTCTATATGGATTGTACCATACATGACAACCTCAGTTGTCTTACTGATGTATTCTTTTCTTAAAGAAAAATCAAGGTTCATGAAACGGTATAAGGTTTTAAATATAATAATTATTATTCCTGCTATTATATATATAATTTTATTTAATATCATTTTTAGAGCTTTAGGGATAGATGAAAATTGGAGATACTGCAGTGTATTAGTTCCTATTCTTTTTTTAGGATTTATTTTCTTTGCATATAAAAACGGTGTTTTTGGAGTTAGATTTAAATTTGATAAATACAATTTTGCATTTGAAAATATAAGTGATTTTATATCTGATTCCTTTATTGTATTAGATAAAGAACTTTTTATTGTAAGAACTAATTCATTATTTGTTAAAAACTTCCTATACGATATAGATAAGAAATATGAAAAATTCGAAACTTTACTTAAAGACAGTAAAATATTTAATTATGAAAAAGAAATAATAAACTTAATAAATGAATCAAAAGATAAAGCTAAAATGATAAAAATATCTGTAAATAACAAAAATAATATAGAGTATTTTGAAATACAAGCCAACCCTGTAAAAATACAAAAAGAATTTTTTGGAACAATGCTCTTATTTAAGGATATAACAACTCATGAAAGAAACTTAGAGCTTATAAAAGAAAACCATATCCAATTAATTGAAAAGGAAAGACTTAGATCTTTAAGTCAACTTATAGGTGGAGTCGCACATAATTTAAAAACTCCTTTAATGAGTATTGGTGGCGGCAATGCCATTATTAAGAGAAATATAGATAAAATATATGAGTATACTAAAGAAAATTGTTCTCATAGTAATGATGATGTTTATATAGAAAAACTAATAAATGAAATTAATAATTGGCAAAATAGAAATAAGGAATATTTGCTTTATATGACAGATATAATGAATGCAATAAAAGGTCAATTGAAAGAAGTTGATGAAAACTCTAATGATATAAGCTTTACAATCAAAGAAGTCATTAATAGAATTACTTTACTTATGACATTTGAAATAAAAAAGCATAAATACGAATTTATTAAGGAAGTAGAAATTGATGAGTCAATAAAAATTAATGGTGAAATTAATAATATTATTCAAGTATTAAATAATATTATTAATAATGCAATGGAAGCAAGTACAGAAAATAAACTAATAATATTAAAGGTTTATCAAGAAGCTGATAGCATAATATTTTCTGTTAAAAATTTAGGCGAGAAAATCCCTGACGATATACAAGAAAAACTGTTTAAAAAAATGGTCACTACTAAAGGTAAAAATGGAACTGGATTAGGCTTATACATATCACAATCAATTATAAAAGGAAGTTTTAATGGTAGTATATATTTTAATAGTACTGATAATGAAACTATCTTTTACATAAAGATACCAATTAATTAAAACCAAATTTAAGGAGTATGAGATAAATGAGTAAGGAAAAAATAAATATAATTATTATAGATGATGATTTAGGTATAGTTGAATCATTAAAAAGTTTTCTTGAGGAAGAATGCAATGTTGAAGGTTTTACAGACTCTGTGGAAGGATTAGCCAGACTTCAAGAAAAAAGCTTTGATTTACTTATTTTAGATTATTACATAGACAAGCTTAATGGTGCTGATATAGTAAAAGAGATACGAAAATTTAATAATAACATCTATATTTTAATTTTAACAGGATACTCTGAATCAGTTCCTGGTTTAACATCACTTGAAAACCTAGATATTCAAAATTACTGTGAAAAAACTGCTGATTTTGATAAAATCCTTATACAGATTAAAAGTATAATTAAATCTATTAAATTTTTTAAAGATCAAGATACAACAGGGGGAAGGTTAAAGCAATTAAGAAAAGTAAATCGATTAAGCCAAGAAGATGTTGCAAAATATTTAGGAGTTCAAATATCTTCAATCTCTCAATATGAATCAAATCTTGTACTACCACCAACACAAAATATTTTAAAGTTAGCAAAGTTATTTAATGTTACAACAGATTTTATACTTTGCTACGAACTAGATATAAGAAAAAATTAATTTAAAGCTTTTAATATTATTTAGGGACATTAGAAAGATTTATCTTTACATAAATCATTCTACTGTCCCTACATTATTAATATTTTTACGACTAACAGGTATCTTTATATTTAACTATTTCTTATATAAATATAATCTACCATTCTTAGGTTTTCTTACATTTTCTCCAACAAATCCTCTTCTTTTAAGTTCTTTTTGTAACATATTCATAAAGAAACCATGGCAAACAATTAATATGTTCCTATCCCCTTCATTCTCTATACTGTCTAAAAATTCATTTACTCGCCTTATAGTATCTTTCTTAGTTTCTATTTGAGATTTATGATTAAAAAGCCACCCAAGCCTTCCACTAACACACCAAAATACATAAGGTAGTTTTATATTAGTTTTGCATATTGGTGCTATTGGAACTTCTCTTAACAGAGGAGTTCTTGTTATTTCACTTCTGAAAATAGCTTTAGAAGTTTTTATAGCTCTTGATAAATCACTTGAAAAGCATTTGTGCCATTTTATATTTCCTATTTCAAATTTATTTTCTATAACATCACTATCATCATACTGTTTTATCCATTTATTAAAATCATCTGATGTCATAAACATCTTTGTGTAACAATCAACTTTAAAATGTCTAACTAACCCTATATTCATCTTTCCCCCAGTATCTACTCTCATATTAATTAAACTTATTTTATCTATGCTACAATACTTTTAGCTTAAATGATTTTTTTATTCTGCATACGCTGAAACAAGGTGTCTTGCTAAAATACACTTTTCCTCATCCGTAATAAAATTCTTAGCAATTGATACTTCTGCATATGGCATATATTCTCTCCCTTTCTTTTCATTAATTTTATTATATATAATTTTTCTATTACTTCTCTTCCCTTTACAGCCTCTGTTTTCATATAAAGCTCCTTCTTCAAGCCTCGCTATATATGTAAAATTATTTAATATACTACAATTACGCACTACATTATACTCCAACTATGCTCCAGATACAAATTTATCAAAATAAAAAGATATATAGAAGTCACTATATCTCTTAGCCAATTATTACATCATAGTTATTAAATTATTTTAGTTGCTTTATTTTACAATTCTTTAAACTACTTTAAAGAATCTAGCCTAGCATAAGATAAACTCTTCCCTTTATAAATACTCATTATGATTCCAATAGCAGACATCTGAGTTATTGTTCTTGAACCACCGTAGCTTATAAAAGGCAAAGTGACACTGACAATTGGAGCAAAGCCTAGTATCATCAGTATATTCCATATAAATTCCATGGCGAATATGCACATAAACCCCCATATTAAAAATCTTCCATAAATATCTTTTACCTCTTTTGCTGCAATGACCATACGGGCTATGAATACAAGAACCAGTATTATAAGGGTAATGCCTGCTATCCATCCAAATGTATAGATTATGTATGTAAGAACAAGGTCACTATCTACTATGGGAAGACCTCTTTTAGGGAAAGTGAACCCATTACCCTTAAATCCTACAGATGCCAATAACTTTTTTATTTGAATATATAAGTATCCTGCGTTTGTTGGATCACTTTCAGGATTTGTAAAAATTAGTATCCTTTTTAGTTGGTAAGGTGCAGAAAGAACTATAAGGCCCCCCCCTGTAATCAATGTCCCTATAACAGAAAGCAAGTATGCCAGCTTGACCTTTGATATAAACATGAACATTATAAATACAACTAAATAAACCATAATTTCCATAGACACTTTAAGCATAATATATAAGCTAACAGGTATAAGGAGCATTAAAGTTAAATATACGTAGCCTTTTACACTCTTCAAATCTAAACTTCTTATTAGCTTTGAAAGTGAGATAACGTATAAAAATAAGCTCAGTTCAGTAGTATTAACGCTTAATGGTCCTAATGTCAGCCAGGTTTCCCTTCCATACACAGGAGCTGCAAATAAATGTTGTAACAATAATATCACTGAAATTCCAATAAAAATTTTCGCAGGATACTTCTCTAATTTTTTATAGTCAAAAAAATACACTCCCAAGATAGATATGTATCCAATTATGTTAAATGTTACATTCTTGGAAAGACTACCACTATAAGGAACAACTTCATTAGCTAACATATGATAAGTAGTAACCAACCCCAGCAGAGAAAATAAAACAGTTATAATCAATATAGTCCATTCCGGTGTAGCCTTATGACTTTGATTCAGCTGCTTTCCAATTATTTCAGCCTGTCCCATTTCAACGAGTGCCTTCTTTGATGCTTCTTCCTCATTCATTCCTTCAAGCATCAGATCTTCAGTCTTTTCCTCTATGTGATTTAAAAACTCTATCCTTATTTCTTTGTGAGCTTTTTTAAATTTTACATAGCTACAAATTTCTTTTATATATTCTTCAACCTTAGAATTTACCATCCCAATACAGCCCCTTCCCATATCACTTTATCCACTGCAGAGCGAAAGATCTTCCACTCCTTTTGCTTTTCCTTCGCATATTCTCTTCCGTTCTTAGTAATCTTATAATATTTTCTTTTCCTTCCCCCATCAGTTTTAGTCCAGTAACATTCAACCATTCCCTCAGCTTCCAAGGAATGAAGTATAGGGTACAAAGTTCCTTCCTTAAGTGTGAACACACCTTCTGATTTCACTTCCATTTCCTTTATCATCTCATAGCCATACATAGGCCTTTGGTCAAGAAGTGATAGTATCAAAATCACAGTACTTCCCTTCAAAAGCTCTTTGTTTATTGCCATAGGCTCACCTCCAATTACAATACATAGATTTATTATGTATCGGTTATCTATGTATAAGTATAATTCCATTTTATGTTATAGTCAATATAATAATCCAACCTTGAATAAAAGATAAAGTAATAAATCAATTCAGATATGGCGCATCCTATTCTACAACTTTGAGTTATTTTCATTATATAAATAACATTGTATAACTTTCATATATCCCTAAATAAAATATCTATTATATAACAAAAACAGCCTAAACAATACTGTCTAAGCTATTTATACTAATCATCAAATAAGTTGTCGTTATATTCTTTTTAATGTCCAACAAAGACTCCATAACATGTGTAGTTTTCATATACTTAACACTTAAAGTCATTCCAATTTACTGGGGTAACTTTTTCATTTCGCCAATCTTCTCTTGTAATACCATAACCAATTGCATCATATGGTTTTCCATCTTGACCCACCCATGCTTTTCGATAATGTGCTTCTTTAACAAAACCACACTTATGAAATACACATCTCATAGCATAATTATCTTGCCTTGTATTAGCTTCTATTCTTTCTTTTTCAGAAAAATTATTAAATACATAATCAACAAGCCACTTAACAGTGATTGTACCAATTCTCATACCTTTGTATTTACTCAAAATTCTTATATCAAACAATGGGTCACCATCTTGTAAATCATAAATCCTTATCATTCCCACTTTTGTGTCTTTGTCTATAATAACCCAAAATGTTTTGCAGTCATCCCCAGTATAATGCTGATTTTCATAACTAGCTCTAATCCTTTCTGGCTTTGGATTAGGTGTTCCATAAAATTTCCATGTATCTGATGTTAAAAATTCTATAAGAATATCAATTTCATCTTTAAACTCTTCAAAGTATATTTTCATAATTTCATCCCCATCTATTTTCCTATAATACTTTATATCTGTGTAAATATTGTACTTAAATTATATTCCAAATACAAATATATAAAAATAGAAACAGCAGCAATACTTTTTAGTATCACTGCTGTTATCCTAAAACAATTATTTATGGTGTTCTAAAATTATATAAAACTACTAAACGATTTTAGTCGTCCATTTTTCACAGTCAGTTCCACATATATCTACAAATTAATATTCATGTATTAAAAATCACTTAATATTTGTTCTTTAGAAATTATACGTGTTTTTAATATATTCAACTTATTCTGAGAATAATTATCTCCTTTTATATTATCAATTTCTTTACATAACTTTAATATCTCATCCTCAGAGTTAACAACTATATATTTAATGTCATCTGGATTAAAACTTAATTTTGATATTTCAGACATCCTAATATTGTTATCTCTTCTAAAATCCTCATTTAAGTATTCATCTTTATTTAAAAACCAGCGAATTTTATTACTTTTAATACAATTTAGATCCGGTATATATCTCCATTCTCTTTCATCATAAAATCGCGTATGACTTCCATCAAAACTCTTTTTATTCCAGGCTTGTCCTTCATATGGTTTCATAAAAAATATAAAATGTGAAAGTAAATCAATTGATTGTGATAGACCTGTTAATATTTCATCAGTTATTTCACCACTGTTTTTCAATATTCTCATATCAACGCCTACTTTGCTAATGGCTTCTGTAGCTACTGAACCTTTTATTGAATATGCTACCGGATTAATCCCGTTAGAAACTCCCCATTCTTTTGATAAACCTATACCATATCCCCCGTAATTTTCAATATGATTTACAATCTGAGCAAGTTGTATATCACAAAAACAAACCATTGGAATAGCTATCTCTAAATTGTTACTTCCTATAAATTCAAATTTCTCCATGCAATATCTAGGGCTAAATTCATTTTTTAATATATTAATAATATTATCTATGTTATTTGTAAAATGAAATAACGTATTCGCACTTAAATATTTTTTTCCCATAAAAACCTCCATAATAAAACATCTCCATTAATTCTACCACATTGTCCATCTTAATCCAATTAATGTGTTATACATTACTTGTTTAGTATTCTTATTACTGCTATATAACTTCCTGTTTTTCAATTTTTTCAACATAAAAATGTATACTATTTTATAAGTTTATTTTGTATAAAAGTATTAAAAAATAGCTTAAGCAACACTGTCTAAGCTATTTATATTAACTATCAATTAAGTTATCATTACACTATCTTAGTTGTCCACTCTTTCTACCTTTATGACAACCATAAATCAAAACTTTATTCAAGATTTTACATTAACAAAACTTAAATATTCCACCAAAATACTTTAGGTTCTATTTCTTCACATTTTGAAACTTCAGTAAATTTAAATTCTATATCAAGATCATTTCTTCCAAAATGCTTTTCATTATCAATATCATAATATTGAATAACATCTACTTTATATAACCCATTTTTAATATTAAATCTAAACTTATCACAATACTTATCTGGAACTTTCTCATCTTCAAATTGTGCAGCCATAGTTAAACAAGTATACTCTACAAAACACAATTCGTTGTTATCTACTTTTATATACCCCTCTTCTCTTCTAAAATATGAAGTATCAATAATGTTTTCTTCAAAGTTAACATTAATTCTCCAGTCTCCCTCTATGCCCTCATTAGTCATCTGACATACCAAAATATTATTATTTTTCATTTCTCGAACAAAATGTTCTCTAATCATAGGTAAATCCCAATCTTCATCTACAAATGTCTTGTACTGGTTAGAATTTACAAGTGCAATAAAATTGGTATCTCCAACATTAAATTTAAAATCCATTTCTTCTCCCATCAATTCAGACTCATATATTTTTATTAATTATAGCAAAAAGAGTTAGTTTTAGCACTAACTCCTGTAAAATTTCATTATACAATTTTAGTTGTCCATTCCTCACAGTTCCAAATATCTGTAACTACATCCCTATAAAACTCAGGTTCATGGGATACAAGCAAAATAGATCCCTTAAATTCCTTAAGTGCTCTCTTAAGTTCATCCTTAGCATCTTGATCTAAATGGTTAGTAGGCTCATCTAAGATTAATATGTTTGTTTCATTATTTATAATCTTACATAATCTAACCTTAGCAGCTTCTCCTCCTGATAACACCATTATCTTAGATTCTAATTGCTTAGTTGTAAGTCCGCACTTAGCTAGTGCTGCTCTTATTTCATATTGAGTATATGATGGAAATTCACTCCATACTTCTTCTATACAAGTATTAGTATTTCCACTTCTATCTTCTTGTTCAAAGTACCCTATATGTTGATAATCACCTTTTTCAACTTCTCCGCTTAAAGGCTTAACTATTCCTAGAAGACTTTTTAAAAGAGTTGATTTTCCTAGACCATTTGCTCCAACTAATGCAACCTTTTGTCCTCTTTCCATATAAAGATTTAAAGGTTTTGTTAATGGGCTATCATATCCTATTACTAAATCCTTAGTTTCAAATATAACCTTTCCTGAAGATCTTGCAGCTTTAAAGTTAAACTCTGGTTTTGGTTTTTCCTTTGAAAGTTCTATTACTTCCATCTTATCAAGTTTCTTTTGTCTTGATTTAGCCATATTAGAAGTTGCAACATTTGCCTTATTTCTAGCAACAAAGTCTTCAAGTTTTGCTATTTCCTTTTGTTGCTTTTCATATGCTGCTTCTAGTCTCTTTTTGTTTTCTTCATATATTCTCTTAAACTCATCATAGTCCCCCACATATCTTGTAAGCTTTCTTTCTTCAACGTGATATATTAAGTTAACTACTGAATTTAAAAACGGAATATCATGAGATATTAATATAAATGCATTTTCATAGTTTTGTAAATATCTCTTTAACCATTCTATATGCTCTTCATCTAAATAGTTAGTAGGCTCATCTAGTAAAAGTATATCCGGATTTTGAAGTAAAAGTTTTCCTAAAAGGATCTTAGTTCTTTGTCCACCTGATAAATCATCTACATCTTTATCAAGACCTAAATCTAATAATCCAAGTCCTTTTGCTACTTCTTCTACTTTTGCATCAATAACATAAAATCCATTGTTGTCTAAAAGATCCTGAATAACAGCTGTTCTTTCAAGCATTTTTTCAAGTTCTTCTGGAGTACAATCTCCCATCTTTTCATATAGTCCATTCATTTCTGTTTCCATATCAAAAAGATATCTAAATGCATCTCTTAAAGCATCTCTTATACTTTCTCCCTTTTGAAGGGCAGCATGTTGATCCATATATCCAACTCTAACATTATTAGACCAAATTACCTTACCTTCATCTGGCATTAATTTCCCTGTAACTATATTCATAAATGTAGATTTACCTTCACCATTTGCACCAATAAGACCTACATGTTCTCCCTTTAATAATCTGAAGGAAACATCTTCAAAAATTGCTCTGTCTCCAAAACCGTGATTCATATCTTTAACTTGTAGTACGCTCATACCTTCCTCCTAAAATCAATTCTTAAATAACCTTCTTATATTATAAAGGATTTTGTCAAAAAAGAAACTGGGAAATTTCAAAAGTTATATATAATTTAAATGGAGAAGAGACATATTTATCCCTTCTCCATTTTATTTAGTACTCATATTTTTTTATATTCTCACATAATTTTATGGATAATAGTTTATCCCCTCTAACTTTCTTATAAGAACATAATAAATCACTTAACTCCAAATCGCCAAGATCTATTTTACCTTCACTTTGAATAATTACATTTTCTTCTTCCATAGTTATTTCAACATTATTTTTGTCATTCTTTATTTTATAAATAAAAACGGTCTTATTTTCAAGTCCACTTTTATACTTTTCTTGAAAGCCCATAGTCTTTTTTATGCTTTCATAGCTTACATCTATATTTACTCCAACTTTTTTTAATTGATCATCAATAATAGAAGAATCAAATCCATATCTCTCCATAAGCTTCTTTTGAATATTTAAGAATTTATCTTGTGAAATATTATTTTCTTCCATATATTTATATATTTTTTGAGTAAATTCAGCCATAGTGATTTTACCTTCTGCCATTTCATAGTATAAAGAGTACATATAGTCTTCAAGCTTATCTACATCTTTTTCCTTAGCCTTATTTTTAAGCTCATTAAAATCTATAATTCTATCGTCCATACAATCACTCCTTTCCTATATTATATATCAAATACCGCTATTTAACTACAAAAAACTTAGAAAGGCATCTTATTAAGATGCCCAATATAGTAATCATTTATTCTTCTTTTTACCTGATTTTGAAAATATAACTTTTGATTCAATAATAGTTTTTCCTTCTATCCCCTTAGCTGCACTTCTATATAATAAAACATGTCCTACTATTGTTACAATGATACCTATAATAATGAATTGCCCAATTAGTTGACACAAAAATCCAAAAACAAATATTAATATATTTATTTCATATCTATCACATATTCTATTATAAATAAATAATTTATATATAACCCAAGCTGCGGTTATTATAAGCCCAATAGTCTCTATGCTCTCTAGCCCTAAGCTTAAAGCTGGACCACCTGTAATTAAACTAGCTATAGATAATATAATAAACCACATTGAGCCATTTCCTAGTTTAATTAGTAAATAATCATTACATATTGGAAGCCATGCAAACCATGGTTTACTTACTTTTTCTAACTTAGATATTTTAAACATTGCCATAGATGATACTATATAATTTGCTATAAAAAATAGAAAAGAAAAAATCAATAGCAAATTGCTAACTGCTATCTCGTTCATATTATCCCTCCACCCCATTGAAACCATTTACTTCTTCTCTGTCTAATTATATATTTTTTCTACAATTATGGCAATATTTACTTAAAACTTAGTTGTTTACATATTTTCTCAGTAGCTCAATAAAAATTTTTCTAAACTCTTCTCTTTCTCCTAATGATAGCATATCTTCTTCAACCTTAACTCCAAGAGCTTTTAACTTTGAACAATATGAAGTTTCCATTTCTCCAAAAATATCTTTTTTAGAATGATAACCTGAAAAAATTAAAAAACTAGTTAGTCTTATATAATCAATTCTATCTTCAAATATTTTCTGCACTGTTTCATCGAAATTTGGTCTTCCTTCAAAGGTAGAAAAATATATATTTTTTATATTTCTTCTATATAATTCTTCTTTTAATCTGATAAACGGTATATTTATCTTATTCTTAATTCCATGACCAACAAATAACATACTTTCTTTATTCTTAGAAACCTTACTAATTGCAGTAATAAGGCTTTCCACATTTTTAAGATTCCCTTTGTTATCTAAAGATAATAGTGGTTCTAAAAGAGAAAGGAATCTAAATGAATCCTTTCTCTCTAAAACCAACTTTTGAAGCGCTTTATGTTCTTCATTTTCTATTAAGTATAAAGGTAATATTATTATTTCTTCATAGCCCTTCTCTTCTAATCTTTTAAGACTTCCTTCTAAACTAAATATTTGCATATCATATTTTAATAAAAGTCTTTCTCTTATAATTTTAGATGTAAAAACTGTAAATACCTCATAGGATTGAAATTCTTTTTTGATATCATCCCTAATAGGATATAAACATCTCTCTATATCATTTTTTTCAGAGGTTCCAAAAGAAGTTAACAGTATGACCTTTTTCATAATTAATCCATTTCCTTCTTTGCAAATTCTTCAAAGGCTTTAATAAATTTATATACATGTGTTATATTATGTTCTGTTGATAAGAAGAATGTTTCAAACTGTGATGGAGGTAAATGAATTCCGCTCTTAAGCATGTGTACAAAATATCTGTTAAATCTATCTACATTACACTTTTTAACCTTATCATAAGAATCAACTCTTTCATCACTAAAGAATAAAGTCATCATTCCACCAACTCTATTTATCCATATTGGCAAATTATATTTTTCACTGATCTTATATAAACCTTCTTCAAGCTTTCTTCCCACTGATTCAATATGGTTATAATATTCTGGATGATCATATAATTGGTTTAATGTAGAAAGCCCTGCTGCCATTACTATTGGATTCCCTGACATAGTCCCAGCTTGATATACTCCCCCCTTTGGTGAAAGATTCTCCATTATTTCTCTCTTTCCACCATAAGCTCCTGAAGGAAGTCCGCCACCAATAATCTTTGCATATGTAACTAAATCTGGTGATACGTTAAATAAATTTTGAGCTCCTTTAAAGGAAACTCTAAAGCCTGACATGACTTCATCAAATATTAGTAAGGCTCCATATCTATTACATAAAGTTCTTAAAACTTGCATGAATTCATTTTCAGCTTTAACTACTCCCATATTTCCTGCTACAGGTTCTATAATTACAGCTGCAATTTCATCTCCATATTTTTTAAATAAACTTGCAACTTGCTTTTCATCATTATATATACCTATTAATGTATTCTTAACACTATCTTCTGGTACTCCTAAAGAACCTGGTATTCCTTCTGTTAAGACTCCAGAACCAGCTTCTACTAAAAATCCATCAAAGTGGCCATGGTAACATCCTGCAAACTTAACTATCTTATCTCTTTTTGTATATCCTCTAGCTAACTTTATTGCGCTCATAGTAGCTTCTGTACCTGAATTAACCATTCTAACCATCTCAACTGAAGGCATGTTTTCACATATGAATTTACTCATTTTAAGTTCCAAATTTGTTGGTGCCCCAAATGCTAAAGCCTTCTCAGAAGTCTCTTTAATAGCTTCTACCACAGTATCATTACAGTGTCCAAGTATTAAAGGACCCCATGCAAGCACAAAATCTATATATTCATTTCCATCTTCATCTACTATTACAGCACCTTTACCAGACTTTATTATAGGAGGATTTATTCCCATGCCCCTATAAGCTCTAACTGGGCTATTAACACCACCTGGCATAAACTTTTTGCTTTCATTAAAAATCTTTTCATTTGACATATTCTTATCCTCTTTTACTTAAAATATTAGCTGCATAAATTGCATGATATGTTATTATAATCTTTGCTCCAGCTCTCTTTATAGAAGTAAGCATTTCCATAACCACTCTCTCTTCATCAATAAATCCGGCCTGAGCTGCTGCCTTAATCATTGAGTATTCCCCACTTACGCTATACGCAGCTATTGGAACATCTGTGCTACTTCTTACTTCTCTTATTATATCAAGATAAGATAATGCTGGCTTAATCATAATTATATCAGCACCTTCATTGATATCCATCTCAACTTCTCTAAATGCTTCTAATCTATTAGCTGGATCCATTTGATATGTCTTTCTATCACCAAACTTTGGTGCGGAATCAGCTGCTTCTCTAAATGGACCATAAAATGCTGAACAGTATTTAGCTGAATAGCTCATTATAGGTACATTAATAAATCCAGCTTCATCTAAAGCATCTCTAATGTAACCAATTCTTCCATCCATCATATCTGAAGGAGAAATCATATCTGCACCTGCCTTTGCATGTGACACTGAAATTTTCCCTAAGTATTCTAATGTTTCATCATTATCAACATATTCACCATGCAAAATACCGCAGTGACCATGATCAGTATATTCACACATGCAAACATCAGTTATTACATAAATAGAACTATCTATTTCTTTTATTTTTCTTACTGCTTTTTGAACTATCCCCTCATCATTAAAACTTTCTGAACCACAAGCATCCTTTTTATTTGGTATTCCAAATAATAAAACGCCCAAAACACCTGCATCTTTAATTTCTTTTATAATTTCTTCTAATCTATCTAAAGAATAATGATAACATCCTGGCATTGAAGAAATTTCTTTTTTAATATTTTCTCCCTCAACCACAAATATTGGTAATATAAAGTCCTTTACTGACAGTTCTGTCTCTCTTACTAAGCTTCTAATACTTTCGCTTGCTCTAAGTCTTCTTCCTCTATTAATCATTAAAATTTTGCACCTTCTTTTATTAATTCTGTTATTTCCTCCAAGAACCCCTCTTCAGAATGCTTGCTACACATATGCCCATCTAAACCCTTTTCTTTTAATGTTTTCAAAGTCTTAGGACCAATTGCTATAGCCTTTTTTTCTTTAATCTTCTCAAGACCTATCATTTCTATCATGTTATTAACTGTACTAGGGCTTGTAAATAAAATTATATCAACTTCTTGAAAGCTATTCCTATTTAATACTCTTCCTGCCACTGTATCATAAATATTTATCCTATCTACTTTAGCTCCTAACTTCTCCAATTCTTCTTTTAAAAGTTCTCTACTCTTAGAAGAACATGGAATTAAAACTCTTTCCCCTTTTTCAATACTTGGTTTTAAAGCTGATACAAGTCCTTCTCCAACAAACTCCCTTGCTGTTTTAAATGGCAAAATTCCTCTTTTTTCCAAAGCCTTTCTAGTTGCCTTTCCTATTACTGAAACTTTTGCTCTTATCTGTCTTATATCAATATTTCTTCTATATAAATAATCAAAAAATATATTAACTCCATTTACTGAAGTAAATAATATATGATCATATTTATCTAACTTAATTAGATATGGTTCTAAATTATTAGCTGTATTTTCTATCTTAATTGAATTAATTTCAGTAACCTCTGATCCTAATTCTATCAGCTTTTCCTTTAAACTTGATGCTTGTTCCCGAGATCTAGTTATACATATATTCCATCCATATAAAGGCTTTTTTTCATACCAAGCTAAATATTCATTAAGAGTAACTACTTCCCCAACTACTATTATACATGGAGACTTCAAGCCCCCCTCTATTACTTTTTCTTCAATATCATTTATTGTACCTACTACTTTTTTTTGCTTTGATGAAGTCCCTCTCATTATAACTGCTGCTGGTGTTACTTTATCTTTTCCATGCTCAATTAATTTTTCCATTATATCATGAAGGTTATTTAATCCCATCATAAATACTAATGTTCCATCTTCTTTAGCTAGAGCTTCAAAATTAACATTAAGAACACTTGCAGACATTCCTGTTACAACATGAAAACTTTGAGCTTTCCCTCTATGAGTTATAGGTATCCCTGCATAATTTAAAACAGATATGGGTGAAGGTATTCCTGGTATAACTTCAAAATCAATATTTTCAGCTTGAAGAGTTAATACTTCTTCCCCACCTCTACCAAAAACGTAAGGATCTCCACCTTTAATACGACCAACTATATGGCCTTTTTTCGCTAGTTTCACTATCATTTCATTTATTTCTTCTTGAGTTTTATAGTGCCCTCCTGGTTCTTTTCCACAGTAATATATTTCACAGTCTTCATTTAAATAGTTTAGTACATTATTTGATATTAATCTATCATAAAGAACAGCTGTACATTTTTCTAATGCTTTTACTGCCTTTAGTGTCAGTAATTCTTCATCGCCAGGACCAGTTCCTATTATATATACTTTACCCATAAATTTACCTACCATCTCCTAATATTTTTTGAGCTAAGATTTTACCAATCTCTATGTTATCTTCTACTTTGCCTCGTATATCTTTTTTTACAATCTTATTATTCACTTCATAGGCACCTATCATATATATGTCCGTACCTTCGAGTTTAGTATAAGCACCTATTAGACTATGACAGTCTCCATTTAAAGCTTTCATAAAACTTCTTTCAGCTTCAACTGTTATTCTTGTTTCTATAGAATCCAACCTTTTAAAATGCTCTTTAACCTTACTTCTCTTTAAGCACTCAACACCAAGAGCTCCCTGTCCTATAGCTGGCAGGAAAATCCTTGGATCAAAATAATCTGTAATAATATTTTCTAAATTTAATCTTTTCAATCCTGCTGCTGCTAAAACTATTCCATCTAATTTCTGTTCATTCATCTTTTCTAACCTTGTTTGAACATTTCCTCTTATAGGAACTATTTCTATATCACTTCTTATTTCCTTTAGAAACCTTCCTCTTCTTATGCTACTAGTTCCTATTTTAGCTCCACTTTTTAAATTTTTAAAGTTTATGCCTTCCCTTGAGATAAACACATCTCTAATATCTTCTCTTTCCGGCAAGGCTATAAGCTCAAATTCTTCTGCTAAATCAAATGGTACGTCTTTCATGCTATGAACAGCTGCATGAGCTTTTTCCTCAAGTAATGCCGTCTCTATATTTTTTGTGAATAATCCCTTACCACCTATTTTATCTAAAGTTACATCAAGTCTTCTGTCCCCTTCTGTAACCATTAATAATTTTTTAGCATCTATATGTTCTTTATTCTTTAATAATTCTATAACTCTATCTGCCTGCACTTGTGCTAAGCTGCTCTTTCTAGTAGCTATAATTAGCTCCATTATTATTCACCTCGTAATCAATACGTATATTTTTCCTTATATTCTATTTTATATTCTATGTCAAATCTAGTCCAATAAATTATATTCTTTCTTAAAACTATGAAAAATAGTCTTATATTCATTACTTAAGACTTAAGTAATAAATATAAGACTATATAAAGTAAAATTTTAATATTTTACTCCACTCCAATAGATATTTTCTTTTAATTTAGCTTTATCAGAAAGAGTTACTCCTTCAAGAACCCACTTTTTAAATTCCATAAAACCAGTTCTATCAACTATATATCCTATATGCTCTTTTCCACCTGGAGCATCTTTATCAATATATTGCTCTACATAGCCATAAGTATTTTTTATAATCTTAACTATACTATCTTCATCAACCCATACTATAAAATCTTCAGCTAGTCTTGGGTTCTTCTTACCAGACCTTCCCATTATAACTAATCTATAATATTTCTCTTTACTTCTAGTCCATGCACCTGTTGGGCAGTTCATTACACATTCTCCACAACCAATACATTTATCATGATCTCTTTCAATCTTATAGTTTTCCATATGTAAAGCTTCAGTAGATTTCTTCTTACATGCTCTTACACAAGCTCCACATGAAATACATCTATCTCTATTATACTCCGGCATTGTCATACCTAAAATACCAAAGTCATGGTTTCTAGCCTTAATACAGTCATTTGGACAACCTGTTAATGCTACCTTAAAGTGAAGATCATTAGGGAATATTTCTTTCTCTATTCTCTTAGCAAAATTAGTTGTATTATAGTTTGCGTAAGGACAAACATTATTTCCTATACAAGCTGAAACATTTCTTGTTCCTGCTGCTGTGTATCCTTTACCTGGAACTTCTTGATTTATTTCTAATCCAGCTATTATTGGTTGAAGTAATTCATTTACTGCATCCATGTCACTAAATTTAATTCCTGGTATTTCAAAACCTTGTCTTGTAGTCATATGAACTGTTCCATTACCATATTTATCTGCTATTTCTTGAATTAAACCAAGGTATTCTGCCTTTAAATGTCCACCTGGAACTCTTACTCTTGAAGCTGTTATTCCTCTGTGTTTTGTTATTCTAAAAGCATTCTTTTTTAACTTTTTAGTATTAATATCCATACTTTGCTCCTCCTAATCCCTTAATAATTTACCCTTTGAGTAATTAAATACTGGTCCATCTAAACAAATGTATGTATCATCAATTCTACAGTGTCCACACTTACCAACTCCACAACACATTTTTCTCTCTTGAGAAATCCAGACTTGCTCTTCTGCTACTCCAAGTTTCAAAAACTCTTGTACAGTAAATTTCATCATCATAGGAGGTCCTACAACTATTACTTCTACATCTTCTATATTATCAAACTTTAGTTCACTTACATATTTAGTTACAAGTCCAACATTCCCTGTATAGCCTTCTTCTGCTCCGTCAACTGTAAGTATGAAATTCAAATTTTTCTTCCAAGTCTCTATATCATTTTTAAATAAAATATCGTTAGGAGATTTAAATCCTGAAATAACAGTTACTTTTTTAGCATCCTGAATATTGTTTGAAAAATAATCAACTATCCCTTTAACTGGTGATAATCCTGTACCTCCAGCAACTATTACAACTTCTTTTCCTTTATAATTTTCTATATCAAACCCATTTCCATATGGTCCTCTTAAGAATAACTTGTCCCCTTTATATTTAGTGAATATTTCATCAGTAACCTTACCAACTTTTCTAATTGTAAGATCAACATAATCCTCACCTATTCCACTTACTGAAATTGGAGCTTCACCAAACTTAGGTATTGAAACTTCAAAGAATTGACCTGGCTTAACATCACCTTTAAATGACATTCTAAAAGTAAATTCTATTTTTGTATGCTCTATTACATCTAAAACTTCTGATACAAATGGTAAATATTCATTATGCATAGTTATTTCACCTCATCCATAGCTTTTTCTAATTTATTAATACAATTTGAGAAAGATATATACTCAGGACAAATATCATCACATCTTCCACATCCAACGCACATATGATATCCCCATCTCTTCTTATAATCATAAACTTTATGAAGGACTTTATATCTCATTCTTTCGCCTTTTGCTCTTCTAAAGCTATGTCCACCTGCCATATCTGTATATCCATCAACTTGACAAGATGCCCAAACTCTTCTTCTCTCTCCAGCCTTACCATTATCCTTATAGAATATATCTTGTGTTGTAAAGCATGTACATGTTGGACAAACAAAATTACATCTACCACAAGCTATACATCTTTCAGAGTATTCATTCCACATCTTTGAATCCATAACAGAAAGATCTAAATTATTTGGAATATTAACTTTAACTTCGTTTTCTTCTACAAAGTCAGGAGTTACATCCTCATTAGCTGTTTCTATATTCTTTAGAATATCTTCAAACTCTTCATCTTTAACATCTAAAAGCACTTCATTGCCTAATACTTTTATATATGCATTATATTCATCTGTTTTATTTGTCTCCATATTTACGCAGAAACAATTTTCATAACTTTTTGTACAACCCATTAAAATAAATTTTGCATTTTCTCTAATCTTTTTATAATATGGATCAACAAACTTATTTCTTAAATAAATATCATCTATCCTTTTTAATGCGTGTATATCACAACTTCTTAAAAATATAAGCACTTTCTTTTCTTTAGCTTTTGGTTCTTGTACTGTATCCTCTGTAAAGAAAAATAACGTTTGTGTTATAGGAAGTAAAACTTCTTTATATGAAAATGAAGATTTTGCATTAAACTCCACTTCTTGAATTTTTTCTATTTTTCCATATTTAACTCTATCTGTATCTGAAAATCTTCCTTCACCCTTAAATACTTTTGGTGCATAGATTTCATATTCCTTTGACAAGTTATCTAAAACTAAGTTCATACTGTTTAAGTCAATTTTATATCCCATGATCCACCTCTTATTTATTCTTATTTCTTGAAATTATGTAATAAGGTATTGCTAAAAATACTATTCCTCCTACCATGTTTCCTAAAGTTACAAATAGAAGATTGTATCCATATCCATATACTGACACTGATGCAGAAAATGGAGAAAGCAGACCTATTGTCATAAGTGTCATATTGGCAACACTATGTTCAAATCCTGTTGTTATAAATGCAAAAAGACACCAAAAAATCATAATTAACTTTGAAGATTCTTCTTTACATTTAAAAGAACACCAAGTTGCTAAACACACTAAAAGATTACAAAGTATTCCTCTAAAAAATAACTGAGATCCTCCTAAATGCATTTTAGTTTCTGTAGTTTTTGCAATAAACTCTCCTACTGGTCCATTTGAAAGACCTGCTAAATAAAACATATACCCAGTTAATATTGATCCAAATAAGTTTCCAATAAAACTAACTATCCAAACCTTTATACTATCTCCTAAAGTAACCGTCTTCTTTAAAAACCCAACTGCCATAACAAAATTATTACCTGTGAATAATTCTGCTCCTGCCATTATAACTAAGCTTAATGCTACACCAAAGGACACCCCCATAAGAATTTTTGTTAATGGCGATCCACCACTACTAAGTAATCCTCCAATTGTAAATATAAGCATAATTCCAATTCCAACATAAATTCCAGCAAGCATTGAACTTATAAAATAACCAACTATATTATTACGTAAAAGACCTATCTTTGCTTTTGCTGATTCTGATACTTTTTTAATTTCATCTCCAAACATTAAATTCACTCCTTCCTTTACTTTGTTATTATAATCACAATTTTATATTGTTATTATAATAACAATATAAAAAAAACTCTGTGAGAATAATCACAGAGTTTGTTAGAATTATTTTTTAAAAAACTTAGCTAAATCATCTAAATCTTTTACTACAAATTTTTTATTTTTAATTACTATGAGCTCTTTATCTTGTAGGACCTTTAAAGCTCTAGATATGGTTTCTCTTTGCGTTCCAAACATATCCGCTAAATATGTTATGGATATTTTTAGGTTAATTTCTGTTCCACTCTCTTTATTAATTCCATAGTCTTTTGCTAGCTTCCAAAGCTTAGCTGCTACCCGTTTTTCTACCTTTATAGGGGTAGAATTTTTAAGTTGCCTATATAACCTTCTGACCTTTTTAGCTAAAGAATTAACAACTTCCTTTGTGAGGCTAAAATCTTTTTCCATCACTCTAATAAAGCTATCCTTTTGAAAACATAGTACTTCTGCATCTTCAAAGACCTCACAATTAATTGAAGCTGGTAAATCATCTAAAATAACGTCGTTTAATATACTTCCTTTTCCTAATATAAAAATAATTTTCTTTTGTGCTTTTTCACTTATTTTATAAAGTACTGCCTTCCCACTTAATAATATAAAAATTGTATTAACCTTATATTTATCATAGAAAAGTTGCTCACCTTTTTTTATTTCTCTTACGTTACATATTTCACATAAACTTTCTATTGTTTCATCCTTTAAATTCTTAAATATTTCTATTTCTCTTAATTCATCTTTCATATAATATCATATCATCCTCATAAAATAATTTTAGCACCACATTCTCTTTGCCTTTTTCGAAAAAGAAAAAGAAATCTTCAGAAGCCATAAAATTCGTAATACTTTTTTTTAGATTAGGAAATTTTTTAGCTTTATTTCTAATAGAAGTTGTATATCCAATAAAATCATCATACTTTTTTAAATAATTTTCCGCTTTTTCACCCATCATTAATGAACCTTTTGGATTCCCTCCTTTTGAACTAATACCTAAGATAAAATTCTTCATATCTTTCTGAACTGGAATAGCCCCCATCCCTTCAGTAAATGATTTTGAATTTATATATATTTTATACAAACTATTACAATCGTGCTCAATTCTTCTTATATCCTCATCATTATCTATAACAATAATTATTAAATGTTTATCTAAAATAAAACTTTTATTATATTCTCCTCTTATTATCTTTAAATTATACTTTAACAACTCTTCAAATTTCTTCTCGTAATCAATTGAAAGAACCTCTACATAGCAACCTCTTTCTAATAAATGTTTGGCTTTTATATATCCACCTTTACCTGCCCCTATTATACCTACCCTTAATTTACTTGATAAAAGAGAAAGCATCGAAAAACTTATTTCTCCTCCAGAAAGATCTTCCTTATGATTCTCAAACATTCTTCTCCACCATCCTTTAGCCATTCCTCCTTCAATACCTCTATTGCTCTATTTACATATGAATCTGAAGTACTATTTATAAGCATTTTTGCAAGTGCTAAATCTTCCTGGCTTTTACTTTTATGCTCAAAAGTTAATATCCTCTTTTCACTTATCTTTTTACCATTATCTTTTAAATTTCTTATTGTTGGTGATAGCTTTCTAAGCTTAATCCACTCATCATATTCTTTAATATATTTCTCAATTATATATCTATAGGAATTCATTCTCTGGACTCTTAAACTTCTATTGTCATCTTCAATTTTACTTATTTCATCTATATTAAATACTTTTACCCTATCTATATTTATTAAATCTTCATCCACATCTCTTGGAACTGCCATATCATATATAATTATATCCTTACCTTTTTCATCAATATTATTTCTACTTATAACCACATGTGGCGCAGATGTACAAGAAACTACTGCATCCATATCATTAATATATTTACTTTTTTCTTTAAAATTAAGTATATTAACACCATTTAACTCTTCTGCTTTTTTAGAATCTCTTAGCACCAAATATATATCTTTAATCTTATGGCTTAGTAAATATTTTATAGTTAATTTTCCGATCTCTCCATAACCAATAACCATTACCTTTTTGCATTCTCTTTTTATTAAGCTATTTACTGCAATTGAGACAGCTGATACCGGTATTTCAAAAAGATTAGCTTCTTTTCTAAATTTCTTTCCGCAAGTAACTGCCTCTTGAAATAACCTCCCTAGTTCGCCACCCGCTCCCTTTAATTTTGCAGAATAATTATGAGCTTCTTTAACTTGACCAAGTATTTGATCTTCTCCCATAATTTTTGAATGATATCCACAAGCAACTTCAAATAAATGTTTATAAACATCTCTTCCTTCTCTGTAAAATATGTATGATAAAAGTTCAGTATCCCAATCACTTATTTTGAATATTTCTTTTATTACTTTATCTTTATCTAAAGAATGATTCAAATAAATTTCTGTTCTATTGCAAGTACTTACTATAACAACTTCCTCAACTTTTTTTAATAATTCATTTATAATATCTTCTTTTTTGCTTTCTTTTATAGTTAACTTTTCTCTTATATTTATTTGAACATCTCTTTTAATAGCTATTAATCCAATCATACTACCTCTCCAAATCTATGCTTATGTAAACTGATTTTATTATACTAGAAAAAATAGTGGAATCTCCACTATTTTAAAACATCTTGTATAAATTTTTCTCCCCTCTTTTATGTATATCTTTATTTTACCTCTTGAAGTACTATATTCCAAGAATTTTATTCATATATTACATATTCCCCTACTAAGTTAAACTTTATTTAACTATAATGGATAATAATTTATTTAAAGCTAATACTATATCTAAGTTATTATTAAAGGAGTGAAAAATATGAGAATCCCTAATCATATTGGTATAATCCCTGATGGAAATAGACGCTGGGCTTTAAGTAACGGATTGACTAAAGATAAAGGATATGCCCTTGGAATTAATCCTGGATTATTACTTTTTAAACAATGCGAAAAGTACGGAATTAAAGAAATTACATTCTACGGCTTTACCGTAGATAATACTAAAAGACCTGCTGTTCAAAAGGAAGCATTTATCAACGCTTGTATAAAGTCGGTTAAAATTCTCTCAAAAGAGAACTCTGAACTATTAGTTATAGGCAATACCAATTCCCCTTCATTTCCTAAAGAACTTCTACCATTTACAAATAGAAAAACCTTTGGCCATGGAGGTACAAAAGTTAATTTTTTAGTTAATTACGGTTGGGAATGGGATTTAAACTTATTAAAAGATTCTGATAAAACAAAAAAGAACATAGTTAATAATATACGATCAAACGATATTTCAAGAATTGACCTAATTATACGATGGGGAGGTAGACGAAGACTAAGTGGTTTTCTTCCCGTTCAATCAGTATATTCAGACTTCTACGTTATTGATAACTTTTGGCCAGATTATAGACCTGAAGACTTGGACGAAGCTCTTAACTGGTATAATACGCAAGATATTACTCTAGGTGGTTAATACTACAAAAAAATCTGGAGAACAATAACAAAATTCTCCAGATCCTAATCTTATATTAAGTATTTCTAAACATCTTTATTGAAAAAACTGTACTTTCATCTTTTCTATCTGTATATAAATCAATTTCTCCACCATGATTTTCTACTATTTTCTTTGCAATAGCTAACCCTAATCCTGAGCCTCCATCACTGCTTCTACTTTCATCACCTCGTACGAATACATCAAATACCTTGTCACGAATAGTATCCGATATTCCTACTCCACTATCAGCAACCTCTAAAAGCAAATACCTTTTAAAATTCTTTATCTCTATTCTAAGTTTTGTTCCTTCAGGATTATATTTTATAGCATTTTCTATTAAGTTACTTATTACTCTTCTAAATAACCTTGCATCTATAGAAAAATTAATAGCTTCATCAGGAATCCTTACTATAAGATCAAAGTTTTTCTCTTCCAATTCATCATAGAAGTTAACTAAAACTTGTCTTGTAAATTCACAAATATCAACACTTTCTAGTTTTAATACATATTGTGTGCTATCCATTTTTACATATTCAAATAAATCATCCACTAGTTCTCCGACATGCTCTGCTTTATTATATATAGTCTTATAATATCTTTCCTTTTTTTCTTCATCTTCAATAAGTCCTTCATAAAGTGCTGCTGAAAAACCTCTAATGGTAGTAATTGGTGTCTTTATATCATGTGATAAATCTATAAGCATTCTCGTTTTACTTTGCTCTAATCTAGCATTTTCTTCTTTACTATTTTTTAATTTATCTATAAGGAAATTAATAGTATCACTTATAACTATAAATTCCTTTTGCCCTTTAATAACAAGTTTTTCTTCATATTCACCTTCAATAACTTTTCCTAATGCCTCATCTATTTTCATAAGAGGTCTCTTTATCTTCTTTGCAGTCCAAATACTATATATAAGTATACTTATTAAAAATAAAGTAGTAGCTGCTCCAATAACCTTAAAATACACCTTGTACAATGGTTTACCAACTCTATATGGCATACTATTTAAATGCAAGGTTAATGTCAACTTATCTCTAGGAATCATTATTAATGCTATATAATGTTCTTCTTCACTTTTATTTATAGTCTTACATATAACATTAAACTCAGATTCCTTATTTCCCATGCTAATAGTATCTTCAAATTCCTTATCGGTATAACTTTTCTTAACATTATTAGCCTTACCATCTGTATAAATTACATTTTTATTACTATCAAGTACTTCTAAATATCCTCCTATACTTTTCAGAGCTGAAGTATCTATATTTTTATAATCATAATAATCATCATTCATAAGACTATATATGGGCACATTCTTTCCTTCCTCTATGTAATTAGAAAGCTTTACCCCTAATACAAAATAGCTGCCTACAAAAATGCAGGCAAGTATTATTACAAAGGTTATATAGTATTTGAATAAAGCAACCATAAGTTGCTCATTTTTTTTTCTTCCCATACTACCTTACCTTCTTTTCAAATTTATATCCTAATCCTCTTACAGTCTTTAGATATACAGGGTTTCTCGAATCCTCTTCTATCTTATCTCTTAATCTACTAATATGAACCATAATAGTATTATCACCACTCAAAAACTCTTCATTCCACACAGTCTCGAATATTTGATTCTTTGTAAGTATTCTTCCTGCATTCTCCATAAGAAATTTTAATATTCCATATTCAATTGATGTTAACTCTATTTCTTCTCCACGTACAATAACTCTTACATTATAAGAATCTAAAGACACGTCACCAATAACAATGGTTGTCCTATTTTCTTCATTAGAACTTAAGTTATACTTTCTTCTTATTTGTGCATTAACTCTAGCAACCACTTCTAATGGATTAAATGGCTTTGTTATATAATCATCTGCACCTAAATCTAATCCTAATATCTTATCTGAATCTTGATTTTTAGCTGATAACATTATAATAGGAATATTATATAAAGCCCTTATTTCTTTCACTACCCTATATCCATCAATCTTAGGCATCATTATATCTAAAATTGCAAGATCTAAATCTCTATTTTCTTTTACTCTTTTTATAGCTTCTTCTCCATTGACTGCTTTAACTAAATCATAGCCTTCCTTTGATAAATATAACTCCAATATTTCCAATATACCCTTTTCATCATCACAAATTAAAATTTTTCCCTTCATAAAAACCTCCTCATAAGTGGAAATATCACTTTTTACTAATTTATTTATAACTCATAAATTAGTTAACTAAAAAAAGTCCAATTATGGACTTTTCTTAATTATACAATATTTAACACCACTTTTAAATAAAAGTTTTTATAAAAACTATAATAATTAGCACAGGAGTAATGTATTTTATATTAAAATACACTGAATCCGCCAACGCCTTATTATTTAAAAGACCGTCATTAGTTAATTCTTTTTTCATATACTCTTTTTTTACAAAGTGTCCACATAAAATCACAAACAACAATCCATTTAGTGGTAGTAACACTTTGCTGGTAAGTACATCAAATAAATCAAATAAGTTATAATTAAATATTTTAAACTCTGCTAAAAGAGCACCTTCACCTACTGATAGTGCCGTCAAAGATCCTATAAACATTATTATAAATAAGTTTATTATTATGGCTTTTCTTCTTGTAAACTTAAATTCTTCTATAAATGTAGCTATTAAAACCTCTATTATTGAAATAGTAGCCATAGTTGCTGCCATCGCTGTAAGCATGAAAAATATAACTAATAATACTTCCCCGCCTGGGACCTTTTCAAAAATTAATGGTAGTGTATTAAATAATAATCCTGGTCCACCTGTAGGTTCTAATCCAAAGGAAAATACTGCTGGAAATATTGCAAGTCCTGCAAGCAACGACACCCCTGTATCTGCAAATGCTAACTTTGTTCCTGTTCCGATAAGGCTGTTATCGCTTGTAAAATAACTACTATATGTAGTCATTGAACCAGTTCCTATGGATAACTTTAAAAACGCTAACCCTAAAGCCGTTAAAACTACCTCAAATGAAATTTTAGAAAAATCAGGTTTTAACAAAAATACAATTCCATCTATAGCTCCACTAAGAGTCAAACTTCTACCTGCACATATTATAAGAAGTATAACAAGTAATGGCATTGCTACTTTAGTTATCTTTTCTATACCACTCTTTACACCAAAAGCCAGTATAATAGAAGCAACTATAACTATTGCTAATTGCCATGCTATAGGCTCTACCATACTTAATGTTGTTGCTCTAAAGATTTCAGCTGTACCTTCTGCTGTTATTCCTCTAAAAGTGCCTATTATAGATTTAAATACATATGAATATACCCAACCACCAACAACTGTATAAAAGAACAATATGGAATATGAAGCTATAATTCCTATAATTCCTACACTTCTAAAAACTCTATTTTCTGTTACAATTTTTGTTGCTCCTAAAAGATTTTTTCTAGTTCCTCTTCCTATGGAAAATTCACTTATTAAAGTAGGTAATCCTATAAAAAATACACAACATAAATAAACTATAATAAATGCTGCGCCACCATTTTCACCTACCATATAAGGAAACATCCATATATTCCCGAGACCTACAGCTGAACTTAATGTTGCAAGAAATGCCGTTAAACTTGAAGAAAATCTTTCTCTCTGCTTTTCCATAAAATCCACTCCATTATCCTTTTTCTTTAGTTTATTTAAGTAATATAAATCTTGCTTACTAGATATAGAATCTTGCACTTATTAATACAATAGCCTATTTTTTAATTCCTTTCGCTTCTTTCTTGTAAGCCCATATTCTTTTTCAAGATAATTATCTATATTACCATATCTATTTCTTATACTTTCGAATGAAGCTTCTAATAACTCTCTTTTTACTTCTAACATATATTTTAAAAGCTTAATTCTATCTTTATTAATTATTCTTTCCTGAATCTTAGAAATTATTTTTTTATTTATTTCTTTTCTATAAAAATTAGTTTTTAAATAATCATCCATAATAGTTTCTTCAGGAACTCCTAATATAGAAAGAATTAGTGCAGCAGCAAAACCAGTTCTATCCTTGCCTGCTGAACAATGAAACACAATCGGCAATCTTTTTTCATTTTCCAAGCAATAGACTAGTTCTCTAAATGCAGGATTATTAAAACACATGGAACTATATCCCTTAACTAAAATTTTCTCTATCTCTTCACTTGCAATATCATTTGAAAATATAGACATCATGTCAAAATCATCTTCAATTTTATCCATAACCGACATTGCTGATAAATTTATATATTCTATTCCCTTAATGGCTATATCAGGGCTCTCCCTTACTTCTCGTAAAGACCTAAAATCTAATATAGTCTTTATATTTAAATTTTTAATATACCTTATATCTGAGGCAGTTAGTGAAGACAATTTATCTGATCTATAAAATGTATTCCATTTTACTCTCCTACCATCTTCACTTTTATATCCTCCTATATCTCTAAAATGATGTATTCCCTCAAATGGTAATAGGATTTCTCCAACTACTTCATGATGGTACCCTTCTGCTCTTAATATAAAAAGATTTCTTCTTTCCACATCAGGATCTGTAATCTTTACTTCATTAACACCATTTACCTTTGTTAAGAAAATTTCAGTATTCCCTACTAAAGCAAAGATACTAACATTGTTAACATTTTCATCTTCCCAAGTTATTTTAAGTTCTTTTTCCGTAAGTCTCAAAATGCGGATTGATTTGAAATACTTCATTAGCTCCCCCTTAGCTATTTTTTATATCTGAAATATTGAAAGGTGTATTTTGATATACACAATAATTTAGCCAATTAGCAAAAACTATATGTGCACTTCCTCTCCATCTCATAGATGGAACTAAATCAGGATTATCGTCTGGAAAATAATTTTTAGGAATATTAATTTCCATACCTTTCTCCTTATCTCTATAATATTCATCCATTAATGTATTTCTGTCATATTCTAGATGTCCAGTTATAAATATTTTTCTATTATCTCTAGTTGCAACTATAAATACACCAGCTTCATCAGATTCAGAAAGTATTTGAAGTTCTTCAACTTTCTCAATATCTTCTCTTCTTACTTCTGTATGTCTTGAATGCGGAGCATAAAAAATATCACTAAGTCCCCTAGTTAATTCTGCTTTTTCGTCATTAACTCTATGTGAAAATACTCCAAATTTCTTTTCATCTAATAAATATTTTGGAATGCCATAATGATAATAGAGCCCTGCTTGTGAAGCCCAACAAATATGTAATGTTGAGAATACATTGCTCCTGCTCCATTCCATAATTTCCTTTAATTCATCCCAATAAGCTACTTCCTCAAATTCTAATCGTTCAACTGGTGCCCCGGTAATAATTAACCCGTCAAACTTTTCATCTCTTATCTCATTAAAATAACTATAAAATTTATCTAAATGCTCTATTGGTGTATTCTGAGAAGTATAACTCTTAGTTTGTACTAGCTTTATTTCCACCTGAAGAGGTGTATTAGATAAATATCTTAATATTTGATTTTCAGCTTGTATTTTTTTTGGCATTAAGTTTAATACAGCTATCTTAAGTGGTCTTATATCTTGAGTATTAGCCCTTTCGTTATTCATAACAAAAATATTTTCATTACTTAATACTTTATATGCCGGTAATTCTGATGGTATTTTTATTGGCATATTAATCGCCCCCTTTATCTTTAATATTAAAGCATAAAATATGATAAATGTTAACAAAAAATTTTTCTTTAATTATTCTATGGATTTTATCATATTCATCTAATTTATCATATCATTATTAAGAAATAATAAAAAAAGCTTGATTATTTTTCATAAAGTTGTATCATAGATTCAATATAATTAATTTCGATCAAACTAAATTTCACACAATATAAGATAACATAGAGGTGGTAAAATATGAAAAAAATTAACTTTACTGAACAAATTAAAGGAGCTTCAAAGGAAATTCCTTGTGATTTAATAATAAAAAATATTTCTATTGTAGATACATTTGGACAAGATCTATTCATAAGTGATGTGGCAATAAAAAATGAATATATAGTTGGTATTGGTAATTATACTGGTAAAAATACAATAGATGGTACTAATAAATATATTTGTCCAGGACTTGTTGATGCTCATGCTCATATAGAATCCTCTCTAACTACTCCTAATGAATATAGCAAAATAGCTTTACTCCATGGAGTAACATCTCTTATTGCTGACCCTCATGAAATCGGAAACGTCCTTGGAATAGAAGGTATTAAGCTTTTAATGGATCTTAGTAAAAACATTCCTTTTGATTTTTACTTTATGCTTCCTTCCTGTGTACCTTCAACACCATTTGAAAATTCTGGAGCTATCCTTAATAATGAAGATTTAATACCTCTATATAATAATAAAAAAGTTCTAGGATTAGGTGAGGTGATGGATTGTGCATCAGTAACAAATTGTAAAGATGATATGATTGCAAAACTTTTATCTTCTATTAAAAGAAATAAAATAATTGACGGTCATGGAGCGGGACTTACCATAGATAATATAAATGCTTATTGTACTGCAAATATTAGAACTGATCATGAATGTTCTAATGCTAATGAAGCTATTGAAAAACTCAGAAGAGGAATGTATATATTCCTTAGAGAAGGTACAGTTGCTAAAAATTTAAAGGAGTTAATTTCCATAGCATCTATTAAAAATAGTAGGAGACTTTGCTTCTGTACTGATGATAAGCATATAGATGATTTAATTGCAACAGGAACTATAGATTCCTCAATTAGGTTAGCCATAGAATTTGGTCTTAATCCTTCTACTGCCATTCAAATGGCAACCATTAACCCTTGTGAATGTTATGGACTTAGAAACACGGGTGCAATTGCCCCTGGATATAAAGCTGATTTTATTATTTTAGATGACTTAAATAGCTTTAAAATTAGTGAAGTTTATAAGGATGGTAAACTTGTAGTTTCCAATAATACAATTGTTTATAAAGAAACTTCAAAAATAGATTTAACTAATTTTAAAAACACAATAAAACTACCGAAGTTAAACGAATCATCATTTAAAATTGATATAGAAAATAAAAACTTTTTAAATATTATAGAAATAAATAAAAACAAACTAGAAAGTAACCATCTAAAAATTAAAATATCTGAATTAAAAATGGGATCTGAATTTGTATCATCTACAAAACAAGATTATTTAAAAGTAGCTGTCATTGAAAGACATAATAATACTGGCAATATAGGTCTTGGTGTATTAAAAGGTCTTAACCTCAAAAAAGGGGCAATTGCTACTACCATAGCTCATGATTCCCATAACTTAATCGTTTGTGGAACAAATGATAGTGACATGCTTATGGCATCAAAAAATCTTAAGGATATCGGTGGCGGAATAGTAATTGTAAGTAATGGTAAAGTGCTCTCATCCGTTCAATTAGAAATAGCAGGATTAATAACTGCTCGTCCTTTTAATGAACTACTAGATGATCTAACTTCACTTTATATATCACTAAAAGAAGTATCCCCAAATATAGATTTTAATCCTTTCTTGACACTATCATTTTTATCATTACCAGTAATTCCAGATATCAAAATTACTGATAAAGGACTTTTTAACGTTTTAAATTTTGAATTTATACCTGTTGCAGAATAATTTATTAATACAAAGCTCTACTAACATTGTTCTGTTTCTTCTTAGCTATACAGATGTTATTATCTGAGAACTTCTAATATTTTACCAAAAAATGACTATCACTCCTCATAGTGATAGTCATTTTAATTACTATTTAACAAGCATAAACTTTTTATTAATCATTTAATATAAACTTCTCGACTACTTCTAAAACTCCATCTTCAGTATTCTTCCCAGTTATATAATCAGCAATTTCTTTAACCTTTTCCGTTGCATTTCCCATAGCTACACCAAGACCAGCAAACTCTATCATATCTAAATCATTTCCTGCATCCCCTACTGCTATTATTTCTTTACTAGGAATATCTAAATAGTCTGCCAATGCTTTTAATCCAACACCTTTTCCTGATTCTTTATTTATTATTTCTAAAAAATATGGTGTACTCTTAACTACATTATATCTTTCATATATTTCACTTGGTAATGATGCAATGGCCTTATCTAAAATTTCAGGTTCATCTATAAACATTATTTTAACTATATGCTCATCTTCTTCAATAGTGTTAAAATCACATACTCTTATATCTATATCATTAATATTTGCTTCAACTTCTGTATACTTACTTACTTTAGGAGTTATTAGTCCTCTGGTAGGCGAGAATGCATGTATATTTATACCTAATTGTCTGCTTAATTCATATGCATAATGAAGATCTTTTCCTGTAAGTCCTACCTCACAGATTATTTCTTCTCCCTTTGTCTTTTGTACTAAACATCCATTATAACTAAGTACAAATTCATTGTCTTCAACTAATTCTAATTCATTTAAATATCTCTTTAATCCATCTACTGGTCTTCCAGAAGCTAAAACTACCTTAACTCCCTTTTTTCTTGCTTCTATTAGAGCATTTTTTGTTTTATCTGTTATTACCTTTTCATCATTTAATAATGTTCCATCCATATCTAATGCAATGATTTTGTACATAAAACTCATCCTCCGTTTTTTATTCTTAATCTATGTTAATAATTATAACATAAAAGAAACTTATATTTTACATATTTATTTACACACTTCCACATACTATAACGTAAGATATATTTTAGGAGTGATCTTTTTATGAAACACAAATTTAAACTATTTTTTGCCTTTATACTATCATTTTTTTTAATATTATTTTTAAATTTAGACAAACCTAAAAGTGCTTCTTATACAAAATCTGAATCCACACCAAATCTTTCCTTAGATTTTGAAAATAAGGATACTCTCCCTCTTAATTTTAGAAAAACTTCTGACTTAAGCAAGTTAAAAGATAAAAATCTAGAACTTGTTGGTCTTGATACCTTAAATATATCTGGAAGTGCTCAATTTACATCACTTTCATTATTAAGACTTAAAGAAAATTTAAATACGCCACCACCTGTCATAATTATAGATCTAAGGCAAGAATCTCACGGCTTCATTAATGGCAATGCTGTAAGTTATTATGATACAATCTGTAATGAAGGCTTATGCTTAAATGATATAAACCAAAAAGAAAATCAACTTTTATCTAATGTTACATTTGGAGAATCAATATCTCTTAGTGATGGAAAACATTCTCTAACCCCTACTTTGGTAGAAAATGAAGAAAAATTAATTAGACCAAATAACTTAAAGTATTTTAGAATTCCAGTTAAGGAAGGAGAAAGACCTACTGATGAAATGGTAGATAGATTTGTAAAATATACAAGTACTCTAAAAAAAGATACTTGGCTCCATTTTCATTGTAAGCTGGGAGATGAAAGAACTACCATGTTTATGATTATGTATGATATTATGAAAAATTCAAATAACACTGAATTGAATAATATTATAGAGAGACAAGAAGTTTTAGGAGATATTACCCTTCCTAAAAATGACTCTAAAATAGAGTTTCTAAAAAACTTTTACCAATATAATAGAGATAATCATGATAATTTAAAAACAACTTGGTGTGAATGGATAAAACAAAATAATATAGAAACTTATACAGCACAAAATGAACTTCCTAACTAAATTAGGGAGTTTATTTTGTAACTAAACTATTTATGACTCATACTATATTATTAACTAGAACTTTGTCGAGGTATGAGTTATGATTGAATCACTTTTACTAGTATTATCAGTATGTATAGATGCATTTGTTGCTAGTATTGCCTATGGTACAAATAAAATAGAAATACCAATTCTCTCATCTATAATTATCAGTAGTATTGGCTCATTATTTCTTGGTGTATCCATTTTTGCTGGGGGTTTTATTAAAGATTTTTTGCCTGGAAGCTTACCGACCCTATTAAGTTTCTCCATACTGATGATTTTAGGTATATATAGATTATTTGAAGGTTTATTTAAAAATTATATCCAGCAAAAAAATGCCTTAGACAAGCCTCTTAAATTCAAAATATTTGATATTAATTTTGTATTACAAGTATATGCAGATGAAACTAAGGCAGATTTTGATAAATCAAAGATCTTAACTGCTAAAGAATCATTATATTTAGCATCTGCCCTTTCTTTTGATAGCTTGGCTGTAGGTTTTGGAAGCAGTTTAGCTGGCGGGGGATATATTAGAACAATTATTCTTTGCTTTATAATTGGTATTATTATCGTACTACTTGGAGTTTTTATTGGTAAAAAACTACTAGAAAAATCTAATATTAACCTTTCTTGGCTCTCTGGAGTAATACTTATGATTCTTGCCATAAATAAACTTTTCTAAGTCATATTTTACACTTAACTAAAAAAACTGTCTTGTATTTAGACAGTTTTTTAGTTCTTATTAAGTTCAAAATAATCTAATAAATAGGTTCCCCATTATGGTTTTCATATTGTGGAGGATTCTTCTCATCCCCAACATTATCTTGATCCCTATGTAGCTTTTGTCTTCTCACGCCTTTTTGCATTCCATTGTTAGGCTGTTTACTTTTAGTCATACACTATCCCTCCTCATAAATATTATGGCTCTTAATAATATTATTTATGAGTGTACAACTACATCTTTTCTGGATCTTTATAATCTACTCCATTGGTATCAACCTTAATTGATTCAATCACTACCTCTTTTACAGGTTTATCGTTGTTTCCTGTTTGAACAGATTCAACTTTATGTACTACATCCATACCTTCTATAACCTTTCCAAATGCAGCATAATCGCCATCTAAATGGCTAGCTTCTTTAGTCATAATAAAAAATTGACTTCCAGCACTATCTTTTTGACTACTTCTAGCCATGGATAACACACCTTCTGTATGTTTTAACGTATTTTGCTTAAATCCATTGTTTGGAAACTCGCCCTTAATTGTATAATCAGGTCCTCCACTTCCATTTCCCTTAGGATCTCCACCTTGAATCATAAAATCCTTAATAACTCTATGAAATGTCAATCCATTATAAAAATTACTATTGGCAAGATAAATAAAATTATTAACTGTATTTGGTGCATACTCTGGATATAATTCCGCCTTAACCTTACCATAATCTTTGATAGTTATAGTTGCTACAGGTAATTTATTTTCTGTACTATCTTTTCCACTACTTTCTGATTTGTTACTACTAGTTCCACAACCTACTAAAAACATGCAACTTGCAAGAATTGTTGCTAATGTAAGTTTAAAAAACTTTCCCCCCATGATACTACATCTCCTTATACTTCAAATTCTTCTATTTCTATTTCAAAATAGCCACATTCGGCACAAATAATTATGCTTACTATATAACTATTATTGACCTTTCCTACCTTTTCTAATCTTGCATAACTCTCTCCTTCTTCTGTTTGAAAGCTATTAGAAACTACAACGCCATCTTTTGTATAAAGATAAAAGTGATATTCATAAAACTCATATGCTTTGCTTTTTCCTTGTTTTTCTGATTTACAATTTACACAAGAATAATTATAGTAAGCTTTTTCAAAATCCAATTTCTTTCCTTTTAATATCTCTAATATATAGTCTTCATCAATATCCTTAATAGGATTTTCTTCATCATTTAAGAAATCACCAAAATGTTCCTTATCTAAAGAATATTCTTTGCTATCAGCTAAAAATCTCATGAAAATTTCTCCTTTTTCCTTTAGTTATACTTTATATTATACCAAATTTTTCAACTTTGTTGCAATTTATATCTACTTATTTTCTCAAATAAACACCTCACTTAGAATACGATTCCTTATTAGCATATCCTAAAGCGAAGTGTGTCATAAATTACATTAAAATAAATTTGGTGGTTCTGCACTTATTATAGTAAACAATTGATTGCCCTTAAATGTTTTTTCTTCCAGACCTTCAACTACTCTTGAATATATTGCAGTATTAATATATTTATCGCCTTCCTCAGAATCTTTAGGAACTCTAACCATATACTTTAATAATACAATATCTCCACGCTGCCAACTATCTGGCATGTTATTTATAATTAACTTCTTAATTGACTTACCATCTGATTGTACTTCATCAATACAAGGTACAGTTAATTTATCTATATATTCTCCCTTCCTATATATATACAAATTAGCATCTTGTCCAATAAAATTCAATTTGGAATCTAAAATCAATTCTAACTTAACATCTTTTGCATAAACATTTGCATAGGTTAATATTGTTGCATTTGTTCCACTAGCTATATTAGTATCATCGCTCTTAATAATTATACTATCTCCACTTGTACCATTATCTAGTCCATGATATCTTGGTGTTGCTGGATCTATAACTCTTATATGTGGATCACTTATTAAATGTTTTACCGGATTACCTTGAACATCATTATAATGAACATAACTTCCGTTTTTCTTAAAATTTAAATCATCTCCAATTTCTTTGGGATAAACATCAAAATTAACTTGAAGTTTTTCTTTGCTTGCACCATCTTCAAGTAATACATACTCTCCTTTATCATTTTTCACATACCAATATGGCTTATATACATCATTCTCATCTCGTACAGAAACTAACTTAATGTTATCCATATTTTTTTCTATAATCCTATCTGATATAGGCTTTCCTGATGTTTTACCAAAGCTGTCTCCTAAATCAAATGTTAAGGTAAAGTTTTTAAACTCATATGCTTTCGGCTTTCCTTTAACAATGCTTTTAGCAACAAAATCCATTAAAAAATTATGCGATTCATTTATATACTTTTCATTTCTATAAAAATCACCTTCTAATCCCCCTATACTTTTATGAAATCTCTCCACACTTAAATCATCCTTGGAAGTTTCTCTTGGGTTCATTTGAAGTGTATAAACATTGTAATTATAGCCTCTTATTTCTTTAACTTGCTCTTCTGTTATTTGATAAGGTTTAGTCTTATCTTCAGGGTAATTAAGGTTTCCTGATACTATTAAAACTACATTTTTAATAGTTGGCTTTAACCCTTTTGCTAAATCTCTTCTATCCTTTTCATCGAATATTTCTTTTACTTTTTTAAATCCTTCTACTATCTTTTTTCCATTCCCGCCGTTCCAGGTTAATCCATTACACTCTGGGTCTGAAAACATACCACTGCATCCCTTCAAAGTTCTATCATTATATTGAGTATAATAATCTGTCAAATAAGAAGCTAATTCCTTTTCTACTTCATCATCCTGTCTTCCTGGAATCTTATCCTCATTACGCAAGTTATCCGGAACAGTTTTATAACCTACAACACTGTCAGAAAAAGATACTATTCCAAATTTATCTTTTCCTATTCTAAGATTATTTTGACCCGACAATTTATTCCACAACTCATTTTTAATTACAGATTGATTTTCGCCGCCGCTATTAGAATTTGAATTATCAACCAAAATTATTGTATCTGTGCCCCCATCAATTATATTTGGATAACTAAAATTTTCTGCATTTATTTCATAAGTTACATTAACTTTTTCATTTAGAATACTTGGATTAGGTTTTGCATTTTTACATGTGGCTGATATAGCGGGTATAACATTATTTGAAGATTCTCCTGCTACATTAACGTTTATACTGCTTGTCTGACTTAGTTCTTTAAAATATATCTTCCGATTATTACAAGTAATAAAAGAATTTTTCAATAAACTATCATCAATAATTACATTTAACTCCTTTCCATCAGCATCTTTAGGAAGCTTATTTACTTGAAAGTACAAACAAAATTCGATGGTAGTTTTCTTAAAATATCCATCTATAATTTTCTGAGTATAGTCATTTATCTTTTCACTTTTACCTTCTAAATAAATTATAGTACCTGGCGCTAAGTTATCTAAATTTACATTTCTATCTGATACTACGTTCTTATTACTTAAAAAGAACTCCATATCACTAAAACTCACTTCCTCTTCATCGGTTTTAAAAGAAGATATATCAATTTTACACTTTACTGGGATTTCTTTACCTGGACTATAATTTCCTTTTGCTGATGCCACTACGTCAAATAAAGGTTCCCTTATATCTCCGCTTCCCTCTTTAGCAAAAACATAGTATCCAATTGCTGATATAAACATGGTAAATATAAAAACACTTAAGGTAACTAAACCCACCCTATTTTTTCTTTCCATTTCTCTCCCCCATCTATTAGCTTAAATGTACTTCATTAATTGAAGATATTATTTAAGGTGATGAAAATTTAACAATTATATTTACAGGATATATTTTATTATTAGGACCTTGGTCAAAACTTAACATCACAGAAATTTGAAATCCTGGCAAATCACTAAATCTTGTAGTTTTTCTATCTTTTTTCTCTATGCCTATTGGTATAATCTTAAATTCCTTTACATTATTTGATATAGTACTTTTATCTCCATTGCCATTAATAATTTCTAATTTTTTATCACTTTTTGAAATTGTTATATTATAACCATCATATTGCTTTAATACTACATTAGTAACTTGTAGTTCATCCTTGTCCCCTAATGTTAGGTCACTAAGTAATTTATCTTTTATATCTTCACTACCTGATAAACCAATTATCTCCTTAAATCCTTGTGATCTATATATACTTCTATATAATCTATCGCTCAATTCTTTTCCTTCATTCTCCGCCTCTGTTACAAATTCATCCTTATTTCTAAGTTTTACTACTACACTAACAGGATTATTTACTGTAACTGATCCTTTTTTTAATATTAATATCATAGAAATCTCAAAGCCATTTAATTCTCTTACCATTTTGTTGTTTTTATTTTCTATTTGATTTAAATTTAATGGTTTAACTTTTAGTTCCTCAACATTTTTTGAAAGCACTTTTTCTCCAGAAGAGCTTATGATTTTTAAAGTCCTACCATCTAATAAAATTTCACTTATATTTTCAGATGAATTGAAAACTATATTTTTAATCTTAAACTTATCATCACTATCTAACGATATTGAACCTAACTTTTCGTTAATAACCTCCTTATCCTCAGGAAACTTAACTATACTTGTTATTTCCTTTGATTCAGTTCCTACTTTAAGTAACTTCTCCTCAATATCCTTGCCTTCTGTTTGTAATGTGTTTTGTAAATCTGCCTTTGTAAGACTTCTATTGTTAATGATCCAAAAAGTAAGTGCTGCTCCAAATATAACAAGTGTAAGGGATATAACGATTATTAATTCAATTAAAGTAACTCCCCTAGATTTTTTTTTCACTTATTTCACCCCATTACTTTATAATTTTCCATATCCCTTTCTTTAAATATCCATTTTCATCATAATCAATTAAACTTCCTGCTATATCATCTTTAAAATTCACATGAACCTTTGGATCTGTTATTCTATTTATAAATATTTCATCTAAATATTTTTTATTTATGGCATATATATGATTTGTCACATCTTTATCGTAAACTAAATTAATAATATTACTTCCTTCAATATATACATTGCCTGAAGTTATTATATTTCCAGTAAAATTTATCTCTCCGTCGCTGGAATCTATTTGAACATCACCATTAGTCACTATAAGAGCTCTCATATCCTCTTCATTAAGATCAATACTTTCATTATCATCTATTATAATTTTCCCTGGAGTAATCTTTACTTTTTCACCTTTTCCTCTCAAAATTACTTTTCCATAAAAATCATCTAATTCGTCAATTTGAAATTTTTTTTCTTTAATTTTTCCAAAATCAATTTGTTGAACAGCATTGTTTCCAATATCCTCTTTTTCATTTTCATTATCACTATGATCTCCAACTGTTCTTACAACCTTTCCTTGATTATATATATTACCAACTAAGTTATTACTATCCGTAGGTGTTAGTCCAAATGTAGAACCCATAGCTAATACATTTATTGCAAACTCATCTTTCTTACTATCTATACTTCTACTATATCCCTTTACTTCATTTTCTGCCTGCTCTTCCAAAGTTGCATTTCCATGAGCTCCATTATTATCAACATATGCTCCAGCAGAATATATCTTATTAAAAGTTATCCCCTTTGCCTTTTCAATATTATTACTTCTATTACTATTTCTCACATCGAAAAAATTGACAAAGTGATTAACTTTATCTTGAAGAGTTGCATTTACTTTAAATTCAATCAATTGAAGAGGATCATAATATTTTAAAATAACTTTATCGCTTGTACCTGGATCTGTATATGCAACATAATTTCCTTTAATTGCAACAGATTCTCCTGTTTGATATTTCTCCTTAGTATCAATATATGCTACTCCCATAATACAAGCATCCTCACTTACAGTTAACTTTGCATCTGTATTATTAACTATAATACAACTAGACTCTCGTGCTGCAAGATCAGGCTCCTTACTATAATCAACAGTTTTATCATTTATGCCGTAATAGTTTTTCATTACTGCATTACTTCCAGCTGAATCTAAAGTCAAGTCATTGTTTGTTATCAAATCCCCGCTAATTGTTAATAGCTCACTTGCTGATCCACTTCCTCCTAAATAAGTATTTGAAGAATAAATGTTTCCACTTATTTTTGCACTCGTTTTACTTCCACCTATATTTACAGTTCTTGCAGTATAAATATCTCCAATCAACGTAGGGAAATCTTTTTCATCTATTACATCTGAACCAACCCCATTTAGCTTAATTCCACCATTATATTTATCAACAGAATAATTATTCATTTTCTCTGTTCCTATACCTTTTACCCATATATTCCCCTTTGCCTTAATCTTATTACTTTCATCAGTCATATCTCCATCAGCAGTAATAATTTTCCCATCATATACTGGGCTCATTTCAATATCAGTCCCTTTACTTACATCTATCCTCTTATAGTCTGGAGAGTTTATCACAAACTTTGTTTCAATTGTCTTGCTATTCTTATTTTTCTCCCCCTTAGTTTCAAATGTAGATTGCACAGTAATACAAATCTTTTTTTCACTTTCTACATGATTAAATTCAGTTATTTTAATATCCGCATCTTTATACTTATTATCTAGATATATAAAATCAATTTTTCCTCCTACCTTATACTCTGGATACTTAAAATCTAAAATACATTGTTTAAGATATGTTTGGCTTGTATCTACAAGATCTAACCCACTAAGCAGGTAATTGTAGAAATTATTCTTAAAATCTTTATTTTGCTTATCTTCATCTTCTTCAGTTTCAACATCTTTTCCTGCCTTAAGTATTGTTGCTTCTGAAGTTTTTCTAATTATGTTATAAACTACATCAAGACGCGAATCCGATTCATACATGTCTTGTAATCTCTTACTTTCAGCTACCCTACTTTTATATCCAGTAACCATCATTCCAAGCATAGCTATTGCTAAAACAAAAATTATTGATGTAACTGCTATTACAACTATCAAACTAGATCCTTTTTTCTTCACACATTTATTCATAATACTCCCCCCTAGTGTGATAGCGTTTTTTTAATTTCAATATTTTGTGATACAGAACTATTAAAAAGTATCTCACCATTTAATTGGACTTGAACATTAATATTATACAAATCACCTATCTTCTCATAGTTTGTTGTATTTCCATTTTTTCTAATAACAACATCTCCTAAAATAGATTCTACATTAATAATACCTCTCGCTTTTTCATCATCTGCTTCATCAATATTGGTTATAACATTTAACTTTATAGAATTTTTTCCACTACTATCTACTGTGCTATTTTTTATATTAATATTAAGTTCTTTTGTATAGTCTTTTCCCACATTTATTATTATGTTTTCAGAATCTAAATCTTTAATATTAGTAAATTCATCTATCAAATTATCAATATCATTATTATCTTTATAGGTAAACCTCATAGTATAATCTGTTTGATTTCCATTTGATATTTCAGCCATAATATTTTTAGCATCGCTAGAAAAGCTATCAGAAACTTCATCTTGTCCATCTTGCTTTGTACTAAGTTCACCAGCTTTAGGTAAATTAATTATAAAAACCGGTGTTTTGCTTTCATCATTATTTTTCAATTCTTTTTCCTGTTCCATATTTATTGTTACTTTATAATCATCCTTCCCCTTTGTATAAGTAAAATCCCCATTATATACTCCTTTATTTTTACTATCTTGCTTTATTTTAGACCCATTTAGCAATTCCAGCTCTTTGCCACTAAGTGTAAAACTCTTATAACTCTTAAACTCTTCCAATATCTTTTGCCCCTCAAAAGCTGCCGTTTGCTTTCTTTCACTGGTTTTACTTATTTTTACAGATTGTATTATTGAGTTAGCCAAAGGAATAATTAGCATTGCCAAAATAGCAACACTAATTATTACCTCAATAAGTGTAAAGCCATTATTGCACTTATTCTTAGAATTCACCTTAACCACCTACTTTTTAGTAACATTAACTGTCTTCCCTTCACTAGTTATAGTTACCCTTGGTTTATTAGAATCATCACTTCTTACAGTTACATTTACTTCTTTGCTCGTATTGTTTACTATTTTTAACTTTACTCCTGAAACATCACTTGTCCCCATCCTTTGTTCACTTAAAATATCTATTAATATGTTACCTGAACTTGGTATAAATTCTTTTCCTAAAGGATCATCTTTTGGATAACTATCTTTAGAAGTTTTATACTTATAATAATATTTTTCATCCTTCTCTATAAGCTCAATTGTTACATCTTCAAGGCTATCAATATCAGAATATAGATAACTCAATCTTGATTCATCATTTGATTTCCCCATGGTCAATGTTGGTAAATCCGAAGTTGGTGACCTCAATATCATAGCAAAATCATTTTTATTTTCCTTTTGACTTTGCTCTTCCAATGTAGAAGAATAAGCTCCTGTTGCAGCGCCTTTACTAAATGGTGCTTCTTTTCCATATACATTTACTATTGTCCATTTCAAATATTCCTCTGCTAAATCATTAAGCGGTGACATTCCATAGAATTCAAGTTGCATCTCTCCTGATAAATCTGTTTCAGATTTTAAATTAATTTTAATTGTTGGAACTACTATTTTCTTGTCATACCCTTTTAAAAATAGCAAGAAATTTTTTAATGCTCCGTAGCTTCCGGTAAATTTTATGCTTAGCTTCATCTGCTTTGATAGTGCACTTGTACTTTCTTTCTTCTCTGAATCTGTAGAAGATGAATTATCATTTTTCTCATCATTTTTAGCCTTTTCTTCCAAACTAGCTTTTTCTTCCGAAGACATTTTACCATTGTAAAAATCAGAAGAAAATTCTAAGCTATCCTTAAGTTCTCCTTTATCAGGTGCGTTCATTTTTTCAATTGGAGCCGATTTTTCACGATTAAATGTTATATCTCCTTTAAGTCCACTCTCTTGAAGTAATTTATCCAATTCAATTATTAATTTTTCTTGACTTATTGTTGGATAATATCCCTTTGTTCTACTACTAAGTTCATCATATAATGATTGCATATTATCCTTTCGACTATCCAATGATTTAATTTCGTTCATTTCAGTATCATACTTATCTTGAAGCTTTATTTTTTCACTTTTCATATCGGATAACTTTTGACTTTGCTTTGAATATACAAAGGTATAATATAAGGCACTTATACCTAGTAACCCCACTATTATCAATAGATATTTCTCTTTCTTACTTATATTCATATTACTCAACATCCTTTAACGAACATTCTATTTCACAGCTATAGACTCCCGTTTCAACTATTTTACTTACATATACATTTTGAACATTTTTCAAACTATTCAAGTTATGCTCAAGCTCTCCAATTGCTGATCTTCTAGTAGCCTCTGCAATAATCTTTATTTTGTTTTTTTGCACATCAATGCTCGTAAAACAAACTTCACTTGGCAGCGTAGAACTTAAAGCATTTAATAAGTCTATATCTATAACCTCTCTACTCTTTATAGCCGTTGCTAACTCTGTAAAATCTTGATCATACAGATTTAATGATGCTGTTTTTACTGTAATCTCCCCTGATTCTTTCAATTTTGCTTTTAAGGTGTTATCTGAAAGTTTAGTGTTATAATCATCTATTTCACTTTGCACCTTATATATATTTACAGTGTTCCATATTAAAGATCCAATAATAATAGCTCCAATAACTCCTGAAGCAAAATATATATATTTCTTACTATCACTTTTCTCTTTTTTTATTCCTTGATAAGGACTAAAGAAGTTCAAATCCGTTCTCATATTAACCTCCTAAAGTCTTATTATGGAGCCTATTACATTTAAATATTCCCAAACAGGTTCCCCAATTACTTTTCTTGCATTTAACTCAACATGTTTTAAAAAGCTTATCTTTTCAACTTCTTTGTTTAATTTTTTTGTCATATACGTACTTAATCCTTTTAAATTTGCTGTTCCTCCATATATAAATATTTTATCTACAGGATTTCCTCCTGATTTATTGTTATAAAATTGTAATACCCTTTGAAATTCATCTAAAAAATCATCAATAGAGTCTCTTACAACTTGATTAAATTCATCATATTCATCTTCTTCTAATAAACTGGATTTCTGAATCTTAGCTGATTCTGTGCCCTTTATTGATATATTAAGTTTTTCATTTAATGCATTATTAATGTTATTTCCACCAAATTTAATTATTCTATTAAAATCTACCTTGTCATTCTTTATTATCGTTACATTTACTTTTGTTGCTCCCATATCAACAAAAGTAACAGTATTTTCTTCTCCTTCAATTTCCTTTACTCCTATTTCAGTATAAGTTGCTAGTTTTTTTATAGAATTATAACTTACATCAAGAGCATACGGATTTTTTTCCAATGAATTTAATAACTGATAGTATCCAAAAGCAACTTGTTCAGGAAATGTGATAACATTTAATTTAAGTTTTATCCCAGTTTCCTCTTCCAATTCTTGTAAAACAATAAATTCAACAATATAGTTATCAAGGTTTATTGGAAGATATTGTTGAATTTCATATCGTGTTACAGTTTCTATTTCTTCATCTGATACTTTTGGAATTATAACCTCTCTATTTATAATGCTTGAAGAATTAGTAGTAATAATTCCTTCTTTTGCTCTTATCCCATACCCTTTAAAAGCATATTGAATTATTTCTCCTAATATCTCACTATCTAATATTTTTCCATCTGTTACTGCTCCTTCTGGAGTTGGTATTTGAAGAAGATTTGTTACCCTAAGTTTCCCTTTATAATATCTCCCTTCCCCCATTTTTATAAAGTTACTTCCTATATCTATAGCTACTACATTTTTAGCCATTTCCTTTACTTTTTTATTTGATTTCTTTTTTTCTAATTCTCCATCTTCATTTGGTTTTCTAAATATATCTTTTATATCAATGCTTCCTAGATCCTTAATCTTTGAAAAGCTTATTTTCTTATTAGTTTTAGTAGACATCTTTGTCACCTCTTTGCTTAATCTTTATATTTTAAGCTGCCATTTTATTAAAGTGTAAGACTTAAGTCTTACACTTTAATTAACTTAACAAACTTTAATCAAGTTTGTATGGAGTATTTGTTCCTGCGCTAGGATATATTTCTTCTTCGCTAGAACCACTAGCACTTTTCTTCACGCCTACTATAATATCGCCATTAGCATCTTTCTCAACATAAAAATCAGAATCCTTATAATCTTTTGCTTTTGCTTTTGGCACACTTTGAAGACTATTTTCTAGAGTTTTCCCATTACTATCTGTCACAGCTGATAATGCTTGCCAAGTGGTAGTTATAGCCTTTGGATTTTCTTCATCAAAAACCACAGCAGCACTTTGTATATTCTTTGCATTTGAAATATCAGCTTTGGCATTAGCTTTCTCTTTAATATCTCCAAACTTTGGAATTATCAAAGCTGCAAGAATTGCAATAATTGCAATAACTATAATAAGTTCAATAAGAGTAAAGCCCTTTCCTCTCTTCTTCTTCATTAAATTTTTTAACATATAAACCCCTCCTAGATATTTTGTAATATATTTAAATTTAAAATTTAAACCTACATTGCTGAATACATATCAACTATTGGTAGCATTATAGCCGCAACTATAAACCCGATTACTACCCCCATCACTATTATTAATAGTGGTTCTATTAATGCTGTGACATTTTGTATTGCTTCTTCAACTTCTTCATCATAAAAGTCTGCAGTTTTATTTAAAATATCATCTAACGAACCAGCTTCTTCACCTATTTTAATCATAGAGGATAACATAGGTGGAAATATTTCTATTCTTTTAATAGGATCGCTTAACCCTTCTCCTCTAGCTACTCTTTCCCTGATTGTAGCTATTGCTTCTCCAGCCACCTTATTTCCAAGAACAGCTCCTACTATAGGCAATGCTTGTATTAATGACACCCCCGAAGCCATTAACGTTGACAAAGTTCTAGTAAATCTAGATACTATAATTTTTTTGCTTAACTTTCCTATAATAGGCATTTTAAGTTTTGCTTTACTTACAAACCACATTCCCTTTTCAGTTTGCTTATAATATATAAAACCTCCTATCAAGGCCATAATAATTAATAAGATAAATATAATATCTCTCTGTAAAAATCCACTTACAGCAAGTAGTGCCTTTGTTACAATAGGAAGTTTTACATCCATATCATTAAATATTTGAATAAAAATTGGCATTACAAAAATCATTATAATCATTACTGCTAGTACAGCTACAATTGATAAAATTATTGGATATATCATAGCCGATACTACTTTCTTATTGATTCTATTTTCCTTTTCGTAATTTACTGATAACCTAAGCATCATTTCATCTAAGTTACCACTAACTTCCCCCGATTCCACCATACTAGTTACTAGGTTTGGAAATATATCTCCATGTTTTTTCATTGCATCTGATAACATTTCACCCTTTTTAACATCAGCTTCTATTTGAGAAATTGCATCTTTTAAACTATAATTGTATAATTGATTTCTTAAAATATTTAATGCATTAGTAATAGATATTCCAGCATCTAACATAGTATAAAGCTGCCTACAAAACACTGATAAATCCTTTAATTTAACCTTCTTTCTAAATTTAAACTCAATTTTTTTACTTTCTACTATCTCTTCTATTCTTAGAGGATAGTATCCATTTGATGTTATCATAGAAAGTACTAAATCCTTAGAGTAAGATTCATATTCCCCTTCAACCTTACTTCCATCGCTCTTCATGGCCTTGTATTTAAACCTTTTCACAGCAATCCCACCTTTTTATACATCCTTTAATAAAGTTATTGTTGCAAGTTCCTTTACAGTAGTTATCCCACTTAAAACAAACTTTTTACATTCTTCTTCCAACGTTGTCATACCATTTTTTTTTGCTATATCTCTTAGTTTGTCCAAATTTATATTATTTGTAATAGCTTCTCTAAAAGCTCTTCCAACTTCCATAATTTCATACACACCAATTCGCCCATAATAGCCAGTATTGTTACAATGTCCGCATCCTTTACCTCTGTGAAGTATTAATGGTTTATTAGTATCTTGATTAAGCACCTTTTTTTCATAATCTGATGCTTCATAACTTTCATTGCAATATGGACAGATTCTTCTAACAAGTCTTTGTGCAACTACCCCAGCTATTGATGTTGTTACTAAATATGGTTCTATTCCCATATCTACAAGTCTTGATATAGATGATGGTGCATCATTTGTATGTAATGTACTTAACACTAGATGTCCAGTTATAGCTGCTTTTATAGCAATTTGTGCAGTTTCATCATCTCTAATCTCACCTATCATTACTATATCTGGATCTTGCCTTAACACACTTCTTAGTCCACTTGCGAAAGTCATTCCTGCTTTCGAATTTACATTAACTTGATTTATACCATCAAGAGTATATTCAACTGGATCTTCTATAGTTATAATATTTACTTTATCTGAATTCAACTCGCTTAATACAGTATATAATGTTGTTGATTTTCCACTACCAGTTGGCCCTGTTACAAGCATTATCCCATTTGGGCTGGAAATGATATTTTCAAGTTTTTTCATGCTTTCAGAACTTAATCCTAATTGCTTTTTGCTAACCCTATAACTTTTTCTATCAAGAATTCTTATAACCACCTTCTCACCATTTATTACTGGTAAAATTGACACTCTTAAATCAACTTCCTCTTCTCCTATCCTTGTTATTATCTTTCCATCTTGTGGTACCCTTCTTTCAGCTATATTTAAACTTGATAAAATCTTTATTCTAGTCACTAGTGGTGCCAAGCTTTCTATACCAAGCCTATTTATAGTTTGAAGTTCACCATCTATTCTATATCTTATTCTTACTTCAGTTTCATAAGGCTCGATATGTATATCTGATGCCCTCATTTCTACTGCATTTTTGAATAATTGATCTATCATTTTAACTACAGGAGCATTTTTTACATTATCCATTTCTTCAATGTCTTCTTCAACTTCCTTATATCCCATAGTTTCTTTAAGCAATTCTTCTGCTGCTGCCTTAACTTGTTCGCTGCTATAAATTATCTCAATAAATTTTTGTATGTCTCCTTTAGTGGTAATATACGGTAGCACTTCAAGACCTGTTGATATGGAAACATCGTCTATTGCAAACATATTTAAAGGATCTTCAAAGGCAACTTTAATCTTATTATCTTCAAAACCAAAAGGTGCTAATATATATTTTTTGCACAATTTTTGTGACACTAGTTTAATAGCCTTTTTATCATATTGTATAAGGCTTAAATCCACCTTGCTTATTCCTGTTTGTTCCTCTATTGCATTAATTATATCGATTTCAGATACTACTTTACTTTCTATCAACACCTCTCCAAGCTTCTTACCAACTATTCTTTGATTGTTTAGTGCATTAACAAGTTGAAGTTCTGTAATCTTTCCTGAATTAACTAAAATGTTACCTAATCTCTTTCTATCTTTCTTTGCCATAAGCACACCTACCTTGTTTCTATAACCAAATCATATTTATTACCTAGCACAAAGAAATATACCAATTAATGATATTTACGCCAAAAAAAATAGCAGTAATAGTTCCGAGTACTAGATATGGTCCAAAAGCAATTTCATCTTTACGTCCTTTAAGTTTAAAGATTAAATACATTAATCCTACAACTCCTCCAGTTACAAAAGATATAAATATTGCAAAAATAATTTGTTTTATCCCTAAAAATAGTCCACAAATTGTTGCAATTTCTATATCTCCTTCACCCATTCCTCCTGTGACCTTTACAATTATATATATTATGAAAAATCCTATAATAGCACCTAAAGCGTAACCTCCGGGAAATTTGTTATCTATTTTCCATTTAATAATAAAAAAAACTCCTCCAGATACTGCTCCTACTATTGTGGTAATCCTATATACATATTGTGTTTGTAAATCTATTATTCCTATTACTACTAATATTGATAGTAAAATACTATATTTTATAAATTCAAATGTGCATCCAAACTTAATATATAATGCTACATATAATATTGCATTAGTAATTTCTACTAATGGATATTGTATAGATATCTTTTCCTTGCATTTCCTGCACCGTCCTTTTAGTATGAAATAACTTAAAACCGGAATTAAATCATAAAACTTTAATTTATATCCGCAGCTTGTACAATGCGACGGTGGAAAAGAAATAGACTCCTCATTTGGAATCCTACATATACATACATTTAGGAAACTTCCAATACTTAAGCCTATTAATATAATAAATAAGATAATATTCATCACCCCTTCATGAATAATTGCTAACCCCATTGTAAAACATTCCCAAATCTAAATCAATAATATTTTTATAATTAATATATATATTTCCATAACATATTTTATTTTGAATATAATGTATATATTTGCAATAATTCAATAGTATACTCTATATTTCTCAAAAATATATCTTTTCATTTTTTAGACAAAAAAAGATTGTATTAATAAAAATTTACTAATACAATCTCTTTTTTAACCTTATATTTTTCCTGCTTTTTTATTGCCAGTCTTTGCTTTTCCTTGTATTTCTGGAACTGTTGGTTCTTGTTTTGTAAAACGTTGCTTATGATTACTTTCAGTTCCATGAGGTTCATTTTCATCAGGTCTTCTCATACCAGCTTTGGCCATAAAATCACTCCTTCTCTCTTAATACTTTTAGTTTCTTAAATTTGCAATAGAAATATTCCTTGAAAATTTATGTTATTTCTTTTTTGTTTTAAACATTCCTCCTACCGAGTTACTACTTTCTATTCCATAGGCATTAATAGCTGTTATTATTACTTCATATTCAGTTTCAGAATTTAACTTTTCAAATTCTTGAGATAAAACTTGCGGCATAGGAATTAAATAAAACTGTGAACTTACTTTGTACGTTTTCTCTATTTCTCCTGTTTTTCTATTTCTAAAATCATATTTGTAAGAATAAACTATATCTTCACTTTCACTCTTCTTATTTATCTTAGCTTGATTTGTTTCAATTCTACAATTCATACCTTCAATATCACTTACTCTAACATCATTTATATCGAAATATGGTTCCTTACTCTTTTCTTTTCTGTCATCTGTATATTTAAAATCTTTCTTTCCCTTTGAGATATCTATTATCCAATCTTCACCTATATATTGATTTGATAATAAATCTAATCTTTTAACCTTAACTACATTCCCTTTTACTTCTACTACCATCATCTGAAAAGCATTATCTGAGTAAGGCGGAATACTTCCATACATCATATCTGGCTCTAATTCAAAATAGCTTATTGTACTAGTATTAATAGCTGTAAAATCTTTTTGATATATACTTTTAGGATCATTCAAAGGATAATGTGAATGTCCTGAGAAATGTATAACTTGAGGATATTTTTTAAAAACTTCTGCTAAATCATTTGTATTCCATAAATCTGTACCACAAACTGTATTCTTTATTCCGTGGTGCATAAATACAAATATAGGTTTATTAGGATCCTCATTAACTGCTTCATCTAATTGTTCTATAAGCCAACTTTCATCTAAATAGTAATTACTTCCCCCATATTCACCTTCACTTGTACGTGGACTTAATGTTATAAAGTGATATCCATCTAAATTTATATTTTCTTTTGGATTTCTTCCTATAGTTGATTTAAAAAGTTCTGCTGAATTACCTTCATGATTACCCATTGATGCTATAATCTGTGTTTTTGCTTTTTTATTATCATTTATAATGTTTTTTACGACTTCGTATTCACCTTTTGATCCACTATCTGTTAGATCTCCTGCAATAGCAATAACTTTCATATTACTATCTAAATTATAGATAGTTGAAAATACCTTTTTAAGTCTATCCCTTTCTCTAACTTTATGGGGTGCTATGTGCAAATCACTTATTACCGAAAATCTAATATCAACTTCATCACTTAAAGTATCAAATTTTGATTTAACACCAGCTTTCGGTATTTTGGCTACAAAAGCTATAATAACTAATGCAATTGTAATTAATGTGGTCAATATCTTCTTAATCATGATTTTCCCCCTGTTAATCTACTTACCCAATAATAACTTAACCATTAAACCTAAACTTAATACATATTTTCTTTTATAGACAATAAAAACATAGGATACTTTGTCCTATGCCTTAGTTATTAATATTAATTATATTATGGCCATTAGCAATCAATGTATTAATAGTTTTTTCTAAATCTTCTTCCTTTACTAGGATATAATCTGTATCAAAAGTTGAAATGGCAAATATGCTTATTTTTTCTTCTGCAAGAATGCTACTTATATTCGATAAAATCCCTATAAGTGAAAAGTCTAATGGTCCTTCAATTTTCAAAATTCTCCAGGTTCTCTCAACTTTTATTTCCTGGGGAATGTTCTTATCCTCACATACTATACTTAATTCATCTTCTGTTCTAGTTATCGAGGTAAACTTCTTAGAGTTAACCCATCTTGGAACTACTTCCTCATTATCAAGACGACAAACTATATAATTTTCTTCTAATACTTTTATATTCAATATACTCCCCTCCCATATAAATATCTATTTATTTTATTATAATACAAATCCTGTAATAATATAACAATTATTACAGGATTTTCGCAATATTATTTATTTTAAAAATTCAATTACTCCTTCATCTAATCTTTTTATCCTAGCTAGAGAATATACATCATATCCTTTTTTATCTAACAATTCTCTTCCTTTTTGAAAAGACTTTTCTATCACTATTCCTATTCCACCAACTCTTGCTCCGGCTTGCTCTATAATTCTTGCTGCCCCTAAAGCAGCTTCTCCATTTGCTAAAAAATCATCTATTATTAAAATTTTATCACCTTCACTAATATAATCTTTTGATAATGTGAGTTCATAATCTAGCCCTTTGGTGAAGGAATGTACCGTTGTTTGATATACACCATCTTTTAATATCTTAGATGTTTGTTTCTTTAATGTTACCATTGGTAGATTCATATGTAATGCAGTCATAAGTGCTGGTGCTATTCCTGAACTTTCTATTGTAAATACCTTAGTTATACCTTTTTCCTTAAAATACTCATTAAAGCAAATTCCAATCTCTTTCATAAGTTTTGGATCTACGCCATGATTTAAAAATGAATCTACTTTTAAGACATTTCTATTTAAAGCTCGTCCTTCTTCTAATATCTTTCTATGCAATGACTTCATTATCATTTTCCTCCTTATTTTCTTCTTTTAGTATTTTATTTAAAATTAATGCCACTATTGTTCCTGTTGAAATTCCTGATGAAAATATCAATCTTATTCCTTCTGGAAGCTGCGATATAAATTCAGGTCTGAATGTAACACCAAGTCCTAATCCTATTGAGGCAGCAATTATTAAAATATTTCTATTATTCATTTCTATAGTACTTAACGTCCTAATTCCAGCAGCTGCAATAGTTCCAAACATGACTATCCCAACTCCACCTAAAACTGGTGATGGCATTATATTTATAAGTGCTGCAAACTTAGGCAAAAATCCAAGTGCTACTAGAAGTATCCCTGCCATAATAGCTACTTTGCGACTAGCATTTCTTGTTAATGGTATAAGTCCAACATTCTGACTAAAAGTAGTATTAGGAAAAGTTCCTAGAGCTCCTGCTAAGGCACTTCCTACACCATCTGATAAAACTCCTCTTCCTATAATCTTGTCATCAGCTTTTATTTTAGAAACTTCACATATAGTAGCTAAACATCCTACAGTTTCAATTACTGTGACAATATATGCAGGTACAAATGCCATTACATACTTTAAATTAAAATCCACTCCAAATTCAAATAATTTAGGAAACTCAAACCAACTTGCTTCTTTAACCAAGCTAAAATCCACCATGCCAAAAGGTATACAAACTACATATCCAATAACCATTCCTATTAGAACTGATGCAGAACTAACTATTCCCTTGCCATATCTATTAATTAGTAAAGTTATTATAAGCACAAACATGGCTATAGCAATATTCTTAATACTACCATAATCTTTACTTCCGTTTCCTCCTGCTGCCCAATCAATAGAAACAGGTACCAAAGTTAAACCTATCAAACACACAACAGTTCCTGTTACTATTTTAGGAAAAAACTTTAATAATGGCTTTATAAAAAAGCTAAGTATTACTTCTACTAAAGATCCTAATATAGTTGCTCCAACTACTGCCGGAAGTCCAGCGGCTGATCCAACTGCTATTATTGGAGCTACGAAAGTAAAGTCAGTTCCCATAACGCAAGGCACTTTTGCCCCTACAGGACCTATTCTTCTAGATTGCATTATAGTTGCAATACCAGATGCTAATATTGTAGCTCCAAGTATTGTTGTAGAAGCTTTTCCATCTAGTCCAAGTGCATTTGACACTACAAGAGGAACTGCTATAATTCCTCCAAATGCAGCGAAAATATTCTGAAATCCAAGTAATATTTGAACCATTGTACTTGGAGTATCATCAATATTGTACATTAAATCATCATTATTTAATTTCTTTTTAGTTTTCTCCATTTTTCTTCCTCTCTCACTTTTTGTTTAAAATATTTTATAAAATAAAAACAGCACCCCTTTTGAGGTGCTGTTTTTGAATATAATAAATAACTCTATTTAAAACAACTCACCTCGTAGTCTGCTATTTTACGGTTAGCAGGTAGAAACTTTGGGACCATATTTCCCACTTTATACGAGTTTCATATAACAAAGTCGATTATATCACAAATTATCATTTTATAAAAATTATTTATTCTACTTTAACCCATCTAAATATCTTTCAATTCTCTTTAAAGCTTCGACTATATTATCCATAGATGAAGCATAACAAGCTCTAATAAATCCTTCTCCACATTCTCCAAAAGCATTTCCAGGAACTGTTAGTACCTTTTCCTTCTTCAATAAATCTTCACAAAACTCATCTGAAGTCATTCCTGTTGCTTTTATAGATGGAAATACATAGAAAGCTCCTAAAGGTTCAAAGCAATCTAATCCTAATTTTCTAAAACCATCCACTAAAACCCTTCTCCTTCTATTGTATTCCTTAACCATCTTACTTACACTTTCATCTCCATTCTTTAATGCTTCTATAGCTGCATATTGTGCTGTTGTTGGAGAGCACATAATTGAATATTGATGTATCTTTTTCATTTCATTTAATAAAATAGAATTACCACAAACATATCCAAGTCTCCAACCAGTCATAGCATATGACTTCGAAAATCCATTAATAACAACAGTCTGATCTTTTACTTCTTTGAAAGAAGCTATTGATATGTGAGGTTCATCATAAGATAATTCTGCATATATTTCATCAGATAATATTATAATTTCTTTTTCTTTTAATAGATCTACCAAAGGCTGAAGTTCTTCTTTTGTCATAATAGCTCCTGTAGGATTATTAGGAAAAGGCATAATTAGAACCTTTGTTTTTTCTGTAATAGCATCTTCAAGCTCCTCTCTTGTAAGCTTAAAATCATTTTCTGCCTTTAAATTTATCACCTTTGGAGTAGCTCCTGTGAAAGTTGTGCAACCTTTATAGGCAACGAAACTTGGCTCTGGTATTATTACTTCATCACCAGGTCCAACCAAAGTTCTTAAAGCTATATCTATACCTTCACTTCCACCAACTGTTACTATTATTTCATTATCTGGATTATATGATAAATTAAATTTTCTATCTAAATATTTAGATATTTCTTGTCTAAGTTCAATAAATCCAGCATTTGAAGAATAATGTGTATGACCCTTTTCTAGAGAGTAGATTCCAGCTTCTCTTACATTCCAAGGAGTAACAAAATCTGGTTCCCCTACCCCCAATGAAATAACATCATCCATTTCGTTTACAATATCAAAAAATTTTCTTATACCTGAAGGAGGCATATTTTTCACGTTATCTTTAATCATCTTCTCTAGTATCATATAAAAATTGCCTCCCTATCATCTGTCTTTTCTTCCTTAAATATTGTTCCATGTTCTTTATATTTCTTTAATACAAAATGTGTTGCTGTTCCGTTTACGTACTCTTGACATGATAGTTTTTCAGCTACAAAAGAAGCTATTTCCTTCATACTCTTCCCTTCTACCATAACCATAAGGTCAAATCCACCTGAAGACATTAAATAACAAGCCTTAACATGGTCAAATTTATATATTCTTTCAGCTACGCTATCAAAACCAACACCTCTTTGAGGAGTAATCTTTACTTCTATTAGTGCTGTAACTGTTTCCTTCCCAACATTTTCCCAATTTATTAACGTTTTATATCCAGCAATTACACTTTTCTCTTCGTATTCCTTAATTGCTGCCCTAACTTCTTCTAATGATTTACCTGTCATAACTGCAATTTGTTCATCAGTATACCTGCTGTTTTCTTCTAAAATCTCTAAAATTTCTTCCATTTTAAATCCTCCATAAATATAAATTGAGTAATAAAAAAACTCCATCCCCAAAAAGGGACGAAGTTAATAATCCGCGGTACCACCCTAATAAGTAAATTTCTTTACTCACTCATGAAAGAATACAATCATATTCCTCCCTTTGTAACGTAAGGGCTACGGCATTATCTACATTAAGAATTATCTTAGTTCTCAATAAGCGATTCAAAGGCTGCTTCTTAAAAGATTTCTACTAAGTTTCACCTACCCTTAGCTCTCTAAAAGAAATTTATTTTAATACTCTTCCTTATCATTATCTTTTCATATCACATAAACATTATCTACTATAATTAATACTAAGTCAATGATAATTATTGATTTTTATTAATTATTTCATTACATTCCTTAGCCAATTTTGTAAAACTATCAAGTGACTTCACTATTTTTTCATAACTTATACAATAAGAAAGTCTAACATATCCTGGTCTACCAAAAGAAGTTCCAGGAACCATAAGTAAGTTATATTTCTTTCCTATTTCAACAAACTTTTTATCATTCTCAATTAATGCTTTTGGAAATAGGTAAAATGCCCCTTCTGGTTTTACACATTCAAACCCTAATGATATCAAGTGGTTATATAATAGGTCTCTATTCTTTTTATATATATTAACATCGACTTCTGCACCTAAAGTCTTAGCTATAACTCTTTGAAAAAGAGACGGTGCATTTACAAACCCAAGTATTCTATTTGCAACATTCAAAGAGCTTACAACATCTTTAAAATCATCTACTTCAGGATTTACTGCAATATATCCAATTCTTTCTCCTGGAAGTGACAATGATTTACTATAGGAATATCCTATAAATGAATTCTTATAGTAGTTAAGGATAAATGGCACTTTAACACCATCATAAGCTATTTCCTTATATGGTTCATCTGAAATTAGAAATATTCTAGTCCCATATTCCTTTTGTTTCTTTTCTAATGTTTCTGCCATTCTCTTAATTGATTCCTCAGTATATACTACTCCTGTAGGATTATTAGGTGAATTAATTATTATGGCTTTTGTCTTACTTGTAATTCCCTTTTCCAATGCATCTATATTAGGTTGAAAAGTTTTCTCTTCAGATTCTACTATAACAAGCTTTCCATCAAAATTTTTAACATAGTTTGCATATTCTCCAAAGAAAGGCGCAAAAGTTATAACCTCGTCTTCTGGGTTTAATATAGTTTTTAATATAATATTTAACCCTCCTGCAGCTCCGCAAGTCATTATTATATTTCCAAAATTTAAGTTAACACCATTTTTCTTATTTATGTATTTTGCAATTTCTTCCCTTACATCTTCATATCCTGAATTATTCATATATCCATGAACATAATTTGGACTTTCTTCTTGAAGTATATCTGATATAGCTTTTCTTATGGTTTCAGGTGGTTCTACATTGGGATTCCCCAAACTATAATCAAATACATTTTCCTCTCCATAAATTGCTGATAATCTCTTACCTTCTTCAAACATTGCTCTAATAGTAGAACTATTTTTAACTAATTCCTTCATCTTTTCTGAAATCATTTTTTTGCCCCCCTAAAATAATAATAGTAACTATAGTCCAATTTAATTATAGTTACTATTATATCATCTTTAAATCTTTTATATGCAATAGAAATAATAAAAGTTATTTATTATTTCTTGTTAAGTAATGATACAAAGCCCCGATTTTATTAGCATTATTCCCATATTTGCATTTCCTAATATTAGGTTTTATGACGCCATCTTCTTTCTCTAATAAAATATCTAACTTCTTATCTATGGAGCTAAGATAATTTTCTCTTTCACAAATAGCTCCCCCAAGAATTATAACTTCAGGATCATAGGTATACTGAATATTATAGATACCAATTGCCATATAAGTATAATATTTTTCAACCTCTTCTATTGCAATTTCATCTCCTTCTTCATAAAGCTTAAAAACCTTTAATCCATCTATCTCTTTCTCAGAAACACCTTTTCTAATTGCTACATTTTTAGCTAGTACCATTGTTGAGCCTATCTCACTCCAACTTGCAAATCCATCTTCATCATATTTTACAATTGAGTAACCAAATTCTCCTCCATGCAAATGAGTTCCCTTATGAATCTTTCTATCCTTAACTATTGCTCCTCCAATACCAGTTCCACAAACAACAAATGCTAAATCATTTTCGTCTTTACCTGCACCTAGCCACACTTCTCCTAGAGCAGCACAATTTGCATCATTTTCTATCTCTACATTTAATCCAGTCTTTTCTATCAAAATTTCTTTAAAATTAGGTCCATGAATATATGATATTGCACTAGTTCCTCCTATAATTCCAGTTTCACTATCTACAGCTCCTGGTGCACTAATAGCAATTCCTTGCAAGTTATACTTAGTCTTATTTTGATTAACTGATTTTGCTAAGCTATCGAAAAACAAATCCATATTTTCAGCTATATCAATCTTTTGATTATTTATAATTTCTCCATTTTCACTTATTATAGAAGATTTTACAGAACTTCCCCCAATGTCAAATACCATATAATTTTTCATATTGCTTCCCCCTAATTAAAATCCATTATTTTTTGATACTTCCTTAATCCATCTTCCTGACTTTTTAATAGTCTTCTTTTGTGTCTTTAAATTAACTGCAATAAATCCATATCTATTCTTATAAGCATTAGTCCATGACCAACAATCTATTGGAGTCCATGTATGATACCCAAAACAATTTGACCCCTCTTCTATACCCTTGTAAAGATATTCTAGGTGCTCTTTATAAAAATCAATTCTATAATCATCTTCAATTATTCCATCAGAATTTATATACTTTTCTTCGCCTTCTACCCCCATTCCATTTTCAGAAATGTACCAAGGAATATTTCCATAGTTATTTTTTATATTAATTGCTATATCATACATACATTCAGGATATATCTCCCAGCCCCTATATGGATTTATCCTCTTGCCGGGCATATCATAATTATCAAAATATTTGTCTGGCATCCACCCTCTTGAATTATCATAAAGAAACTCTTTTGCCTTTACTCTTCTTGGTTGATAATAATTAACCCCTAAGAAATCTATTATATTTTCTCTAATAATTTGAAGCTCCTCATCTGTTGATTCCCAGATTACATTATCATCTTTTAATATCTTCACAAGGCTTTCTGGAAATTCTCCCTTTACTGCTGGACTCAAGAAAGAATTATTAAAGAAATCGTCTGCAAATTCGCTTGCTTTGGCATCTTCTTCATCCTGTGATCTTGGATATGATGGTGTTAGATTTAATATAATTCCTATTTGCCCTCCATTATTATTATATCCCATTTTCTTGAATTTTTGTATAGCTTTTGATGAGGCTAAATTAATATTATATAACACTTGTATAGCTTTTTTTCCATCTGAAATTAAAGGATAATGAAATTTATATAAATATTCACCTTCTACCACAACCATCGGTTCATTAAAAGTTGTCCAATATTTAACTCTGTCACCAAACAACTTAAATGCAGTTTCTGCGAACTTAACAAATAGATCAATTACATGCTTAGATTCCCATCCACCATATTTGTCATATAATTCTACCGGCAAATCAAAATGATGCAAATTTATTACAGGCACTATATTATTTTTTATGAATTCATCTATTATATCATTATAAAATCTAACTCCATCCTCATCTGGTTCGCCTGTTTCTAAATCTTTTATAAGGCGTGTCCATTGTATTGAAGTTCTTACACTATTAAGTCCAATATCCTTAATCATGGCTATATCTTCTTTATAACTATTGTAAAAATTAGATGCCACATCAGGACCAACCTTATCGAAAAATGCCTCTGGATCTATATCATACCAGTAATCAAAAACACTCCTATGCAATTTATTGAATCGACCCTCAGATTGGGGTCCTGAAGTAGCTGATCCCCACCAAAAATTATTAGGAAATTTAAATTTTGTAGTCATTATTATCTCCTCCATATCTATTAACTTTACCTTAAGTTTACAACTATGAAATATGAACGTCAATATAAAGTTATGACTTTTCTACAATTAGTTATATCTTTTAATTTGATTTGATATTAGATTTTCATAAATATAAAAAAATAGTATAAAAATATATCTCTATATCCTTATACTATTTCTATTATATAAATTCCATATTGAATACCACGTAGCCATCACTATATTCTAAATTGTATTTTATTGAATCATGCTTCTCTAAAATCAAATAAACTATATATAATCCTAGACCTGATCCTCCAGTTCTATTATTTCTAGATTTATCAACTCTATAAAATGCATGGAAAACTTTTTCCATATCCTCTTTTGGTATTTCTACACTTGTATTTTTTACTGATAGCCCATTACTATTCAAGTTAACTCTAACTTCTCCTCCCCGTGGAGAATGTTCAAAAGCATTTTTTAATATATTATTTAAAGCTTTCCTTAATAATTTCCTATCTCCACTTACAAATACATCATCCTCAATTATTTCATAAACACTTATCTTTTTCTTTTCAGAAAAATAGTAATTGCTTCTTAAAACTTCCCTCAACATTTCTGATATATCTATATACTCCCTATCAATTTCAAATCCACTGCACAGATTTTTTGAGACATTAATTATCTCCATAACTAAGTTTTCCATTACCTTAGTTACTTCATAAACTTCCCTCAAATACTTATCTCTATCTTTATATCTTCCTATTCCATGAATCATTCCTTGCACTTGGCCACTTATTATTGTTATAGGAGATTTTAATTCATGCGATATAACAGCCATGAATTCCCTTCTTTCCTTGTCTACCAGTAATTCTTTCTTTAAATCACTTTTTAATTGATCATTAGCTCTTTTTAGTTTTTCTATAGTCGTACTTAAATTACTTTTAACTATATCAAGACTATTGGATAACTGCCCTATTTCATCTTTATCATAACTATAAAAGTTTTGTGAAAAATCTAATTTAGCTATTCCTTCTGCCTTTTTTGTAAGTTGTATTAATGGTTTACTTATAACTTTTGAAAAAAATAAGGCTGTCATCATAGATATCATTAACGTTGATATTATTGCAAATGGCAAAAAAACCCTAATAATAGTTCTAATTTCTTCAGACCTTACTGGAATGTGAATATTTAAATTGCATTCTTTATTATCTATTTGCTTAAAGGTAAAATCTTTAGTTATATTTAATCTTGTTATATCTGATCTAGTACTTTTTAAATGATACTCACTTGGAATCACATATCCATCTCTAAAAGAAGTATATACAATTTTCCCATCATTATCAGTTATGGTCATCATAATATCATTGTCATAGGTAAAATCATCTAATTTTTCATTTAAATCATTAAACTTTGTTGTTTCCAGTTTGTCAATTAACTTATCTATTTTTTTATTTATTACATATTTCCTATAGTTTACATACACTGAGGGGGTAAATACTATAAGTGAAAGATGTAGTATTATAAATCCTATTAATAATGCTATAGTATTAGATAAAACAATTTTTTTTCTAATACCGAGATTATACCAACTACTTCCCCAACACATATCCAACCCCCTTAAGTGTTTTTATATAGTCATATCTTATCTTTTTTCTTATATTTTTCACATGGGCATCTATAACCCTAGTATCACCATAATATTCATATCCCCAAATATTTTCTATTAAAGATTCTCTGGCTGCTACCTTTGGATATATCTCTATAAGCATTTTTAATATGTTAAATTCTTTCAATGTTAATTCTATTTCTTCATTTTCTACGTAAGCTTTATATGTACTCAAATCAAGTTTTAATTCTTTAAAAACAAGTAATTTTCCTAAATTATTTGCTTCTCTTCTTCTTTTTAAGACTGCTTCTACTCTTTTGATTAATATATTAAAAGAAAATGGCTTCGTAATATAATCATCTACTTCTAACTCAAAACCTTTTACCTCATCTTCTTCACTACCTAATGCTGTTAAAAATATAATGCTTATTTCTTGATTATTTTTTCTTATCATCTTACATAATCCATAACCATCTAACTTTGGAAGCATCACATCTAAAATTACTAAATCATATATATTATTCTTGTACTTTTCATAGCCTTCCATACCATCACTAGCTGAATCTACCTTATAATCTTGAGATAGCAAAAACTCAACTACAAGTTCCTGTATCCTCAAATCATCTTCTACCACAAGAATTCTATTCTGCATTTTTATCTCCTCCGTAATTTTCCTCGTAGATTTATTGTTTACTTATATAATAACATGATATGACAAAATAATCCCGTATAAGACATAATCTTATACGGGATTATTTTTTTGCAATTAGTAATTAACCAATTGCACAACATTAAGACCATTTAATGTTAATCATTTTCTCATTTCTACCCATTACCTAGTTAAAAGTGTCCTCAATTTGATTCTTTCCCCAAAGAATCATTATACTCTTATAATTCCTAAAAAATAAAATTTAAAGACCTACTATTTTTCTTATCTTTAAATTAATAATTACTATGCTATTATAATAATATATCCATTTATATTTGTAATGAAATTAATGTGAATTTAACATGTAGTTTGCAAACAAAAAAAGTATATGAAGTTATATTTAACCCCATATACATATTTATACTAGTGTTTAAATTGTTTTCCTGCCTTTTCTGCTTTTCTTTCTTCAATCAAATTTTTAAGTAGCTGATTTAAAGTCCACTCAATTGATGTCTCTGTTACTACTGCCTTCATGGCTGGTGCTATCCTCATTTTTTTCATATTATCTATAAATATACTTACTTTTTTTGAATCTAAACTATTAAATATAATAGCTCTATCTTTTATCTCAGCATTATCAAGATTTTCTGTAATATTACCTACTATTATATCTTTAATAGTATTTTGAGAATTTTTCCATGTAACTTGAATTTGTTCTTTTATCCCTATCATACTAGCATATGCTTTAATTAATTTCTTTTCCTTTTCATTAAAGTTACATATAATTATACATTCCTTATCAATCATAATTTATCTCCTAACTCAAAATAAGAATTCTATTCAAATATTTCATTGTAGATTTCCTCTTTAAATCCTAACACTATTTTACTATCTTTTATTAATACCGGCCTTTTTACAAGCATTCCATTAGTCGATAAAATTTTAGCAGCTTCTTCCTTCGTTATATTTTTTACTTTCTCTTTTAAGTTCATATCTTTATATAAATTACCCGATGTATTGAAGAATTTCTTTGGCTCTAATTCACTTTTTTCCATCCAGTTCAATAATTCTTCTTCTGTAGGATTTTCCTCCACAATATGTCTATCCGTAAATTCTATATTCTTATCATTTAGAAATTTTTTTGCTTTCTTACATGTAGTACATCTAGGGTATTCAATTAATATAACACTCATATTCACACCTCTTATTAACTAATAATAATTATTATAGCATAATAATTTCAAAAAATCAAAATATAAATATACGTAAAAAAAGCTATCTTTTCTTTTCTGAAAAGATAGCTTTTTATAACCTGGCAACGTCTTACTCTCCCACACAGTCTCCCATGCAGTACCATCAGCGCTGTAGAGCTTAACTTTCCTGTTCG
>NZ_JACSRA010000014.1 GCF_014836335.1 Clostridium cibarium
TCCAAGTATTACATATATTATAAGAGTATATTTAAACTACTATAAATACTATCTAATTACCTACACTATATTCCTTTACTTGTATAAATTTTATACTAATGCTTTTTTATATAGTCGGTTATAAATTAGTAATATTATACCACACCACAGTATATTATAGTTTATTACTTCCAATAAAAATGAAAGTTACCATTGGCGGATAACTTTCATCTTCTAAATATTAATATGTACATCCACACAATCGCCATTTCCTTCAAAATGACCAATGTCGTCTAGTACGGGGTTTCTTTATTACTAGGTTCAGCAAAAATATTATCCCCTTTAAAATCCTTAAGTTCTTCTCTTATCTTCTCTTCATAATCTTTATTAGTTACAACATAAAGATTCTCTTTTTTTATCAATGGAGTCACTCTATCTACTGTATTAACTAAAAAACTTTTCTCATTAATTATTTTTAAAAATTGTTTTGGTTCATTTGTTCTAGAGAGTGGATATAATCTGCTACCTTTCCCACCTGCTAGAATTAAGCCGTATATCACTAAGTAACAACTCCATGTTAATGTTATTACTTTATTATATGAGATGGTGTATTCTTTGTGCTTTTTCTTATTTTATTTCTAATAATTTATTAAATGCTTCAATTTTTTCAGAATACATTCCATTTTAGTTCTTTAAAAACAGAATACAAAGCAACAAAGTGTTATTCACTATCTCCTACAGCATCTTGATAAAGTCGTTGCTTTTCAATCTTCTTTTTACAATTCTGATTCAATTCAGGAATATTTGTAGTACCAGCTTCTTTAGCCATATGATAATATTCACATTTGTAATTAATTAGATCAAGTGATTTCTGAAGAATAGCTATTTGCTGTTCAGTTTCTCTCTTTCGTTCCAAAAACATTTCATAACGCTGGTCGATAGTAGAATCACCTTTTTCGCACCACTCAAAAAATGTTTTAATTTCTTTTAATTCCATTCCAGTGTTTTTCAAACATTCTATCATATTTAACCAACGAACATCCATGTCATTGAATACACGAATGTTACCACTTGTACGCTCAATTAAAGGGAGAAGTCCTTTTTTATCGTAATATCTTAAAGTTGAAATAGGAATTTCAAGCATTTCCGAAACTTCACCAATTGAATATGTCATATCCTTTCACCTCACAAAAATCGTTTTACTTAAAAGTATTAAGTTATTATACAATTCAAACCTAACCTGAAGTCAATATTTATTTTTTATTAATTTGTAAATACTAACACAAAAAAGATTAATAGTCTTTAAAACAAAAAATATATAAAGTACTTGACCTAAAGTTAGGTTTAGGTATTAAGATATGAACTATAGAATTTCGTTTTGAGCAATTGTATTAGTATAGAATGTTCAACACAAATGAATTTTAGGAGGATGAAATATGTATTTACAAAAAATAAATTCACCAGAAGATGTTAAAAAATTATCAGTAAATGAAATGAAAGATTTAAGTGCAGAAATACGTGAAGTACTACTTAAGAAGTTAAGTGAACATGGAGGACATATTGGTCCTAATCTTGGAATTGTAGAACTTACTGTTGCACTACATTATGTATTTAACTCACCAAAAGATAAGATTGTTTATGATGTTTCTCATCAAAGCTATATTCATAAAATGCTTACTGGAAGAAAGGAAGCATTTATAAATTCTGAAAAATATGATGATGTATCTGGTTATTCTAACCCAGAAGAAAGCAAGCATGACTTTTTTAACATTGGTCATACATCAACATCTATAAGTCTTGCCTGCGGTCTTGCTAAAGCAAGAGATTTAAAAAATGAGAAAGATAATATTATTGCTATTATTGGAGATGGTTCACTAAGCGGTGGTGAAGCCTATGAAGGACTTAATAATGCTGCTGAAGCAGGAACAAACATGATTATTATTGTAAATGATAATGATATGTCTATTGCAGAAAACCATGGTGGTTTATATAAAAATCTTAAAGAACTTGGAGACACAGAAGGAAGAGCTGAATGTAACTTCTTTAAGGCAATGGGACTTGATTACTATTATGTAAAAGACGGACATGATTTTGACGAGTTAATCAGCGTACTTAACAAAGTTAAGGATATACATCGCCCAGTAGTTGTTCATGTTCATACAATTAAAGGAAAAGGTTTCGAATTTGCTGAAAAAAATAAGGAACAATGGCACTGGGGAATGCCTTTTGTATTGGAAACAGGGGAATCAAAATTCTCTATGGGTAATGTTGAGAGTTATGGAGATCTTACAGGAAAATACCTGTTAAATGCAATGAAAAAGGACCCAAAAGTGGTTGCTATTACATCAGCAACTCCAACTGTACTTGGTTTTGGCCTAGAAAGAAGGAAAGAAGCTGGCAGACAATTTGTTGATGTTGGTATTGCAGAAGAACATGCAGTTGCTTTGGCTTCAGGAATTGCAGCAAATGGTGGAAATCCAGTTTACGGAGTATACAGTACATTTCTTCAAAGGACATATGATCAGCTTTCACAAGATCTATGCATAAATAATAATCCAGCAGTAATACTAGTAAATTATGCTTCTGTTTATGGAATGAATGATGTAACACATCTTGGATTATACGATATTGGTATGATGAGTAACATTCCAAATATGGTATACCTTGCCCCAACATGTAAAGAAGAATATTTTTCAATGCTTAAATGGGGAATGAATCAACAAGATCATCCAGTAGCTATACGTGTTCCAGCAATGGGAGTAATCAAAAGCGGAGTTGAAGATAATACAGATTATTCAAAATTGAATAAATATCAAGTAACAAAAGCAGGAAAAGATGTTGCAGTTATTGCACTTGGAGATTTCTATCAGCTTGGTCAGGCAGTTGTTACAAAGCTTTTAAACGAAAACAACATTGACGCTACTCTAATTAATCCAAAGTATATAACAGGCATTGATGAAGAATTACTTGAAAACTTGAAAAAAGAACATAAACTTGTAATTACCCTTGAAGATGGTATCTTAGATGGAGGCTTTGGTGAAAAGATTGCAAGATTCTATGGTCCTTCTGACATGAAAGTAATAAATTATGGTATAAAGAAAGAATTACTAGATCGTTATGTTCCAGAAGAACTTATGAAGAGAAATAGACTAACAGATGTTCAGATGGTAGAAGATATCATGAATATCATAAAATAAACAATTTAAACAATAGCATAATATCAGATTTCACGTGATGATAAACTAAAAAAACATAATACATTTTATGAAAACAAGCAGTCCAATAGCATTAATATGTAGTGCTTCTGGACTGCTTTTTAATTCATCTATTACTTTTTTACTCTAGACAGCATTATAATTGTAATTATAATACACACTGTTCCTAACCACTGCATTATTCCAAGCTGTTCATGTAACCATAAAACAGATAATAAAGCTGCAGATAGAGGTTCAGCTGATGATAAGACGCTTGACTCTGTTGGTTTTATATATTTTAAACTTTCTAAAAAACAAGTAAAAGCAATTAAGGTTCCAAATAACACCACAAATATAACAGCCAATATTGATGTAATTGACCATTCACCAGTACAATTCCATGGTTGCTGAATAAAACTGAAAGCTATGCCACCTATTAACATACCCCATCCAACTACTAGTACCGCCCCCCATTTTTTAAGTAATGAACGAGGTTGTAATGTGTAAAAAGCTGCTGCAAATGCTGAGGCAATACCCCAAAATAGAGCTAACTTTGAAATGGATATACTATGAATATTACCTTTAGTAATGATAAAAAATGTACCTAACATAGCTAATCCAATAGCAATAATTTCTTTTAAACTTGGAACTTTTTTAGTGCGAATAGCTAAATAGCAAGTAATTATTATTGGTGATGAATATTGAAGTATCGTTGCTGTTGCTGCATTTCCATATTTAATAGCAGCAAAATATGTATACTGAACACCTAACATGCCTAAAACACTAAAAAATATAAGATTCAAACTATCATGTTTAGTTCTCCACACTTCCCATATATTTTGCTTACCCTTAATAAAAACATATAATAATAGTATTACCCCTGATACTAATAAGCGGATTACAACAAGCCATTCCGGACTAACCCCTTTTTCTTCAAATAAGTATTGAGCAACAGTTCCTGATATCCCCCATAGCATGGCCCCTATTATCACAAGTATTATTCCTTTTATCCTTGACTGAAAATTCACTATCTTTTCACTCCTTTTTGCAATTACCCTACGGCACAATAAATTTCCCTATAACAATTTACTAGTATCATAATTATAGATAATTGCAATTATATTGCTTTATTTAAATAAATATGTAATAATTTTATTACTATTTTCAACTTACAACAATTAATATATTGCTCAAAAATAAAACTATATTAGCGAGATGATAGAAATGCAAGTAACAAAAATAGAAGTAGATAACAATTTGCAAGAAACAACAAAACATGGTTCTTATGATTTCCCAATGGCAATTTATACTGATAATTTCAACTTATTTGAAGATGGGCATATAAGACTACATTGGCATAAAGAAATACAGTTTTCATATTCCCTTTATGAAAAAGTATACTTTTTTGTTGAAGGCGAGAAAATAATATTAGAACCAGGCGAAGGAATCATGATTAATTCCAATGTTCTGCATCAAGTTAAACCCTTTAACAGCAATAGTATTATGTTTTCTATTGTATTTGATCCAATTTTAATAGGAGGCATAAATCAGTCACTTATAGAACAAAAATATATAAAACCAATCTCGGAAAGTAGTAATTTAAAATTTATCTCTTTAAAGTCAACTGTTAAATGGCAGCAAAATATATTGAATTATTTAAAAGAGATCTTTTTATTATCTAATGAAAAAACATATGGTTACGAACTAGAAATGAGAAATTATTTATGTAGTGCTTGGCTAAATTTATTGCGGGAAATCAAAGAAGATATAAAAGACTGTGTCAATGTGGTTTCACATGATGAAGAACGTGTAAAATCAGCTTTATATTATATACACAAATGTTATTCAGAGGATATTTCCCTAGATAATATCGCTGCTGCTGCAAGTATTAGCAAAAGCGAATGTTGTCGTAGCTTTAAAAGAATTTTAAAAGTTACACCTTTTGAATACTTAATGGAATATAGAGTTTCAAAAGCAAAGGAACTACTTTTGAAAAACAAAGAACCTATTTCTAATATTGCCTTTGATGTAGGCTTTAATGGAACAAGTTATTTTGGAAAAATATTTAAAAAATATATAGGTTGTACTCCTTCTGAATATAGAAATAGCTCTATAAAAAATTCTATATACCCTTAATAAAAATAATAAATTGATACTTCAAACCATTAAAAAAGCTCCTATTATCTCATCTATTTATTGATGAAATAATAGGAGTAATAAATTTTCCAGAACATTTTTCCTTTATAAATATCTATGTAAACATACCAACACTTTTCTTTAACTTGAATTGATTAACTTGTCCTTTTAGCAATTCTGCTTGAGATGCTAATTCTTCACTTGCAGCTGCACTTTCTTCTGATGTAGCTGAATTAGTTTGCACTACATCTGATACTTGCATAATGCCTTCATTAACCTGTTCTATAGATTCTGCTTGCTCATTTGAAGCTCTAGTTATTTGGTCAATAAATTCTGCCACCTTAATTGTATCCCCAACTATTCTATTTAATACTTCAGCAGTTTCATTTACTATCTTAGTTCCTACTTCTGCTTTTTCAATGGAACCTTCAATCATATTAGCTGTCTCCTTAGCTGCTTTCGCTGATCTTGCTGCCAAGTTTCTAACTTCTTCTGCAACTACCCCAAAACCTTTCCCATGCTGTCCAGCTCTTGCTGCTTCTACAGCAGCATTTAGAGCTAAAATATTAGTTTGGAAAGCAATTTCATCAATTACTTTAATAATTTTATATATGTTACTTGAAGAATTATTTATTTCTTCTACAGCTCTCTTCATCTCTTCCATTTGTCCATGGCCTTCTTCTGCATTTAGCTTAGCATCTTCAGCAATACCATTAACCTTTGCAGCAATTTCTGCATTCATTTTTGTTTGTGCTGATATTTCTTCAACTGATGTAGTTAATTCTTCAATAGAACTAGCTTGTTCCATAGCTCCTTGGGAAAGAGCCGTACTAGAATCTGCTACTTGTTTTGATCCAGCTGATACTTGTTCTGCTACTGTATTTATATGGCTCATAGCTTTATTTAACTTTTCTGTCATCCTTTTAAAAGCTAATGACAATAAACCTAATTCGTCTTTACCTTTTACCTCAATATCAACATCAAAATCTCCGTCAGCTATCTTACTAGCTATTTCTATTATTCTATGTATCGGTCTACTTATAGATAAGGAAATTATTATACCTATACCTATGGCTGTTACTATCCCTAACACTTGAATTATTACCGACATCGTTGTTGTTTTAGCTGCAGTTATATCATTATTTTCTGATGTCTCCTTTGCTAGCCTTGTTTTTAAATGACTAAAGCCCTCAATGTTAGCCTTCAACTCTTCTAACGCTGGCTTTCCTTCTGTATAGAGAAGATTCGTTGCTTCTTGCCTTTTATTTTCATTTCTTAATTTTATTATCCTATTTACAACATCCAAATATTTTAACTTTGAATTCTTCAATTCTTTAATAGCTTCGTCCTCTTCTTTAGTAGATGTTGTTTTAGCTACTATGTCAAGGCTTAAGTCAAATTCACTACTTGCTTCTTTAATTTTATTCGTATATTCTTGTATCTCTGCTGAGTTTTCTTTTAATAGTATATCTCTAATATATCCTCTCATATTATTAAAAGATTCAGTGATATCAATTACTTCTCCTAGTGGTTCTGTCATCTTCTCATATAGCTTAGTATCAAGCTTATTGATATTATTCATATTTATTATTCCTTGAACTCCAATTATCCCTGTGATAACAGATACTATTAAAAATCCTAGCAGTATTTTTACTTTTACCTTCATATTATAAAACAATTTCATTATAATATTCCCCTTACAATATTAAGCATTATTAAACATTTCCTTTTCATCATCCGCTATAAGCTTATTACAATCTAAAATCAATTTCACTTCATTATCTACTTTTCCTATTCCGCTTATATATTTACTACTAACCTTATCTAAGCTTGGTGGCACTACAACATCTTTATCTGGTATTACTAGCACCTCTGAAACGCTATCCACTATAAGTCCAATAGATAATTCGTTTATATAAACAACAATTATGCAAGTTCTATCGTTGTATTCTATAAACTTTTTCTTAAATCTTAGTCTTACATCCATTACAGGAATTATCTTCCCTCTTAGATTAATAATTCCCCTTATATACTCAGGAAGTTCTGGAACTGAGGTTATTGGCTGTATACCTATTATCTCTATTACATTATCTATCCCTATTCCATATGATTCATTATCAAGTACAAATGTAAGATATTTTTCCTTTTGAGTATCTTCTTCTAAATCTTCAATATCATTAATTATATTTCCATCCATTTAAACACCACTCCAGCTTTTTAAATTAAACTTAAATCTTTAATAAATAGAACAAGTTAAATTCATATTTATAGAAATATACTAGTCAACTATACTTTTTTCAATTTCCTTTAGCTGTCTAATTACAGTTTCCTCATCAAAAGGTTTTAATATAAAAGATATAGCACCTGCCATTATAGCCTCCTTAACTGATGTTTCATGCCCCATGGATGAAATAACGACAATCTTTGCCTCATTATCAATCATCTTTATCATCTTTGTTGCATCTACTCCACCAAGCTCTGGCATGGTCAAATCCATTGTTACAAAATCTGGCTTAAGTTGTCTGTATAATTGAATAGCCTTAACACCATTTTCAGCTTCACCTACAACTTCAAATCCACATCTCTCTAAAATTCCTTTTAGAGAAAGTCTCATAAAAGCTGCATCATCTACTACAAGTACTCTCTTCATAATTATTCTCCCCTTTATTTATCTTATTTAAATTCTTATCTATTTACTCCAACATTTATATTTTAAGGGTTTTATTAAACTCTTTGTAGTACCTCTAGTCATCGATTAGAATGCAAATTGCACATAATTTATATAAAAATGCAAACTGCATTAGCCGTTTTTTTACATTTTTATACACATTAATGCAATTTTATACATTGTTCTCATATTTAAAAACTGGTATAATTTTTCTTAGTGAATAATAATGATTTGGTATGGGGTGGGAATTATGACAACGGTTATTATAGCTGAAGATCAGAAGCTCTTGAGAGAAAGTTTTAAGAAAGTAATTGAAAGTAATAGTGACATAAAAGTTTTAGCTTGCGCCACTAATGGCTTAGAAGCATATGACTTGTGTAAAAAATATAAACCTAATGTAGTTTTAATGGATTTGATTATGCCTGTTTGTAATGGTTCAAAAGCTACAAAGTTAATAAAAACTGATTTTCCACATATTAAAGTACTAATACTAAGTGCATCTAATGATAAAAAAGATGTCACTGATGCGATACGCAATGGTGCCGATGGTTATATTCTTAAAAGTATAAGCACTGAAGAACTTATACTTTCTATAAAGAGCACTTCATTAGGTCTTGGTGTAATTACTAAAGATATTTTAAATCCAATGGTACTCAATATACATAACGAAAACAAAAAATCATTAAAAAGAAATGTTAGCGTTGCTGGTATAAATATATCTCTAACAGAAAGAGAACTGCATATTGTTTCTATGATTGTCGATGGAAAAGATAACAAGGAAATTGGAGCATCACTATTCATTGCAGAAGGCACTGTTAAAAACATTATTACCGAAATTATTTCTAAACTTCAATTAAAAGATCGTACCCAACTGGCAGTATACGCTGTAAGAAACGAATTAGTTTAAACAAAAAAGACTTCCTAGAAGTCTTTTTTATTTAATGAAATTTAACAATACATTAGGTATATTTGCTAGTGATGCCTGTTTTTCAACAGCCCCTATCTCAAATGCCACTTTTGGCATACCATATACTACAGAGGTTTCTTCATCTTGCCCAATAGTTCTTGCGCCTGCTTTTCTCATAGACAGAAGTCCCTTTGCACCATCTCGCCCCATACCAGTAAGTATAATACCTATAGAACTTTTAGCTGCTATCTTTGCTACAGATTCAAATAATACATCTACAGAAGGACAATGTCCGCTAACTTTATCTCCTATACTAGTTTCTACAATATATTTACTATCTACTTTTTTAACTTTCATATGTTTATCTCCTGGCGCTATTAGCACAGTTCCTTGTTCAATAACATCTCCAGTTTCTGCTTCTTTAACCTTAAATTCAGTCTGCACATTAAGTCTCTCAGCAAACATCTTTGAAAAAGCTGGAGGTATATGCTGAACTATAACTATGCCAGGCACTGATTTGGGTAAAACTTTTAATATACTATAGATTGCTTCTGTTCCCCCTGTGGACGCCCCAACTGCAATTATCTTATTGCTAATATCACTTAAGCTATTATTTTTTTCTTCTATCTTAAACTTTTCATGCATATAATTTGTAGATAAATTAATATTTGTTGCACCCTTAATCTTTAAAGTTAATTCCTTAATAAAGTTTTCAAAATTATTTGCAGTCATAGTATCAGGTTTAGTTAAGAAATCTACTGCACCTGCATCCATTGCCTCAAACGCCATATCGCTTAGTGAACTAATAACTATCACTGGAATTTTATATTGCGGAAGTAGTCTTTTTATAAATTCAACACCATTTAACTTAGGCATTAATACATCACAAATCATAACATCAGGGCTTAATTCAAGAATTTTATCTCTAGCATCATATGGATCTTTTGCTTTTCCAACTACCTCTATATTAGCATCTTTAGATATTCCCTTTGAAATTGCCTCTCGAAATAACACACTATCATCAACTACCAACACTCTAATTCTTCCCATAGATTTATTCCTTTCTATATACAGAAGGCATTATATACTTAAATCCTCCTAATCCACCATTTAAGGACTCCGAATGTCCAATAAAAAGATACCCACCGTATTCCATATTATCATAAAACTTACAAATCAATTTATCTTTAGTATCATTATCAAAATAGATCATTACATTTCTGCAAAAAATCACATGAAATTTCTTCTTAAAAGGAAATATGCTATCCATTAAATTAAATTTTCTATATACAATTTCATCTTTTATCTTATCTATAAAAACAAAATTATCTTCATCATATTTTTTTAAATACTCTTTTTTCCACCTATCAGGTAAAGGTGAGACTTGCTCTTTGCTATATATCCCACTTATAGCCATACTTAGGACATTTTCTGATATATCAGTAGCTAATAATTTTTTATCCCAACATAATTTTTCTCTTTGACAGAATTCATCTAATATCATAGCTATTGTATAAGCTTCCTCCCCCGATGCACAACCAGCGCACCATATTCTCAAATCTCTGTCCTTAATTGTATTAGCTAAGCTCGGCAAAACATTTTCTCTCATATAATGAAAATGATTATTTTCACGCATAAAATATGTGTGATTAGTTGTAATTTTATTAATTAATGTAATAGCAGCCTTTCCAGTTCTATCGCCAATTAAATACTGATAATATTGAGAAAAACTTTCAAGATTATGTTCTGCCAATACAGTATGCAATCTTCCGATAAGCAGAATCTTTTTCTCCTCCTTTAAATTAATCCCATAGTTATCCTTAATATATCTAGCTAACTGATTGAACTCTTTTTCTGTAATTGTAATCATAAAATCCCCTTATTTTAATACTTTCCAAATTCACTATCACTAAGTATTATTCTTTTAGGATTTGATTCATTTTTATTTTTAATTAAATCCTCTTCTCTAGAAAAATCATTATTCTCTCTAAAATTAGATTCTACATAAAAATTTGAATTACTATCTTTCTTTAAATAGAACATATTAACTTGATCTTTTAAAACTTCAGCTTGCCCTGCTAGCTCCTCACTTGAAGCTGCACCTTCTTCTGCAGTAGCAGAATTACTTTGTACAACTTGTGATATTTGTACAACTCCTTGAGATATTTGCGCTATTCCAGTAGCTTGTTCATCTGATGCTATTGCTATTTCATTAATTATTCCTGCAACGTCTTCAACATCCATTACTATTTTACCTAGAGCATCTGCCGTTTGATTTGCTATATTAGTTCCATCTTCTATTTTGATAATAGATTCCTCTATTATCTCTGTAGTTTCTTTAGCTGCTTTTGCAGACCTTGCTGCTAAATTACGTACTTCCTCTGCTACAACAGTAAATCCTTTTCCATACTTTCCTGCTCTTGCAGCTTCTACAGCTGCATTTAACGCAAGTATATTAGTTTGGAATGCAATTTCATCAATCACCTTAATAATTTTAGAAATATTATTAGAAGAAACATTAATTTCATCCATTGCATTAAGCATTAATTTCATCTCACTATTTCTTTTTACAGCATTGGTTTTTGTGCTATCTGCTATATCATTAGCCTTTCTCGCATTTTCGGCATTCATTTTTATTTGTGCAGATATTTCTTCAATAGAAGCTGTTAATTCTTCAACAGCACTTGCTTGTTCCGTAGCTCCTTGTGATAGGGCTACAGTTGAATCTGCAATTTGTTTAGATCCTATTGTAACTTGTTCTGCTGCAAAACTGATATTCCCCATAACTTCATTTAACTTGTAAGACATTTTCTTCATAGATTTTGAAAGAACACCTATTTCATCATTAGAGTCATCTGTAATATCTACATTTAAATTACCATTACTTATTTCACCTGTTACCCCTACAAGCTTTGATATAGGTTTACTTATACTTCTAGAAATAAGAATTCCTAAAACTAAGGCTACTACTATTGCAAAGATAATTACAATAACCATAGTTGTGATAGCAGTATGTACTACTGAGGAATATTCAGCAGCTTTATCTGTTCCTTTCGATATATTTAATTCAAACAAACTATCAATTGAGTCATTTATTTCTGATGATATATCCTGTGTTGAAGCTTGAATCAATAATGCATAACTCTCATTTTCCTTCCCAGAAAGAGTCATATTAATAATATTGTCTTGAATAGAATTATATTTATTAATGGATTTTTTAAGATTCGATACCTTCTCCTTCGCGTCTTCTGTCTGAATTGCTTTTTCAAATTTCTCTAAACTTTGTTCCATATCACTGCTATAACTCTTTATTTTAGTTATATATTCATTTCTATTGTTACTATCCTTTTCTATTATAATCTTGTACAAATTTATTTTAATTCTTTGATATGCAATAGAGACATTTGCGATATCTGCATTGCTTGCCCCATAATTTACATATAAATCAGTATAATTTTTATCTGTCTCATTTATTTTCACAATCCCAACAAATCCTACAATACCACATATTAATGCTAAAGCTATAAATCCAGCTATTAATTTTGTTCCAATCTTTATATCTTTAAAAAACTTTATCATAATCCTCATAATCCTCCGTATATCTTAATATATTAGATTTATTAATCCTGTAATATCTATAATTAAACTTATATTTCCATCTCCTAAAAGCGTACACCCTGATAAATCTTTTATATTCCTAATATTTTTAATATAACTTGGCAATGCTTTAACTACCACTTGTTGTTGTCCTAATAATTCATCTACCCAAATACAAAAGCCCTTATTATCTTGTTCCACCATTATAAGCACACCTTCTGAGACCTTGCTTATATTTGTCTCCACAGAAAAATGTTCATTTAATCTAACTATTGGATAACATTTCCCTCTTACCATAATCATTTCATTATTATCTGGATCATTAATAATATCACTATCCTTAGGCCTAAAGAATTCCTTTATCGAACTAGTTGGAAGAGTATATCTTGCCTTCCCCACCTTAACATTCATTCCATCTATAATTGCCAAAGTTAATGGTATTTTAATTAAAATACTTGTCCCTACACCTTCAGTACTATCAACCCTAACTGAACCACCAATCTTTTCAATATTTTTTGCCACAACATCCATACCAACGCCCCTGCCACTATATTCAGTTACAGCCTCTTTTGTTGAAAACCCTGGCAAAAATATAAGATTAAATATTTCTTCCCTTGTCATTTCATTTTCATCTTTAATAAGCAATCCATTTTCCCTTGCCTTTTTTAATATTTTCTCCTCACTCATACCCTTACCATCATCTTTTACTATGATAAGTACATCGCTGCCTGAATTTTTAGCTTGAAGCGTTACACTTCCTACTTTGTCTTTCCCTTTACTTACTCTTTCTTCAGTGGTCTCTATTCCGTGGTCAATTGAATTACGAACAATATGCATTAATGGATCAGATATATGTTCAATTATATTTTTATCAACTTCTGTTTCTTCTCCTATAATTGTTAACTTAACTTCCTTATCCATCTTTTTACTCATATCTCTTACAATTCTATTGAGCTTCTGAAATGTTGCAGAAAGAGGCACCATCCTTATGGACATAACAGTATCCTGAACCTCAGCTATAATCTTACGAAGCTGCCTAGCTGACTTTTGAAAATTGCCTAATTCAAGTCCTATTAAATCTGGGTTCTGTGTAACCATAGATTCCGACATAACTAGTTCACCAATTAGATCCATAAGTTTATTTGCCTTATCTAGACTCAAGCTTATAAACCCTTGATGGCTGGCTCCCTTTTCTTTTTTCTTTGTTTTATTCGCATTTTTCTCTTCATCTTTGTCTACTTGTTCTTTTGTAGTTATATCTTCTACAAATCTTTCCTCATTTAGTTTCTTAATCTTTAACTTATTTATAAAAAATGTTTCACTTATTATCGCTTTAACTGACTCCATATCTAAGTCTGAAGAAAAGGTAATATTAAAACCATCATTCCTGATTTGTCCATTAACCTTTTCATCATCTTCACTATCAAGTACATCTTTTGGTTTAGTGCTTACTACCTCACCAATTTGCGATACCTTGTGTATAATTTCAAAACATCTTATATTTTCCATTCCACAACCTTCATCAAAGTGAACAGTAGCTTCATATCCTTCACTGAAACATGTTTTTTTAACTTTACTGCTTTCTTCAATTTGAATTTGTTGTTTTTCTACTACCTCATCGCTTTCATGAACTTCTTTTATCTCTTTTAAAAATCCTTCTATATTACTGATCTTACTTGTACCGTCACCATCCGGAGTATTTCCTTCTTGTATTTTTACTATTTCATTTCGGATAAAATCAATAGCTTCCAATACAATATCACCCAATGTGTTACAGTCAATTTCCCCTGGTTTTTCCTCTCTAAGATAATAAAACAAATCTTCTACAGCATGAGATAATTCTGCGATATTATCAAACATCATCATTGCTGATGCCCCTTTAACTGTATGCATAATCCTAAATATTTCATTTATACAATCTGAAAAACCATTCCCCTTTTCCCCACTAATCACCAATTGCTCTAATTCTTCTATAAGTTGGGTAGTCTCAAATATATAAACATCTAACAAAGATTCATTCGAGGTGTTTTCCGACATTTAAAATTCCTCCCTAACAACTACTATAAAGACATAAATTAATCTATATTTTTATATTAAATACTTTTCTAACATCTTATAAGTACCGCTAGTCATTTCTTTAATGCTAAAAGCACCACTAATGTTATCACTGAATGCAAATTGCACGTTATTATAATAATCATAAAAAAACAGCAAAGTATATTTATGATTACATACTTTACTGTTTTACATTTAAAACTATTCTTTATATACGGGTATTTATTACCTTTCTATTCCCTTTTTGACTTATATCCTTTTCCTTTGAAGTTTCTTCTTTCTTAACATCAACTTTAATATCGGTGTCTTCTCTTTCTCCTATAGTATTACTATTTCCTTCGCCACCTTTTTCTTCAGATTTTATTTTACTGTTCTTTGAATATTCTTCTACTGCCTTTTTAGCACTTATAAGGCTCTTTTGAATATTTTTCATTTTTTCCTCTATCATTTGGTCTATTCTTCTTACCCTGGAAGAATTAATTCCATCTTCATGTATTGCTTTCTTTCTATACCCGTTAAGCTTTTGAACATGCTTACCATCGCTAGATGCAGAAATGAGACTATAGTTTACAGCTACATTTCCATCCCTCTCTTTTTCTTCAGCAGAATCATCTTTCTCAATTTGTTCTGTCATCTTTTTAAGAATTTCTTTACTACCCTCTTTAACTTTTTCAACGCTTTCTTTATCTATTTCAACATTTACCTTATCAATTTGTTTCTTAACTTCGTCTATCTTCTTTTTTTTCTCAGAATCATTTGAACCTTTATCTTTTTCTATAAGCTGAATTTGCTTTTGCAAACTTTCTTTTTGTTTCATCAGCAAATTTGCTCTATTATCCTTAGTATAACCGGTATTCATCACTATTGGCCTATTTATGCCAATACTTATACTCATACTAACTCCCCCCATGTTCCTTTATAAATAAAATACTATATTTGTAATAATTATCGTATTTTACTTATATTTCTTTATATTTAATAAAGATATTTTTTTGTAATAAATATACATAATACATATAATAATAGGCATTTGAAATGGATCTTTTCTCCTTTTCAAACGCCTACTTAAAACCTCTAATCTATTTTTTAATATCTATATCTCCTGAAGATGTATTTACATCTAAATTTTTATAAGGTCCGTTACCAATTTGTCCAGTTGCTTCATTTTCCTTTTTGTTTTTATAATTCAAATCAAAATCTGATGTTATATCTCCGGAAATACATTTCCCACTAAATTTAAAACTTAATTCACTTGGAATAAATATATTAATATCTCCAGAATGAGCACTAACATTGGAATATTCACTAATATCTTTGTATTGAATTTTTATATCTCCTGACCTAGATTCTATTTCTCCTGACCCTGAAACAGAATTTATATTAATATCTCCCGAAGAACTGCTAATATCATAGGTTTTGCTTGTTATAGATTCTACATCTACATTACCTGAACTAACTTTTATCTTAACATCATTAGCATTTATACCAGTCTCCATACCTATATCACCAGAATGAGCTGAGAAACTAACTTTGTTTAAGCTTGTTTCTAGGCTTGATTTAACATCTCCAGATGAAGATTCAACATTTAAATCCTTATTATAACTTTTAGGAATATATATTTCTATTTCCTCACTATAGATTCCAAAATGGAAAATACTAGATGCGTTTAATGATTTTTTTCTTATAATGACTTCGTCCCCTGTTTTATCAACAATAAATTTCTCATTATCATCTAGTTTGCTTTTTGCCCTCTGTACCACTTTCATTTTAGGCTCATCAGTAGTTTTCAATACTACATCACTACTAGAAAAGTTTATATTCACTTTGTTTAAATTAGTTAAATCTATGCTTTCTTCCTTTTGGATTGTAGTCTCTGAGTTAAAAGAAAATACAAATGGCTTAATCATATTTTTCATTCCCTTACCACTAACTATTCCATATACAAGAAATCCAGTTAATGAAATAGCTACAATTGCCCATATGGCAATTAGAGTTTTTATCAATTTCTTATTCACATTATCACTTCCTTAACTGAAAAGATAAAATAATAACTTTTTCAATAGCTACTCCGATTATAAATATAACCCAAGAAAATGACCATATTTTAAAAGCATAACTAGATAAAAAATATACTGCAAAAATAACAAGCCACACTATAGATTTTATTGATTTTATCACTTCTTTTTCTTTACTATTTGCTGATTTCCATTCTTTAAATTCTTCCACAATAGTATCATCAGCTTTTAAATATTTAGGTTTAGATACTGAATTATATATTATAAGACAAGTAGCTACTGCATCCATTGTAAGCATTACACAAACCGATACTTCTTCATTAATTCTAAGGACCTCAGTGAACATTATTAAAATAACCACACTCATAATATACAAACCTATTGCAATAGTTAAAACGAGCGCATTCTTCTTGCTACTTTTTTTCATATCTTCATAATTAAGCACATCTTTTTCCTTTAGACTCTTTATAAGTTCATCTATATCTCCTATGCTTGAAATAGCAATATTAAAAGCTTCCTCTTCATTTTTTCCTGAAGATATTAAATCATTATATTTATCCATAAGATTTGCTAGTAATTCTTCTTTAAGCTCTCTTGCTCTATAAGTCTCTGGCGCATTTTCAAATAATTCATCTAACTTTTCACGAAATTTTTCACACATAATTATTCTCCTCCATTAATTAACTTGTCAATTAACTGCTTTACATTTTCCCAATCCAGTTTATTTTGTTCTAATGCTGCTCTTCCAAGAGGCGTAATAGCATAATATCGTCTTCTGGCTCCTGTAGATTGATCTCCCCAGTAGGAAGTTATTAAATTTCCTTGCTCTAATCTTCTAAATGCAGAATATAAAGTTGCTTCCTTAAGTTCATATTGATTATCTGTCTTTTGTTGTATAGATTTATTTATCTCATAACCGTAACTATCCTTCTCTTCTAAGTGAGATAAAATTATAGTTTCTGTATGTCCTCTTATAATATCTGAAGTTATTGACATAAACCCACTCCTTTTTAAAATTATGACCTACAATTAAATTCATTTCTTCTTTAATATATAGTATATTCAAACATACCTCGCCTGTCAATGTATATTGCATATAAAAGTATATTTTTTTACGAATTACCTTATATATAATTATATAAAATAGAAAGACACTGCATTAAGCCGTGTCTAATAAAATTATATTCAATTTGATCTGCTATATTCTATCTTAAAATCCCTTTTTATTGTTAAGAAATCCTCCAGATCATTTAAAAATTGGAACAGTATAGCTCTATTTTCAAATTCATCTCGATTTTTAGGTAATTCCATCATTTGATATTCTTTTCTAAGAATTGTAATTTCATTAATTAAATTAACACAATCATTATCTTCATGAATATTAATAGCTACATTATTTGTAAACTCCGATAATATTCTAGTTTGATCATAAGTCATATAAAATCTTAAAAAATGCCTTTCCATTCTTTTTATAGATTCTAATTGAAGTATTCTCATATCTATGTAGCTTAAATAATAATTATACTTTTTAAATAGGTGATTATTACTTATACTCTGAGCTATAATTCTAGTACTTTTAATTAACTCTTCAACCTCTATCAATATTTTCTTCTGGTGAATTGACACAGCTTGGGTAACTAAACTAACTGCCATATCTGATAATAATAATCTATAATAATCTTCTATTCTTTCTTTATTCTTTTCAAATTTATCTTCTAAAGATGCTGTATATAAATTAAAAAGCATTGCAACACCAATTCCTATTATGGTTAACTTAGCTTCATTTATAATCCATGAGCTATTAATATTTGCACTTGTTAATAGATGCGTTGATAATACAGCCCCAACAACCATGCCTTCCTCTATTTTTAATCCCTTAGTTACAGATATAAAGATTAATAAAAACAACCCAAATACGACAGGATTATTCCCTAGTAATATATATAAGAAAAAAGATAAAAGTATAGCAATTGTAGATGCTAATATCCGTCTTCCACTAACTAGAATAGCTTCTTTTTTAGTGTCTTGAATGCTAAGTATAGCTATTATTCCTGAAGTTACCCCAAACTGTAAGCCTAAATAACTAGATATAGTAATTGCAATTGTAGCCGATAGCGCCATCTTAAATGTTTTTGATTGTAAATATTCTATCATTTTGTAACCCTTCTTCTATTGCCATAGTAATATGCTATTTGCTCTATTATAAACTAGATTTTTCTTTAAATGAATATATTTTTGCTACTTAATCTTTAATTCTAACTTTCACACTTACATTTTGTATTCTCTATAAACTTAATCAATTCCTTATTAAATTTTTCACGTTCATCATAGAACAATCCATGTCCACTCTGCTCAAATTTAACTAATTTAGAATCTTTGATAAATCTTCTTTGCTCTTCTGCTAGAGGGAATAAACATACCTTATCATGAATCCCATGAAGAATTAATGTTGGCACTTTTATTTTTCTCATATCATAAAATAACTGTTCTTCATCAAGCCAAGTTTTTGCAATTTCAGCTGTAGCCCAACCTGCTGCTTGTAACCCTATTGCAAAGAACCAATCTGAAAATGGTTTGCTTACCTTTTTATAAAAGAATATATCCCCAAAACTTCTTAACATTTTAGGACGATCAGCATATGTTCCTTTTATTATTTCTTCTACCGCTTCTGTTTTTAATCCAAAAGGGAAATATGAACGCTTAGTAAGACTAGGAGCTGCTGCTGCAAAAAGTGCTAACTTTGATACTCCATACCCATTATGTCTTGCCATATATCTAATTGCAATTGCACCACCTGTAGAGTGCCCTGCTAAAGTAAAATTCTTTAATTGAAGGGACTCTATAACAGCTCTAACATCATCTGATAATGTATTATAATCATAACCTGTTAATGGCTTATCTGAATTTCCAAATCCTCTTTGATCTAAACCAATACACCTATATCCCTTTTTAGAAAGATAATCAAACTGATACTCAAATAGCTTATGGCTCCCTGGCCATCCATGAAGAAATAAAATTGTATTTTTCCCTTCTTCATTAAGATCTTCTACATAAATTTTCACATTCTGTTCTACTTTTAAATAATAGCCCATAATATATCTCCATAAATAAATACTTATTAGCAGTATATTCTTAATAATAGAAAAAAAATTACAAAACTAGCTGTACAGTTTTAGAAATTATTCATGATTGTAATCATTCCCCTAATAGTGATAAAACTCTTCTAAACTCGCATTTTATCGGTATATTCTTCAGAATATAAGAATATTACCATATTTATGGTTAAGAATATTGCCATATAATAATATTTTGATACATTTTATCCTATGTATTCTTTTAATATTTTAATTGGATTAAAATATTGTATAAAGGTTTTCTAAACATAATACGATAATTAGAATAAATATAAAATTTTAGTATTGGAGAGTTTATATGATGAATAAGACATGGGGCAAAAAACAAACTTCTAAATTTAAATTTAACAGCATTAGAATTAAACTAATTACTAGTTTGATTACGATTTGCATGATTCCATTAGTAGCACTTGGTATCACTTCCTATTTTAAGTCTAAAGCCATTTTACATGACAATTTAACAACTACAAGTACTCAAACACTTACTGAAATAAATAGTGGACTTACAGAGTACTTCAACAGGTTTACTAATATGACTTCTATATTAGCAAACAACCTTGAAGATGCAGAAAACAGTGGAACCTCAAATGATATAACTAATATACTTAAAGCAACACAAAGCACCAATAAAGATATATCTTCAGTTTATTACGGAACTTCATCTGGTAAGTATAGTATGTATCCATTAGAAAAAATGCCAGATGGATATGACGCCACTCAACGTCCTTGGTATAAACAAGCTATAGAAAACAAAGGCAAAGCTATAATAACACCTCCATATAAAGGAGCTTCTACAGGAAAGCTAATGATTACAATTGCGAAAACAGTAGAGAAAAACGGTCAGGTAGTCGGCGTTATAGGAATGGATTGCACTTTAGATACGCTTTCAGATAAGATTGCTGAGAAAAAGATGGGTAATGCAGGCTATGCATTCATTACAGATTCGTCGGGAATTATAATAGCTCATCCTGATAAAGATACTATTAATACAGAATTATCTATTTGGAATCTAATGAAATCTGATAATAAAGGTTTTATTGAATATGAGTATCAAGGTAATCAGAAATTTGGAGTATTTCAAACTAATGAACTTACAGGTTGGAAATTAGTAGCAGTATTACCTGAATCAGAGCTAACAATTAATACAAAGTCTATATTAAATATGACATTCTTATTTATAGGTATTATTGGAGTAGTTTCCATAGCATTAGCCTTATTGTTGAGTAATGGAATAGCTCAAAATATAAAGAGACTAAAAGATGTTTTTGCAAAGGCATCAAATGGTGATTTAACTGTATCTATAGAAGCAACAACAAAAGATGAATTTAAGGATTTAGCAGATTCATTCAATTCCATGATTGATAATATATCAAAACTAATGAATAATGTTACAAATTCATCAAAAGAGGTTTTAGAAACATCCTCAAATCTCGCAAGTATGTCAGAAGAAGTAACTGCCTCTGTAGGAGAAGTAGCAAAAGCTATCGAAGAAGTGGCATTAGGAGCAACTAACCAAGCTCAAAGTGCTCAAAACGGATCAGAAGAGATGAACAAATTATCAGATAAGTTAGATAAAGTTGCTACAAGCTCAAAGGAAGTAGACGATCTTTCTATGAACACTAAAGAACTAGGATCCAAAGGGCTATCTATGATAGATACATTAATAGAAAAGTCAAATAAAACTAAGCTGGTAACTGCTGAAGTTAATGATATAGTTAATGATATGAACGAAAGCACTAAAAAAATAGATACTATATCAGAAACTATTTCACAAATAACAGAACAAACAAATCTTTTATCTTTAAATGCAAGTATAGAGTCTGCACGTGCAGGTGAAGCTGGAAAAGGATTTGCTGTTGTAGCAGAAGAAATAAGAAAACTAGCAGAACAATCTAGTCACTCAACAGAAGAAATAAGAGCAATTATAGCAAATATACAAGAGAAATCAAACAGTGCAGTTAACGCTATAAAGTTTACTAATAATGTAGTAAATGAGCAAGATTTAGCTGTAGGAGAAACTAAGAAAATATTTAGTGAAATCCTTGAATCCATCGAAACAGTTTTAAGTAAAGTAAAAGAAACAAAGCTATATATTGTTGAAATAGAAGGTAAAAAGAAAAATGTATTAGAGGAAATAGAAGGTATATCTTCTGTTTCTCAAGAAACAGCATCAGCAACTGAAGAAGTTACTGCATCTACAGAAGAAATATCTTCTGCAATGATTAAGTTCACAAACTTTGCAGAAGAACTTCAAACATTAGCAGAAAAACTAGAAACAGAAATACAAAAATTCACTATAGACTAATAAGTGAATATAATAAAGCCATTACCTAAGGGTAATGGCTTTTGTATTGTACCTAAATTTATTAAATTCATAATTAAAAGACCTAATATTACGCCCCTTTATTTTTTCTTGAAAAATATCTCTTTCTATATATCAAATAAATTATTGTTGGCCAAGGTGCTTGAACTAATCCTATAATTCCCCAAAGCCAAGGATTAGGAATATTTTTTTTCATTGCATCTCTAAAAATAGTAGTTCCCTGTATAATAAGAATTATAAGAGCACAGACTAAAGCAATTTTTGTACTTAATGTCACTGTGCCTCCCTCCTTGATTTCTTCCTTAAAAGAACAAAGTTTATTATCAATAACACTATTAATAATATAGTTTGAGATATCATCATAACTTCTATTGACGTTTTTATATAAACAAATCCAACTAAAGTAGATACTAAAATGGCAAATATTAAAAATCTAAATGTAGCTTTTCTAATTTTTGAACTAAATCTTACCTCTTGACCCTTTTCCACTATAAAACTTACATCAATAGGAACTGATACTTTATCATCTATATTACTTCCAAGAGACATCTTATCTAAAGCTTCTTTTATTTCCAACTCATCAGAAGTAGTGCCAACTAATGAACCTTCATAATACTTATCAATCTTTTTATCTAAATTATCAAAAGATTTCATGTTATCTACCTCCTTTAAATTTCGAAAGAATCTCTTTTATTCCATAATGCAATCTTGATCGCACAGTACCAACTGGACAATTCACCACTGCACTGATTTCTTCATAACTATATCCATAGTAATGTTTTAATATAAAAACAACTCTTTTATCATTTGACATAGATTTTAATATTTCTAAAACTTCCTCTAACTCTTCCTTATTAATTATTTCCTCTTCTAATGAATAGGAAGATGGAATAATATCTAATAATATATCGGTTTCTTTATTTCTCCTTAAGTAATCTTTATACTTATTTGTTGCAATTTTTATTAACCAGGTTGAAAATTTAGCCTTTGAAGTAAAAGAATCTATATGAATAACAGCTGATAACAGGGTTTCTTGAAGAATTTCTTCAGTTAAGTCTTTATTACAGGTAAGCTTTAATATATATCCCTTTAATATAGATAAATTTCTACCTATGAGCATTTCAAATGCATATTTATCACCATCTTTGGCTCTTGCTATTAATTTTTCTTCATTTTGATCTTCTAAATTCATATAGCTTACCCCTTTTTGCTGTTTTCATATATTAAACGCATTAGCTTTAAAAAAGTTCAATAAAACCAAAAAATATTTTTACCCTATATTATAACAATAAAAATCCCCTAAAATACATTTCTGCACTTTAGGAGACTTTACTGTATTTATATATAATTATTAATCTACTATAAATTTATCTTATATAGCAAACAATATGACAAACAAAGCCGAAATAACATATAATGCTTTAGGAATTTCTTTTGCTCTACCTGTAAATAACTTTATTAATACATATGATATAAATCCAAATGCTAAACCATCTGTAATTGAGTATGTTAAAAGCGTTAATATTAATGTTAAGAATACAGGTACTGCTTCTGTTATATCTGAAAAATCAATCTTTGCTATTGGTTCCATCATTATGCATCCTAAAACAATTAATACAGGAGCTGTAGCATATCCAGGTATAACTGTTAATATTGGCGAGAAGAATAATGATAATAAGAACATACCAGCTATCACAATTCCTGTAAGTCCTGTTCTACCGCCTTCTGCAATTCCTGAAGCTGATTCAACGAATGCAACTGGAGTTGAGGTTCCTAAACAAGCTCCTACTGCTGACCCTATAGCATCAGCTGTTAAAACTTTGTCTGCATTCTTAACATTACCCTTTTCATCTAAATATCCTGCTTTTGAAGCTAATCCAATTAAAGTACCAATACTATCAAATACATCTATAAATAACATAGAAAGAATAGCTGGAATTATTCCAATTACCATTGCACTCTTAAAATCAAATTCCATGAATACTGGAGAAACTGATGGAGGCATAGAAACTATTCCTTTTGGAAGCTCTGCAACACCAAAAATTAAACCAAGTATATAAATAGCAGCCATTCCTATCATGAATGCTCCCTTTACATTTTTGTATGACAGTACAGATATTATAACTACTCCAAGTAAAGCTAATAATACCGTTATATCTTTCATATTACCAATACCAACTAATGTAGATGGATTAGCAACGATTATCTTTCCACCTTGTAACCCTATAAATGCTATAAAGAATCCAATCCCTATACTAATTGCATGTTTTAATGATTGAGGGATACTATCAATAATAACTTGTCTTACTTTAAATACGCTAAGCAATAAAAATATAATTCCTTCTATAAATGAAGCTGCCAAAGCTGTTTGCCATGAAAAGTTCATTCCTAAACAAATTGAAAAAGTAAATAAAGCATTTAATCCCATACCTGGCGCCATACCAAATGGATAGTTTGCTAAAAAAGCCATAATAACTGTTCCTACAACTGAAGCTAATGCTGTTGCTGTAAACACTGCACTTTTATCCATTCCTGATTGGCTCAAAATATCAGGATTAACAACTAAAATATATGCCATAGTAAAAAAGGTTGTTATTCCAGCCAATATTTCAGTCTTAACATTTGTATTGTTCTTTTTTAAGTGGAATATCTTTTCTAATAAACCACCTTCAGTTTTGTTTACCGATTCTTTTGATAGATTGTTCACTATGAATTCCTCCTGTTTTATGAAGTGTACAGTTATATACTGCCATTCAAAAAATAATTTCGTTAGATCTTCTGCTAACCTTTGTAAAAGAATATGATAAGAATTTATAGGTATCATAAAAAAATATAATCCCCTTTGTATTATTAACAAAGGGGCTTGAAAGTAAACCAAATACCTACAAACACCCATAGTCAGACAATTTACGGTAGTCCGGTAGAAACACTTAGACCTTATCACTAAGCATATACGGGAAATTTTTTTATTTTTATACTCTTAATGCTACAATAATTTGTTTAATAAATCAATAGAAAACGTAAAAAAAACGAATATTTTTTTGTTTTATTGCAATATTATTTGTGTTTTAAAGCTGATTTATGTAAATTCCTTCTTTAAAATAACAATTGATTTGTTATAATTACCAAAAATATTTTAATAATTATTTTATCTACTAAACAATCTCCATAAAACTACAGGTATAACATTTAGTATTCAAAATATTATTAGGTGAAGTATGATTTTTAGAATCCACTCCACCTAATAATAATTTTATAATATTTAAATTTTAGTTTGAATTGATTTACTAGGATATAATGTTGTTCCCCATATAGAAAAAGTCGTTTCTTTAGCTAATGGTACATTTTTTTCATCTATTACAGTTCTCCACCACTCCCATGCAAGACCTGTACATTCTCCTGCTCTTACGCAAATATTTCTAGCATTTCCTTTTAAGTATATTTCCGTATTGAAATGAGCTGTTTTACCCTTTCCATTTCCGTCCCATGATTTATGTTCAACAACTTCATTTCCGTTTTTATCATAACTTACCTCATCCCATGTTACATAAAATTTCGCAACGTATGCTCCACTATGGTCAAGTATTATCTTCCCATCATTATGCTCTGTTGTGGTTGTCTCCACATATTGTGTTTTATTATTTACACACGCTACCTTATTATCTTTTAAAAATGTAGTTGTATATGATATTGGATATCCTGGATTTTGAGGACTATATACTGAATTATTTTGAATAACATTTCTTATATCATCAAAGTTTTTAGTGATTATTTTATTATGCTCTTGTGCTCCTCCACCTAAAACCACAGCTGTAAATGAACTTTGATCTATAATATCTTGATACTCCGCATTAGTACTTATTCCTTGATTCTCTATTAAAGCATTAAATGCAGCTTTGACATTTGAACTCTTAGAATTACTTTCAAGTTTAACGTAGATTGTTCTACCATATGAAACACTGGAAACATATGCAGGAGGATTGTCTTTATTTACCCCTCTTACAGCTAAGTCATTATAAGTTACATTATCACTAAATAAATCAGATGGTCTCTCTGGTGAGTCTACATTTGCTGTATAAAAAATTTGCTTGTAGGCTACTATCATAACCTTTTTTTCACCTTTATATATGGAATCAAAATCTATATTTAATCCATTCTCTAAAACTTTAAAGTTACCTCCAAACATAGTAGATAACTGAGATTTACTATAAACCATTGTATCAGTATAGCTCATTCTTGTAGGAATGCTATATCTAGGTGCATATTTTGTATTCCATGTTTCTAACAAAGAATTTAAAGAAGACTTAACCGAAGAATATGTAGGAGAATTAACTACTGTCTTCCCATCATCACTCATTCCAGGCAAATCAACACTTAACGTAATTGGCTTTCTTTGACATGAAATAATATCTGGTCTATTTTCTACAAGATTTCTATTAGCAAGCTGTATAACCCCAGGATAAGTTCTATCATTCATTGAATCTATTATAGAAATATCTGAAGTAGAATTAGAAATATCCTTCTTTTCTCTTTTTATTTGAACATATTTATTTTGCTCTTGAAAACCTTCTGCAGGTACAAAACTCGCAACATTATCCCCATTAGATGATAATATTGTATTTGAATCATATGATAATCCATAAATACTTCTATCTATATCCTCACTATTATTTTTAATTTGATTATCTTGTATAGCTTGTCCACTATTTTCCATAGATACATTTTCTTTAGTATAATTATCTTTAGCAGCCAAACTATCTCCACCATCTACAGTAGATCTAAAGAAACTGCTAACAGAATTATTATTTTGATTAATAGTTTCCCCATATACAAAACTACTTGTAGTAACGATAACCGCTCCACATAATGTTAATGACAATAAAACCTTTTTAATATTTTTCACCTATATTATCCCCCTTATAGTCTTCAAAGAATATAAATTCATTGAAATTTTAACAAAATTATACATTAAGATGCGATAATTGTCAATTTTCATCTTATTTAAAAAAATCCACGATAATTTATCGTGGATTACACTAAGAAAATATAATTCTATTATGCTCTTACATCAATAATATTCCCTTTACTTGTATCTACAGCCATCTTTCCAATCATGTCTGTCATTTGAGTTGCCATTTCTTCCCCATTATTCATGGCCATCTTTAAAACTGATGTTGAAACCGCATTTTGAGTCGATGATTGACTCATATACATCGATAATGCTCCTATATCCATAAATTCACCTTCCTTTCTATACCTCATTTCTTTATCGTCTTATAAAATATTTACTTTAATAGATTATTATCCTTTTATTATTTAAAGCAACTTCATCTGGCCTAGATATGAATATACCAAGTTTATAAATTGCAGTAAATATATGTTAATCACTTCTATTACAGTGTATAATAAACTTTGTAAAAGGAGGCTATGATAACTCATGAAGAAATATAAATTAACATCAAGAATTATTATTTTTCCTATATTAATCTGCTTAATTCTTTTCTTTTATTTTCCTAAATCGCAGAAAAACTCTGAAGAAAGTCTAATATTATCCTCATGTGATAATTTAATAGTTCCAACACTTGCTTACGATGATAATAGCATTACACTAGCATGGCATAAACAAACTAACTCTAGCGACATTGTTGATTATAATATTTATATGGATGGGAATCTTATAGGTAATGCAAATAATAGTAGTGAATTTAAAGCTAAATCACTTATTGAAAAATTTTATAATGATCCTAGCAATAGTTCAGCAGTAAATATAAGCTCACATAGTTTTAAAGTTTCAGGTCTTACTCCTGATACATCCTATAGTTTTATAGTAAAAGCTGTTGACAATAAAGGTAATGAAATAGCTGAGAGCAACAAAGTGATTCAATCTACAGAAAAACCTTCTAAAATATTTAATTCTCTTGATTACGGGGCTGCAGGTGACGGGAAAACTCTAGATACTAAAGCAATTCAATCTGCTATAGATGCTTGCACTCCTGGTGGACAAGTATTGCTTCCTTCTGGGAAAACCTTCAAATCTGGTTCTCTTTTATTAAAAGGCAATATTACCTTCAAAGTAGATGGAACTCTTCTTGGTTCTGGAAATCCAGAGGATTATTTAAAAAATAATAATTCTAGAGATAAACTAGCAAATTACTCTCTCCTTTATATTAATGCAAATAATAAAGAAGAAAACCTAAAAATTATAGGTACTGGCACAATTGATGGAAATGGATGGAGACAAGCTGCTTTTGAAAATGAATATGGATTTCCAAACTCTTTAAAAAGCAGCCTAAAAACTGTTGAAGAAAACGGAATTTTAGCTGCTAACCAATTCAAACTTTGTAAAACTAATGGTCTTTCAGAAACTGACGCTTATTCCAGACGATCAAATTTAATTTCTATAAGGAATATGAAGAATATTTATTTTGGTGATGGACTTTCTTTTATTAATCCTTCAAGACATACAATTTCATTAAGCAATTGTAATGATGTTGTCCTAAATAATGCTTTAATTAAGACTTTTGATTGCAATAACGGAGATGGAATAGACTTTAACGGCAAAGGATTAACAGTTTTAAATAGCGTTTTCGATACCGGTGATGATGATATAAATTTCAATGCCGGAAAAGGTGATGATGGTGAGGAAAGTTCTACGCCTGTAGATAATGCATGGATATTCAACAACTACTTTGGACGAGGACATGGTGCCGTTGTTGCTGGTAGCTATACAGCTGCATGGATACAAAATATATTGGCAGAAGATAATGTTTTAAACGGAACGGGATCAGGACTACGTTGTAAGTCCTCTGCTAGAATTGGAGGTGGCGCTAAGAATATTGTATTTCGTGATTCTGCTCTTAAGAATATTGTTGATGGAGAAGGCAAACCGTTTATATTTACTTCAAACTACTCTGATTCAAATTCAGCAGGCTCCTTTAAACCAGCAAAAACCTTTCCTCAATTTAAACATATTCTTGTATCAAACTGTAGCGTAGATACCTCTAAAGACAGCTCAATATTAGTAGCAGGATTAAAAGATTCTTACCATGAAGATATATATTTTAAAAATATCTCTTTCAAAGGAACTAAACCCGCTAAAATAACTTATATGAAAGATAGTACTTTTAAAAACGTGACCTTTGATAGCAATATAAAAGACCCTTGGGATATAACAAATTGCAAAACACTTGATTTTGACAATGATTAATTCACATAAAAAAGGCTATAGTTTTCACTATAGCCTTATAACAATCTAAAATTATCTTCTATTGTTTTGTTGTTTCTTAGCTCTTCTGCAATCTGCACATCTTGTTGGTTCATTTTCGAATCCTTTTTCTTTGTAGAATTCTTGTTCTCCAACTGTGAATACAAATTCGCTACCACAATCTCTACAGATTAATGTCTTATCAGTCATATTAATTCCTCCTATTTTAAAGATTCTAAATTGATAATAATCTCTAATTACGAGAAACTATTTACCTAAATAAAACTCTTATATTTATAGCTTTTTCAGCTACCTATTCATAATAACATATAAACATATTAATTACTACACTTTTTTTTAAATTATCAATATACTATAAATGGTATATATAAAATCTATTACGGTAATAGCTCCTAAAACACCACTTATAATCAAGCTAAATCTCATTCTAAAATATTTATCTAATACTTTATATAAAAATGGATGAATCCAATATACTAACATGATCCCAAATACTCCAAAGCCAATAGAACTAAATAAACTCACTCTTCCATAAATATTAAATATCCATCCACTATAATCCCACCATATCCTTCTAAAAAGTTTTTCCATCTCCCAAGATGTAATAAACTCTAATAACCCTGTTACCAATACACTACCCCCAAAAACAGTCATCATATTATAATTTCTTTTGCTAAATAAGAATAAAATTAAAGCTACCCCAACTCCATAAATAGTACAAACTGGAATATGCAAAAAGCCTCTTTCTTCTAGCGTTCCATCTATAATGAATATAAATACTTTTTCCCAAGCCCAACCTAAAAAACTATAAAACATAAAATATAAATAATATCTACTAACTTCTGATAGATTCAAACTTTTAGCTTGAATGTATTCACCATTCTTTTTATTTACTGTATTAATAATTGTCATCTCCTAACTTTTGCAAAAAATAATATATTTTCTACACATAGGATGCCCAATTATTATAAGATACATTATTAAGTTCCTTTAAATTTTTTCATTCAAAAAAAGCCTATAAAGTAATTCAATTAAAGTACAAATACTACTGGAAAATTGAATATGAATTTCTTAAATTCTATAAACATTGCAATTTCTACAACATTTTAAAGCTATTTAATCGAAATCATCCCACAATCTATTTTTTAGTTATATACCATTTTAATACAAATTTAACATAATATTTAATAAGTGGTATATTATATATAGAAATATTTGAATTTAGGGGGGATTTCGTAATGAAAAAATTAGTAATAACATTATTAACAGCCAGCATATTGTCAACTCCATTTGTTTTTAGCAACCCTGTTCAAGCAGCAGAATTACACTCAAAACAAACTACAACTGCTTTTGCATCTGTATATAACAGTGGGTTGCCTACAGTTGGATATGGTTACACAACAAGAGGATATTTTGTTCAGGAAGTGCAACGAAAATTAAACTTTATTGGACAAATGATACACAATAGTTCAATAAATGCTGGAGCTGAAGATGGCATTTTTGGTCCTAAAACATACAACGCAATTTATAATTATCAAGGGGCTGCCAGAATACCTCAAGATGGTATATGTGGCCCACAAACTTGGGATTGTATAAATACCGATTTTGCTTGGTACCATGGCTAATAAAATAAAGCTTATTTCGCTAAATGAGATTTTAGTAAAAGCAAAAGCTAATGATTTAAAGTCATTAGCTTTTGCTTTTATGGTTAATTCTAAATAATATAACTATACCTTAAATTCTGAAGTTAACTTTCTTAGTTTACTAGCCATTTCTGATAATTGTGATGTTGTACTTTCTATTTCGTTCATAGTACTAAGTTGCTCTTCTACACTAGCACTAATATTTTCAGTACCTTCAGCCATTTCACTTGAAGTATCAGCTATATTACTTATAGCTTTTTCCATTTCTTTAGTGCTTTTTGCTTGTCTATCGTTTGCTTCATCTATTTGCTCTATTTGAACTACAATATTTTGTATATTATTAATAATATTTTTTATACTTTCTTCAACTTCTGAAGCCTTACTAACTCCTTGAGTTACTTTCTCCTCAACTAAATTAACAGAATCTACAGCTGAAGCTGATTTTAATTGATTTTCTTTTACTAGATTAGATATTTCTCTAGCAGCGTTATTACTTTCATCTGCAAGATTTCTTATTTCATCTGCTACTACATTAAACCCTTTCCCAGCTTCCCCTGCACGAGCTGCTTCAATAGCTGCATTTAATGCTAAAAGATTTGTTTGTTCTGAAATAGAAGTTATTATTTGAATTATATCTCCTATTCTCTTTGATGAATCATCCAATTGTTTTATCATCGATGATACTTCCTTTGATGAAGAAGCTATATCTGTTATTGAAGATGCAACCTCTGATATCATAACAGCACTTTCTTCTGCTGTTGCTTTAGCCTTTTTACTATTAACAGTTGTATTTCTACTAGCAGTAGATGTAGCTTCTGAAAATTTTGCTACTTCCGTTAATCCTGCATAAGTTTCTTCCACTACTGCCGCTGAATCTGAAGTACCTGCAGATAGTTCAACTACTGTATTTGAAATTTCTTCTAAAGATTTTGTAGTTTCATTTGTTGCCAAACTTAATTGGTCACTTGAAGATGCTATTGTTTCAGCAGAAGCAATTACTTCTTTTATAATTCCTTGAAGCTTGTCTACAAACAAGTCAAAGCTACTACTAAGCTCTCCTATTTCATCTTTACTCTCATATCCAATTCTTTGTGTTAAGTCTCCACCACTAGTTGAAATTTCTCTTAACTTTTTTGTAACTCTATTAACCGGAACAGTGATTGACCTTGCTATTATCACTGATATTACTAATAAAATAAGCATAGATATACCGATTAACACAATAGTTGAAACTATGGTTTCTTTATAAAGGAATCTACTTTCATTATAAGTTTCACTTGCATTACTTACTTGTTGATCTATAATATCATCAAAATCTTGAATTACTGTTGCTTTTGCATTGTCATAATCGTCCATATCACTTCTTGATTTATTTGCCTCAACGTTGTTAGCTGGCGGTCCTCCTGCTCCTGGTGTTTCTCTAACTGTACCTACACCGTGATTTTTCACAAAACTATCCTTAGCTTCTATAAAAGCATTAAAATCTTCAAGCAAAGTTTGAAATTCTTCCTCATCATTATGTTTTAATAATTTTTCTGTTGTTGTAGCTACTCTAGCTTCAATATCGTCTTCTATAGTTTGTCTAACACTATCATCACTACTCTCCATTAAGGCACTTGATCTTGTTCTTATATATTCAATATCTGATTTTATGTCTTGCAACTCTACAATTGGAAGTAGTCTAGAATCATTTAATTCCATAAGTTTAGAATTAATTGAAGATATTTGAATGATTGACGTAATCCCTATTATACCTAAAAATACAAGAAAACTTACAGAAAGTAATCCAATCTTAAATCCTAGTTTCCTATTTTTAAAAAAGTTCATTTTGCTTCCTCCTACTTTTTATCTCTTGCTTATTATTGAATTAATTATGCATTAAAATTGTCTTATAATTAACTAAAAAGTATGAACAAATTGTGTACAATGTCAATCACATACAAAAAAACATCAATAATTCTAAAGTAGATATCTACAAAAAGTTAACTTTCTTACAGTAATCAAGCATTCTTTTAACAGCTTCATCATCTAATTGACTCCATTCAAAGCCTAATTTCTTTAAAATGGAATTTGTTCTATTACTAACAGTTATAAATGTTGTTAAATTATTATTTTCAAGTAAACCTAGGTGAACCATAACATCATCAATATATTCTCTTAAATTTTCATCTTTATCCGTAAAAGAAATATATGACATAAATTCATCTATATTTTTAATTTCTATATTTTTATATCTTATTCTTAATAACTCTGCTAAATCTATAGAACTTAATTTTTTAGGATTTTCTATATGAAATACTTGGTTATTCAAGTTTGTCTTGTTAAAAATAAGAACAACTGCTTTAGACAATTCATCTACATAAGAAAAATCAAAAACCTTTTCTTTAATTTTAGGTATACAATTAAGTTTAATAAATGCTTTAATATTTTTATAAAAAGCGTTTTCTATTATATTCTCTTGAAATAGTCCTGTTGAATAATTAAAAGTTACATTTCCAAGTCTAAATATTTTAGTATTTAATAACTTTTCACCAGCTTCTTCAACTAATTTTTCAGCTTCTAATTTTGAACGCACATACACATTATCACACTCTTGCCCAATATCAATATCTGATTCTGAAAACATAACTAAATTTTTATTATGAATACTTCCACTTCCAACACTGATAGTAGATATTTGATTGAAATCTTTTATTAATCCTTTTTTAGCAAAATCAATCAAATTCTTTGTTCCTAAAACATTTATATTATAAAACTCATCATATTTACCATAATGTTTTACATTGGCTGCTGAATTGATTATACAATCTATTTCTAAAGATAGTTTTTCATAAGTATCAATATCTAATCCCAAATTATCTCTTGAAATATTTCCCATTAAAATATTTATTCTATTCCTATATTTAAAGTAAAATTCTTCTCCAAAATAAAAATTAGTCTTTTCTATAATTCTCTCTTCAGCTGTTTTAATATTTTCTCCTCTTAATAACAAATGTATTTTGCAATTTGTCCTTAATATAAGCTCTTTTAAAATATTTACACCAACATATCCTGTAGCCCCTGTAAGCAAAATGTTTTTATATGTAGTTTCATTATTTAAATCCAAATCTGTATATCTTTTAATATCATCTATATATGATTTATAAGCTAATTTTATATCTTTCGGAATTTGATTTCCTTCTTTAAATTCTGTAACAGCTATTTCATCATGACCCCATTCAGTATTTACTCTTAAACTCTCTTTTTTCAATTTAATAATTGAAGCCAATTCTTGTATGGTTGGATATTTAAATATATCATTTATAGAAATACTAAATTCTTTAGCTAGTCTTGAAACTACTGAAATTGCTTTTAATGAGTTACCTCCAATTTCAAAGAAATTCAAATCAGTGCTCACATTTTTTATACCCAACACTTTACTCCATACTTCTGAAATTTTTTCTTCAAATTTATTTTGAGGCGCTATATATTTACAATTAAAATTATCCAGATTAGGTATAGGCAATTCTTTTCTGTTAATTTTTCCATTAGAATTAATAGGCATACTTTCAAGCTGCATTATATAAGAAGGAATCATATAACTTGGAACTTCTTTCTTTAAAAAATCCTTTATTTCTTTTGAGCAAACTTTTTCTTCCCTTACAATATATGCACATAAATACTTGTTCCCACTTTCATCCTTTTTATCTACTACAGCTACTTCTTTCAATTTTGAATACTGTAATAATTTTGCTTCAATTTCTTGAAGTTCTATTCTAAAACCATTAATTTTAACTTGATAGTCAATTCTCCCAATAAAATGTATATTCCCATCTGGAAGCCATTTTGCAAGATCTCCAGTTTTATATATTTTCTCTCCCTTTACATAAGGATTTTCTATAAACTTTTCTTTTGTAAGATCTTTTCTATTTAAATATCCTCTTGCAATTCCATCTCCACCTACACATAGTTCTCCAGGTACCCCTATTGGAAGCAAATTATTATTCTTATCCATTATATAGGCTGTTGAATTAGATATTGGCCTTCCTATAGGTATTGCTATATTTTCATCCCACTTTTCCTCAACTTCATATACTGTAGAAATTACTGTATTTTCTGTTGGCCCATATCCATTTAAGATTTTCAGTTTCTTATACATCTTAGTTATTTTACTTACATACTTACTTGATAAGACATCTCCACCTACCATTAAATATCTTAAGTTCTTAAATACTCCTACATTACTTTCACTATATTCATTAAATAATGGAGTTGGCATAATCATTATTGTTATTTTGTTATGATTAATATAATTTTCTAATTTAATACCATTTATTATTAAGCTTTTATCTTCTAAGTGTAATGTTATGCCTTTAATAAGTGTAATCCAAATTTGAAATACTGATGCATCAAAAGACAAAGATCCAGATTGAAGAACTTTATCATTATCATTAATTTCAATATAATTAGGATTTTTTACAAGGTTAATCAAATTCTTGTTTTCAACACATACTCCTTTAGGGTTTCCAGTTGACCCTGATGTATAAATTATATATACTAAATCATTTGGCAAATTAATATTTTTAAGGTTTTCTTTACTTTCTTTAAATATTTCTTTACTATTTAAATCCATTAATTTTATATCTATTTTCTCTAGATTCACTTTTTTCAATTGATGTTTTTTAATCAAAATCATTTTACTCTTGCTATCCTTAAGCATATAATTTATTCTTGCCTCAGGGTAATCTTCATCTATTGGCATATATGCCGCACCACTTTTTATAATAGCTAAAATTCCAACTATTGTATCCACACTTTTATCACATATTATTGCAACAATGTCCTCTTTACTCACTCCATTTTTTACTAATAAATTACCAAGCTGATTTGCCCTTTCATTTAATTGTCTATAAGTTAGTCGTTCTCCACATGATACAAGGGCAGTTTTATTTTTTGACTTTTCAGCTATTTCTTCAAATAATTTTTTTATTGTTTTATTTTTTTCATATTTTCTTTTTGTATTGTTAAATTTATTTAATATTAAATTTTCCTCTTTCTTAGATAAAACTCCAAAGTTATTAATAGGTCTATCTAAATCCTCTAGAACTTTTATTAGAATATTCATATAATGTCCTACAAAATTCTCCATTGTTTCTTTTTTATATAATGATGTTTGATATTCTAATTCACCTAATATTTTTTCCTTATCTTCAGTAAGTATCATAGAAATAGAAAACTTTGATCCTTTGCCTTTTAATTTATAAGTTTCTATTTGTACATCATTAAAACTTAAATTCTCAATATTTAAATTTTGAAAAGAAAAAATAACATTAAAAATATCACCTTTTTTTACATCTACTTTTTCAACTAAATTTTTAAGATCATAGTTTTGGTTTTCAAAAGCTTTCAAGGAGTTCTCCTTAACTTCATTTAAAAAATCTCTAAAACTCATATCATTACTTACTTTATTTCTTAGTGGCAATGTATTAACAAACATACCAACTATGTTCTTAAGATCTTCATGTGTTCTTCCCGCTACCGGAATTCCTATTATCAAATCCTCTTGATTGCTATACTTATATAAAAGCACATTGTATGCAGCTACATAAAACATAAATTTTGTTACGCCTAAACTATTTATAGCCTTATTTATTTTTTGAATTAAAGTTTTATTTATCTCAAACTCTATTTTATTTCCTTCAAAACTTTTAGCTGATTTACTTTTGTAATCTGAAGGCATATTTATCACAGGAATTTCTCCTTCAAACCTATGAATCCAATACTTTTCCTGATCATCTAATAACCCATTTTTATATAACTTATTTTGCCAATTTGAAAAATCTTTGTATTGAAATTTCAACCCAGCAAGTTTCTCATCATTGTATAATGAAGATAATTCTTTTGTTATTATACTCATTGAAACACCATCTGAAACTATGTGATGTATATCTATTATTAAAATTGAAACATCAACGAATTCAATAATACTTACATGAATAAGAGGAGCTCTACTTAAATCAAATGGTCTTACAAATCTTTCAACATTAATTTTATTTTCATCAAATTTACTATGAACTTTAATATTCTCAACATTAAAATCCACTTTAGAATGGATTTTTTGAAATATATCCCCATCAAACATATGAAAACTTGTCCTTAAAGTTTCATGCCTATTTATTAACTTGCAAATTGCTTTTTCGAAACGTTCCTTATTAAAGTTTCCTTTAATAAGGTATGCAATAGGTATATTATAGTTTGTACTATTTAAATTTACTTGGTTTATTGCATATATCCTTTTTTGTACTGATGATGCTTCATAATACTTTTTTTCTTCCACCTTTTCAATTTCATTAATCATCCCCTTATCTACTTTTATAGAATCCAAATACTCAGCTAATTCTTCTATTGAAGGCTTATTAAATACATCTGTAACAAGAATTGGACATTTAAATTCTTTATGAATTTTAGATACCAAATTTACAGCTGTTAAAGAATTTCCTCCTAGCTCAAAAAAGTTATCTTTTATAGATATCTCATTTATGTTAAATATCTTGCACCAAATACTCATAAGCTTTTGTTCTATTTCATTTCTAGGCTTTACAAATTCTACATTACTTTGTGATAAATCAGGACTAGGTAATGCTTTTTTATCAAGTTTTCCATTATAATTAAGTGGTATATTCTCAACCTGAACTATATATGAAGGAATCATATAATTAGGTAATTCTTTTTTCAAAAAATCTTTTATTTCTTTTAAAGAAACTCTCTCTTCACTTACAACATATGCACATAAATATTTATTACCGCTTTTATCTTTTCTATCTATTACTATTGCTTCCTTTAGCCTTGAATATTTTAGTAGTTGCGTTTCAATTTCTTGAAGTTCTATTCTAAATCCCCTTATCTTCACCTGACTATCAATTCTTCCCATAAAAACTATATTCCCATCTGGCATCCATTTTGCAAGATCTCCAGTTTTATATATTATCTCCCCTTTTATATAAAGATTTTCTATAAATTTTTCTTTCGTCAGTTCTTCTTTATTAAAATACCCCTTGGCAACTCCATCTCCACCTACACATAATTCTCCAGGAACGCCTATTGGAAGTAGGTTATTATTCTTATCCACTATATAAGCAGTCGAATTAGCAACTGGTTTACCAATTGGTAATTGTGTATTTTTATCCCAACTACTACTTACAGTATAAGTTGTTGAAAAAGTAGTATTTTCTGTTGGTCCATATCCATCAATTATTATTAACTCCTTATTAACCTCTTTTAATTTACTTACAGCAATAGGTGAAACTACATCTCCACCAGTTAACAAACATCTCAATGGCCTAAATAAATTTATATTTTCTTTACATAATTGATTAAATAATGGAGCTGTAAACCAACATATTGTAATTTTATTTTTTCTTAAATAACTTTCAAGTAATTCTGGATTTAAAATAATATCTTTTGATTCTATAAATAATTGCTTACCATTAAGAAGGGCCCCCCACACTTCAAAAGTAGATGCATCAAATGCAATGGATCCTGTTTGAAGTATTTTATCATCTTCTTCAAATTCAATGAAATTAGTATTCTTAACAAGTCTTATAACATTCCTTTGCTTTATACACACTCCTTTTGGCTTTCCTGTCGAACCCGATGTATACATTACATATATTAAATCCTCTGAAGTGTTAATGTGATCTAAATTATATGTACCTTCATTTAATATTTCTTCATCATCATAATTTACTATTTCAATACTATTTTCAAAATCAAATTTATCTACTGAATTCTTTTTTCCTAAAACTACTTCACTATTAACCTCTTCTAACATATATTCTATTCTCGATTTAGGATAATCCTCGTCTATTGCTAAATATGCTCCTCCACTTTTTACAATAGCTAAAATTCCTATAATTGTGTCTAAACTTTTATCACATATGATTGGAACTATACTATTTCTTGTTATTCCTTTTTTTCTTAATAAAAATGCAATTTGGTTAGCTCTTTCATTTAACTGTCCATAAGTTAGACTATTCCCTTTTGATGTAACTGCTATTTTATCTTTTGCATCATCAACCACTTTTTCAAACAATTCACTTATTGTTTTATTTTTAGGATATTTTCTTTTTGTATTGTTAAATTCATTTAATATAATATTTTTTTCTTCTTCAGAAACTATTTGTATTTCTGATATTTTCAGATTTGAATTATTAATAATTTGACTAGCAATAAGGCCAATACTTTTAACCATTTGTACAACTTGTTGCTCTGTATAATCCTCTATTCTATATTGAACTTCCAATTCAATATTTCCCTCTTTTTTTAATTCTTTAATAAATATATGTAATGGAATATTTGTATACCCTTGTGAAAGAATTTTATTGCTTATAAATTTTCCGCTACCTTTTTCTAACTCATAGCTTTCAAGTACATAGTAATTCACACAGCATTTAAATAGAGAATTAACTCTTTTTTTATTTAATTCTAAATCCTGTACCAGCAAATCATAAGGATATTTTTGATTATGATAACAATTCTTAAGTTCTACATTTAAATATTCTAAAAATTCATTAAAGCTTTTTTTATCTTCTATGTTTATTCTTAAAGGCATAGTTCCTGTAAACATACCCATTGTATTTCTTTGGCGCACATTACTCCTATTAAAGCAAACAATAGCTAGTGTTATATCATTTTCATTTAATACCCTGCTCATATATATGCTTAAAACAGAAACAAAAAATTTGTTTAAAGAAATTTTATGTTTATTCAAAAATCTTTTTAACTCTTCATTCTTACTTTTATCTAACAAAAACAACTTTGTTTTTGACTTAGCGCTTTTGGGATTTATATATAAAGATTTTTCATTTAAATTTGAAAATTTTTCATTCCAAAATTTTTTGTTTTTCTTAAATTCTTCAGAATTTAAATACGCCCTTTCATCAGATATAAAACTTATGTATGAATTCCCAACATTGTCATCTACAATTTCATTATTGTATAATCGCTGATATATGGTAGAAAGCTGTTTAATCAACAAATTACAGGATGCTCCATCAAAAATAAGATGATGTATAAAAAAGCATATTCCCATATCTTCTTCATTAATTTTGTAAATAAAAAACTTAAATAATAATTGATTTTGCTTATATAATGTTTTTACACCTTCATTTATACAAAACTCTTTAAATTTACTTTCAGCACTACTACCATAAGTTGTAAAATCCAAAAAAGATATATTGATAAATTTATATTCATCTACATATTGATATAATTTACCACTTTCCTCATAGAATTTTAATCTAAGTGAATCATTTTTTTTAATAATTAAATTTACTGCTTTCTCTAACATCCTAACATCTAAATTACTACCAATATGTATTTTAGATACTATATTGTGCATTGGTGTATTAGAAAACAGCATTTCATTGTACCAAATTCTCTTTTGTGGATGAGTTATTTCAGATTTTTTGACAATATTATTCATAAAGAACACCTCCCAATATATTGCTTTCATTAAATATTACAATTCAAACTAGAAAATAGTTGCATTTTTTCATTTATAATACAAAAAAGAATACTTAAAGCCTTTATTGCTCTAAGTATTCTTTTTGATTCTTATTTATTATATAAACTACTCATAATAATATTTATTATTGACTCTTCATTAATTCCATCTTTTGATGAAATAGAATATGATACATCATCCTTTTTCCAAGTTGCTAGATTAACTACTTTATTTTTATATCCCTCTAAACATATAATAGTTCCATCTATTTCATGTGTATTCTTAATTTCATATTCATTATAATCACCACTTATATCTCCAGTAACTTTCCCAGCTCTAAATTTTACTATATCCTTCCCATAATTATATTCTATTTCAATCGTATCATTTCCTATAACACATATATTATGTATGCTAAGTTCAGCAGGGATTTCTTTTATATGATTTATTTTTAATTTTATTACATCTTCAGCTTCCTCTAGTGTTTTACATTCCTTAATCCCACTTCCACAAACAGTTGAAAGTCTCCCTCCATCATAATTCCTATTCTTATCATTATCATTGTCTCTATTATCATTATTGTCACTATCATTGTTATTACTATCATTACTTTTGCTTTCATTATATTTTGAATAATCACTTTTCTTATAGTTTTCAACATTACTATTATATTTATTTATACTATCATATTCTTTTAACATTTTATCATTTTGAATATAACTATTCTCCGTACCCTCTTTATCTTTATCATATGATTTGCTTATTTTCACTTCTTTAGAATCATTATTCGTATCATTTATTTCTTCCTGTTTTAAATTATTACTATCATATTTATTTAACTGATTATTCATATTCATGACATTAAAAGATATAACTACTATAAAGCATAAAGCAATAATTTTTACCTTTCTTATAAATACGCTATATTTCTCTATTCCCGGTCTCTCACTTTGAATTTTTATATTTTCATTGAGCACATTATGGAGTATTCTTTTTTTCATATTTTCAGTCATAACAATTTTATTTAACTCTTCTTTGTATCTCTTACTCAAAATCATACTCCTCCTTTAACTCTTTCTTTAATATCTTCCTTCCCCTACTAAGTAATGAACGAACCGTTGCTTCTTTCTTATCTATAATAGATGCAATTTCCACTGTTGTATAATCCTCATAATAATATAAATAAATAATTTCTCTATATTTTACTGGAAGTTGCATTACTTTATTAAGAACATTACCATCTTTATATTGGTCATAATATGGAATTTCTATTAATTCTGCTCGTTTTCTAAACCAAGCAGATTTTAGTTTGTTTTTGCAAATATTTCTTGTAACACAAATAAGCCAATTGTTTTTATGATCATTACTTTTAAAGCCCCCTATATTTTTAAGCAATTGTATAAAGACCTCTTGTACTACATCCTCTGCATCATAAATATTTTTCATATATGAATATGCAAGCCTCAGCAGCATATCTCCATAATCATCTAAATCTTGTGAGATAATTTCATCTATACACAATGAAATCTCATTCATTATAAACCTCATCCTTCCATCCTGTAGTACAATTAAGTAATTATGAAATCCATCCTAAGTTGTGCATTCTTCATCTAGAGGTTATAAATATAAAATAAATATATCATTAGATTTTTCTCGCCTTCTAAGTTAAATACTATTTTTGGTTTTTCTAAATATGATACAATTTAACTTATAAAGATGTTGCAATAAATATAAATATTATTATATTTCCTCTTTCTATAATATCTAAATTATATATTCTTGTAACCAAAAGATGATCACTTATATTTAGAGTTAATATCATTGATATCGAAGGAATATATACTTTAAAAATAAAAAATCCCTCATAGCACCTCTGCCATAAAGGATTAAATAGTATCTTTTTATTCTTGTTTAAGCGGATTAAGCTTCATATAACTACTATATTGATAAGGATAAAACTCCTTTAAATGTTGTAAATAGCTTATCCATTGAAAAGTTAATGCCTTATATACCCTAACTACATCCCCTTTAAGGTGTGCACAATCCTCCTTAGTTAATTCTTTATATCTTACAAGTACAATCTCATCCCTTAAATGTACCAAAGCGATGAGTAAATCAGCAAAAGTCTCATGCTCCAAAATATTTTCATTACTTATAAGATTGGCTAAAACATCTCTATTCTGAACCACAAGCTCTTTCAATTGCTGATAATCAATCTTTTGAAAATCTATATCATGATCATATTCTCTTAACCAATCACCACATGATTTCCAATCATTAAAATCTAGTTTTTCTTTTTTTATACTTTCATCTCCAGCTACTATAATCTTTAAAAGTTTGTATCCAATATCGCTGAAAAAAAGTCCAACTAGCATATTTAGTTTACTTAATCTTTCATTATAACTACGTCTTTCTGCAAGCTTGTCAAACAGCACAGTTACAGCAAGAATATTTATTGGAATAAAACAAATATTCATTACAGAATAGTATATGGTATTTTCCAGTTGTCCAAAAATTTCATAATGGATAAAGAACATCCCAAACGATAAAATTATTAAAATGATAGAAACAAATAAATAGTGCTTTAAATTTTTCATATGTACTCCTTTTAAATTCTTACTACTTAATATTTAGCAAATCTTTTACATCACTTTCCTTTTGAAAAAGAAGACATCCTCCATAATGTTCTCCAACTAACATCTCAGTTTCATTAAGTCTTCTAAATAATGGGGATTTTAAGGTTTCTCTCAAACTAGTATTACCTAGATTAGTATCTGAATATGGTGAAAATGGGCATGGTTCTGCTGATCCATCTACATTTATATGAAAGAACCCCCTACCTGCAGCTAGACATCCTTCTGAATATTTCTCATCACCAGGGAATGATATAAAAATAGAATCTTTATACTCTTCTCTAAGCTTTTGCTGTCCCTTTTCCAATATGCTCCTTTCATTATCTGTAGGTGCTAAATACTTAGTCCCTTCCGTTACAGGAACATATTCTACAAAAATTAATATCTTACACCCTTTTTTATATAAACCATCAAAGAAATCCTTACCAGTAACAGTGTTAATATTTTCTCTAGTAACTGTTACAGATACCCCATATAATATACCTTTTCTATTTAGGTTATCCATTAACCTGATTAATGCATCATAAGTTCCTTCTCCACGTCTATTATCAGTTTGACTTTTATCTCCTTCAATACTAAGCATAGGAAGAAGGTTCCTGCTTTTATCAAATAATTTTAAATAATTTTCATCAAAGATTATTCCATTTGTGAATATGGGAAACATAATATTCTTTACTTTTGCTGCCTTTTCTATTATATCCTTTCTCATTAAAGGTTCTCCACCTAAAAGAACTATAAAAGGTATTCCTATATCTTTTGCTTCGTTAAATATTTCTTTCCATCTCTCACTAGATAACTGTTTCTTTTGCGACCCTTCACCACAGGATTTATTTGCTCTCGCATAACATCCCTTGCAAAACAAATTACAGCTACTGGTTATACTTGAAATCAAAAAGACAGGAACATTCTCTCCTTTCTCCTGAAGGTTATCTCTTTTCTTCTTGGCTTCCTTAACAGATAATGAATACTTTAATATAAACTTAGTTTCTTTTGGATTCTTTAAAGAAGCTTTCATTGCACCTTTCACCATATTCTCAATACCATTACTCATATACTCCGCTAAATTAAAATCACTCCCCATTTTACCTCTCCCTATAAAATTATTAGCTAATTACCATAGATATTTTAATTTCTATTTTCATTATAACAACTTCTATATGTATATTGTGAAGTTATCACAAAATTCCAATACGACTTAAATGTAATCTTATATAAAAAAATAGCAGTCAACCTAAATAAGTTGAAACTGCTATTTTAAAATATATCTAACTTAGCCCTAAACCTTTTCTTTTGCTTATTATATGTGCTTCAATATCATTTGCTACTTGCACTGGATCATCTCCTAATGCAATTTTCCCACCTGTTAATCCTTCAACATCCTGTGTTAATAATTTTACCAATTTTTCTGCCCCAGTTAAAAATGGTGTTGGAGATAGATGAGTATATGCTCCATAAGCTACTGCAAACACTCCATCTATAGTAGCTTTCTGCTCCATCCATTCAGGAGCTGTTACTGCGATTGGAAGCTGTGGTACATCCACATCAAGATGATTAGCTAGCTCAGTTACAAGCATAGATATTCTTCCTGTATCTGTGCAAGTTCCAAAGCTTAAAACAGGAGGTATCTTTAACATATTGCATACTTCTTTTAATCCTTCTCCTGCCATATTTATTGCATCAAGATTACATAGTCCTGCCACTTCTAAAGCATGATTTCCACATCCACCTGCTACTACTAAAATATCTTTTTTAATTAACTGTTTTACTAGATTAACTGAATTCCAATCTTGAGGTCCATTTCTTAATGTAGAGCAGTTTGCTAAAGCAACTACTCCTTTAATCTTTCCTGCTGCAATTACATCAACTAAAGGATCCAATTTATTTCCTAATGCTTTTAAAACTGCTTCTGTTGAAAATCCTGCTATGGCTTTCTGTGTTATTTTAGGAACCTTTGGTGTAACTTTATCTTTTCTCTTTTTAAAGTTTTCAATAGCTAAATCAATTAAGTTATCTGCCATTTGATCTACTTTTGAAGGATCATATGGAATCATATGATCAAGTCCTGGAAGATTAATAATAGTACTTACTCCTACTAAAGTTACCTGATATTTTTCAGCATAACAATCTATTGCAGGTGGTGAACAATTTTCTTCCATAGCTAAAACATCTACAGTTCCTGTAGCTAAAAGAGGTTCTATTGAAAGCCAATTACCCATTAATCCTACAAATACATCATCCACTTCAAATCTTTGTAGTAATTCTTGACCTGTTTCAATTGATCCTACTACTCTAACTCCTTTTGCTCCAGCATCCTTTGCCCTTTGTTGAACTTCTTGCATCTTTGCCTTTTGTATAGTAGCTACCCCCGGCCAAGGTTGATGCCCATTAAACACAATATTTACATACCCTGGATCCATAATACCTAAATCAACATTTACTTCATGTGGCATAGGTGTTCCAAATAATATATCTTGTGTCATTTCTAATCCAATTTGTGCAGTATATATTGTGGATAACCCTAATCTTAATGCTTTTTTTGCTAAAGATACATGATCTCCATCAACATTTGTCAAGCAGCTTGCTACTGCATTTTGCTCATCATGTACTACTCCATTTGGATATATATCAAGATCTTTCCAAACTTGTTTTCTCTTATTTGGAGCAAAAACTTCTACCATCACACTTGGTTCTTCAACATCTTTACCCATTTCAGCTTCTAAAAAATCAGCTAATTGTATAGCCATTTTGTTTGTATCTTGATTTGTGTTTATTCCAACTTTTTCACACATCCATTTTAATTTATCAACATCTTTGATTGTAAATGGAGTCTTTCCTTCTCCAGTTGCTCTCAATGTTCTAAAAGCTTCATATGCATGATGTCCATAGGTGCCTGCTCCCATAATATTTCTTAGAAGCATATTTCTCATTGCCATGGCATCTGGTCCAATACCACAAACACCCTTTTGTTGCTCTCCTTTAAGATTAATTCTACAAGGCCCCTGTGAACATAACTGACAACTTAAACCTTCTAAACAGAACTTACACCTTATCTTTTCTTGAGCAGCCCACCTATCAAATACGTTAGTCATTCCATCTTCTCTAATTCTCTTTAGCATCTCTTCTACAGAATCATGATAACTGACACGCCCCTCTGTTTTTTCTAGTATAGTTTCACTCATTAAATATACCTCCTATAATAAACATCTTATATAAATAATTTTCATTGAAAACTCTTTTACATAACATATTAATTAGTATTTCTAATAAAAAAGTTATTATACATGTATATTCTGAGCTCTAATCATACAAAAAAATTAGGGGATACCCAAACCTTTAGATATCTCCCAACTTTGAATTCTATAACCTTATTATTATAAAAGTACTTCTCTCTTATTTTTCTTCAATAAGCTTTTTCAACTTATTTTGAACTAACCACAATTTCTTTTGTTTTCTATTAAATGCTACCATCCTATTCTTATTATTCTTATTTTCCTCAATTAATCTTATATATTCTGCATCCGCAATTTTTAATGCATCTTCTATTACTAAAAGTTCTTCCTTAGAAAACATAAAACTCCTCCTAAATAACACATTCTATATTTTAAAAATTTTATTCATTACTTTTTATTCTATATTTTACTATATTCTTTGTAAATATAATTTATAAAAAACTAGCTTAGCACCTAAGACTAAGCTAGTTTATATCAATTTAAACTCAGAAATTCTATTAAAAGAGTCACTCTTATTAAATAAGGCACCTCTTATTTTTATTTAAATGCGTCTATTGCTGTTGAGAATTTTAGAACATTATTAGACACTTTAGTTGTTGCTCCTAATGGATACTTATCAGGAAGAACACTTGAATTAGCCTCAGGTTCCCAATAGAATACACCTAGTCCCTTTCCATTTGGAACAGCTTTTACTTTATTTATTACTGCTTTAACCATGTTATAAGTATTTGTAGGATTACTTTCAAGTCCTCCAACTTCACAAATCATAACTTCTTTTCCATAACGAGCTACCATATCATTTAAATTGTTACCTAATGCATTAATATTTTTAGTATAATCAACGTTATTCCAATATGGATAATATGACATTCCTATCACATCGTATTTAGCTCCCGCTGCTTTAAGTCCATCAAAAACACTTCTATATAAACTATTATCAGCCCCATTAGATAAGTGAATAATAGTCTTTGAAGATGGACTTACTGCCTTGATTGCATCATACCCCTGATTAATTAATTGAGCCCAGTTACTATAGTTTGAAGTACTTGCTGTAGGCCATAACATCCCTGAATTTGTTTCATTTCCTATCTGTACCCATTCTGGAGTTACTCCAGCATTTTTCAATGCATTCATAACATAATATGTGTGACTATAAACATCTTTTTTTAGTTGATTAAAATCATGATTTACCCATGCTAAAGGTTTGTCTTGATAAGCTGGATCTGCAAAATGGTCACTATAATGAAAATCAAGCATTACTCTCATCCCAAGCGCCTTTGCACGCTTAGCCATATAGATTACACCAGTTGTATCTGCATAACCTAATATACAACTTGTTCCATCATTTTTAGTCCATTGAAAATTTGATGGCGGATTAACAAATACTCTTAGTCTTACAGAATCAATTCCATGATCTTTTAGGATTTGAAGTGCGTCTTGTTGAGCTCCATTGTCATTTTGCCACTTTACTCCTTTATTCTCCAATTGATTTAACCAACCAATATCAGCTCCTTTTGCAAAGGTAGTAGCAGCTTGTACAGGTATTGGCTTTGAAGCAATTCCAAGGGCAACCCCTGTTAACACTGATAAACTAAGAACTCCTGATATAATGGCTTTAATACTTTTTTTAAACATACTTTTTCCCCCTGTAAAATATTAGATTTATAATATAGCGAATCATAATATATTAGATTTCTTCAACTACAACTTTTTCAAGTAATTCATTAACTACATTTTCTTTTACACAACCTGTTTCCTTCTCTATAGCATTTGCTGTTCCACAAGCTGAAGCCAATTGCAGTATTTCTTTTATCCCATATCCTCTTTCTAATGCAACTGCTATTCCTGCTACATATGAATCTCCTGACCCAACTGTATTAACTACCTGAACTTGAGGAAATGTTACTTTATAAAATTTTCCTTCATAGCCAGCTATTGAGCCTTCTTCTCCTAAAGATATTGCAACAAACTTTATTCCACTTTTTTGAAATTCCTTAATCTCTCTTATTGCATCTTCTACACATGTAATTTTTCTTCCTGTTAATACTTCTATCTCATCTCTGTTAGGTTTAATAAAGTAAGGCATTCCTTTAACACCTTCTCTTAAAAGTTCGCCACTACTATCTAGCAAAAACTTTTTGCCTTGAGAATTTGCCATTTCTATTAACTTCTTATAGAAGTCAACAGGAATATTTCTAGGAACACTTCCTGAGGCTACAACTACACTAGATAGAGAAAGCAGACTTTCATATTTTTCTAGAAATTCTTGCTGTTCTTCTATGCTAACTTCAGGTCCTGGTTCCAGTATTTCCGTTTGTACAAGATCATCTGTTATAAAAGCTAAACATTCTCTTGTTTCTCCATTAATTTTTACAAAATCCTGCTTCACTCCATAATCTTGAAGCTTTTCTTGTATAAACTCTCCACTTTTCCCACCAAGAAACCCCGTTGCTATACAATTTTCCTTTAGGATAGTAGCTACATTAGCAACATGTAAACCTTTGCCCCCAGGTGTATTTTCTACAGTCCTTGCTCTCATTACTTGACCTTTTTCTATGTCTTTAATCTCATATCTTTTATCTATTGATGCATTCAAGTTTATAACTAATATCATATTTTTTCTCCTTTTATGGTGTACCATTACTAATCAATCAAATATTTTTATATCTCCGCTAGTATCCTGATTCTTATAAAGGCGTAGATTATTAAATTCTACGCCTCTTCTATTGTGTTTTTTTATTTTATGTTTTAATATTAATCTGTACAATTTTTTTATTTATTTTTACTTGTCTTAGGTTTAGTATATCTATTCCTAAGATTTTTTTTATATCTTTCCATCGCATATCGACAATTATTTGTTCTATATATGCTAGTCCTATTTTTAATATCTATTTGCACTTCCGCATACTTCAATCTTATGTTTTACTATCTTTTTCATAGCATCTTTTCCAGGAGTCATATATTTTCTAGGATCATTCTCCTTTGGATTTTCTTTAAAAAATTCCTTTACTGCATCTGAAAATGGAATCTTTAAATCAGTTGCAACATTAACTTTGCATATTCCAAGAGAAATGGCCTTCTTTACTAACTCATCTGGCACATCCGATGCCCCATGAAGTACTAATGGTATACTAACTTTATTTCTTATTTCTTTTAATCTTTCAAAATCAAGCTTTGGTTCTCCTTTGTATAACCCATGAGCTGTGCCTATTGCAACAGCTAATGAGTCTACTCCTGTCCTTTTTACGAATTCTGCAGCATCATCAGGATTTGTGTACATTGTATCTTTTTCATCTACAACTAAATCATCTTCTCTTCCACCTAGTTTTCCAAGTTCAGCTTCTACAACAGCATCATATTCATGAGCATATTCAACAACTTCCTTAACAATTGCTATATTCTCTTCAAAAGGCTTCTTAGAAGCATCGATCATACAAGATCTAAACCCAATATCTATATCTCTTTTAATGGCCTCAACATCTTCAAAATGATCTAAGTGTATAGCTATAGGTATCTCATATTTCCCTGCCGCTACTTCTGCCATAGCCTTTACATAGTCTGGTCCAGCATATTCTTCTATTGTGGATGGAGTTCCTGCTATTATTACTGGAGATTTCATCTCCATTGCAGTTTCAACAACCACTTGTAATGTCTCTAAATTATGAATATTAAATGCTGGAACTGCATAACCTTCTCTTTGTGCCTTTAAAAGCATCTCTCTTGTTGATAATATCATCTTCTACCATCTCCTAATATTCAATTTCATTTGAATCTACTAGTTCTTTAGTTTCTGCAATCTTTTTATACCAATAAGCACTTTTCTTTGGATATCTCTTTTGATCTTTATAATCTACATAAAATAAACCATAACGTTTATTGTATCCATTTGACCAAGATAATACATCCATTAAAGACCATACATAATAACCTTTAACATTAATCCCTTCATCTATAGCTTTTAGAATGTATTCAAAATGTTTTTTAATATATTCTATACGAGGTGTATCATCTATCTTTCCATCAACAAAATCATCCTTATATCCCATTCCATTTTCAGCTATATATACTTTTTTATAATTAGGATAATCCTTCTTTATTCTAAGTAATGTTTGATACATTCCTTGTGGATAGATTGGCCAATCCCAATCAGTAGTTTCAACTTCTGGATTATTAACACGAGCACCTATTCCTTTAAGGGCAAAGATACTTGTCCCTTTTTCACCAGTTCCATTATGATGAATTTTACTTTCTCCTTCATAAGCCTTTAGAAAATGACTAGAATAATAATTCATTCCTAAGAAATCAATTTTCTTAGCAGCTGCCTTAATCACATCCATATCTCCATCATAAATTGCTAACTTTCCATTATTTTTAGAAAGTATTTCATTTACTGTTTCTAATGTTTCTTTGGCGTACTCACCTTTAAAGCATGCATCAAGCATAAATTTATTTGCTAATGTATCATCTAAATAAGCTGCTCTTTTATCTTCCTCAGAATCTGTTATCGGAACCTTTCCTTCAAGAGTGTGAACTATTCCAATTTCACCATTTAAATTCATGCTCTTATATAATTCAATTACTTTAGCATGAGCAACCATCATATTATGCATAATTTGAACAGCTTTTTCTATGTCATATCTTATACTTGGTGGAAAGTTCCCAATTATATATCCATTTTGTGCTACAGACCAAGGTTCATTAAATGTTGCCCACTGCTTAACCCTGTCTCCAAAATTCTCAAAGCATACCTTTGCAAAATTAACAAAGTTATCTATATTCCTTCTATCTAACCAGTCACCATTTTTAAATAATTGTAATGGTGTATCAAAATGATGTAATGTTACAAAAGGTTCTACATTGTTCTTTAAGCATTCATCAATAAGATCATTGTAATATTTAATACCTTTAGGATTAACTTCACCTACTCCATTTGGAATTACTCTACTCCATGAAATAGATACTCTTATTCCATTCACTCCAAACTTATTTGAAAGTTCAAGATCATCTTTATACTTATGATAAAAATCACTTGCTACATCCCCATTAAATTTGCTTTCTGGTCTATTTAAATATTCATCCCATTCACATGGACCTCTTCCTTCTTCTTTAGCTGCCCCTTCAACTTGGTAAGCTGCTGTTGCTCCACCAAATATGAAATCATCTTCAAATTTATTCATATTATTCATTACCTCCTGTCATTACTATTGTTATGTTGTGTATATTATTTATTTATTAAGTCTAATGCAAACTTTAATGCCGCATCTGGATCTCTAGTTAATTTTACATATTCTTGACCTGAAGTTGTTGCTGATTTAGTTCCCTTTGCATCACAATCGCTCTTTAATTCGTCATACATTGATGCCATTTGTGGGGCTAATACAATTAAATCAAAATCTATTATCTTTTCTTTATGTTGACCATAAGCCATAGCTATTGAATCTAAGTTTACTCCATGTTCTTTAGCGCCCTTTGATATTGCTTTTGCAAGCATACTGCTTGTAGCACCACTTGCACAAAGTACTAATACTGCTAATTCTTTATCTGTTTTACTTTCTAACTTAACCTCTTTTAACGCAGGTTTAACAGTTTCCTCTTTAACTTGTACTACTTCCTCTACCCCTTCACCAGCTATTTGAGCTTCCTTAGCAAGTAATTCTCTATCATAGTACTTAAAGAATGGATAATAAATTACAGTGTCAATTACTAATAATAAGGGCGCTAGTACAAATGATAATTTTGCAAATCCTGTTCCTAAAATTAAACCTATTGTACCTGGGGTTGTCCATGGTAAGGTATAAATAAATCCATTCATTCCTAAACCATCAATAAAGAATTTAAATAACCATACATTTACTATTGGAGTCACAATAAATGGTACAAATAATATCGGATTTAATACAATTGGTGCACCAAATAATATTGGTTCATTTACTGCAAATAGTACTGGAATAATAGAAGTTCTACCAACTGCTTTTAATTGTTTTGATTTAGCTATAAAGGCACACATAGCTGTAAACATTAAAGTAGCACCAGTTCCTCCAAGAGTTGCTACGAAATATGAAGTTCCATGAGTCAATGCATTAACTGCATGTTCACCAGATTGGAATAATTTTAGATTAGCATCAACATTTGCTATATATATTGCTGTTACTGCTGGCTCTACTATAGATGGCCCATGAATACCAACAAACCAGAACATTGCCATAGCTCCAAATATTACAGCTAATCCTGCATATCCATCTGCTGCTGTAAATAAAGGCTTAAACACTTCTAAAATCCATGCACTGAAACTCATTCCAGCTACATCTCTGAATCCTATATCTACTAACCAAAAGAATAAAACTGATAGAGCTAATGGAATTAAATCTGCAAAAGTTTGTGATATATTATGTGGAACTTCATCTGGCATTTTTATGGTAACATTATTCTTAACACATACTTTATAGATATTAGGAACTATAAATGCTACTACAAAGGCTGATAATAATCCCTTTGTTCCCATATAAGTACTTGAAAATCCACCTTCAATAGAATCTACACTTAGTAATAAGAAACAACTTATAGATACAATCATTACCGATACTGGATTAATTTGTCTAAGCTTGGGTAATTTATTGTTAAAATTATCTGCTAGACTTTTAGCAATTGTTGCTACCATTAGAACCGCTAATATTCCCATTGAATAGTTATATGCTTTCCAAAGCATATTACTTACATCATCAGACCAATAAAAATCAAATATATTAGGCACACAAGCAATTAATATGAATATACTTGAAAATAAAACAACAGGTATACAACCGATAAATCCATCTCTAATTGCTCTCAAATACGGATTATTTGATATTTTTTCAAAGGCTGGTTTCATCTTTTCAATTAGTTTAATTAACTTTCCCATTATATAATTCCTCCTCAGATTAGATTACTATAAATCGCCCTATAAACTACTTTATCTGACGTTTATTATTTTTTAGGCTAATTACATTTCTTACTTAACTTTAAGAAACCCTTTACAATATCCCTTAAAAGCATCACTGTCATTAAGTGATCTTGTGCATGAACCATCAAGAAACTAACATCTACCTTTTCTCCTCTTGCTTCCATTTGGATCATATTTGTTTGAACTTTATGAGCTTCTTGGATACAATCATTTCCCTCTTCTATTAATTTTTCTGCCTTATCAAATTCTCCATCTGTAGCTGCATTCATAGCTTCTATATATTTAGTTCTCGCATCTCCTGCAAAAGCTACTATTTCAATTGTTGTTAATTCTAATTCTTCTCTAGTCATTTAAAATCATCCTCCCAATCAGGCTATTTATTATTATTAATCGTGATATTCTCCTCTGTCCCACTTTTCTAAAAATTCATCAAAGAAATGTTCATTTCCAAACTGATCATCCTTTTGAGTTGCTATAGCATCTATTTTAGCTATAATCTTTTTATCTTCTTCAGTTGGTTCAAATTTTGTTTCTAAGAAAGCATCTATTATATTTTCCATTAACCCAACTCCTGTTATTCTTCCACCAAATGCAATTATATTTGCATTTAAATGCTTCTTAGCATACACAGCTGTCGATACATCTCTTACTAAAGCTGCTCTTGTCCCTACAACCTTAGCTGTAGAAGCACTTATTCCAACGCCTGTCCCACAAAGAACTACTCCTAAATCAGCTTCCTTAGATACAACTTTTTCAGCTGCTTTCTTTCCAAATATAGCGTAATGTGTTCTTACATGATCATAAGTTCCACAATCTATTACCTCATGTCCTTTCTCTGTTAAGTACTCTACTATATGTATTTTTCTATCTGTAACAATATGGTCACATGCAACTGCAATTCTCATCTTCTATTCCTCCTCTTATAACATTTTATTCAACATATCTACTCTTATTTGATGTCTTCCACCAGCATATTCAGATTCTAAATATGCATCTACTAATGCTTCTGCTAATTTTTCTCCTACTATTCCTGAACCAATTGCTATAATCGATGTATTATTATGGCTTCTTGTCATATAAGCTGAATGTTCATCTGAAACTTCTGCACATATAATCCCTTTATGCTTGTTAGCTGCCATAAAAGATCCAGCACCATATTCATCTATTAATATTCCTCTATCCCCTTCATTAGATAAAATTCCTTTGCAAACTCTATCTGCCGAATCTACAAAATCCACTTCATCTTCTGTTTTATCCAATACATCATGGCCCTTTTTTAATAAATAATCCTTTAAATATTCTTTTAACTTTATTCCTGCTTTATCTGAACCAATTAAAACTTTCACTTTTATTCCTCCTCTATCTTATCTATTACTTTACAATATCTTGAATACTTCTTCTTCATACCAGGATCAATTCCTGAATCTGTTACTAAAGCCGTAACATCTTCTAATTGATATAATGTAAAAAAGTCTTCTTTTTCTATTTTTGTAGAATCACAAATAACATATCTACTTATGGCATTGTTCATAATAATCTTCTGTCCAACGCCTTCTTCTTCATTAGAAGTCATAATATTATTATCAGAAATTCCATTTGCCCCTATAAAGGCTGTCTTAACTCTTATTTTTCCTAAAGCTTCATTTGCGAAACTCCCAATAAAAGTGCTTGTTTTCTCCCTTAACCTTCCTCCAATAAGTATTAATTCAAATCTCTTATCATCCTTAAACTTATCAAATACATTAAGACAATTTGTTATAATTTTTGCAGAAGAAACATTAATATAATCATAAATATGTTCACTTGTTGTTCCTGGTCCAATATAAACAATATCGTTTTCCTTAATTAAACTTGCTGCAATCTTTGCAACTTCAATTTTCTTATCTATATTTAATGTTCTTTTTTCATTAGGAGACAATTCTTCAAATTTAACATTTTCTTTACTTCTTGCTCCACCATGAATCCTTACAAGTAAACCTTGTTCTTCTAAATACTTAAGGTCTCTTCTTAGTGTCATTTCAGTAGCTTCTAGCTTTTCTGTTAGTTCTGAAATTCTTATTATTCCAAGCCTATTTACAGTTTCTAAAATTAGTTGTTGTCTTTCTTCCTTTAACATTCTACCTCACCTTACTTTACTTAATTTCATCTATATATTATGCAAAAGTAAGTTTATCTCCTCCCACACATTTATTGTTTGTATATATGTTTGATTTTTTTCTATTTTGTTCTCTTTTGTTTATATCTTTATTATATATCGTTTTCAGAAAGTTGCAACTTATTATTTTCCGCTTTTACATTGAATTATTTCAATTTATTTAAAGTTAACTAGTACTTTCTCATTTTTTCTTCTCTTTCCTATATTGACCACCTCCTTGTAAACGTTAATATGAGCGATTCTTATTATTCCACGACTTTGCTTAATAATTAATTGTTCTTTAATGTTCTTTTTAAACATTTCTTCTCTTCTATACCTCATAATATAAGGCTATATTGTGTATTTTTTACATTTTTGCTGTATACTATATATTAAAGTTATTAAGTTATATATAAATAAAATGAGGTGGTTTAATTATGAAGGTTTTACTCATTAATGGAAGCCCTAAAGCTCAGGGTTGTACTTACACTGCTTTAAGCGAAGTAGCTAAAGAATTAAAAAAAGAAAATATCGAAGCAGAAATATTTCATGTAGGAAATGATCCTATTCGAGGATGTATGGGGTGTGGTGGATGTTCTAAAACTAATTCTGGTAAATGTGTGTTTAACAATGATACTGTAAATATTGCACTTGAAAAAGCCAAAGAAGCTGATGCTTTTATCTTTGGATCTCCTGTTCACTATGCAGCTCCATCTGGCTCAATTACATCTTTTTTAGATAGATTTTTTTATGCGGGAAACTGTTTCCAATACAAACCTGGTGCTGCAGTTGTAAGTTGCCGTCGTGGTGGTGCTGCATCAACTTTTGATCAGTTAAATAAATATTTTTCTATTTCTAATATGCCTATTGTATCTTCTCAATACTGGAATATGGTTCACGGAAACACTCCCGAAGAAGTAAAACAAGATTTAGAAGGAATGCAAACAATGAGAACTTTAGGAAGAAATATGGCTTGGCTTTTAAAATCCATACAAGCTGGTAAGGATGCTGGTCTTTCACTTCCTAAAAAAGAACAAAAAATAGCAACCAACTTTATAAGATAATAAAAAAAGTGGCAAAGCCACTTTTTTTTATCTTCGATAGCAATTTTCTTCTATTTGCTCATACTTTAAAATTTTTCTAGATTTCATGAATTCCGCTCTTTATTTTTTAACAAGTTTTACAGCCTTATTCACAATATTATCAACTGTGAAACCATACTTCTCAAACAACTTATCCGCTTTACCAGATGCTCCAAATTCATCTAAAGAAATAACTTCTCCGTCAAGCCCTACATATTTATGCCACCCAAAAGAAGTTAATGCTTCAACAGCTATTCGTTTTCTTACATTCTTCGGCATAACGCTTTCTTTATATTCTTCCTCTTGAGCATCAAAAACCTCGAAGGATGGAATGCTTATAATTCTTGCATCTATTCCTAACTCTGCAAGTCTATCCCACGCCTTATATATCAATCCAACTTCTGAACCTGATGCCATTAAAATCACATCCGGAACTTCATTCTTGGAATTTTTAAGAATATATCCTCCTCTTAATGCTCTTTTTGCTGAACCATCATACAAAGGCAACTTTTGCCTTGATAATACTAGTGATGTTGGCGTTTCCTTATTTGTTATAGCATAATACCAAGCAGCCGCAACTTCCTTTGAATCAGCAGGCCTGAAAACAGTCATATTAGGCATACTTCTTAGTGCTGCTAATTGTTCAATAGGTTGATGAGTTGGACCATCTTCGCCTACTCCTATGCTATCATGAGTCAAAACATAAACTACTGGAAGTTTCATTAAAGCTGATAGCCTCATAGCTCCCTTCATATAGTCACTAAATACAAAGAAAGTAGAGCAAAATGCTTTTAACCCTCCATGGGCATATATTCCATTAGTTATAGCTGCCATAGCATGCTCTCTAACACCAAAATGAAAGTTTCTACCACTCCTATCTTCTGCAGAAAAATCTCCCATTTCCTTCATGTATGTCTTATTTGAAGGAGCTAAATCAGCTGATCCCCCAACTAAATTAGGGATTAATTTAGATAATCTATTTATAATCACTCCTGAAGATTCTCTTGTTGCCATTTCCTTATCAAAGCTCCAAAACTCTTCATTTTCTAATAGTTCCTCCTCACTTATTTGTTCATTATTCCATCTGCTATATTCTTTAGCAAGTTCAGGATAAGTTCTCTTATAATCTTCAAATAAATTATTCCACTTTTCTTCTTTTTCAATTCCATCATTAATGTACTTATTCATATAAGTATATACTTCATCAGGTACATAAAAATCTTTTTCTTCCCATCCCAAGTTAGCTTTTAATTCTTTTATATTTTCGGCTCCCAAAGGTTCTCCATGAGCTGATGCTTTTCCTTGTTTAGCTGGACATCCAAAACCAATTTTGTTCTTAACTATGATCATTGATGGCATAGAAGTCTCTTTTTTAGCTTCGTCAATAGCATTAGATATTTCCTCCATATCATTTCCATCTGATACTTTAATTACTTGCCAACCATAAGCTTCATATCTCTTAGCTACATCTTCTCTAAATGCTATGTCTGTACTTCCTTCTATTGAAATATTGTTTGAATCATATAACACAATTAATTTCCCAAGTGCTAGTGTACCTGCTAGTGATGATGCTTCTCCTGATATGCCTTCCATTAAGCAGCCATCTCCAACTATTGCATAGGTATAATGATCTACTATATTAAAATTATCTCTATTAAACTTATTGGCAAGATGGGTTTCTGCTATAGACATACCTACAGCATTACATAGGCCTTGTCCAAGTGGTCCTGTTGTAATTTCAACACCTTTAGTATGTCCATACTCTGGATGCCCTGGTGTCAAGCTGCCTATTTGTCTAAAGCTCCTAATATCTTCAATTGTTAATCCATATCCAAAAAGATGTAATAAAGAATACTCTAGCATCGACCCATGTCCTGCCGATAATATAAATCTATCTCTATTATTCCATTTAGGACTTTTTCCATTATGATTCATCTTTTTCCACAAGGTAAATGCCATAGTAGCTGCACCAAGTGGCAATCCTGGATGTCCAGACTTTGCCTTTTCAATAGCATCTGCCGACAATATTCTTATTGCATTAATCGATAGCAAATCTAACTTCTTACTCATAATTCTCCTCCTTATTTACCAAATGCAGCTGCCCAATCAGCCTTAAACTTTTCTAATCCTTGATCTGTCAACGGATGCTTAATCATTTGTTTCACTAAGTTATATGGAACTGTTGCTATATCAGCACCTGCTCTTGCAGCCTCAATAACATGTATTGGATTTCTTACACTTGCTGCTATTATCATAGTTTCTATACCATGTATTTCAAAGATTTCTGAAATTGTTCTAACAAGTTCCATACCATCCATTGAAATATCATCTATTCTACCTAAAAATGGACTTACATAAGTAGCCCCTGCATTAGCTGCTAAAAGCGCTTGAGTAGCTGAAAAAATTAAAGTCACATTGGTCTTAATACCTTCACTTGATAAAACCTTTGTAGCCTTAAGACCTTCTCCTGTCATTGGAATTTTTACAATCATATTTTTATGGATTGCTGCAATTTCTCTTCCTTCTTTAATCATTCCTTCTGCATCTTCACTAATTACTTCTCCGCTTATTGGCCCATCTACAATTTCTGTTATTTCTTTTATAACTTCATTAAAATCTCTGCCTTCCTTAGCTACTAAAGAAGGATTAGTTGTAACTCCACAAATAACCCCCATCTCATTTGCTTCTCTAATATAGTCCACATTTGCTGTATCAAGAAAAAATTTCATTTTATACTCCCCCAATTACTTATATTTTACCTAATTATTATCTAATTTCTAAAAATTCCTCAATAGAAGTCATAGCTGCACCTAGCAAATATGACTCTTTGAAACTAGCAACACTAACATTGCAATTATTCTCATTTGTAAATAAATTATTTCTATAAATATTTTTTCTTATGATCTCTATCTTGTTGGCTAATAAATTGTTTATATCCCCCCCTATAATTACACTATTTGAATCTAGAATCATAATTAAATTTGATATCCCTACACTTAGTGTACCTAAATACTTTTCCATTATCTTTTCTGCTTTTTCATCTTTTTCAACAAGTTTTTCTTCAAACTCTTCTATATCTGTTATCTCATAGGATTCGTCTTTATTGTACTCTTCAATTAAAGCATTTGTTGACGTATAAGCTTCTAAGCATCCTCTAGCCCCACATTTGCATTCTTTCCCATCTATAACTATTTTCATATGTCCCATTTCCCCAGAAGCACTATTATCTCCCCTATATATGTTTCTGTTTATTACTATACCAAGACCAAGACCCTCAGTTATTGAAACATATAATAAATTATTTAATTTCTCTTTTCTATTCAAAAATTCATAATAAGCAGATAAATTCGCTTCATTATCTACATATACAGGCAAATTAAGATGACTAAATCTCTCTTTAATATTGAATTCTTTTACACCAAGAAAATAACAATTTTTTATTGTGCCAGTTTTAAAATCTACGGTACTCGGCATAGATATCCCAATTCCTAACACTTTTTCAAGACTGATTCCATTATCCTTTAATATCTTAAGCAAGTTCTCTTCAATTAAATATATTATTTTTTCTATTCCTTCATTGTTGTGCCTTATCTTTATAGTATCTACTATTGTTTTCTTTAAATTAACTAAGGCTATTTTTATATGCTTAGGAGTTAAAGCTATTCCAACAGAATACTTGCACTTCTCATTTAACTTATACGATATTGCTTTTCTTCCTCCCGTTGACTCTAATGACCTTACCTCTTCAACAAACCCTTCACTCCTTAGTTCAGTTATATTAGTTGAAACTGTTGTTATACTTATATTCAATTTTCTAGAAATCTCTAATTTAGTGATTTCCTCTTCATTTATTAATAATGATATTATTTTCTTCCTATTGGTTTCTTTTATTTTGCTATGATTTATATCTATCAAGTCTACTTTTACTCCTCTCAAGTCTTCTTTAATAAGTAATACTTTCTTTAATAATACCACTATCATCCTTGTTTAAATATTAAAATCTTTTACTCTTGGATAAGCAGAATTATATAAATTATATACTTTTGAGTATTCTTCTTTCACCTCTTCATTAGGACTTACTTTCTCTCCGCCTTTTACAATCTTGCAACAAGCCTCCTCAACAGATTCATATATTCCCGCTCCTACCCCTGCTAGTATTGCTACTCCAAGAGCAGGTCCTTCTGAAGCTTTAATTGTAGTTAATGGATATTGAAATATATCCGCCAAAATTTGTCTCCAAACTTCACTTTCAGCACCTCCACCACTTATTCTAATATGGTCAACCTTTACATCCATATCCTCTATAATATCCAAACAATTTTTTAAGCTAAAGCCTACTCCTTCTAATACAGATCTAATAAAATCATTATGATTATTTATTAAAGATACTCCTAAAAATGCACCCTTAACATTTGGATCAATATGTGGTGTCCTCTCTCCCATAAGATATGGCAAGTAAATAATTCCGTTAGCACCCGGTTTTGAATCTTTAGCTTTTTCAGTTAAAATATCATATATATTTTTACCTAGCTTCTCACTTTCCTCTATATCTTTATGACAAAAAGTCTTTTTGAACCAATTTAGTGAAAGTCCGGCTCCTTGAGTTACTCCCATTACATGCCACTTATTTGGCACTGCATGACATAATGTATGAACTCTTCCAAACTTATCAAACCTAGGTGTGTTTGTAGCCGCAAATACAACTCCAGATGTACCTATTGTTGTTGATATTATTCCCTCACTTACTATACCATTTCCAATTGCTCCTGCCGCTTGATCTCCAGCGCCACCAACAACGGGTGTATTTACTGCTAATCCTGTTAACTTAGCTGCTTCTTCCGTAACTTTTCCACTAACAATAACTGATTCATATACATCTGCAAGTATACTTCTATCTATTCTCAAATCATCAAGCAACTCTTGACTCCAATCTCTAGTATTTATATCTAACATCTGCATCCCACTGGCATCTGACACTTCTGTCGCAAATATATCGGTTAACTTAAATCTTATATAATCTTTTGGAAGAAGAATTTTATGTATCTTCTTATAATTTTCTGGTTCATTATTTTTAATCCATAATAATTTTGAAAGAGTAAATCCTGTCAAAGCTGGATTTCCTGTTATTTTAATTAACCTTTCCTTGCCTATAACTTCTGTCATATAATCACATTCTTTTTCGGTCCTCTGATCACACCATATTATAGAATTTCTAATTACTTTGTTATCCTTATCAACCATAACAAGTCCATGCATTTGCCCGCTTAATCCTATTCCTTTAATATCAGATGCCTGTACTTTGCTTTTTTCTATAACATTCTTAATTCCTTTAACAGAAGCCTCCCACCAATCATTTGGATCCTGTTCTGCCCAACCTACTTGTGGTTGAAATAAATTATACTCGTAAGTTGCTGTTCTTATTGTATTTCCATATTCATCAAATAATGCTGTCTTTGTTCCTGATGTCCCAATATCTAATCCTAATAAATACCTCATAATACCCCTCCTATTAACCCTCGAACACATTTTAAAACACTTTTTAAATGTATTTTAATAAGTTAATTTTATACCTTATTCTCCCACTAGTCAATTTAAAAATATCGATCTCTTCATTTATTGCTAAGTGATGATTAATTAATTTAGGTACAAAGGAGATTTCCAACGCTTTACATCATTTTAGTAAAACAAAACAGTAAAATATAAAAGACTATTTCAAGATAGAAATTTTAATTTCTATCTTGAAATAGCCTCTTCTTTACTTTGATCCTATATATTCTATTTTTATAATCTTTATTTATTTCTATAATATTCTATAACAAAATCTTTAAAACTTTCAGCAGCTTTAGTTAAATACTTATTCTTAAGCCAAGATAATCCTATAGTAAAATTACAAACTGGTTTTTCAATTGGTATAACTACAAGAGGACTATTAGAATACATTTCACAAATGGACTTTGGAATTAGTGCAACACCTCTTCCTAGGTGTAACATTTCGTATATAAGCACATCATCAACTTCAAAGATTATATTTGGAGTAAATCCAGCAAGACTACATAAGTTATCGGTAATACTCCTATAAGTATAAGCTCTAGCTATAGATATAAAGTTCTCTTCTTTTGCTTCTGAAAGTAATATGCTTTTTCTATCTGAAAATCTATGATTTGGTGGAACAACTAAAACTATTTCATCTTCTTTTAAAATAACAGTTTCAATTTCTTTACTATCTATTGGTGGTGATGTCATAGAAAAATCCACTTCTCCAGTCATTAATCTATCCTGTGATATATTTCTATTACCTAAAAATTGATGAATAGTAACCTCAGGATAACTTGTTAAAAACTCTGTTAATATTCCAAATAAAAACCTTGCATTTCCAGTAACTAAAGAAATACTATTTTCATCTAGTTTAATTTTTTTTTCTATTTCCAATTTTGCGCTTTTAATTTCACTGAATATTGTATTAACTCTTTTTAAAAACATTTTCCCTGCTTCATTAAGCTCAATATTCCTTGCCTTTCTATCAAACAAAGGAGTTCCAAGTTCAGCTTCTAATCTTGAAATCATAATGCTAAGGGAGGGTTGCGAAATATTTAACTCCTTGGCAGCCTTGGTTATATGCTGAAATTTTGCTACAACTTGAAAGTATTTTAACTGAAGTAATTCCATGCCTTAACTCCTATCACAATATTACTTTACATTTAAATTCTTTTATATTGCTTCATTGTATATTAGGGAAATTATATATTAGATCCTTCTATAATACAATGGAAGGTTATGCCTTATTAATTCTAAACTTCTTAAACACTCTTATAATCTAAAAAAACATTCATCAATATAAAAGGTTTTAGTAAGTGAAATATACCTATTCTCCCTACTAAAACCTTATTTTTTGTTTAAACTTAACTTTTTATTGATTTGATAACTACATGTTTTCTTCTAAACCCTTAAACCCAATATTTTTCTTGAACATATTTATAGTCTTAGTGTTTTTTAGTGTATTTATTATAGCTCTTATAATAAATCCTACAACTAAAAATGCACCCATAAAAGTTAGCAATATACCAAAGTTCTCTAAGTATACTGAAGAATTTATTCCTCCAATTGTCATCCTTAACATTCCAATAGAATATGTAAACGGAAGATACTCACCTATAATTCTAAAGAATTTAGGAGCAGTTTCTATTGGGAATGTCCCACCTGAAGAAGCAAGCTGTAATAGGAATATTATAAATATAATTGGTGTTCCAACAATTCCTATAGCATAAGATACTCCATACATCATACTAAAGAATACTACTGATATTAAGATATTATTTAGATAAAAATAACTTGTATTTACAGTATCAATTTTTAATCCTTCCACAAGAACAAAACTTAATAATAAAGCCTGCACTATTGCTATAGCTAATCCAATACTATATTTGCCAATAAAACTCTTTGCATATTTATTTTCTGTTATTTTTAATCCCTTAGCAATTGATAGAAGAAGATTTATAAACATTCCTCCAAGCCATAAAGATAAAGATATAAAATATGGCGCTAACCCTTCACCATAATATTTAACATCATTTAAAGTATTTTCATTTAAAGCTACTGGTTCAGATATAAACTTAGACATATCATCAGATGTAAACTTTAACTTATCATTAATCTCATTGTAACCATTATTTAATCCATCTTTAAGCTTAGTAGCACCATCATTAGCTGTATCTAATCCATTATTTAAAGCTACAGCACCATTATTTAATTTTGATAATCCATTTGATAACTGTCCTGTTTTTTCTGTAGCTGTATTTAATCCATTATATAATTTAGAACTTCCATTTTTAAGTTCTGTAGCTCCACCAATAAGCCTATTTGTTCCTTCAACAGCTTTATTCATACTTTCATCAATACCACTTGCAAGCTTATTGGTTCCATATGCAACTTTTGCTGTACCCGATTCTACTAAAGCTGCACCTCCTTGCAACCTATAAAGGCTATCTATTAAAGGATTCAATCCATCAGCAGAAGTTCTAAGAGGTTCTACAATATTTGTATTAATATCCTTATCCCTAATTGCCTTTGTAACATTTTTGGCAGCCATGAGTTCCTTAGATGCCTTGTCACTTAATTTCCCCCCATTAGCATTATAATCTGCTATTATAGAAGCAAGTAAATCATCAACATTACTAACTCCATCTGAAACACCTGCAATTTTATCTGCTACATAATTTGATTTTTCTGAAAGTTGTGTTTTAGCCTCAGAAGTTTTTGTATAAGCTAAATTGGCTCCATCAGATACTTTCTTTGCTCCACTTGCAGTCTCACTTGCTCCACTTACAAGTTTTCCTATTTCACTATTTTTTTGAGAAAGTCCATCTTTAAGCTGATTTAATCCACCTAGTAATGAATCTGTTCCATTTGAAAGAGCTTTTTCCCCATTAGTTGCTTCTTTTAATCCATCTTTAAGTAATATTGATCCCTCTAAAGCACTAAACATCCCATTTGATAAATCTTGACTTCCATTTGCAAGAATTTGTGTTCCATCTTGAAGTTTATTTGCACCATCGGCTGCATCATTTAAAGAAGTCTTAATATTATACAGTTTGTCCACCAAAGCTTTTGAAGTTTCTTCTTGAATTTTAGAAGTTACATCTGATTTAATGCTTTGTGCTACTTTTTCAGATATCTGATAGAAAACATAGTTTTTCCCTTTATTTCCTTCATATATTACCTCTGGCTTATCAAATTTTCCATCATTGGAATCAGCAAGTTTCTTTGAAAAATCTGATGGTATAACTATCATAGCAAAATAATCTTTACCTTCCACGCCATTCTTTGCTTCTTCATAACTTACAAAATTCCATTTCACCTTGTCATTATCTTCAAGCTTATCTTCTACTTCCTTGCCTATGTTATAGGTTTTTCCATCTTTTGAAACTGACTTGTCCATATTAACAAAAGCTACTGGTACATTACCAATGTTTCCATAAGTATCCCAAAAAGCGCTTAGATATATAGATGAATATAACATCGGAATTAATATAATTGCTATAACACTTATAGTTAAAATAGTAAATATAAATTTCCTGCTCTTTTTTCTATTATTCATTTTTTTAATTCCTTCTTTCGTTTGTGCATTTTAATAATTAATTTAAAATTTATATTTTCTCAAATTCTATTTTATTCTACAAATTTAATAGTGTCTAATATATAATTCTATATAAATACATATATCTGATTCTATAATTTTCTTTATTTTTTAATTCAGCTAAATTTTATTATCAAAAACTCATCTTAAATTTACGGTAATATTTTCTGTACTTAACAAAACTAATAATTATTTGTATTATCTTTAATATTCAAATGTTGGTCTGTATCGCTAAAGACATAAGGGTATATCTCACATATCTCTATATGAAATATACCCTTTACTCTAAATTATTACTCTTTATTAACAATTATCGCTAACAGCCATATCAACTATCTCTACTAATGTATTTATCTTTTCATTTTCTTTTTTATAATTACGGGGACTTGTCCCAACATATTTTTTAAATTTACTATGGAAATAATCTATATTCTTATATCCAACCTTCTCACAAACCTGATATACCTTTAGCTTATCGTTTACAAGTAATGCTTTAGCTTTCTCAATCCTTATCCTATCTAAGTGAGTATTGAAATTTTCTCCTATTGCATTTTTAAGAAGTTTTCCTAAGTAAGCGCTATTATAATTGAAAATATGAGCTAATGCTTCTAACTTTAAATCTTTATAATAATTCTTCTCCATATAATTTATTATTCTTTTCACGCTATTTTCTGGAGACTCTACAGCTAATTCTTTTGCTATATTTTCAAACTTATCTACTAAATAATTTATGGTACTGGTCAAGCTTACTCTGCTATATATTTCTTGTATAATCTCCTCATTATTCAAGAAATCTCCTTCACTTAAATTATAATCTTTAATTAATTTTGATTTAAGTTCTATAAATATTTCAATAGCAATAATCTTTATTTGTTTTTCTGAATACTCTCTTTCAACAACATATTTTCTAAAATCTATCATAGCCTCTCTTAATCTATCTAGATCACTTACTTCTACATAACTATAAATTTTATTTATATGATTTTTAATATCTAATATAATATTAGATTTATGCTCTTTTGTATCCTTATCCCAAATCATTCGATTTTCTAAATACAAAAACTTCTTATCAACTAAAGTTTTTGCCTGTCTATATGATTGTCCTATTTTCTTTATGCAACTAACTTGCTTTCCTACAGTTATAAATACACCCTTACTTCCATCCTCATCTATTCTATTTACCAGTTCTCCTAAAGTATTTTTTACTCTTCTTTCCTTAAAACCGCAAAATAAAATCCCTATAAACCCTTCTATATCCATTACTTCTATATCATCATAATATTTTAAATACTCAACTATGTTTTTTCTGCTAATTCTATGAATTTCACTATTAGAATCATCTATATTCATAGAAAGTAAGGCAAATTGGAAATTATCATAATCAAAGTATCTCTCATCAATATCTGTATTACCATCAAAAATTATTTTTTTTAAATCGATTTCTTTTAATAACGGTTTATTATCCTCAAACTTTTTTTCAAGTTTAATTTCTTCTGCTAATTGCAATAATATTTCTAATAATTCATCTTCATCAATTGGTTTTAAAATATATGATTTCACTCCATATTTAATAGCATCTTTTGCATATTCAAAATTTGAATATCCACTTACTATTATAAACTTTCCCCTAAATCCTTCTTTTCTTGCATCCCTAATTACCTCTGTTCCAAACCTTCCTGGCATCTTTACATCTATCAAGACTATATCTGGATTTAAGCTTATTATCTTTTGAAATCCATCTTCAGCATCTATTCCTTCCCCACACACCTTAAATCCATTTTCTTCCCACGGTACTATTTCCCTTAACCCCAATCTTACATTTGGCTCATCGTCTACAATTAAAACATTAAACATTTTTATACCTCCATCCCTTTTATACTGGTAAGCATAATATTACTTTTGTACCTCTACCCAATTCACTGTCTATTTTTAATCCATATTCGTCTCCATAATGTAATTTTATTCTCTGATTAACATTATTCATTCCTATACTTTTTTTATTATTATCCTTCTTTTCAAACCCTTTTCTTATATCTAATAACTTTTCTTCTTCTATACCTAATCCATTATCATCTACTTCTATCATTAAGTACTTGCCTTCTATAAATATTTTTAGCGAAATCTCCCCCTTTCCTTTTTTACCTTCAAACCCATGTACAAAGGCATTTTCTACAATTGGTTGTAGCAATAATGGTAATATTTCGTAATTTCCCAAGTTTAAATTTTCATCAACATTCAAGTAGTATTTGAACATCCCTTCAAATCTCATAGACTGTATTTCTAGATAATCTCCAATTAACTTTAACTCCGATTCTAATACTACCTTTTTCCCACTTACTTCTAAATTTCTTCTCATTATCTTCCCAAGTTTTTTTACTATATTAGCAATTTCTTTATCTCCATTGCAATAAGCTTTCATTCTAATAGTTTCTAATGTATTATATAAAAAATGTGGATTTATCTGACTTGAAAGCATTTTAAATTCTACTTCTCTCTGATATGCTTTTAGTTTCTCTTTTTGTATTTTTTCTGTATAAACTTCAGAAATAAGTTTTTTTATGCTTTCAATCATAATATTCAAGTCCAAGTAAAGTTGTCCAATTTCATCATTACCTTCAATTCTCTTTTCTACATTAAAATCACCATTTACAACTCTATGCATCTCATTTCTTAATAAATTTATCCTACTTGCTATATTCCTAGAAAAAAACATAATTATTACTAAAGATAAAATAATTGCTATAATTACAACTTCTATAATATTCAAAATAACCTTATTGGCCTGCTCTGTTATTTTGCTAAGAGGGAGAACTATAAATACTCCAAATCTATTTTTTAAAGTTTTCTCTATACCAAATGAATTCCAAATTATATAACTTTCTTTATCATTAAACTTTCCTTTTAAAATAAGCCTATTCTCGTTTTCCACATTTTTTTCCTCAACTATATTGAATGACTCTTTACCAATTCTATAGTTTTGGCTTAATAGAATAGTTTGATTATCCAATTCAATGAAGTTGCTTTCAGAATCCAAATTAATTATTTTATTTAACTCTTGAGAATTAATATTTATTACTAACACTCCAGTTTTTATTCCACTTTCATTTCTTACCTCTCTTACAAGCGACAAATAATAACTTTTTGAAAGTTCATCTTGTATGTAATTCCATGATATTTTCCCTTTATCTTTTATAGCATTTTTATACCAATCTTTTTCTTTAATTTCATCTGTAACTTTTAATATATTATCACTACCAAGTAAAGTTTCATTTTCTACGTAAAGGGTGATATTAGATATCTCTTTATAATACTTCAAATAGTTTTTAAGGGTAGTATAATTGTTATATTTTTTAACCACTTCGGCATTATCATTATATCTTCCAGTAATAATAGAATTTAATTCCTCGTCAGAATAAATCATATCTGAAACTCTTGTAGTTAGCTTTAATATTTCTTCTAATCTATGTTGCATTGTGTCTGCATTAGTTCTTGCCTCGTTGATAGCTCTATCTATAACTATATCTGTCATTTTTCTAGTTGAATAAATACCGACCACTGATACAGTAGCAATAGCAACTATTAGATATGTCAATATTAATTTATTTCTTATCTTAATATTGTTAACCATCGTTCTTATCCCATTCTTCATAATATGTACCTTTTTTATAAATAAGTAATTCATAGTAAACATTTACTACATTTTCATTATATCCATGATATGTATTAATTGCAAATATATAGTGGTATGTTGGAGATGCCTTATTTTTTAGCTTTACAGAATATTATATTTTTATCTCACTAATTTTATAAGCAATTATACTGAAATTTATACTATATTTTTATATATTCACTTATAGTAAAGTTAATTATAATAATATTTTAAGGAGGAATTATTTTGATAAATTCTAAATTACCATTTATTCTTTATGGTGGCGATTACAATCCTGATCAATGGCCAAAAGACGTTATTAAAGAAGATATTCGCCTATTAAAGCTAGCAAACATAAATGTAGTAACTCTTCCTGTATTTAGTTGGGCACTTCTACAACCTGATGAAGAAACATACAATTTTGAATGGCTTGATAACATTTTGAATCTATTAAAAGATAATGATATATATGTATGCCTTGCTACCTCCACAGCAGCTCAACCAGCTTGGATGTCTCGTAGATATCCAGAGGTCTTACCTGTTGATTTCGACGGTCATAAACGTAAACATGGAGGTAGAGTTAAGTTCTGCCCTAACAGCAAAGTATATCGCAAATTTTCAGTAACCCTTACAAGAAAATTAGTAGAAAGATATAAAAATTATGATAATCTAATTCTTTGGCATATTGGAAATGAATATGATAACTATTGCTATTGTGACAATTGTGAAAAAGAATTTAGAGAATGGTTAAAGAAAAAATATAAAACTTTAGATAAATTAAACAAAGCCTGGAATATGAATTTTTGGGGACATACTCTGTATAACTGGGATGAAATATTTTCCCCTTCTGGATTAAATGAAATGTGGCATGGTGAAGATAAGACCTCTACTACATTTCAAGGCATGGCTTTAGACTATAATAGATTTATGTCTGATTCCATATTAGATTGCTATTTAGGTGAATATAGAGCTATTAAAGAAATAACTCCAAATATAAAAATAACAACTAACCTAATGGGAACATTTAAACCATTAGATTACTTTAAATGGGCAGAACATATGGATATAGTATCCTGGGACAATTATCCTTCATATGGTGCTGATCCTGCTACTATTGCTATGAGTCATGATTTAATGAGAGGATTAAAAAATGGTGAGCCTTTTATGCTTATGGAACAAACACCAAATCAAGCTAACTGGCAACCTTACAATTCTGTTAAACGACCTGGCGAATTGAGGTTACAAAGCTACCAAACTCTTGCTCATGGTGCTGACAGTATAATGTTCTTCCAAATGAGACAATCTATTGGCGCATGTGAAAAGTATCACGGTGCCGTTATTTCTCATTCAGGAAGCGAAAACACTAGAGTATTTAAAGAATGGAAAAGACTAGGCGAAGAACTTCATTCTTTAGGAGATGAAATATTAGATTCTAAAATTGATTCAAAAGTTGCTATTATCTTTGACTGGGATAATTGGTGGGCAATAGAATTTTCTAGTGGTCCTTCAGTTAAGCTTAAGTATATACCACAAATAGAAAAATATTACAAGGCCTTTTATAAGAAAAATATATCAGTTGATTTTGTTAAACCTACAGCTGATTTATCTAAATATTCTATAGTCGTCGCCCCTATTCTTTATATGTTAAAAAATAATGTTTCTAACAATATAAAGAACTTTGTTTCTAAAGGAGGAACTTTTATAACCACTTTCTTTAGTGGTTATGTTGATGAAAATGATCGTGTAAAACTTGGTGGATATCCATCTGAACTTAGAGATCTTCTTGGAATATGGGTTGAAGAGTTAGATGCTTTACCACTTGAAATAAATAACATCCTACAGATGAATAGTACTTTAAATGGCTTTGATTTAGAATATAAGTGTAATATGTTATTTGATATTATTAACTTGGAAGGTGCTATTCCCTTAGCCTTATATGGCTCAGATTTTTACAAAGGCAGACCTGTCTTTACTATTAATTCCTATGGTGAAGGAGATGCCTATTATATAGGCTCTGATCCTGATTCTAAGTTTGTAGATGATTTAGTAGGATTCTTGGATTCTAATTATTCCTTATCCTTAGACTTTGAACCTAATGAAGGCGTTGAAATAACTAAAAGACGTAAGAATGATAAAGAAATTTTTTTTATACTAAACCACAACAAAGATTCTGTTAATTTAAATCTAAAAGATTATTCATATGTAAATCTTTTAACTAAAGAAAAAGTTTTTAGCAAGATTACTTTAAAAGGAATGGATTTAGCTATTTTAAGAAAATTAGCTAATAATGATTAAGGCGTCCCCTCTATTTAGAGAATGAAGCAAAACTTGTGTAAAACAAATCTGCTTCATTCTCTTTTATAATATATAATCGACTTCTAAATTTTCTAATAATACATTTTTCAAAATGGTTGATACACTTTTGTAATGTTAATTAGATGAAAGCTCATATGGACAAGGAGTAACACTCCTGATTAAACATTAATCAGGAGTGTTACTCCTTTTAAACTAATTCTTATTCTATTGAATACTTTCAATTTTATAATTAATTCATTTGATACTGTAACTTTTATCTTTTTCTATAGAAAAAATTATTAAATTACCCTGATCTCTTCTCTCTTGTACATCTTCTATCCTAAAATCCTTAGTACTCTTAATCTTACAAAATCCATCTACACTAGATTTTACTTTAGCCCTAACTAATTCTCCATACTCCCACTCAATATCAACTTCAAATCCCCCTCTAGCTTTAAGACCTTTTACCGACCCTCTTCTCCAAGCCTTAGGTAAAGCTGGAAGCAACTCAATATATCCTTCATGGCTTTGCAATAACATCTCTGCTATAGCCGCTGTACCACCAAAGTTTCCATCAATCTGAAAAGGTGGGCAAACATTAAATAAATTTGAAAAGGTCAGTTTTCTTAATAATACTAATACATATTGGTATGCTGATTCAGAATCCTTAAGCCTTGCAAATAAACTTACAATCCAAGCAGCACTCCAACCTGTATGCCCTCCCCCATGTTTTAGCCGCCTTTCTAGAGAAACTCTCGCAGCTTCACATATTTCCTTTGAATTCTCTTCAGTTATTTCATTTCCTGGATATACCCCAAATAAATGTGATAAATGTCTATGCCCTATTTCAAATTCTTCAAAATCCTTAAACCATTCTTGTAATTGTCCGTGCTTTCCTATTTTATATGGATATAATTTTTCTTTAGCTTCTTCCAATTCTTTTCTGAAACTATCATCTTTATCTAAAATAGTTGATGCCTTTATACAATTAGTAAATAAGTTTCTCGAAAGAGCCATATCCATAGTTGATGCTATGCTTGTAGAACATTTTTCTCCTTCTTTAGTCAAAAAATTATTCTCCGGAGATATGGATGGACAAGTTACTAAATATCCCTCTTTATCAGTTATCAACCAATCCAATAGAAAAATTGCAGCATCTTTCATTACAGGATATACTTCTTCTAGAAATTTTTTATCCTGCGTAAATTCGTAATGCTCCCAAAGATGACTACAAAGCCAAACTCCTGCCATAGGCCAATATGCCCATTCTGCACTTCCTCCTGCTGGAGATGTTTGCCTCCATAAGTCTACATTATGATTTACCGCCCATCCTCTACATCCATATCTCTTTTCAGCAGTTGCTTTTCCATTTTCTGATATTTCCTTTATCATTTTAAATAATGGTTCATGACATTCTGATAAATTACATACTTCTGCTGGCCAATAGTTCATTTCTACATTTATATTTGTGGTATAATTACTACTCCATGCTGGTCTTAAATCTTCATTCCAAATGCCTTGAAGGTTTGCAGGCTGACTTCCTTTTCTAGAACTTGCTATTAAAAGATATCTTCCATATTGAAAGTATAATGATATTAATGATAAATCTTCCTCTCCATTAATAACTTTTTGCAGTCTTTCATCTGTTGGAATTTCTTTTATTTCCTTTTCCCCTAAGGTAAATTCCACTCTATTAAATAGTTTCTTATATTCATTTAAATGATGTAAATACATCTCTTCATAAGATTTATATTTTATACTTTCTAAGGCACTACCTATTAACTTATCTACATCTTTTCCATTAGTTCCTGATTCATTTTTATAGCCATTGAAACTTGTATGAGCTACTATTTTTAATATAGCGCTATCAGCATCTCGTACATTTAACACTCCATCTTTAGACCATATCTCTCCTCCATTAGCTTCCCCATATACCATAACTTGAAAGTTCATACCCTTTTTGTTTTCTTCATCATAAACAATAGGATTATCTTCATTCTCATAAGACGGCAATGCATGTATCGGTGCTTTCCCCTTAAGTTTTATAGAAAAATCATTATCACTCATCACATTAAATCTCAATAAACTATCTAATGAAACGCTAAAATTTAGTTTTCCTTTCTCAATTGAATCTAATTTAATTACTATTGCATTATCTATCTTAGAAATGAATATCTCTCTATTAAATTCTGTATCTTTTAACTTATATCTAACTCTTACAACACCAGTTTTTAAATCTAGTTCTCTCATATATTCTATACATTCTTCTTCATCACCAAAATCTAAATATATATTCCCCATAGGTGCATACGATTCATTCCATGGCCCCAATAATTTTTCATTAATGAGTGTTTGTCCCTCTACATATTTTCCTGAAAACACTAATTTTCTTACCTCTTCTAAATCGCTTAAAGATGAACCCTTTTCTTCTATTGGAACTCCTATCCATAAAGTATCCTCATTTAGTTGAATTCTTTCTTTAAAAACATCTCCAAACACCATCGCTCCAAGTCTTCCATTACCAATCGGAAGAGCTTCTATCCATTCTTTTGCTGGTTTCTTATACCATAACCTTAAATTATTATCTCCCATATAAAAATTCTCCTAAACTAAAACCTGCACTCTGAATTGACGTTAAACTCACCTTTTAATCTTATATCCTGTACAGAACTTCCAACAAACACTTTAAACTTACCTTCTTCAACTATCCATTTTCTTTCTTGTTTACTATAGAAAGCTAAAGATTTCCTACTTATTTTAACTTCAACCTCCTTAGTTTCACCTGGATTTAAACAAACTTTTTTAAATCCTTTTAATTCAACTGAAGGTCTTGGCAATGACGATTCCTCATCGCCTATATAAACCTGAGAAACTTCTTTTCCAGCTAACTTAGATGTATTAGTAACATTGAACTTAACTACTATATCTTCCATTTTCTCATTATTATCTACCTTTAAATTCTCATATTTAAAGGTAGAATATGAAAGTCCATGTCCAAAACAAAATAATGGTTCTATATTGTAAGTTGAGAAATATCTATATCCTACAAAAATACCTTCTGAATATTTAACTGTTTCTTTACCAGGGAATTCACCTATACTATGAGCTGGACAATCCTCTAGTCTTTTAGAAAATGTAACTGGCAATTTCCCTGAAGGGTTAACATCTCCAAATAATACCTCTGCCAAAGCTCTTCCACCCTCCATTCCGTTATACCAAGTTTGAACTACTGAAGGCGTATCTTCTATCCACTCTGTCATTTTAGTTGGTGATCCACTAAGAATTACTACAACAGTGTTTTTATTCACCTCTAAAACTCTTTTGATAAGTTCATCTTGATTATATGGAAGATCTAAGTCCGTTTTATCATATCCTTCACTATCTACATAGCGTTCTATTTTTTCATCTTTTGAAATTGTAAGAGCATTATCTTTAAGCTCCAATTCCTCTGCAGTATGTTTTAATCCTCCAACTATTACCACAGCATCAGAGTTTTGTGCTAATCTGACTGCCTCCTCTATTAACTCTTCCTTTTTAGATTTATCTGAACTATATCCTTTTGCATAACTTACATCAGTTTGTCCACCTAGCCTCATCTTAATGCCAAGTAAAGGAGTCATCTCATACAGTGCTTTTATCTCAGCACTTCCGCCTCCATTTGAATGTGATATATTAGCATTCTGGCCTATTACAGCTAATCTTTTTATATCACTGTCCTTAAAAGGAAGGGTATTTCCTTCATTTTTTAGTAAAACAATTGACTCTCTAGCAACATTAAGAACTTTTTCTCTACTTTCAAAATCGTTATAACTTCCTCTTTTCCTATTATCCGAAAAAGCATTTATCTTATACATTAATCTTAAAATTCTTCTAACTTTTTCATCTACTACTTCTTCTTTTATCTTTCCTTCTTTTACAGCCTTAATTAATGGATTTGCAAAAAAATATTCGTCAAAATCATAGGTAACACTCATCTCAATATCTAAGCCACCTTCAGCAGCTTCTACAGTATTATGAACTGCTCCCCAATCAGATATAACAACTCCATCAAATCCCCATTCATCCTCTAATATATCCTTTAACAAGTATTTATTATGAGAACAATGATATCCAAACAACTTATTATAAGCTGTCATTATGGAATATGCATTTCCTTCCTTCACAGCTGCCTCAAAAGCTGGCAAGTATATTTCTCTTAATGTTCTTTCATCTACTTCAACCTCAACATTCAATCTCTCTGTCTCTTGATTATTAACAGCAAAATGTTTTACACAAACAGCTACATCATTTTTTTCTTGAACTCCCTTAACAAAAGGAACAACCATCTTACTTATTAAGTAAGGATCCTCTGACATATACTCAAAATTTCTACCACATAGAGGGCTTCTAACAATATTAATTCCAGGACCTAAAATAATATCTTTCCCCCTACCTCTAGCCTCTCTTCCAAGTACTGTTCCTGCCTCATATGCCAAATCTGTATTCCATGTAGCTGCCAATGCAGTATTACAAGGAAGATATGTCACGTAGTCATCCGTATTACCAATTGGGACCCAACTATCATCTGGAAATTCGTGTCTAACCCCCATTGGCCCATCTGACATTTTCAACGGAGGTATTCCTAATCTTTCTACTCCTTCAGTTCTAAATAGTCCTCTTCCATGGCACATTCCAACCTTTTCTTCCAAAGTAAGTTTCGATATTAATTCTTCAATCTTCTCTTCATTCATGATTCTTACCTCCAAGCCTTCATTTACAGTTAAATAGGAAGGTACACCTTTCCTACTTTATTAACTTAACTCACATATAGCTTTACAGTTACCTGAAAGCACTACCTTTGTATCATTTCCTTCTTTTGTAAGGGTACCACCTTTTACATTCTTTATATTGTTTACATTTTTAAATATGATACTAAATGGTTTATCTACACCTACTGCCTCTACAGTTATCTTATATTCATTCTTTAACACTTTCACATTAAGCACTTCATTACCATCCATATCTAATACTTTAGTAGATGCTTCTACCCCATCTCTTAATTCATATGCTAATATAGATACATCTTCTCTATAGTCATAATCTGGTTTTCTATTTTCATTTCCAATTGCAATTAAACTATTTTCTTTCACCATCATAGGTATACTTAAAAAATCATGAATTTCTCTAATCCATCTTCCACCTTCATACTTCTTACCAGTAATAAAGTTTGTCCATTTGCCGTCAGGTAAATAGTATTTTGCTTCTCCCAACCCATTAAAAATAGGTGCTACTAAGATAGAATCTCCAAGCATGTATTGCCTATCTAAATAAGTGCAAGCCAAATCATCTTGGAATTCTAATATCATAGATCTCATAACTGAAATACCTGTTTTATGAGTAAATACTGAAGCTTTATATAAATAAGGCATTAAACTACATTTTAATTTTGTAAAGAATCTAACTACATCAACTGCTTCCTCATCATAAAGCCAAGGGACTCTATAAGACGTACTTCCATGTAATCTACTATGAGATGATAGAAGTCCAAATGCGACCCATCTCTTATATACATCAGCTGTTGATGTACTTTCAAATCCTCCTATATCATGGCTCCAAAACCCAAATCCAGACATGCATAAAGATAATCCACCCCTTAAGCTTTCTGCCATAGATTCGTAATTAGATTCACAATCTCCTCCCCAATGTACTGGGAACTGTTGCCCACCTGTTGTAGCTGATCTTGCAAATAATACCGCTTCCTTTTCTCCTGAAACTTCCTTTATGGTATCAAAAACTACTCTATTATAAATCTGAGTGTAATAATTGTGCATCTTGTATGGATCTGATCCATCAAAATAAACCACATCAGTTGGTATACGTTCACCAAAGTCAGTCTTAAAGCAATCCACTCCCATATCCATTAGTTCTTTAAGCTTACTTGAATACCATCTGCACGCATCAGGATTTGTGAAGTCAACTATTCCCATAGCAGGTTGCCACATATCCCATTGCCACACATCTCCATTTTGTCTTTTTAGTAAATAACCATTATTCATACCTTCATCAAAAAGTTTTGACTCTTGTGCTATATATGGATTTATCCAGACACATATTTTTAATCCCTTTTCTTTTAATCTCTTAAGCATACCTTTAGGATCCGGAAATACTCTATTGTCCCACTCAAAATTGCACCAATTGAAATCCTTCATCCAGAAACAATCAAAATGAAAAACTCTTAACGGCAAATCTCTTTCAGCCATACCATCTACAAATTCTGTAACAGTTTTTTCATCATAGTTTGTAGTAAAAGATGTTGTTAACCAAAGACCAAAGGACCATGTAGGTGGAAGAGCTGGTTTTCCTGTTAAACTTGTATAATTTTCAATGACTTTTTTCATTGATCCTCCAGCAATAATGAAATAATCTATACACTCCCCTGCTACACTAAATTGGACTTTAGTTACCTTTTCAGATGCAACCTCAAAAGATACTTCTTCTGGATGATTTACAAATACTCCATATCCTTTATTGGTTATATAGAAAGGAATATTCTTATATGATTGTTCAGTACTTGTTCCACCATCTTTATTCCATATATCAATTGTCTGTCCATTCTTTACAAAAGGAGTAAATCTTTCACCTAAACCATAAACTAATTCTCCTACCGATAATTGTAATTGTTCTCTCATAAAAACTTCTTTTTTATCAGTTTTTACATAAGCCATTCCTCTATATAGACTTGAAGTTAATTTTCTTTTTCCTTCATAGAAATTCATAACCCATGAATCCTTTTCTATTTCCATCCTTAGATTCCCTGACTCAAATAAAACTTTACTATCCTCATCTTCAATCTTAACTTTCTTGTTAGCATCCTCATAAATTTCAAAGCTTGGAGTTTTAGCTTGTTGCCCCATGTAGTGATAAGCTCTAACCCTTATTACATCTTCCATTGGTGATGAAATTTTATATGTTATAACTGGACCTTGAAGGGTATCCCCTCTATGATTTATTTTGTTACAAGGTGCATAAACTGTTATTTCGTCATCTTTAATATTTGTACTATAAACTTCCTGTGGGCTAAATGTCTCAATTCCTTCTTTATTTAACCAACAACCATTACTAAATTTCATACTGTACCTCCCTTATAATAAAATCACCTCAAAATAGACTATTATATTTTGAGGTGACTTCTTTCATGATTAATTATTCCAAAGTTTTAGTTTTTCTTTAACCATATCAGTCATAGCTTGATTTGCTTTCTCTATATTCATAGCTTTAAGATCTGATTGTATCTTATCCCAAGCTGCATCAAAATCAGATTCTTTTCCAAGAATCGCTTGAGTTATTGCTTTTTGAACATAATCATCAGCTTTCTTTTGAATAATAGCTAAGTCACTATCACTAGGAATTGTATATTGCCATGCTTGTCCGTGTTTAGATTCTCCTAAATCTTCAGGAGTTGGGAATATATCGGTCCATGATTTTGCTCCATAAGCTTTCAATGTCTCTTTCTCAGCAGAATTATAATTCTTAATATAGTCATCTACTGATCTAGGTGTATAAGTGTCGCCATTTGAATCAACAGCACCATCTCCTCTTTGTGGAAATGGATAAGCATACTTACCTACACCGGTTTTCATAGCAAAATCTTTATCAGTATTTCTTTGTTGTTGAATCTCTGGTTTAAATACCCTTTTACCATTTTCTACTGTATAATGTGTTCCTTCAACACCCCAATTTAACAAAACTTGTGCTTCATCTGATGCTAACCAATCTAAGAATTTAAATGCTCTTTCTTTATCCTTGCAAGATGATGAAATGCCAACTCCTCTAGCTCCGCTGAATCCAAAGTTCTTTGTTGTAGGATCTTTATATTTTTCTCCTAAAGTAACAGAAAGAGGTGCAAATGTTCTTTCATCTTTACCTGATGATTGTAAAGTCTTAGTAGCTTGATCATAATCCCATCTAGCATCTGAAATTCCTAAAACATTACCTTGAGTTAATTTAGCTTTATATGCATCTTCTTTTTGAGTAAATGATTCTGGATCTAATAATCCTTCTGCATTTATATGATTTAACCATTTAAAATAGGTTTTAACCTCTGGTACTTGAAATTTATATATTGCTTCTCCTGTCTCATCATCAACCTTAAATGAACCATCATCAGGAATCCCTGCTACAGTTGCCCCTATATTACCACAGGTAATAGCCCATCTCCAGTCGCTTGACATTAATGTCATACCCACAGTCTTCTTACCATTAATTTCTGGATATTTTGCTATATAGTCCTTTAATGCTTTTTCATAATCATCTAAAGTTTTAATTTTAGGATATCCCAATTCCTTTAATACAGCATTTTGAATCTGTAAATTTCCATTTGGATTTATTATTGCATCATTCATACCAGTTGCCGAATATGTTCCAATTGTATATATTGATGGATCATCAGCTGTATATTTTAATCTTTTTATTTGATCTCCATATAAAGCTTTTAAATTCTTTCCACTCTTTTCTATATAATCATCAAGCTTAACAAGAGCTCCTGCATCTATTAACTTACCAGTATCATCTTTACCATATATTAAATCTGGATAATCACCACTTGCAATCATTAGTGGAATTGCTTGAGTATCACCTGCTACTGGATGGCTAATCTTTAATGTCACTCCTGTAAGTTCTGTTATCTTCTTAGCAACATCATCATCAAAATTAATATCTACTGAAGAATCTGCGGTAAACATATTTAATGTTATAGGTGACTTATCCATTTCACCACTAGTTGACACTGAATTCTTGTCCTTTGAACTTCCACATCCAACCATACTTGTACTAAGTAAAGCGAATGAAAGTATTATTGATAAAATTTTGCATTTTTTCATTAATCTTTCCCCCTTAATTGATATATCTAAATGCTAAATATTCATTTAGCAATTTACTCTTATTAGCTCTTTACAGCACCTAAAGTCATTCCAGTTACAAAATACTTTTGCACAAACGGATAAACTAACAATATAGGTACTGTTGCAACCATAGTAATTGCCATTTTTATAGATTCTGGATTTGTAGACGCTGCTTGCATTAATACATTACTACCATCAACCTTTGCATTACCAGTTGCATTACCCATAACTTTCATAAGTTCATATTGAAGTGTTGTTAATGAATCATTTGTTTTAGCATAAAGATAAGTATCAAACCAACTATTCCATTGATAAACTGCAATGAACAGTGCTATTGTAGCTATAACCGGTAAACATAATGGCAATATAATCTTAAAGAATATTGTAAAATCATTGGCGCCATCTATCATAGCAGATTCATTTAAAGCTGGTGGTAACCCATCAATAAACGACCGTATTACAATTACATTAAATGCACTAATCAATCCCGGCAAAATATACACCGAAAAGTGTCCTACTAATCCAAGATTTCTAATAAGCATATATTCTGGAATTAATCCACCACCAACATACATAGTTAAAACAAATAATATTGTGATTGCTTTATTAAATATAAATTCTCTTCTACTAATGGTGTAAGCTACCATAGCACTTGCTATTACCCCTGTAGCAGTTCCCACTACTGTTCTTGCTACTGATATGAACAATCCTCTTCCCAAATTATCACTATTTTTAAATATCTCTTTGTAATTTTCCAAAGTTAATGCTCTTGGAAGCACATGAATTCCACCCTTTACAGTATCACTCGCATCATTTAATGAAATAGCTAAAACATTTAGAAATGGATATATTGTTATTATTGCAATCCCTACCATTATTACTATTAAAATCACATCAAAAGCCTTAATCTTTTTTCTCCTCATAAAATTTCCTCCTAACCCTTATTAACTTTAATTATATAAGGCTTCCTTCCCCAGCTTTTTTAGCTATTTTATTTGCACCAAATATTAATATGATACTAACTACTGACTTGAATATACCTATTGCAGTACCAAAGGAATATCTAAACATCCCAATACCATAATCCAATGCATATTTATCTAGTACTAAAGATTTATCTGCAACTATCGGGTTACCAAGTAGCATTTGCTTTTCAAATCCTATATTTATTAAGTTCCCTATACTCAAAATCAGTAAAACTATTATCGTTGGTTTTATTGATGGAAGAGTTATATTAATTATCTGTCTAAATCTCCCTGCACCATCGACTTTTGCTGCATCATATAACTCTGGATCTATAGCTGTCATAGCTGCAAGATATATTATTGCATTCCATCCTACTTCCTTCCATATATCTGATCCAGTAACTATTCCCCAAAACATATTGGGATTTGACATAAATGATATTGGAGTACTAATTATATGCAAATTCATAAGCAGTTCATTTACTACTCCACTTGGTGCAAGCATACTTGTGATAATACTTGCTGCTACAACCCATGATATGAAGTGTGGTAAATATGATACTGTTTGTACAACTCTTTTGAATCTAACACTTCTTAGTTCATTAAGAAACAAAGCAAAAATTATAGAAGCTGCTGTACCAAATACTAATCCTAATATACTCATTGCCAATGTGTTTTGTAAGGATTGATAAAATTGAGGTTCACTAAATAATTCTTTAAAATGTTTTAGCCCTACCCAAGTTTGATCCAAAAACCCTTTTCCTGGTTTATAATCTTGAAATGCCATTGTCCAACCTATTAACGGTAAATATTTGAATATTATTACCCAGATGACAAAAGGCAATGACATAAATATTAGGACTCTTTGTCTTTTCATTAAGTCCCATGATATTTTCACTTTTTTCTCTTTCTTGCTTTTAACTTTTTCTGTACCTACTACTGGAACTTGCATTTATGTCCCCCCTTATTTCCTTGATATATTAATTTTATTATTCATTCTAAATTGCAACTACCCTCAAAAATGTATATGTTTTCATGTAAAAATTAGAGTTCCTTCATTTAGGCTAAATGTTATAATTATGTATACAGTCAATTAACTACTAAGGAGACTATTTATGAAAGATAAACTTAATTCTGAAATTATAAAAAACGATAACGATGTATTTGTTATGTTAGACAACTTATTAGAAGAAAAGGATAATGAATGGTGGAATAAATTCTATTCTGATAGAGAGAAGCCTATCCCATTTTTTAAAAATATTCCTGATGAAAATCTTGTTAGCTATATGGACAAAGACTTATTGAAAAAAGGAAAGGCTCTTGATATAGGTTGTGGATATGGCAGAAACTCTTTTTATCTTTATAAAAACGGATTTCAAACTACCGGTATAGATTTTTCAAAAACTTCTATTGAATGGGGAAAACAAATACAAAAAGAAGATTCTTCAAACGTTAACTTTTTATGTCAGTCCATATTTGATTTTAAAGATACCCAAGAAAGTTACGACTTTATTTATGATAGCGGCTGTCTTCATCATATAAAGCCTCATAGAAGACCTGAATATCTAAAAATAATATCAAAATATTTAAAGTCTGATGGATACTTTGCAATGGTATGTTTTAACCTAAAAGGTGGTTCAAATATATCAGACTATGATGTTTATAAGGATTGCTCAATGCATGGCGGAATGGGCTTTTCTGAACATAAACTCAAAGAAGTCTTAGAACCATATTTCCAAATAATCGAATTTAGAGAAATGATAGAAACTACTAATGAAAATATATTTGGGAAATCATTTTTATGGACAGTTCTAATGAAAAAAAATAAGATTTTTTGTATCTCCACACAAAATCAGTTATTTTCATAAAAACAACTTACATTTAAACATAAAATTTGATAATATGTAAATATAATGAAATGAGAGAAGGAAGTTTTTATGAAAAAATTATTAACAAGTTTTATTTTATTAACAAGTTTTATTTTTGGTGGGGTTAGTACACAAGCATTTGCAACTGAGCAAATACAAAGTACAAATGCTTACTGTATTCAATCTAAACATAGCGGGAAAGTTTTTGATGTTATGCACGCATCTACAGATAATTATGTATCAGTTATACAATTTGATCCTAATGGTAATGACAATCAGAAGTTCGAAATAATTCCTGCAAATGAGGAGTTTGGATATTATTACATTCAAGCTAAACATAGTGGAAAATATTTAACTATTACAAGTACAAATAATCTTACACCAATTGTACAAATGCAATCACTTGAAACACCTACTGAAAAAGATTGTCAAAAATTCAAGCTTATTTCCGTTCCTGGGAATAATGAATATTATTATATTCAAGCTAAACATAGTGGAAAGTATTTAACTATTTTAGGAGAGAGTATGGATAGCACTATACCAATTGTACAATATTACTTTACTGGAAGAGATAGCCAAATGTTTAGATTCACTTCTAATTAGCAAATTAAATTAAAAAAATTTGATTTTAATAATTTATAAAAAGCCAATGATTTACTAAAGATTATTGGCTTTTTGTATTTTGCAAAAATATCATTTAGCGAAATTATACCTTTCTTATATATTCATTATTAAATAACTTCAAACTATTTATTGACAAAAAAGACTTTAATAAGTATAGTGGTACTATAAATACTCTTGCAGTACCGCCGGTGCTGCAAAGGGAGGATGTTTAATATATGGAAAAGAAAATATATAAAAAAACTTTAAAACTTTTAGGAAATAAAGGTGTTAAATTTACAACCGAAGATTTGGCAAAGGAATTAGGCACAAGTAAGCGTACAATTTATTCATATTTTGCCTCCAAAGATGAAATTATAGAAAAAACTATAGACTTTGTTTTTAATGAAATTATGGCTTTAGATGCTGAAATCCTTGAAGATAGTACTCTTACACTTCAACAAAAAATCAAACTATATTTTGAAAACATTCCTTATGCATATAATCTTAGTGCTATAATTCGTCACATTGATGATTTTCAACGATATTATCCTGACTTATGTGAAAAAGTGAATAATAATATAAATATTTTATGGGACCCAATTTTAAAATTAATTGAGAAAGGTATAAAAGATAATGAGTTCGAAGAAATTAACACAACTGTATTCAAGTTAATGTTAAAAGAAACTTTGAAAAAACTTTTGGATTTTGAGTTTCTTTCTAAAAACCAAATAAGTTTTGAAAATGGAATCAAATCAATGAACAATATTATTTTATATGGTTTAGTTAAAAGAAAGGATGATTAAATTATGGATGATATTTTAATTACAAAAGGAGATCCACTATCTAATGTTGGAAGCAAACTTAATTGCATGGCGTTAGAATATATGGCTTATCCTCTTGCAGGTTCTAAGGAGCCAACTTTAATTGAAAAAGTTTTTAAAAAATTGTGGGAAATAGATTCCAATAGATTTAGTTATGAATATGCTTTTGAAGCAAAGCTTAATGATAAAACAGTAGGAATGATTACTTGTTTTCCGGTTACTGTTATGAATAAACTTAATTGGCTAACCACAAAAAAACTATTTAAACTTCGTAACTTGGGCTTAATTCGTTACATACTTTTACATCCTAAAGAAACATTATCCATGTTATCTTTAAATGAAGGAAAAGAAGATGAATATCATATTGGCTCTATAGCTACATTACCTGAAAGCCGTGGTTATGGCATAGGTTCAAAATTGATTTATTTTGCCGAGGAACAAGCTAAATTAAATCATTATAATAAGTGCTCACTAACTGTAAAAAAAGAAAATAAAAAAGCAATTAAGTTGTATGAAAAACTAGGTTTTAAAATTGTTGATTCAATAGAAAAACCACCATATTCACTTCATCGCATGGTCAAAATAATTGATATTGATACAATATTCTAAGTGAAATAAAAATAGTGCCTATACCTCATTGATATAGACACTATCTCACTATATAAATCTATAAGCATTATTGGCTATTATACCTTTCTTTTATTTCTTCTTGAAGCTCACTAATAGTCTTATCTTCTATTTTCATTATTAAATAACTGATAACACTTGCTCCAAATAATAAGCCTACTAAAGATAATTTAGTAAATTTTATAATAGCTAATATTATGATAATTGCTGATAGACAACTTATACTTATATAAAACTTTTTAACTAATAGCTTCAATGAAATTTTAAAAGCATAAGATATTTTTATATTATATCTTGATATTATTGGATAGATATAAAACTGTACTAATATAGTAAAAATTATTATAGCTAGAAACAAGTATCCCACATATATATTCCCATTTGAATTAAAATACCCCATATCAAAACATGCAATTCCAATTACAATATTCACTATTATTCCTATTAGTAACCCTTGAAGAAAATTCAATTCATAAAAATGAAAGAAATCCTTAGTTGCCGATATTTCTCCACTTCTTATAAGCTTTCCCATTACAGAAAACAATGTCGTAACAGCTGGTCCTAATAAGATAGAAAGAAGTAACATTCCTCTTAAAGAAACTTTCTCCTGAAAAATGACCATATAAATAAGTAATGGTGATATAACTAATAAGAAATATAAATTCGTCATAAAAAAATTAGTTATATTATTTGTTATAATATATAACTTACTATCAAGTATATTTCTATCATTTTTCATAACATCCCCCCTTACAATTATTGTTATTCTACCATTTAAACCTATTTTTGTAAATTAGAACTTTATAAGAAAAAGCCTGTATACCTGAAATTAATCAAGCATACAGCCTTTATTTGAAATACTGTTTTCCTTATTATTGAAATGGGTTTTCAGTTTTATATAACATTCCTTTTGATTTATTAAATCCTACTTCTTTAACACCTAAATATCTAAATAAGTTATATATAGCTTTTCCATAATGTCCAAATGCTACTGCTCCATGATGTGGATATCTATTCTCAATTAATACATGGCGATAGAATCTTCCCATTTCAGGAATTGCAAAAATTCCAATTGCTCCAAATGAGCGAGTTGCTACAGGTAACACTTCTCCCTCTGCTACGTAAGCTGTTAATTCTGCATCGGCATTACTTTGCAATCTGAAGAATGTTATTTCACCTGGAATAATATCACCTTCAAGAGTTCCTCTTGTTATATTAGGCTCTTGATCTGGTTCTAAAGCTCTTGCCATTATCATTTGATTCTTCATGCTACAGAATGATAGTTTACTAGATGCTGTATTACCACAATGGAATCCCATGAATGTATCCTTTAATGTATATTGGAATTTGTCTTTAATATCTTGTTCATACAAATCAGCAGGAACTGTATTATTAATATCAAGTAATGTTACAACATCATTACTTACGCAAGTTCCTATATATTCACTTAATGCTCCATAAATATCTACTTCACAGGATACAGGTATTCCCCTTGTAGCTAAGCGGCTATTAACATAACATGGTACAAAGCCAAATTGTGTTTGGAAAGATGGCCAACATTTATTTGCAAAAACAACATATTCTCTTGATCCTTTATGCTCTTCCATCCAATCTAATAATGTAATTTCATATTGAGCAAGCTTTGGTAAGATTCCAGGCATTTTATTTCCTTCCCCTAGTTCATCTTCCATGCTTTTAATTACTTCAGGTATTCTTGGGTCTTCTGCGTGTTCATTAAATGCTGCAAATAGATCAAGTTCTGAATTTTCCTCAATTTCAACTCCTAAATTGTATAATTGCTTAATAGGCGCATTGCAAGCTAAAAAGTCTTGTGGGCGTGGCCCAAAAGATATAATTTTCAAATTCTTTAACCCTAATAATGCAGTGGCAACTGGTTTAAACTCTTGCATCATTTCTGCAACTTCTGAAGCTGTTCCAACTGGGTATTCTGGAATATATGCTCTTATATTACGAAGTGCTAAATTATAACTAGCATTTAACATTCCACAATAGGCATCTCCACGGCCTCCTACTAAATTATCTCCAGTTTCTTCTGCTGCTGCAACAAACATTACAGGTCCGCCAAATTCTTTAGCGATTAATGTTTCTGAAGTTTCAGGTCCAAAATTTCCAAGATAAACTACTAAAGCGTTTACATTGGCTGCCTTAATTTCAGCTAATGCCTTTCTCATGTGAACTTCATTTTCTATAGTTGTTTCACACTCAAAAATCTCTTCTCCTAACTCTTTAAATGATTTTACAACTGCTTGTCTACGTGAAACTGATAATTCCATTGGAAAGCAATCTCTGCTTACTGCAACTATCCCTAATTTTAATTCTGGTATATTATTCATTGTAATTCTCCCCCATTACTATAAATTTATTTAAACTTCTATTTGATAGAAATATTTTTACCTACTAATCCAATGAAAGCACCTTCGCTATCTAAATTAGTGTCTTTATGTCCTATTAACCATTTATTCTTAGCAAACAATAACCTATCTTCTCCATCTTTATTAATGCTCTTCTCTAAAGGTAAATTTGTGTCCTTTGGTAATACAACAATGCACTTAAATCCATCATCTGCTACATTACAAGGTGCATAATGAAGAGTTGTTGCATATACTTCTATGATTGTTCCTTCTGGAACCAAAAAAGCTTCTATTTTGGATGTATCATAGGTATAATCTTTCTCTATATCTTGCTGACAACCTATAAGCAAAATTAAATCTGTAACAGCTATATTTATTTCTGATGAACGATGATATTCCACTGCATTTAATAAATAGTTATTCCCATTACAATATCCAATTTGTATTGGTAATCCTCCAAATGCTCTGTCCTTTAAATCCTCTGCAATTTCTAAGTCTTCAAGTTCCTTAACGGATGGCTCATATATTACATCTCTTGGCAAAGGAGTATCCTTCATCTTTTTAATTATTTCCTTCAGACTATAGTTTTCTAGAACTCGTCCATACTTACTAAATTCTTTATCAGTAACTTTCTTGATGACCATAAAACCCGCCTCTTTCCTATTATCTATATTTATTAAAATACTTTTTAAAAGTATTTTAATAAGTTAATTTTACATTTATTACTTTTATTAGTCAACAACTATTATGAAATTTTCGAAGTAATTATTGAAATTGAAACTCGTCATTCTCTATTGACAATTTTCCAATTCTAACGTATTCTAAATATATAAATAAATATTTCTTAAGTTATTAAGAGGGAGTAGTTTAAAATATAACATCAACAATCGCGGTTTTTAACCTGGTGTTATATGCCTAAAATGGTTACCAGACTTTTAATATAATTAATCTATGTTAATTATATTAAAAGTCTTTTTTTATTGTTTTAATTTAAACTGTTCAACAAAAAATGGAGGGAGAATAATTTTATGGAAAAGTTTTTTTCAAAATCATCTAAGGAAGCTTTAAAAAAATTCAATGTAAATAAAAATGGTCTATCAAAGGATCAATTAAAAAACTCTTTAGAAAAACATGGTTACAATGAACTTACGGAAAAGAAAAAGAAAAGTATTTTTATTGTTTTCCTAGAACAATTCAAAGATTTGCTCGTAGCTATATTAATAATTGCTGGTATTGTTTCTATGGCAACTGGTAATTCAGAAAGTACTATAGTTATATTTGCTGTTATTATTATGAATGCTATTTTAGGAACTGTTCAAAATGTTAAAGCAGAGCAATCCCTGAAAAGTTTAAAGGCTCTATCAGCACCTAATGCTAAGGTAATTAGAGATGGTTTTAAGTATGAAATTCCATCTAGAGAAGTTGTTCCAGGCGATATTTTAATCTTAGAAGCTGGGGACCTTGTTGTAGCTGATGGTCGTATTATCGAATCTTACTCATTAAAGATAAATGAAAGTGCTCTTACAGGGGAATCTGAGGCCGTTGAAAAATTTGAAGAAGTAATAAAGGCTGATGAAGTTGCTCTTGGAGATCAAAAAAATATGGTATTTTCAAGTTCTTTAGTTACTTATGGACGTGGATTAATTCTTGTTACTGGTACAGGAATGAATACTGAACTTGGTAAAATAGCTACTTTAATGGAGCAAACTAAAGAAAAGAAAACCCCTCTTCAAATAACATTAGACGATTTTAGTAAAAAACTAGCTTTAATTATCCTAGTTATATGTATTCTAGTCTTTGGTTTAAGTCTATATAGAAATACACCAATTCTTGATTCATTAATGTTTGCTGTTGCTTTGGCTGTTGCTGCTATTCCTGAAGCATTAAGTTCTATTGTTACAATTGTATTAGCACTTGGAACTCAAAAGATGGCTAAGGAAAATGCTATTATTAAAAACATAAAAGCTGTTGAGGGGTTAGGTTGTGTATCCATAATCTGCTCTGATAAAACAGGTACTTTAACTCAAAATAAAATGACCACAAAGCAAATCTACACTGATACATCATTAGTTGAATCTGAAGAACTAAATTTAGAAAATGAAGTTCACGCTTCCCTACTAAATGCAGCCATACTTTGTAATGATTCAACTAACGTAGATGGTAATGAAATTGGAGATCCAACTGAGGTAGCTCTTGTAAATCTTGGACATATACACTCGTTAACTGAACAAGAAGTTAGAGAAAAGTACAAGAGACTTAAAGAAATTCCTTTTGATTCTGATAGAAAATTAATGAGTACACTTCATGAAATTAATGGTGAATTAATTATGTATACAAAAGGTGCATTTGATGTACTTTTAAATAGAATAACTCATATAAAAACATCTGAAGGTTTAAGGAAAATTACTGATGCTGATAAGGCAAAAATCGTAGATACAAATAGATATTTATCAGAAAATGGTCTTAGAGTTCTTGCCTTCACATATAAGGTTCTTCCTGAAGAAAAGGAACTTACTTTAGAAGATGAAAATGATTTTGTATTCCTTGGATTAATATCTATGATAGATCCACCTAGAATAGAATCTGCTGACGCTGTTAAAGATTGCATAAGTGCTGGAATAAAGCCAATTATGATTACAGGCGACCATAAGATTACCGCTTCTGCTATAGCAAAGCAAATAGGCATATTAAAAGATGGGGATATAGCTCTTGAAGGATTAGAATTAGACAAACTTTCTGATGAAGAGCTTAATGAAAAACTTGACCATGTATCTGTATATGCTAGAGTATCACCTGAGCACAAAATTCGTATAGTTAATGCATGGCAAAACAAAGGCAAAATAGTTGCTATGACTGGTGATGGAGTTAACGATGCCCCTGCATTAAAACAATCTGATATAGGAATAGCTATGGGTATTACTGGAACTGAAGTTTCTAAAGATGCCGCTTCTATGATACTTACAGATGATAATTTTGCAACTATAGTTAAAGCTATAACGAATGGTAGAAATGTTTACGCTAATATTAAAAACTCAATTAAATTCTTACTTTCAGGTAATATGTCTGGAATACTTGCAGTGCTTTATGCTTCTATAGCTGCTCTACCAGTTCCATTTGCACCTGTACACCTTCTGTTTATTAATTTATTAACAGATAGTTTACCTGCTATTGCAATTGGTATGGAAAGATCAAGAAAAGATTTATTAAAAGATAAACCAAGAGATAGTAAAGAATCTATATTAACAAAAGACTATGTAAAAGAAATTGCTTTTGAAGGTCTATTAATTGGAATATTTACAATAATAGCTTTCCATGTTGGATTATCTACAGGTAATGAACATGCTGCAAGTACTATGGCCTTTGCTACTTTATGTTTAGCTAGATTATTCCACGGCTTTAACTGTAGAGGTAAAAAATCAATATTTGGTCTTGGAGTATTCTCGAACAAATTTAGTTGGTATGCTTTTGGAGCAGGTTTATTATTCTTAAACCTAGTACTCTTTGTCCCACCACTACAAAATTTATTTGAAGTTACACCACTTGATGGAACATTAATTGCTAGTATTTACTTATTGGCATTTTTACCAACATTCATAATTCAAATATTTAAAATAATTACTAAAGATTTTGATAAAAATGAAGCTGAGAATACAGCTAATGAACCTTTAAAATTCTAATAAAATTACACTTTTTTATAAATATTTAAAAAAAGGTATTGATTTATTAATAATTCCAGCATATAATAATAAATAATTCAATAAGTTTTTAATGAAATCAATGACGAGGAGAGTAAATACATGCTTGATTCTAAGCGAACTAGGGACGGTGTAAGCCTAGTATGATGGATGTATGGAAGAACACCTTTGAGATGCTAACCGAAATGTAAAAAGTAGACTTAGCCGGTTGTCAACCGTTAAAATGACTAGATATAAAAGCATAGAACTTTTGTATCGATATGAGTGAGCTAAAGCTAATTTAGGGTGGCACCGCGGATATACACCGTTCCTATACATGAGTATAGGAACGGTTTTTTTATACTTATGTAATCCTAAAATACTCTAGCTAACTAGGGTGGCACCACGGATTTTTTTCGTCCCTATAGGTTAATTTAAACCTATAGGGGCGTTTTTTATTTATATTAATCTATGCAATAAACAAGGAGGCTATTAAAAAATGGAAAGAATTTACGTATGTGATATCAAGGATTCTAAAGACACGCAAATACTCGTAAGGGGTTGGGTTCATAAAATTCATGAACTAAGTACAATATCTTTTGTGCATCTTAGAGATAAAACCGGAATAATTCAACTTGTAATGGACAAAAAACATTCAAAACAACTTCGCTTAGAGATGAGTATTGAAGCAATTGGGGAAAAAGTAATGAATGAAAAAGCTCCAGGTGGAATCGAATTAGATGCTAAGGAATTAACAATCTTGGGAGAAGTTTTTTATGACAAACTTCCTTTTGAAATAAATGGCTTTAAACTTAATGCATGCTTAGAAAAACAACTAGATTATAGGGCATTAGCTTTACGCAGACCTAAAACAAGAGCAGTATTTAAGGTTCAAGAAGAGATTACTGATGCTTTTAGGACGTACCTTAAGTCTAGACGTTTTTCAGAGATTCATACTCCAAAAGTTATATCTTCAAGTACTGAAGGTGGATCTGAAATGTTTACTGTTGATTACTTTGGAAGACGTGCATTTTTAGCACAAAGTCCTCAATTTTATAAACAAATGATGGTTGGTGCTGGTTTTGAAAGAGTTTTTGAAATTGCTCCTGCTTATAGAGCAGAACTTCACAACACTTGGAGACATCTAAATGAATATATAAGTTTAGATATAGAAATGGGATTCATTAAGGACGAAACTGAACTTATGGACCTTGAAGAAGGATTCTTAAACTATCTTTACTCAGTTTTAAGAAAAACTTGTAAGAGCGAATTTGAAATGTATAATATTGAACTTCCTGAAAAAATTGAAATTCCAAGAATTCCACTTGCTGAAGCTCATAAGATACTTCTTGATAAGTATAACAAAAAATCTCCAGTTGGAAATATAGATGCTGAAGGAGAAGTATTAATTTCAAAATATGTTAAAGAAACTTATAACTGTGATTTTGTATTTTTAACAGAATATCCAGTTGCAAAAAGACCAATGTATGCAATGCCTGACAGTGAAAAACCAGGCTTAACCAAAAGCTTTGACTTAATATTTAAAGGACTTGAAATTACTACAGGTGGTCAAAGAATCCATAACTATGAAATGTTAAAAGAAAATATTAAAAAATTCGGACTAAACCCTGATGATTTTGCATTCTATTTAGAAACCTTTAAATATGGAATGCCTCCACATGGTGGATTAGCCATTGGTTTAGAAAGACTTACCTTAAAAATCTTAGATCTTGAAAATGTTAGAGAAGCTACTCTCCTTCCAAGAGATTTAAGAAGATTAGAACCATAGGAGGATACGAAAATGAAAGTTGAAATTAAAGATGTTGAATATATAGCAAAACTTGCTAAACTAAGATTTACTGATGAAGAAACTATACGACTTGCTGGTGAATTTGAAAGCATACTCTCCCACTTTGAATCAATTGATAAATTTGATTTAAGTGATATAAACTTAGATCTTCTATCTGATGATTTAAAACCAGTTCTTAGAAAAGATGAAGTTTCTCAATTTGAAGATAAAAAGAAGCTATTCCAAAATACTAAATCTATGAAGGATACCGCAATTATGGTTCCTAAAATTATTGAATAGGTGGTGAAGTTAATGGATATTAGAAATATGGATATATGTGAAATAAAAGATGGTGTTTTACAAGGAAAATTTACTGCTATAGAAGTAACTACTTCACTGTTTGAAGCTATAAAAGAAATCGATCCTAAAGTTCAATCTTATCTTAGACTTTGTGAAGATTCAGCTTTAAAACAAGCAGAAAAAATAGATAAAAAAATTGCAAATAAAGAACCCGTTGGTGCTCTTGTAGGTGTACCAATTGCAATTAAAGATAATATTTGCACAGATGGTATTTCTACTACCTGCGCTTCTAAAATGTTAGAAGACTTTATACCGCCTTATAATGCTACAGTAATAGAAAAATTGCTTAAAGAAGATGCAATAATCGTAGGAAAAACTAACATGGATGAATTTGCTATGGGTTCTTCTACAGAAAACTCAGCTTTTCAAACAACTAAAAACCCTTGGGATCTTCAAAGAGTTCCTGGCGGTTCTTCAGGTGGCTCTGCTGCTTGCGTTGGTGCTGGAATTGCACCCGTTTCTTTAGGATCTGATACTGGTGGATCAATAAGACAACCTGCTTCTTTCTGTGGCGTTGTAGGACTTAAACCAACATATGGTTTAGTATCTAGATTTGGTCTTATTGCTTTTGGATCTTCTTTAGATCAAATCGGTCCATTCTCAAAATCAGTAAAAGATGCTGCCCTTACGCTACAAATAATCCAAGGAGATGACCCTTTAGATTCAACAACCTATAAAGAATCTATTCAAACCGACTATCTATCAAATATAGATTCAGGAGTTAAAGGAATGAAAGTCGGAGTTCCAAAGGAATTTTTCAAAGAAGGTTTAGACGAAGAAATTAAGCAAGCTCTATTAGACTCTATTGAAAAATTAAAATCCCTTGGTGCAGAAGTTGAAGAAATGTCTCTTCCTATTACTGAAGAAGGTCTTTCAGCTTATTATATAATTTCTTCTGCTGAAGCTAGTTCAAACCTTGCAAGATTTGATGGAATAAGGTATGGATATCGTCCAAAGGATTTTGTAGATGTAGATGATTTAATAGTTAGTAGTAGAACTGAATCTTTTGGAACTGAAGTTAAAAGAAGAATTATGCTTGGAACTTATGCTCTATCTTCTGGATATTATGATGCATATTACAATAGAGCACAAAAATTGAAGAAAAAAATAAAAGAAGAATTTAAAAAAGCATTTAATGAATATGATGTTATATTAAGTCCAACATCTCCTACTCTACCATTTAAAATTGGTGAAAAAAGTGAAGATCCATTATCAATGTACTTAGGAGATATTTACACAGTTAATATTAACCTTGCAGGTATACCAGCCATTTCTCTTCCTTATGCCAAGAGTAAAGATGGATTACCTATCGGAATTCAAATACTAGGACCACATTTTTGTGAAGAAAAGATATTTAAAGCAGCTTACGCTTTAGAGCAAGAAGTTAAAATATCTACTCTTGCACCAGTACTTTAGTAAAGAAAGGAAGAATTAATTATGAGTTTAGAAACCGTAATAGGTCTTGAAATACATGCTGAATTAAAAACTAAAACTAAAATATTCTGTTCCTGCTCTACTGAGTTTGGTACAGAGCCTAACCACAATACCTGCCCTATTTGTTTAGGACTGCCAGGAACACTTCCTGTCCTTAATGAAGAAGTTGTAGCTTTGGCTATTAAAGCTGGTAGATCTTTTAACTGCAAAATAAATAAATTAAATAAAATGGACAGAAAAAATTACTTCTACCCTGACCTTCCAAAAGCTTATCAAACATCTCAATTTGATTTACCTTTATGTGAAGGTGGCTATGTAGAAATAGATGTTAATGGAACAACAAAAAAGATTCGTCTTAATAGAATTCATATTGAAGAAGATGCTGGAAAGCTTGTGCACGTTGATGAAGATAATGTATCTTTAATAGACTACAATCGTGTAGGTGTACCTCTTATAGAAATGGTTTCTGAACCTGATCTTAGATCCCCTGAAGAAGCTGTCACTTACTTTAAAACTATAAAATCAATTTTGCAATATGGAGATATTTCAGACTGTAGAATGGAAGAAGGTTCATTAAGATGTGATGCTAATATATCTATTAGAGAAGCTGGTTCTGATAAATTAAACACTAAAGTAGAAATGAAAAATATAAGTTCATTTAAAGAACTTCAGAAAGCTCTTGAAAAAGAAGAAAAACGCCAAAGAGAACTGTATAACTATGGTGAAGAATATAAAATAAAACAAGAAACTAGAAGATGGGATAACGGTAAAGGAAAAACTGTACCAATGAGAAGCAAAGAAGATGCTCACGACTATAGATACTTCCCTGAACCTGATCTTGTTCCCATAATAATTCAAGAAAAACAAATTAGGGAAATCGAAGCTACACTTCCTGAAATGCCTAAAGTAAAAAAAGAAAGATTTATTAATTCTTATGGATTATCCGTTAAAGATGTAGAAATAATTATTGATGATAAAAATCTTTCTGATTTATTTGAGGAAACAATAAAATTAGGCGCACCTCCTAAAGCTGTTGCTAATTGGATTTTAGGAGATTTCCTAAGACTAAATAAAGAAGAATCTCTAGATACTTCTTCAAACAACATTAATTCTAAGAACTTATTTGAACTAATCTCTTTAATAGACGAAGGTAAAATAAGTACTACTGTAGGTAAAGAAGTATTTGAAGAAATGTTTAAGAGTGGTGATTCTGCTAAAAAAATAGTTGAATCTAAAGGCTTATCTCAGATTAGTGATAGTTCTGAACTCCAATCATTAATTAAAGAAATTGTTGATAACAATCCTCAATCCGTAGCTGACTTTGCTGCTGGGAAATCACAAGCTGCTGGATTTTTAATGGGACAGATCATGAAAGCATCAGAAGGGAAAGCAAACCCAAAGATAGCAAAAGAACTCCTTTTTACTATATTAAAAAATCAATAATCGAGTAGGAGGTAGATAATTATTTTATCTACCGACCTCTCACACCACCGTACGTACCGTTCGGTATACGGCGG